>NZ_CAKZJO010000041.1 GCF_936943645.1 uncultured Bradyrhizobium sp. | reverse complement strand
GTCCTGTGGTTATGGGTCCCGGATCTGCGCTTACGCTTGTCCGGGACGACAGCGGTGACGGAAGCGGGCGTTGAACCAAACCCTGCCTTCCCAGACTCACTCCTGATGACAACCCTGACCGACGACCGTCGTGTACGCGCGCGTGATGCGTCGCCTGCACGACATTTTTATCTCCACATGGCCCTGGCCTGCGCTGCCACGGCTTTTCTCGGTTTCGCACCGACCTATTGGGTGCCGCTCGCCCACCGGACATTCTCCGCAAGTCCCGTGATTCACTTTCACGGATTCTTGTTCTTCACATGGTCGCTCTATTTCGTGCTGCAGACCTGGCTCGCGGCCTCGGGCCGCATAGTCAACCACCGCTCGCTCGGCATCGCCGGCGTCTCGCTTGCGACAGCGATGACGATCTTCGGCTTCCTCGCCTCCGTTCACGTGATGCAGCATTCCGCCGCGCTCGGGCAGCGCGAGGCCGGCATCGGTTTCTCGATCGTGCCGATGAGCGGGATCGCGTTCTTCGCGATCGTGTTCGTGCTGGCGATCGTGAACACGCGCAAGCCCGAGATCCACAAGCGGCTGATGCTGCTCGCAGCGGTCTCGATCCTCGACGCCGCGATCGCGCGCTGGTTCCTGACCTTCCTCGCTCCTCCCGGACCGCCCGGCCCGCCGCCGGTGCCGGTGACGATCGCGCCGGCCGTCGTCGCCTCGCTGCTGCTCGTCGTCGCCATGATACGCGACTGGCGCACCGAGGGCCGCGTGCATCCGGTCTACATCTACGGCACGCTCGCGCTGCTGGCGGTGAAGGTGCTGAACTGGCCGATCAGCGAGACCGCCGCGTGGCACGCCTTTGCCGGCGGGATCTTGGCGCTGGCGCAGTAGCCACCGCTGTCGTCCCGGACAAGCGAAGCCCCAGGCAACGCGCAGCGTTGACTGGGGCGAAGCGCCGATCCGGGACCCATAACCACAGGCAGATGTGGTTACGGGACTCGGAGTTACCGTTTAACGAGACAACCTGACCCTGTGGTTATGGGTCCCGGGTTCGCGCCCTGCGCGCCCCGGGACGACAGCGGAGCGTGAGGCGGCTACGCCCCCGCCTTGCACGTGATCCCGCCGTCCACCACGAGCTCGATCCCCGTCACATATTTCGACTCGTCGGAGGCCAGGAACAGTGCGGCGTTGGCGACGTCGAAGGCGTCGCCCATGTGGCCCATCGGCACCTGCGCATCGCGCGCGCGCCACATCGCCTCGACATCGCCCTTGGCGTAGCTGTTGGCAAGACCTGCGGAATGCTCGACCATCGGCGTCTTCATCAGACCGGGCAGGATTGCATTGACCCGGACGTGATGGCGCGCGAATTCGATCGCGGTGGTGCGCGTCATCTGGTTCATCGCCGCCTTCGAGGTGCCGTAAGTGACGTAGGAGATACCCATGTGGCGGATCGAGGCGATCGAGGAGATGTTGATGATCGAGCCGCCGCCCTGCTTCACCATGACGGGGATGACGTGCTTCATGGCGAAATAAGCGCTCTTGAGGTTGACGCTGAAGACGCGGTCCCAGCTTTCCTCGGTGACCTCGACCACGCTGCCCATCTCGGCGATGCCGACATTGTTGTCGAGCACGTCGATGCGGCCATAGGCCTTCAGGCATGCCGCCACCATCGCCTCGATCTCGCTCGCGCGGGACACGTCGGCGGTGAACGCCGTCGCCTTGCCGCCCTCGCCGGTGATGATCTTCGCGGTCTCCTCGGCGGCTGCGCCGTTGCGATCGACGCAAAACACCTGCGCGCCTTCGCGCGCGAAGGTCACCGCGGTCGCCTTGCCGTTGCCCCAGCCGGGTCCGATCGAGCCGGCCCCCACCACCATCGCAACCTTGCCCTTGAGCCGATCCATCGCGTGTCTCCTTTTGTTGTTCTTGTAGCCCGAATGAACGCAGCGATAACCGGGGACAGTGCTCCCCCATGTCGCTGCGCTCATGCGGGCTACGGATTGTCGCAGACTTTCATCGTGGTGACGTTAGCACCAATGGGATGCCCGACAATCTCCGACAGCGTCTGGCATTGTCCGTCATGGCACAGCCGCCATTCCCCGGCCGCGCCGGAATTGCCGAGCACCACCTCCGGCATCGGCGCTCGCTTCGGCTGCCATTGAAACCAGCCGTCGACCAGCCGCGCTTCCGGCGGCGGCTCCATGCCGGGGCCGGTGCCCTTGACGCGGGCCTGCACCAGCTCGAGACCCGCGGGCGTGACGCGCCAGTCTTCCTGCCAGTCGACCTTCGCGATCGAATGCGTCCACACCAGCGTGAACGCGGACAGCGCCAGCGTCTTCACGCCGAACGCCGTTGCGAAGCAGAGGCTCACACCGCCTCGACAGGCGCCGGCGGACGCTGCCGCCACTGCCACAGCACGAGCGCGGCAGCGAGCACGAAGCCGGCGGTGTCGCTGAACGCAAATTCGCCGAGCAGGCAGAACGCAGCGCCGAGCGCGACCAGGCGCTCGACGAGCGTCAGCTTCGTGAACAGAAAGCCGATCGCGACCATGCCGAACAGGGCGATCGCCACCAGTGCCTTCACGCTCGCCAGCGCCACCGCGCCATAGAAGCCGAGCTTGGCTGCCATGGGATCGCCGGCCTGCAGCATCAAGGCCGGCGAATAGACGAAGATGAAGGGGATGACATAGCCGGCAAGCGCGATGCGCATCGCCTCCCAACCGATCTTGTCCGGATTCTCCTTCGCGATCGGCGCCGCCGCGAGCGCGGCCAGCGCAACCGGCGGCGAGAGATCGGCCATGATGCCGTAATAGAAGGCGAACATGTGGCTCGCGATCAGCGGCACGCCGAGCTTGGCCAGCGCGGGCGCCGCCAGCGCAGCCGTGATGATGTAGGTCGGGATGGTCGGAATGCCCGTGCCAAGCAGGATCGACAGCAGCATGGTCATGATCAGCGCCAGGAACAGGCTCTTCTCGCCGAGCCCGATCACCCAGCCGCCGAAGATGGTGCCGACGCCGGTCTGCGACATCATGCCGATGATGACGCCGACGATGGCGCAGGCCATGCCGACGGTGATGGCGGATTTGGCGCTCTCGGCCAGCGCGTCGCGGCACTCGCGCAGGGCCCTGAACCCGCCACGCACGAACGCGGTGATCAGGATCAGACCGACCACGACGCTCGCAACCGGCACGATCTTGAGCCCGTCACGCGACAACGCGGCAACGACCAGTGCAAGCCCGACCCAGAAGATGATGCGGATCGCATTCGAGGGGGCGCCCGTCGTGATGGCAGTGCCGAGGATCAGCGCCACGGTCAGCGCCAGGCCCATGCTGCCGGCATAGAGCGGCGTAAAACCTTCGAACAGCATATAGACCAGGGCTGCGAGCGGCAGCACCAGGTACCAGCCCTTCACAAGCGCTTTCCAGGCGCTCGGTGTTTCCGAGCGCTTCATGCCGGTGAGGCCGTGCTTGCCTGCCTCCAGATGCACCATCCAGAAGGCCGAGGCGAAGTAGAGGATCGCGGGGATCGCGGCCGCCTTGACGATCTCCGAATATTGCACGCCGAGCGTCTCGGCCATGATGAAGGCGACCGCGCCCATCACCGGCGGCATGATCTGGCCGCCCATCGAGGCCGTGGCCTCGACGCCCGCGGCGAACGCGCGGCGATAGCCGAACCGGATCATCAAGGGAATCGTGAACTGGCCGACGGTGACGACGTTGGCGACGCCGGAGCCGGAGATCGTCCCCATCATGCCCGAGGCGAACACCGCGACCTTGGCGGGGCCGCCGCGGGTCCTGCCGAACAGGCCGAGCGAGACATCGGTGAAGAGCTGGATCATGCCGGCGCGCTCCAGGAACGAGCCGAACAGGATGAACAGGAAGATGTAGGTCGCCGACACGTAGATCGGCACGCCGTAGAAGCCCTCGGTGCCGAACGACAGATGCGTGATGATCTGGTCGAAATCATAGCCGCGATGATTGAGCGGCGACGGCAGATATTGGCCGAAGAACCAGTAGACGAGGCAGGCCCCGCACATCAGCGGCAGCGCCGCGCCCATCAGACGCCGCGTGCCCTCGAAGATCAGCACGGCCAGCACAGTGCCGACCACGAGATCGAGCCGCGTCGGATCGCCGTCGCGGGCGATCAGATCGGCATAGAAGATCCACTGGTAGAGCCCGCAGAAGAAGCCGGCAGCACCGATCGCCCAGCCGAGCGCACGGCCGGCATTGCTCTTCGCGGTGAAGTTGGCGATCAGGCCGAAGGTGAGCAGGACCAGGAAGCCGACATGGACGCCGCGCACCACCTGGCTCGGCAGGTAGTTGAAGGCGGCGACATAGAGCTGGAAGGTGGCGAAGGCGATGCCGATCCAATAGGCGAGCGCGCCCCACCCGCGCGGGCCGAAGCCTTCCGGGAAACCGTGCTCGAAATTGTCGAACTCGACCTTGACCTTCTCGGGGGCCGACGCCGTACCCTCTGCCTGTTCCAGCATCCTAAATCGTCCTCAGCCCTGTGCGGGCAATTGTAACATCGGCACCGCCGCCGCACCCGTCATGGCCGGGCTTGTCCCGGCCATCCACGGCCTGAAAGTGCGTCCAAGAACGTGGATGCCCGGGACATCTGGCGCGAAGACGCGCTTCGCGCTTTTGCCCCGGGCATGACGTCGGCGGATGAGGCTGATTACTTGATCAGCCCTTTTTCCTTGTAATAGCGGATTGCGCCGGGGTGCAGCGGGACCGGGCTGCCGCTGGCGGCGGTCTCGAGCTTGATCTCCTTGCCGGCCGCGTGCGCATTCTGCAGTTCCGGCAGCGATTCGTAGACCAGCTTGGTCATCTGATAGGCGAGATCGTCCGACACGGCGGAGCTGGTGACGAGATAGTTGATCACGGCCGCAGTCGGCACGTCCTTGTCCTGGCCGGTATAGGTGTTGGCCGGGATGATCGCCGAGACGAAGGGCGGGCCGATCTTGTCGACGGTCTCCTTCGGCACCGACACCACGGTGATCGGGCTCGAGGTCGAGAGGTCCTTCAGCGAGGCGACGCCGAGGCCGGCCGATTGCAGCGTCGCTGCGAGCTGGCGATTCTTCATGAGGTCGACGGATTCGGCGAAGGGCAGATATTCGACCTTGCCGAGGTCCTTGTAGCTCATGCCGGCGGCGGCCAGGATCGCGCGCGAATTCAGCTCCGTGCCCGATTTCGGCGCGCCGACGGAAAGGCTCTTGCCCTTGAGGTCGGCGAGCGTCTTGATGCCGCTATCGGCCGTCGCGACGATCTGGATGTAGTTCGGGTAGATCGCGCCGATGGTACGGAGCTTGTCGAGCTTGGTCTTGAAGCCCGCCTCCTCCTCGCCGTCCCAGGCCGCTTTCAGCGAATCGCCCAGCGTGAACGCCAGCTCGCCGCGGCCCTGCTGCAGCAGGATCAAATTCTCGACCGACGCCTTGGTGGCCTGCACCTGCGTCTTCACGTTCGGAATCTTGTCGCCGTAAATCTTCCCGATCGCGACCCCGAGCGGATAATAGACGCCGGAGGTGCCGCCGGTCAGCACGTTGATGAAGGATTGCGCCTGCGCGCAAGGTGCCGACGCCGCCAGAGCCAGAGCTGCGGCCGCGCCGAAAATGGTCCGTTTCATGGTTGTTGTACTCCCCAAACCGGCCGCGAAATTGGCCGGATGAGGCGATCGGGTCAACCCATCCAAAAGACAAAACAGAACTGCGGGAAAGGGCCGTTCCGGCTCGACTTTTCGGGAACCCGGCGGCTGCGGCGACGTGGCGCAGTCGGATCCGGCGCATGTCGGGACATCGGGTCCAGACGCGCCAGCCTTCTACTGGAACGTCATGTCCAGGCACTTGGAGATGTCGGAGCCGAGGCCGGAGGAGATGATGATGCAGCCGCGCACCTTCTGCGCGGTCACGTCAGCGGCCCAGATCGAATAGCCGCCGGGCCCGAAGAACGAGTTGGTGTTCGGCGGCTCGGTCTCGGTGGCGTCGAAATCATAGTGGCCGTCGGCCTCGAAGATGCGCGGCTTCTTGATGCAGCCGCCATCGGTCTGGACGTTGATGACTTCCTTGTTGTCGCGGGTCAGCGCGAGCGAGACCTGGCAGCGGAAATATTCCGAGGTCCTGGTGTTGAAGAGATAGGTGTAGGACTTGCAGGTCGCGGTGTTCAGCTTGCCCGGGGCGAGGCCGCGGCTGCACGAAATGCGCTGGTTGTGGCTGAGCTGGTAGTCATCGGCCCGGGCGGCCGGCGCCAGCGCCGTCAATGACAATGCAGCAGCCCAGCAGAGTTTAATCACATGGCGCATCCGAATCATCCCTACCCATGATTTTGTCGAGTTGCGTTCTAGACGGAAAGCGGAACATAGTCGCGAGGGGACGCGGGGAAAATCACAAACTGCTGGGCAAGACGTGATGCGCTGCGGCGCTTTCGCAAATTGACCCGGGCATACCGTTCGTGATTTGTTCAAGCCCGATGCCCCACGACGGGGGAGGATGGATCATGGCATTTTCAACGAAGACATTTGCACCTGTTTCGATTGCACTCGTCACGCTGCTTGGCAGTTTCGCCGGGCCCGCCGTCGCACAAGCGCCGGCAACGCCGTGGGAGCTCAAGCCCGATACCGGCTACGCCTATGACAAGGACGGCAAGACCTTTTCCTACAAGATGGGCACCAGCAACGCCGGCGAGCTCCTGAAGGGCGCCAAGAAGGTCCCGCGCGGCACGCTGTTCTTCATCGGCCACAACGGCCAGCTCTACATGCGCAGCGGCCCGTATCTGGAAGGCGACGGCAAGTTCAAGTTCGGGCCGGATCAGTAATCCCTTCCTGTCGTCCCGGGGCGCGCGAAGCGCGAACCCGGGACCCATAGCCACAGGAAGGAGTCGTGGCGCGAAGTCGGTAACCACGAGTCTTCGCCAAATCTAATTCTGTGGCTATGGGTCCCGGATCTGCGCGCGCTTGAGGCGCGCTTGTCCGGGACGACACCGATTTCTAAAACGCCGCCGCCAATTCCCTTGCGCCGGGTTTGCCGCTGTTCGAATCCATCCGGTCGTCCGTCACCGCCAGCAGCTTGGCCACCGTGTTGTGGCGGATCGCGACGGGGTTGCGCTCATAGCCGCCGCGCTGGAAGAAGTTCGAGGTCGGCACCTGCTCGCGCATCGCCTGCGGCATCGTCACCATGTCGAGCCCGGTGCCGTCGCCGGTGAGGTTCATCATCTCGAGCTCGGCCGCGGTGAGCGGACGGGTGTAGCCCTTGGCGCGGGCGAACAGCACCGAGGTCAGCAGCTTGTGGGTCTGCAGCATGGGACCGACATCGATGTCGAGCACCATCGCGTGCATGGCCCAGCCCTGCGCGGTGTTGCCGATCTTCTCGTGCTCCGACCAGGTGTCGGGCACCGACTTCGCATGCGCCACCATCTTCTTGAGCACGACGAGCTTGTGCTCGAGCGCCTGCCGCGCCGGCCCTGACATACGCGCAACCTTCTCGGAAAGGGCGCGAATGAGCTCGTGACCCTGCTCGGCCAGCAGCTCGACGCTGTTGGTGGTCAGGAGCTGGTTGTAGCCCATCGCGGTCGAGATCGCGCGCTTGCCGCCATGCTCGATGCCCGCCTGCACATCGTGACTGCCGGTGCCGCCAGTCTCGAACGAATAGACCCGCACCGCCTGCTCGCGCGTCAGCCCGGAGGCGAGCGCGTAGCGCGCATAGGCGCGCTTGAACTCGACCTCGCTGGAGGGACGCTGCGGCGTGAACTGATAGAGCTCCTGCGCCGCGCGCAGGAAATCGGAGACGACGGGGATCGGTTTGCGGGGCGGCCGGTCCGGCGTTTCCTCCGGCTCCGGATTCACCGGCTTCTTCGGCCCGTTATAAAGCGGCGGATGCTCCAGCACGTAGTCGTCGAGCGTGATCTGCTGCCCGCTGCGCCGCTTGGCGTTGCGGCCCTTCCGCTTCTCCGAGATCTGGCTCCAATAGGCCCCAGCCTCGGCGTCGAAGGCCGCGCGCGCCGCCTGGTACTCCGCCAGCTTGCGGCGATATTCGAGCACGGCCGGCGAAGCCCCACCTTGCGCGAAAAACTGCGACAGCAGCTGGGCGTTGGCATTGCGGACGGCCGGCGGCAGCACGTCGGCCTCGCCGCCGCGCGCGGACGGCGTGATCAGGACGAGCGCGAGTGGAACCAGCGCCAATTTGTTTCGAATCGATCGATGCATGCCGCCCTCTTAGCAGGCATCCGGTAACCGTCACGTTAACGCGCCGTTTACCATCACTTCCAGGCAAATACCGGCTGTTCCAGCTCCGTGACGCGGGTCTGCCGCCCCGCCAGCACCTCGCGGAACTGGTAGATCAGGGCCGCCGTCGGCGCGTGGATCAGGCTCATCTGGTGATGGAAGCGGATCACACGGCGGCTGCTTTCGGGGATCCCTGTGAAATCGAAGGCCTCATCGCGCTCGATCGTCGCGAGCGCGATGCGATGGACCGAGGCGACCTCGTCCGGGTTCGGCCGGATCGCGACACTGTCGGCAGCCCACACCACGACAGGCGTGATCAGATAGCCGGAGCGGGTCGGGTAATCGTCGAGCAGGCCGAGCACCGCCTCGGCCGAAAGTTTGAGCGCGAGCTCTTCGTCCAGCTCGCGCAGCGCCGCTTCGACCGGCGTCTCGCCGGCATCGCAGCGTCCGCCGGGCAGGGCCCATTGTCCGCGATGCGAACGCAAGCTCGACGCGCGCCGCGTGAGCAGGAAGGCCGTGTCGTCGCCGTCACTGGATTCGGTCAGCGCCAGCACCACGGCGGCGCGCTTCAGCGCCGACGGCTCAGCCGTTTCGGGCAGCCGCGCGAAGGAGGCGCAGGCGGCTTCGATATTCCGTCTGGTGGCATCGCCGAAAGGTCTCATGATGCTTGACTACACCAGGACTGCATCTGATGAAACGAGGAGAGAGACGCGCTGCAGGGATGGACGGAGCAATGACGAGCAAGACCGCCGCAAGGCTCAAATCGGAGGGCTGGAGCATTCTTGAGACCACCGGCTTCATGCACCTGGTCGGTCCCCTGTGGGAGCGCAAAGTCGACGGCCATTACGAGTTCGCGCTCGCGACCGAGGACAAGCACCACAACCGCCGCGGCATGGTCCAGGGCGGCGTGATGATGACCTTCGCCGACCGCACCTGCGGCATGACCGCCCGCTACACCTCCGGCAAGGAATACATGGCGACCGTGCAGCTCGACACCCATTTCGTCGAGGCCGGCCAGATCGGCGACATCCTGATCTCCCGCCCCCGCGTCGTGCGCTCGACCCGCAGCCTGATCTTCATGAGCACGGAAGTGACGGTGGACGGCCGCTGCATCGTGATGGCGAACGGCGTGTTCAAGATTCTGAAGGGGCCGGGGTAGGCAAAGCGGTCAGGCTGCCACCGCAGCCCACTACACGCTCCGCCGTCATCCCCGCGAACGCGGGGATCCATAACCCCAGGGAGGAGTCGTAGCGCACCGCCGCCAACTTCGAGTCTTCGCCAAACGCAATCCTGTGGTTATGGGTCCCGGATCTGCGCGCGCTTGAGGCGCGCTTGTCCGGGACGACGAGAAGAGACGGCAGTTCTGGATTGCTTCGCTGCGCTCGCAATCACGACCGTTGCTGGCTATGCTGCCCTCAACCAATATCGAGGACCCACCCATGCAATACCGTCAGCTCGGCCGCAGCGGCCTGAAAGTGTCGCCGATCTGCCTGGGCTCCATGATGTTCGGCGGGCCGACCGATGAAGCCACGTCCAAGCGGATCATCGACAAGGCGCGCGGCGCCGGCATCAATTTCATCGACACGGCGGATGCCTATTCGAAGGGTGCATCCGAAGAGGTGGTCGGCCGCGCCATCGCCAATGATCGCAATGCCTGGGTGCTCGCGACCAAGCTCGCCAATCCCATGAACACTGGGACGGGGAACGATCCCAACCGCGTCGGCCTGTCGCGCCGCTGGGTGCTGCAGGCCGCCGACGAAAGCCTGAAGCGGCTCGGCACCGACCACATCGACATCTACTATCTGCACAAGGAAGACCATGCGACGCCGCTGGAGGAGACGGTGCGCGCGATGGGCGACCTGATCCGCGCCGGCAAGGTGCGCTATTTCGGCGTCTCGAACTACCGTGCCTGGCGCGTCGCCGAGATCTGCAACATCTGCGACCGGCTCGGCATCGACCGTCCCGCGGTGAGCCAGCCCTATTACAACGCCATGAACCGCATGCCCGAGGTCGAGCACTTCCCGGCCTGCTCCTATTACGGCCTCGGCATCGTGCCCTACAGTCCGCTGGCGCGCGGCGTGCTCACCGGCAAGTACAAGCCGGACGCCGCCCCCGACAAGGAGACGCGCGCCGGTCGCAACGACACCCGCATGATGCAGACCGAATGGCGACCTGAGTCGCTCCAGCTCGCGCAGGAGATCAAGCTTCACGCCGAGAAGAAGGGCATCACCGCCGGCCAGTTCGCCGTCGCCTGGGTGCTCAACTCCGCCTTCGTCTCCTCGATCGTCGCAGGCCCGCGCACCGAGGAGCAGTGGGATGGTTACATCAGCGCACTCGGCTATCGTTTCACCGGAGATGACGAGGCGCTGATCGACCGGCTGGTCGTGCCGGGACATCCCTCGACGCCGGGCTACAACGACCCCGCCTATCCGATCGAAGGCCGCCGCACACGGACCGCCTGAACCTTCGCGAGACGAAGATGGCACACGAAGACCGCTACGGCCTGCCGCTCTCAACCACCTCTCACGACGCCGCGGCGGCTTATCGCGAAGGCGTCGACCTCATGCTCGCGGGCTGGACCGGCATGGCGGAGACGCTCGAGCGCGCCATTGCCGCCGATCCTGACTTCGCGCTTCCCCATATCGCGCGCGCCCGCGTGCACGCCTTCTACCAGCAGGGCGATCTCGCAAGGAGCAAGGCGGCGCTCGCGCGCCAGTTGGTCGCCAAGCGCGGCACGGAGCGTGAGCGCTCGCATGTCGAAACGCTGGCGCTTGCGGTCGAGGGCCGGCTGCCGGAGGCGATCGCATCGACGCTGAAGCACATCGAGAGCTGGCCGCGCGATGCCATGGTGCTGTCGCTGCCGCTCGGCGCGTTCGGCCTGTTCGCCTTCTCCGGCATGGCCGACCACGACCGCGCGCGGCACGAGCTGTGCGAGCGCGTGGCGCAGCATTACGGCGAGGACTGGTGGTTCCTCACCATGTCCGGCTGGGCCATGACCGAGAATGGCGACGTCGCGCGCGGCCGCAGCGTGACCGAGCGCGGCTTCAATCTGCGCCGAGCCAATGCCCACGCCGCGCACGCGGTGCTGCATGCGATGTTCGAGGACGGCTCGATCGACGCCGCCGACCGCCTCGTCGAGGCGTGGATTCCCTCCTACGACCGCGCCGGCATCCTGCACGGCCATATTCGCTGGCACCAGGCGCTCGGCGCGCTCGAGCACGGCGATGCGGCACGCGCGCGCGCGATCTATTCCGACGTGCTCCGGCCCACCGCCACGCAGGCACCGCCGCTCAACGTCATCACCGACGCCGCCTCGCTGCTGTGGCGGCTGTCGGCATATGGCCACACCGTGCCGAGGGCGCTCTGGCTCGAGGCTGACGCCACCGCGCAAAAACTGTTCCCGAAGTCGAGCCTGTCCTTTGCCGACGTCCACATGGCGCTGTTCGCGGCGGCGACGCAAAACCATGCAGCCCTCAGCGCGCGGCTTGCGACCATCGAGCAGCGCCTCGCCGACGGCAAGCTGCCGGCCGGCCCCGTGGTCCCTGCGATTTTTCGCGCGCTGGCAGCCTTCGCGGACGAAGACTACGCCTCATGCGTCAAAACGCTCGCGCCTGTCCTCGCCGAAGTCGTGCGGATCGGCGGCAGCCACGCCCAGCGCGAGCTGGTCGAGGACACTTACATCGTTGCGCTGATCCGGAGCAACGCATTCGCCGAGGCCCGCGCCGCGCTGGACCGAAGGCTGCATCGCCGTCCTTCACAGCGTGACACACAGTGGCAGCTTCTGGCCGCCGGCTGAGCGGGCAACGCTAAAGCGCGACGGCTCGATCCGAGCCGTCGCGCCCTGCTCTTCTCGCGCGGTCACAGGCCGTTACGCAGCATCCTGCCCGGGCGCGCCGTGATCGACCAGCTCATTGCGGCGGGCCCCGTTGCGCGCGGCCACGGCGGCAACCGGCGGCTTGACGGCCGTCGCCTTGCGCGGCGCCGGCACCTGCTTCGGCCTGATCGGCTGCTCGTCATAGCGCCCGTCCAGGTGCCCGTTGATGACATCCCAGATCTGACGCAGCCGGCGCACGTGCAGATCGTCGCGGATGTAGGCCACGATGGCCTGCAGCGCATCCGCGTCGTTCAGCGGAACCTCGCTGCCCGTAGCGACGGCATCTGCCGGGACCGCCTCGAATTTGGGGGCGTATTTGGCCTCGACATGCAGCAGGACATGAATGAGCCGCTGCCGCAGCAGCGGATTCTTCAGGCAGCGTTCGAGATCGAAGATCGTGCGGATGTTCATCTCCCGCAGCTTGCGCGTCCGTTCCGGGCCGACGGCGAGGATGAGCTGCGCCTGCGCAACCCAGTCCATGACCTCGTAGAGCCCATAGGGGGTCTCCACGAAGATCTGGATCGGGTTGATGGTCGCAAGATTCTGCACGTCCTCGATCTCGAACTCGCCGAGGCGGAGCTTCATGAACGGGTCGATCCCGAGGATCATGTCGAGCGGGAGCTCCTCCTGGAGCGCCTTGCTCGCCGAGCTCACCCGGCGCAGCCGGATCCATGGAAACTTCGCGATCAGCACGCTGATGAAAAGGTCGGGGAAGAAGCCGATGACGAATGCCAGGGCAACCTGCGCACTGTCGCCGAGATAGGTCATGAAGCCGGATTGCCAAACCGCCGCGGTCACGAAGATCGCGAGCAGGATGTGGAAGAACGACTGGAAGAACGAAATCGGCGACAGATCGAAATTCGCAATCCTTCTGATCAGATACTGGATCGACCAGATGTAGCTGCTGATGAACGCGTAGGTGATCATCCCGTCCGGCGTACCGCGCGGCGTCCAGAAGTTGGAGACGTAGTTGGCGGGCTTGGCCACGCCATGCGGCGCGATGTCTTGCCTGAACGCGAACTCGAAGCAGAGATAGGTCAGCAGGACGTAGATCGCGACCGGGAAGATGTAGAACCGGATTGCGTTGGAGTCGGGATCCGTGGCCTGCCGCTCCGGGTTTGCTTCAGGATCGTATTTGTATTTGACCAGCTCGAACGACGGCAGGATGAGCGGCCGTCCGCCGACTTTCGCAAATTGAAAGAGTCTCTCGAGGTCGCGCACGATTTCGCGCCGGCTCGCACGCACGTTCATGCGACCGATATAGACGCCGACGGGAACGATGAGACTGAAGAGAGCGATGGACAATGCACGAAGGAAAGTATCGAATTCGAAATTCATGACGCACTCCTCACGCGGCAGGAGGAAAACAATCAGGAGAAGAAAAATCAGAACAGGAAAATAATCAGGAGAAGAAAAATGTAGTGCAATCAACCTCTACGAGACTACGTGCAAAGCCCGATTGGCTCAAGCCCCGACGGCGGCCCCGCCGTGCCGACGATGGAGCCAGCCATTCCGGGGGGGGGGGCGCGCGCTGGGCCCGCCCCTGCTCGGCCCGGTCCCCGCGAGGTGCCCGCCACCATCCCTGCCACGAAAAAAACACCGGCCTGGCGGCAAGTGCCGGCCGGACGGATGGGGCGATTTGGGCGAATCGCCGTCGGGGTGTGGCGCGGTGGTATTCCAGACAGGTCTTGCAGAACAAACGGGATCGCAACCAATTTGCGGTTCGATGGTTATGATGCGGGACTTTTCCGCCAGCACGGCCCTCTGGCACGCGAGCCTGACGATGCGCCTCCGCCGACCGGTCCTCGCCGCCTTGGTCATGGGCTTGGCAAGTCCATGTCTGGCAAGTCCTTGTTTTGCCGAAACTTCCAAACCGATCCCGGTCAACAATCCGCCGGCGCAGCAGACTGCCTTCATCGACATGCTCGCGCTGATGTCCGGCCACTGCAAGACGTTCAAGGTCGCCGGCCGCTCCTTCGCCTGCAAGACGGTGGCCTACGCCCATGGCGACAAGGGCCGGGTCAATTTCGCGGTCGCGGTCGACGATCCCTCCGACGCCAATCACGTCGTGTCGTTCTCCGGCGAGAACGGCAAGCGCGCCGACGACAATTCCTACGAGCTGCCGATCGACCGCATGCTGCTCAACTCCAAGGACCGCCCCAAGGTCGACGGCCTGCCGGTGCCGGCCGAGCAGATCTCCACTGGCCTCTGCCGCCAGACTGGAAACTTCGCTGCCAGGAAAGTGAACGACGTTACCTGCTCGGCGACCGACAACGAAGGTCGTCTATATGAACTGCTGTTCGTCTCCGACGGTACGCCGGTGAGCGTGCGCCGCATCCGGCAATCGTCACCCTCGATCCAGGATCCGTTCAAGTAGCGGCACTTCGTCTCGCTCTGCTTCGCCGGTCGTGCGAACGCGCATCCTTCCGTTTGAAACTCCAGTTCCGGCTTGTATGCTCTTGCGTGCGTCCTCATCGAGGAGGCGCGATTGCAACTGGAGGCGGGGCCGACGGTCCAGCAACGCGTATGATCACCGCCCTGGTCCGCATCCTGATCGTCTGCCTGCTCGCAAGCCTGTCGCGTGAGTGCATCGCGGCCGGCGGCAAGCCGCAGCGTTCGATCCTGGTGCTGGAAGAAGCCGATTTTCGCTCGCCTTTTTATTCCGATATCTTTGCCGGTATCCGCGCCGCCGCGAAGCAGAGCGGCACGGCTCACACGGTGACCTACGGTGAGAGCCTCGATCTCACCCGCTTTCCCGGACCCGATTACGAAGAGAGTCTGGTCGGCCACCTCAAGACCAAATATGCGCAGCGCCCGATCGACGTCATCGTTTCGATCGGCGTCGCATCGGCGAAATTCCTGCAGAAGCGCAAGCAGGAGATCTGGCCCGCCGCGCCCGTCGTCTACGGCTTCGTGCCTGATCTGCCCGAGACACGCGCGCTGTTCCTGCCCAACACGACGGCCGTCTTCGCCCGGGTGAGACCGGCACAGCTCTTGACCGCTGCCCGCGCCATCGTGCCCGACCTGAACCGTGTCGTCCTCGTCGGCGAGGCCTGGAAGAATCCGCTGACCTACGGCGTGTGGAAGCAGGATTTCGCGGCCGCAATGCCCGACCTCGAAGTCACCGATCTGTCCGGCGCCGTGCTGCGCGAGGTCCGCGATCACGTTGCCTCCTTGCCGGCCCGCTCTGCGATCCTGACCTCGGCGATATATTCCGACGGCGAAGGCACCTATTATTCCCCGGCCTCGGCACTCGCACGCGTCGCCGAGAAGGCTAACCGCCCGATCATCATCACGTCCGATACGTTTCTCGGGCGGTCGGGCGTGGGCGGCTTCCTGCTGCGGCCCGACATGATCGGACGGGAAGCCGGCGAATTGGCGATACGGATCCTCGACGGTGAAACGCCGTCGAGCATCGTGCCTTTCGGCGGGGACAACGTGAAGCCGATCTTCGACTGGCGGGAGATCAAGCGCTGGAACGTGGACGAAGCCAATCTGCCGCCCGGCAGCGAGGTGCGTTTCCGTGAGCCCACCTTCTGGGAGCAATATTCCTGGCACGTCACCGTGGTCGCGAGCGTCGTTCTGATGCAGGCGCTGATGATCACCATTCTGCTGCGCGAACGCCGCCTGCGCTTCGTGGCCGAGGTCGAGGCGCGTCAGCGCATGTCGGAGCTCGCCCATCTGAATCGCCGCGCCACCGCGGGCGAAATGTCCACCTCGCTCGCCCACGAGCTGAACCAGCCACTCGCCGCCATCCTGATCAATGCCGAAACGGCCCAGCAGCTCTTGCGCAATCCGGCGCCCGACCTCGGAGAGATCGAGGACATATTGGACCACATTCGACGGGACGATCAGCGGGCCGCCGAGATCATCAGCCGGCTGCGCTCGTTCCTGAAGCGGGACCCGACCGAACGCCGCGAGCTCGACCTCAATGCGATGGTCGGCGAGGTGTTTCGCTTCCTCTCCGTGCAGGCCTTGACGCACGATGTCGAGCTCGTGACGGAGCCCTCGCCTGCGGAGATCCGCGTCAAGGGCGACAAGGTTCAGCTCCAGCAGGCAATTCTGAACCTCGTCGTGAACGGCATCGATGCCGTGGCCCATCTTCCGGACAAGCGGCGCCGCGTCGTCGGCCGAACCAGCCTCGCCGACGGCAATGTGGCCCTCGTCTCCGTCGCTGATGCCGGCGACGGCATCCTTGCAGAGAAGGTGACGGAAATCTTCAGGCCGTTCTTCACGACCAAGGCGCAGGGTATGGGCATCGGCCTGTCGATCGCCCATACCATCGTCGAGGCGCATGGCGGCCGCATCTGGGCCGAGAACGCGCCGTCAGGGGGCGCCGTCTTCCACGTCAGCCTGCCGCTGGCAGCGCCGCGATAGCTCCTATCGCAGGCGCCGCCGTCACGCGAACGCCTTCTCCAGCGTCGCGAACATCACCGCGAGCGACTTGTCGTGCCGCGTGATCGGCGGCACCGGGCGATCGATCTTCATCAGCTGATAGACTGCCATCTGCGCCGCCCGCACCGAATATTCGACGGTGAACACGACGTCATCGGGGATTTCGACGAACTGGCTGACGAAAGCGAGGTTGACCGAGTTCTTCGGAACCGGCAGCGGCCGGTCCGTCAGGTTACGCGGCATGAACATGCTAGTGATGTAGGGCATGCGGCAGGGAACGCAGAGCGCGTCCTCGAACACATCAGGCTCGAAATTCAGATGGCCGCACAATTCCTTCAGGATGTCGGCGCCGCCGCAATCCGACATCGGCTTGGCGACGAAATTGCCGACGCGATCAGGATGCAACGCATAGCCCCAGAACACCTGAACGTTCTTCGGCTGTCCGGCGAAATGCGGCTGGTGATAGAGCACGACCGACATCAGCCAGTTGGAATCCCTGAACGTGACCAGCCCGCCGGTGCCGGCCCTGTTGCCGGAGAACGCCTCCATCCGGTCGAAGAACAGCGGATCGCGGCAAGTGACGGTGAAAGACAGCCAATAGGATTCGGGGATCGAAGCGTTGAAGGCGGCAGGATTGCCGAATTCGGCGTGTCCTTGCGCGATCGTCTCCCACAGCGCCCAGCCCTGGCTGTCCTTCTTGGTGAGACGCGGCGGCGGCTCGGTCATCGAGCCCAAACTCGAGGCGTCGGTCATCGAGCCGTTCTGGAAGAACACGAGGTCGTCGTCCTCGAGCCGGACATTGGCGATGCGGCCGTCGCGGTCCAGCACCAGCTGGCGCACCCGTAGGCGTCCGTTCTCGCTTTCGATCGCCATGTCAATGACCCGCGTCCCGCGCACGAACTGCACGCCCTGCCGCTTCAGCCAGTCGGCAAGCGGCCGCACGATCGCGTCATACTGATTGTAAACGGTGCGCTTGACGCCGCCGAGCGTCTCGATGCGCGGGAACTCGTTCATGAAGCGATGCAGATAGCGCTTCAGCTCGACCGCGCTGTGCCAGGGCTGAAACGCGAAGGTGGTCTGCCACATGTACCAGAAATTGGACTCGAAGAATTTCGGCGAGAGCCAATCGGTGATGCGGCTGTTGCCGAGCATCTCCTCCGAGGCCTCGGTGAGCCGCAGCAGCTCCAGCCGATCTCGCGCGGAAAAGCCCATATGCGAGACGTCGATTTTGAAGCGGTTACGGTCGACCAGCCGTGCCTTCGAGTCGGCCGGGTTCTCCAGGTTGAACGCGATGGTCTCATCGCGCACACTGAGGCCCGGATGCTCGAGCGAGGGAATGCTGGAGAGCAGATCCCAGGTGCATTCATAGTGGTCGGTGGTCAGCATGCGGCCGCCGCGCAGCGAATAGGCGCCGTTCGCGAGCAGCGCGCCATCGAGGCTGCCGCCGACCAGCGGCTGCGCCTCGTAGATCACGATGTCACGCCCTGCCTGTTGCGCGTCGCGGATCAGGAACGCCGCGCCCGCGAGCGATCCAATGCCACCGCCGATGAAATACGCCTTCATGACTTGCCTCGATTACGTGCGAATTGTCGCCGGCGACACTGCATCCGGAGGCAGCAAGCGAGGTTGCGCTGGATCAACCGCGGGACGGCGCGAAATCACGTCGGCGTTATCGCTGCCGGCCTCTTCGCGTAAACGTGTTCGATCTCGTCTGCGAAGCGGCGTTCGAGCGCGGGCCGCTTGTTCTTCAGCGTCGGCGTGAGCAGACCTGCGGCAATGGTCCATGGATCCAGCGTCCACCACACCGCGCGCGGTGTCGCGTAGGACGGATAGGACTTCACGGCCGCCGCAATTCGCGCCAGCAGCGCGGCCCGTTCCGCAGCGCCGCCTTGCTGGCCGCGCGCAGCCAGCCTTTCCTTCTCCTCGACCCAGGCCTTGGCATTGAGCACGACCAGCGCGGTCAGGAAGGGCCGCTGCTCGCCGACCACCAGCGCCTGCTCGAACAGGGGATCGGCGAGGATCGCCGTCTCCAGGTCCACCGGCGCGATCTTCTCGCCGGTCGAGGTGACCAGGATGTCCTTGAGGCGGCCGGTGATGGTGATCCGCCCGTTCTCGATGCGGGCCTGATCACCGGTGTGCAGCCAGCCGTCGGTGTCCTTGACGCGGCGCGTCTCGTCCGGCTTGTGCCAGTAACCGATCATCACGCTGGGGCCATGCACCAGCAATTCGTCGTTCTCGCCGAGCCGGACCTCGACGCCGTCGAGCACGTGGCCGACCGAGTGCGGATCGTTGTCCTCGATTGTGTTGACGGAGACGACCGGCGAAGTCTCCGTCATGCCGTAGCCCTGGAGAACGTCGAGCCCGAGCGCGAGGAACAGGCGGATGACGGGCTCGGCGATCGGCGCTCCGCCGGAGATCGCGACGCGCAGGCGACCGCCGAGTTGCGCCAGCACCTTGTCGGCGACGAGGCGCTTGAGCATCGGCCAGACCAGCCGGTCGAGCAGCGATGGCGCGCCATGCCGCTGCCGCGCATCGAAGTGCCGCCCGCCGACGGTGATCGTGAGATCGAGCAGCGCGCGCTCGACAATTCCGGCCGATGCGCGGTGCTGCATGATCAGCGCGTAGATGCGCTCGTAGATCCTGGGAACCGAGACCAGCACCGTCGGCCGCACATGCTTCAGGTCCTCCGAGAGTTGCGGCACCGAGCGTGCATAGGCGACACACGCGCCGGCGGCGATCGGATAGTAGTAGCCTCCAGTGCGCTCGAAGGTGTGCGAGAGCGGCAGGAAGGACAGGAAGACGTCGTCCGGTGCGGCCGCGATACGGTGCGCGATCGCCTTCACATTGGCGACCACGTTGCCGTGCGACAGCATCACGCCCTTTGGGCGCCCGGTGGTGCCTGAAGTGTAGACGATGGCGGCGAGATCGCCCGGCTCGACCGCGACATCGGGCAGCGGTGCGCTCGCGCCGGGTGCCTGCGCGAGCCAATGGTCGAGCCCGACGATGCGCGCATCCGGCGTGATGAGCCCGCCCGCGTCCGCGCAGACGACACGCTTGAGATGGTCGAGCGGCTGGCCGGTCGCCACGATCGCCTGCCAGCGCTCCAGCGTGTCGACAAACAAGAGCAGCGCGCCGGAATCGATCAGGACGTAAGCGATGCTGTCGGGGTTGTCGACGGCGTGCATCGGCACCGGGACCAGGCCGCGCGACAGCGCCGCCTGGTCCATCGCGATATGCGCGATGCCGTTCGGCATCAGGATCGCGACGCGCTCGCCGGTCACGAAATCCTCCGCGGCCAGAGCACGTCGCCACAGCTCGAATTCGGCGTCGATCTCCCGCCAGGACTGGCTGACCCAGCGCTTTGCACCCGCGTCGAAATGCCGGTAAGCCTCTGCCGCCGGCGTCGCCTTGACGCGCCAGCGCAAGAGCTCCGGCAAGGTCCTCACCTTTGAAAGTGGGTCCGGTTGACTGATCGGCTCCGGCATGGCGTCCTTTCGCAACTCGATCGATTCCCCACCCATGTGGGGTGTCGACACTAGGCCGGCCAGTTCCCGCCGCTTTGATCCTCAGCAAGGTGGCCATGCTTTGGAGCGATCCATGACGCACGACCGCCTGTTTCTGCTGAGCCCGGGTTTCGAGGACCCGGCCTTTCCGGGGCGCCTGTTCTATTGCTGGCATTGCGCGCTGATCGAGGGCGTGCTGGCCTCTTTTCCTCTCCTTGCCGCAAAGCTCGACGTCGAGCGCATCCCGTGGCCGCGCCCGCGGCAGCCGGTGATCGCGCTGGTCGGTGAACAGAACCAATCGCTGCCGCTGCTGGTGCTGGCAGGAGGAGCGACGTCGCCGCACCAGACCGGCAGCCATGAGGGCCGCGCCTTCATCGCCGACAAGGACGCGATCCTCGCCGCGCTCTCCGAACGCCACGGCTTTCCCGATCCGCACCCATGAGAACATCGCTCGCGCGATTGTCGTGTCCCGGACGCGGTGCATCGTCCGGGAGCGCTTCGCTCATCCGGGGCGACAGGTCGCAAAACGAGGGAAGATCGGCATTGCGCATTTCCGATAGCCTCGCATAGTCGCGTCCAGCCCCGACCGAAAGTCACTCCATGCCCCACGCCCTTCCCGCCCTCATCGTCATCGACGTCCAGCGCGCGTTCGACGAATGGGAGGCGGCGGGAAAACGGCGCAACAATCCCGATGCGGTAGCGCGGATCGCCGATCTGCTGCAGGCGTTCAGGGCCCACGGCGCGCCGATCATTCACATCCGCCACGAGGGCACGAAGCCGAATTCGTCGTTCCTGCCTCAAGGCTCCGGTTATGCCGTCAAGGACGAGGCGCGCGAGCAGCCGGGTGAGCCCGTGATCGTCAAGCGCGTCAACAGCGCCTTCATCGGCACCGACCTGGAGGAACGCCTGCGCGCAGGCAACATCGGCACGGTCGTGATCTGCGGCGCCACCACCAATCATTGCGTGGAGACGACGACGCGGATGGCCGGCAATCTCGGCTTCGACACGCGCCTCGTGCGCGATGCGACATGGACATTCGAGCGCATCGGCCCCGACGGCGACAAGCATTCCGCCGAGGAGATCCATGCGATGACGCTGTCGAATCTCAACGGTGAGTTCGCGCGCATCGTCACAAGCGACGACGTGACCGCGTCATTCGCGGCCAAGTGATGGCGGCAATGCGATCACACCGGTGATGCGACAATAGACCTCACGACGCAGCATCATTCGCGGCGAATCCTGCGCTGCGTGCTGCGTCGTTTCGACGCCCGCAGCTTCCGGGAACGCAGCCGGCGCCTATCTGTTGTCCCACGACATTCAACTGGAGTGATGACATGAAGTATCTCATTGTCGCGATGGCGGTCGGAGCCGCGGCGCTCGCCGGCGGATCGGCGGCAAACGCGGCCGGCAGTTCAAGCGCGAAGCAGAACGCGCCAGCGGGCCAATCGACCGACATCAGCGCGCAGCACCGGCACCATCATGGACACCGCCATCACCATCACTGGCGTCCTCATCACCGCCATCACGGCTACTACCGTCCGCACTACCGCAACTACGGCTATTACCCGCGGCATCACGGCTATTACGGCGGCGGCCCGTACGGATATTACGGCGGTGGTCCCGGCGTGACCTTCAGCTTCGGCGGCGGACGCTGGTGAGACAAGAGGCCCGCAGAGATGCGGGCCTCTTTCATTCCCGCAGCATCATCGCGGCCGTGTCCCGGCCGCTGGCCAGCGCCGCTTCCACCGTGCCCATGTCGGGGCCGCGATAAAGCGCTTCACCGGAGAACAGCACCAGCCCATCGGCACGCCCGAGAACCGCCTGCGCCGCGCGCGTCCGGGGCGTCGCCCAGGAATAGGCGCCACGGGCGAAGGGATCATGCGCCCAGTTGATCGCCCCCGCCGCCACGAGCTGGCGCGCGACATCGTCATGCGACAGGCCGAAGATCGCGGCGAGCGAACCGAGCCCGGCCTCGATCAGCCCTTGCGGACCGAGGCTTTCCAGCACCACCGTGCCCGGACCGCCGAACCAGCCGGTGAGCACGGCATGCTCGCGCGGATATTGCGTCCACCACACCGGGATTCTCTGGTCGGACAACAGGAAGGTCATGCCCGCGAGATCCTGTTGCCGCTCGCGCCACCATGGCTTCGCGAAGCGCAGCACGATCTTGATGACATTGCCGAAGCCGATGTCGTCGGCAGCGGCAAGCTTCTCGCGCGCGCTCGCCGGCAGAGCGATCTCGCGCAGCAGCGGCAGCGGCACGGTGAGGATCGCACGGTCGCAGCCATACACATCGCCGCCGGTGCAGCGAACCTCGAGCATGCGGCCGTTCTCCTCGATCGCCGTCACGACGGAGCCGAGGTGAATGGTCACGCCGTGCCGGCGGCAGTCGGCGGCCAGAAAATCGATCAGCGCGCCATAGCCGCGATCGATGCGCGCCTGCGTCGCGTGCCCGCCGTCCATCCATTCCTCGGCCAGCGCCAGCGTCGAGGCGCGCTCGGGGTCCGCCGCGTCGTAACCCTCGACCATGCGCTCGATCGAATGGCGCATCGGCGCGTAGTCCTCGCCGGCAAAATGCCGGCGCAGGAATTCGGCGACGGGGAGATCCTCCTTCAAATCCCGCAGCAAGGCTTGAAGCTCGGCCTCGTGGGGATCGTCGCGCTCCTCGCGCGAGAGCGCCGTTCCGTCAAAGCTCCACTGCTCGCCTTCGATCTCCTGAAGCGACAGTCCGGCCTCGCGCAGCAATCCGCGCGTCACCGGCGCCTCGCCGTGGACAAATTCGGCGCCGCCCGCGGCGGGATAGCCGAATTGTTCAACCGGCAGCGGGTGGATACGGCCGCCGCAGCGCGAGCGCGCCTCCAGGACCGTAACTCTCCGGCCAGCAAGTGACAGCTGACGCGCCGCCATCAGGCCGGCCGCGCCGGCACCGACGATGACGATATGCTCCGGGGAAGTCGACATGCCGACGCTTCACCGGCTCGCGGCTTGCGGATCGTTCCTGATGAGATAGCGCAGCAGCAGGACGCCGCCGCCGAGATCGCGCGTGCTCTCCAGCGTCATCGCCGCGATCGGCGCGCGCTTGTCGCTGTCCGCCTCCGTCGACGAGAACACGAAGGGCGCGCCCGTTGCGCCGTCGATCGCAGGGCTGAGGATCAGGTTGAATTCGTCGATCAGACCGGCGCGCAGGAACGTGCCATTGGCGACGCCGCCGCCCTCTACCAGAAGACGCTTCACACCGAGCTCGCGGTTGAGGATATCCACCGTCAGCGCGAGGTCGATCTCGGACTTGCCCGCAAAGATGTAGGACACGCCCTCGCCGCGCAGCCCTGCCAGATGCGAATCCGGCACGCTCTCGGTCAGCACGACGACGATGGGATCGCCGCCGATGTCCGAGCGGCCCCAGCCGATCTTGCCCTGCGCGTCGAGCACGACGCCATAAGTCTTCGCATCGCGCCGCGCGAACCAGTTTTCGCGCGGCAGCATCGCATCGGTCGCGGGATAGGGCTGGCCCTTGGCGAACTCCGCCCCGGTGACCCGGCCGATCACCCAGGCATCGCCGCCGAGCTCGTCATGGATCTTCTCGAACCAGTCCGTCCCCGCCCCCTTCGGGCGCCAGCGGCTGGGGTGGGTGCGGCCGTCGAGGCTGGAATGCATCAGACAGATGACATGGGGCTTCATGCTTTCCTCCGAGCGCCGGGCGTCACACTGCCGGACCCTTGATCTTCTCGTCGCCCCTGGCGCGATCGTTCACGATCACCGCGAGCGGATTGAGCTTCGGCGCCGCGACCAGCTGCAGCGTGTTGGTGTCGCGATGGTTGAACGGCGCACCGCGCACGAACAACGCGGTCTGGATCAGATAGGTCCAGCTGCCATCGTCGTTGAAGGTGATGTCGCAGCGATAGGAATCGGTGCGGAAGGCCTGCTCCAGGAAATCGGTCGAGCAGATGCCGTAGGCGGTGTCGCCGCGCCTGGCGGTGACGGAGATCGTCTTGTCGTCGGATGCGGCCTTGCCCGAGGCCAGCAGCACCTGCCCGCGCGGTATCGCCAGCGTCTGCATGATCAGCCCGGTCGCAGGCTCCCACAGCCAATAGCCGACCTGGTCGTGAAAGGTGATGTCTTCCTCGGGCGTGTTGATGTGGATGTGATAGCGCAGGCCGTAGAACAGCTGCGGGCCGTTGGCCTGCGGATCGATCGGGTCCATGCGGATGCGTTCGATGAAGGTCCGCCGTTCCGGCCCCTCCGCCTTCGGATTGATGTCGATGCCCTTGTCCGCCTGCCAACGGCCTGCGAGGCGGCGCAGCGGACCGAGATTGGCAATGCCATCGGGCGAGACGTCCTCGGGTTCGGTGAAGATGTCGGCGGGAATGGGCAGCATGGCGTCCTCACAGCAAGTTGCGGGAACAGCCATAGCATGGAGCAGCGAACCTGGCGCGTGCTCAGGCCTCACAATCGCGAATGGACATCGGCGTCGTGCGCGGAGCGATTGTCGGGCGTTTAGGGAAGATCGTGCATTGCATGTCGCGGTAGCATCCGCGGGGGATAGGAGGGATCGCCTGCCTCGGCGATCCGGAGCCGAACCTGTTCGATTCGGCTCCGCCGCCGGCACGTTTAGTGGCGGTGATCGCGCACCTCGGGTTGATTGCGATGATCCCTGACGATGGTCTGGTTGCGATGGTCGCGCACGATGGGCGGATCGCGATGATCACGCACGATGGTCAGCGCGCTCGCGGGCGTCACCGCGCCTGCCAGGGTGATCGCTGCGAAAGCCACGAGGATGGTATTGCGCATAAGTCTTGTCCTTTGCCTGGTGGATCACTGCGAACCACCCGAGCGCAAAGCTAGATCGACCTGCGAGGAAGATATGTGTCAAGCGTCACGCGTCACGCGCCGAGGCTCGGTGCACCACGCCAGCTTGCTCCGGTCGGGCTGGCGAAGTCGCTGACGTTCCGGTGGTGCCGGAGACCGCTCTCAAGCCGCTTCCGACACCGATTTCGCACGCTGCTCGAGCACGCCGATGGTGGAGACGAGATTGTCGCGCCGCGCACGCAGGTTTTGCGCAAGCAGCGGATAGGTCGGCTGGTGCACGTCGAACACCCCCGACTTGGCTTCCTCTTCGAGAATGTCGGTATTCAAGAGCCGAACGCGCCACCACAAATCGGCGATCAGCGCATCGAGCCGATGTTCGCCGGCAGTACCAGAACGGGACACTTCATGCATCGCTTGCCTCAACCTGAAACGGGCCTCTCTACCGAGGCCCGGCTTTGGTCGAGACTGAGCAAGTGGGGTGCCAGGAATGGCTGGGCGCGATCGACGTTTGACCAGCCAGGACTGCAAATTGACAAGTAAAGGTTGAGCTGATTGGATCTTGCATTTTGGAGGGCAATTCATGTTTCGGGGCATAGCGCTATTCTGCGCTCTGGCGGGCGCGATATTCGGAGCCGCGGGCGCGACCTACGCCCAAGCCGCTCCGCAGGCCGTCACCGTTCACATCGTCAATTCCGCCAACGACGCGCTCGCGGTCACGACGATCGAGCCACGGCTGAGCTGGCCTCTGGTTTTGCAACGCAGCGACAAGGGTGAAGAGGCCGCCGACGTTGAGGTCAACGTCACGCACCTGCTGAGCACATCGGGGCGGTCGCAACAGCTCGTGCTGCAGAGAGATGACGGCAGCGCGTCCGACGGCAGGCTGACACTGCCGGCCGGCGGACAGGCGGTGCTGCATGCGGTCGCCGATGTCCCCGAAGAAGGCCTCTACAAGGGCGAGATCAGCCTCCTGATCGGCGGCAAGCGTAGCGCGGTCGCTTTCAACGTCACCCGAGCCGTCCGTGAAGTTGCGGTCGTAGGTGCGACCGGCGGCGCCCTGCAGATGGCGACGCCTGATCCCGGCCTGAGATGGCCGGTGGTGATCCGCCGCAACGACAATGCCGAAGGAGCGCGCAATGTCATGGTCGAACTGGGTAACCTGATCGCGCCGTCCGGTCGGACGGTGGCGGTCGAACTCCGCAACGGCGATGCGCTGGTGACCCCAAGCACGCCGATCACCCTCCAGCCGCTCGGACAGGTCGGGCTTACGCTGGTGGGCAAGCTCCCCGAGGAGGGCCTGCACAATGGGGAGATCGGCCTCGTGGTCGACGGCAAGCGCTTCTCCACGGTGCTCAAGATCACCCGTAACCTCAAGGACAGCGCGGTGCGCATCGAGGATATCGCGCAGACGCACACGACCCTCGACCATAACGGCATCCGCCTGCGCCTGCGCCTGCAGGAAGCCGAGGAGATGGACACCACCGTCGACCTGCCGACCCTCGTGAAGCTCGATCGCAAGGAAAGCAACACGCTGATCCAGGCCAATTACGAAGGGCCGCCGCAGGTTCTAGCCGAGGGCAAACCGCTCTCCTCCAGCCTGACGCTTCACCCGCACCAGACGCTCGATCTCGCGCTTCTGATCAAGGGGCTGACCGAGCCCGGCAATTACGCCGGCGTGCTCCGCGTCTCCTCCCCCACCCGCAAGCAAACGGACAAGGCTTTCGAGCTGAGCTTGCGTCGCGGCATGGAGACCGCGATCGTGCTGATCCTGCTCGGCGTCATTCTCTCGACGCTGGCGCGGCTTTATTACACGGTGGGCCGCAGCGCCATCATAGCGCAGGGTGATGCCATTACGGTGCGCGATGACCTGACGCGCTTCCAGAACGCCAATCCGGATCTCGTCCCGGCCGAGCAGAGCGTGTTGGCTTACTTCCTGCTGCGCCTCGAGGCGGTGCGGCGAGGCAATGCCGACCCGCGCCTGGGCACCGCCGAGGCCCAGGTCGACGAGATCCGCCGCAAGATCGAGGTCTTCTTCCGCTGGATCGAACTCCGACGGAAGCTCGACGCCGTGAAACCGAAATCGATCGGCGACGTCGTACGGGCGCAGCATCAGGACGTCCGGAAGGTCCTGGTGAATGACGGCGCTGCAAAGACGGTCACCGATCAGGCGCTGGCCGACTTGCAGACCTACGCGACCAATCTCGATAACGCCGTCAAGGCTCAGCTCAACGATGCCATCGCGGCGCTGCAGAATGAAATCGCCACCCTCAGCGACGCCGAAAGACTCGATCTGCGAGGTACGATTGACGCGCTCGCTAGGGCCCGGTCGGACGTCACCGCTGGAAACATCGAAGCCGCGTCCACCGCGCTCACCACCGCGCGCCATGCCTATGTGCAAACCGCCATCAAGTCGCTGAAGGACAGCCTAGACCCCAAGAAGCGCGCGCTCGGCTTCACTCAAGCGGCCTGGGAGGCATTGGTTTCCGATTACATCGCCCGGCTCAACTCGATTCAGGCGGAGACCGACGCCGAGCAGAAGGTGCGCGACTGGGACAAGCTGCGCATCGAATGGCTGCAAACGCTCGCCGAGGCACTGTTGCGGGATATCGACGCCTACGACGCGCGCGCCCGCGCCACCACTCCCCCTGCGACGCCGGACCCCGCAGCTCCCGACCCGGTCACCGCCCACACCAGATATGAGGCCGCAAGAACCGCGCTGAAGCCGATGGACAGCCTGTTGCTGGACAGGAAATTCCAGGACGCCGGCAAGGCCTACGACACGGCGACCCAGGCTTACATGGAGGGACGGGCGGCCATGAAGGAGTCGATCACGCTGGGCGTGGCAGCCGGCTCCACCGCGGCGCCGGCGCCGAACAACAGCGGCGAGATCCCTGACACGGTGATGCAGGGAGCCTGGAACGAAATCGCTTTCGTGCTCGGCGCTCCGACCACCGCGGCGGAGGCGAACAAGCGCGTGATGATGGCCGAAGGCCTGCTGTTCCTGCTGATGGTCGCGCTTGCCCTCGTGATCGGGCTCAAGTTCCTCTATTTCGACAATGCGGCGTGGGGCACACTGACCGATATGGCGGTCGCGTTCCTGTGGGGCTTCGGCCTGCACCAAGTCGGCGGCACCGCGTTCCAGGGCGTGCAGGGCATCGCACAGCAAATCGTGGGGAAGTAGCCGATGCCCGGCCTGATCATCCGGCGCAACGATTTTCATCTCGGCATCGCCGCCGAGAACGCTGGCAAGATCGCCCTCGTCTTGCGATGGGGCGGCACAATGAAGTTAGCCATGGTTGCAGCCGACGATGTCTTGAATCTGCGGGAGGATCCTGCCCCCGCAGCTGCTGCGGCGGCCCTCCTCGCAAGGCTCGACATTGCGGATGAATACCGCCGTTACCTCGCAACAGCGCTGCCGCCCGACCGGGACCGTCTCGATCGCCTCACGCTGCAGATCGACGAGCCGCGGGTCTGCGATCTGCGATGGGAAGGTTTTTTTCACTTCGCGATCCATGGGCCGATGATCGGCCTGCCCGTCGTTCGCCTGTCGGCGACGCGCCCTCGGATCGGCCAGATTTCGCTGACATTTCCCCTCCGGTTCCTGGAATTGGGCAACGCGGTGGTCGGCGTCCAGCAACTGGTGAATAGAGCCTTCGGCGGACCACCCAATCCCGAGACGGCGCGTCTGGCGAAGGGCGAGGCCCGGGATTTCGCCAACGCGACCCTGCCGAATGGCTGGCCGATGGCCGATGTCGTTCACATTGGTCCCGACGCCTTGGAGATCGTGGCTGAAACCATGATGAGGACGGCCGATCCCGAGGCTGTCGGCACGCTGGGCTGGCTCGCGCGCGTGAGCGATGTGTGGCGGGCACGCCTGATCATCTTCGATCAGCCGCAAACCATTTCCCCGACGCTATTGCGGCGCCTCGCCGCCGCTTTGGTCAGCCGTGGCGGACCCGCTGTCCTGATCGGACCGCTTCCGTGGTCGCCCACGCAATTTTATGAAGACCTGTATGCCGCGTTGATCCACGACAACCCGATCGACCAGGCACTCGCAGTCGCGCTGAGGACCGGTTGGTACAGCGCCGTCTCGTTGTTTGCCGGCAGCGGGCGCGAGGAACTGATCCGTGTCTCGATTCCCGGCGAGGTCCTCAACGAATTCGCAACGGGATTGAGCCAGCCTGATCCGGACGCCAGCCTGCAGGCAACCACGGAGCTGCGTCAGATCGTCCAATCGCTCGGCGACCCGGGCTCGGTCGAACAGCGGTTCAGCAAATCGAGGGAGGCGTTAGATGCCTTCCGCGGGAACTGGCAGCAGTATGAATTCGATCTGAGCGAACGCCGAGGCTACATTCCGCTCGTCGAACACGTCGAGAATATCCGGGCTGCCATGCGTCCGCCGTCGACCGGAAGCGCGACGGTGTCTCGCGCGCCGACTCCTCCGCCAACCAGCGAGCGCTTTGTGAATCCAGGCCTGTGGTCGATCGGGACGGATGCGAAGATGCATCGCATCGATCCCGCCGGCGGCGGCGTGCTGAAACCGGACGAACCAATCGTGCTGGGCATTGAGGTCGGCCCCAAGGACGCGACCCTCACGATCCTGGGTGCGCAGGCGCTGTTCGAGGAGCCCCTCCGTTGGGACGACGGCCAAGATGGCGTCTGGCTCACGGTCGGCTTGAGTGGCATCGACTTCGACGTATTGGGCGATCCGGTGCAGGAATTCTGGCTACCCCGCACCGGCGCCTCCGAACGGGTCGAGTTCACGGTCGTGCCGCGCAGGGACGGTGCGTCGCTGCTGCGCTTCTGCGTGTATTACCGCGCCGATCTGCTGCAATCGTACCGGCTCGCCGTCATCGTGGGCCATAATCATCCCCTGGCTGCCCAGCGTCGCGCCGCGCTCGCCACCCTGATGGACGCTGGCGAGACAGATATCCCCGACGCGATCTACATGGCGCGCCTCGAATATGCCGCGACCGCCGACCTGCTGACACGACGTGAGGTCCTGCAGCGCGACGTTGCGCTCAGCATCTTCGCCAACGATATCGACGGCCGCGAGGTGATCACTGCGCGCAGCAACGAGACGTTCAGCGTCCACGCGGAAAGCGCCACCGCCGGGAGCGGCAAGCGCATCCGCGCCCTGCTCGAGAAATTTTCGAGCAGCGAGGTGGGGAGCGACAAGCACTATGCATTCCAATACGGCGCCGATGGCCATACGGGGACGAAGCCGCAGCTTGACGCGGCGCTGAGGGCGCTGGCGGTGGAAGGCTGGGACCTCTACAGCAGCATTTTCGATCGCGCCACACGCGAGAAGCTCGAGCCTGAGCTTGCTGCCGGCAACGCCATCCACGTCGGCCATGCACTGCTCGCCAAAAGTCTGCCATGGGCCCTGGTCTATGACCGGGAATACGACGGCGAACGCAAAAGCGTCGACGGGCAGCTCGCGCAGCACACGACTTGCGTCGCCGGCCTTGGGCCGGGCGAAGCCGGCTTGCCGGCGCAGTGTGGAACTCACGCCGATTGCCCGCTCCATCCCGCGCACCTGCAGGCGCAAAAGACAGCGGGAGATGAGCTTGCCGCGGAGAACACCGTGGTCTGCCCGCGTCATTTCTGGGGATTCAGGCACGAGGTCGAATTGCCGCCCATGCAGGTCGATGCCGGCGACAGCGCCCTGCCCGACCAGCGGGATGCCATCGCTGCCGCCAATCCGGCCGCGCTGATGATTGGCTATAATGCCAAGCTGCCGCGCGCCGCCGGTCACCTCGATAAGCTGAAGAACGCGCTTCCGGGCTACGCCATTCGCAGCGCGGTACAGCTGGAAACGACGGATCGGGATGCTTTCAAGGCAGGCCTCAAGGGCGCCACCGCTGCCCTCATCTATCTCTTCTGTCATGCCCGCGGCGGCCTCGCGGATCCGACGATCGAAAAGCCCTATGTCGAACTGCAAGGCATCGCCGATCCCGAACCCGGGGCGCTCTATCGCGGCGATTTCAGTGTGCTGAGGCTCAAGGGCCATCCGCTGGTCTTCTTCAACGGCTGCAACACCGCGGCATTCAGCCCCGACGCGCTGTCACCACTGATCGAGGCGGTGGTCCGCGACGGCGGGGCATCCGGCGCGATCGGTACGGAGATCCCGGTTTACGAGGACCTCGCCGCTGAATTTGCCTCGCTGTTTCTGCGTCGCTTTCTCACGGGCAAGACGGCGGGCGCCGCGATGCTGGAGTCGAGGCTTGAAATGCTCGGGCGCCTCAATCCGCTCGGGATCGCCTACACACTCTACGGGTTCAATAATTTGAGCATCACGCAGACGGCGGAAACAACGTCTCCCGGTTGATGCGCTTGAAATCGTCCGCGGCACTGAAAGCGCCGGCCGATCGGACCTGATGGTTCCGGAATGAGTTTGCCTGTGAAAGCGTTGGTGCCCAGGGGCGGAATCGAACCACCGACACTGCGATTTTCAGTCGCATGCTCTACCAACTGAGCTACCTGGGCGTGCTCCAAGAGAGGGGCCAAAGCCCATCGAGCGGGCGGTTTATAGTGGGCTCGGGGCGGCCTGTCCACCCGGCTTCGCCAACAGGCTTCGCCGGGCGCGGCCCGGCTGTGCACAAGCTGCGGCGGCGTTGCCGCTGCTGGCGCATGGCGGCTGGATCGATGGTTCAAGCTATTGATATTACTTACTATTCCATGTCATCGACGTCGTCGTCGCGGCCGGGGATGACGTAGGAGCCTTTCAGCCAGCGGTTCAGATCGACGTCGCGGCAGCGCGAGGAGCAGAATGGACGGGTCACCTCCGACTGCGGCTTGCCGCAGATCGGGCAGGTTTTGAGCGGGCTCGTGGGCTTTTTGACCTGGTCGTCCATGATGTCGGCGGCTTGCGCGGGGGGTGAAAGGGTTCAAGAGCCTGTCGGCAAACGGGTTCCTTGGGCCGGGGGCGCAGTCACCCCGTCAGGCCATTCTACTGTGCATGGGGTTGTTTTCGCGATTTTGTTGAGCCGAGGCGTTCGGCTCAGACGGCGGTGGCGTTGAGCCAGCCGAAGCGAATCGGAAAACCTTCGCCGCCGAGCAGCGTGGTGGTCTCGTAGAGCGGCAGGCCGACGACATTGGTGTAGGACCCCACCATCTTCACCACGAAGGAGCCGGCGATGCCCTGCACGGCATAGCCGCCGGCTTTGCCGCGCCATTCGCCGGAGCCGATATAGGCCTGGATGTCGTCTTCCGACAGGCGCTTGAAGCGGACGCGGGTCTCGATCAGGCGCTGGCGGAACGCCTCACGCGGCGTGACGAGGCAGATCGCGGTGTAGACGCGGTGGTTGCGGCCCGACAGCAGCCGCAGGCACTGCGCCGCCTCGTCCACCAGATTGGCCTTGGGCAGGATGCGGCGGCCGACCGCCACCACCGTGTCGGCGGAGAGGATGAAGGCGCCGCGCAGCTCGTCGTCGAGCTGCACCGATTTCAGCGCCGCATCGGCCTTGGCGCGCGCGAGCCGGTTGGCGCAGGCGCGCGGCAGCTCGCCCCGCCTCGGCGTCTCGTCGACGTCGGCCGGCCGGAGCGCGTCCGGCTCGATGCCGGCCTGGTTGAGCAGCGACAGGCGCCGCGGCGAACCGGAGGCAAGTACGAATTTGGGGCGGCCAAGCATCAGGTGATTTGGGAGATGAAGCGGGGGTGAATTGCGCGTGGAACCTATCGGAAGGGGGCTGATTTCACAACCCGGGAACCCGGACTTTGCTGATTCGAGGTTTCCGACATGCGTGCCCTCGATCTGTGACGTCGGTGTTACGGCTCTTCGCCTCTCCCCGCTCGCGGGGAGCGGCCGGAGTGCATCGAAGATGCAATCCGGGTGAGGGGGACTCTCCGCGAGTCGATCTGCCACCTTTTTTGCGGAAGCAGCCCCTCACCCCGACCCTCTCCCCGTAAGAACGGGGCGAGGGAGAAGACTCACAGAATCGCATGCGGCAAAAACCGCGAGTGGTTGCCTGTGATCGGGCTCTCGTCCTCGCGGATCGACAGGCCGCACGGCTCGTGGTTCACCAGCCAGCTTCCGATCACCGGATAGAAGCCCGAGAAATTCGGCAGCGGTGACAAGGCCTGTCGCACGAAGCCTTCGGCGCCGTAGGGACCTGCGTGCGCGTCGAGCGCCATGCCGCCGGACACGATCGTGACGTTGGCGCCTTCGCGCGACAGCAGCGGCTTGCGCACATAGGACGTGCCGAGCTCGGCGGCGCGCGGATCGTCCTCGAAGAAGGCCGGCAGCAGATTGGGATGGTTCGGATACATCTCCCAGAGCAGCGGCAATATGCCCTTGTTGGAGAGCACCGCCTTCCATGGCGGTTCGATCCAGCGTGTCGGGGCGTCCTTGAGTTTTGCGCCGAAGGCGTCCTGGAACATCCATTCCCAGGGATAGAGCTTGAAGGCGAGCGCAATGTCGGTCTCGTCGAGATCGACGAAGCAGCCAGGCTCGTCGCGCCAGCCCACCTGCTCGATGTCGAGCAGCCCCGTCGAGAGCCCGGCCTGCCGCGCGGTGTCCTCGAGATAGGCGAGCGTGCCGGCATCCTCGGCGTTATCAAGGGTGCCGGTGAGATGGACGTGCTGGCCAGCCGCAATCTCCTTCCACGCCGCGATCAGCCGCTCATGAATGGAGTTGAACTGATCGGCACGCACGGGGATGACGCGACGCTCGATCGCCTGCTCGAGCCAGGTCCATTGAAACACCGCGGCCTCGAAGATCGAGGTCGGGGTATCCGCATTGTATTCGAGCAGCTTGGCCGGCGACTTGCCGTCGTATTTCAAATCGAGCCGGCCGTAGAGGCTGCGGTCGTCGCGCTGCCAGCTCTCGGCGATCAGGCTCCAGAACGCTTCCGGGATCTGCAGGCGCCGCAACGCGCGCTCGTCGCCGATGACGCGGCCGGCGAGCTCCAGGCACATCGCCTCGATCTCGCCCGAGGGCGTCTCGATGCCGCGCTCGATCTCGTCGAGCGTGAAGCCGTAATAGGCGCGCTCGTCCCAATAGCGTTCGCCGTCGATGGTGTGGAAGGCGAAGCCGCATTGCGCCGCCGTCTCTCGCCAGTCGTCGCGCTCAAGGCAAGTGATGCGCTGCATGTTGTCTCAGCCGCCGCCCGAAAAACCGTGGCCGAACGAGCCGAAGCCGCCGCGGCTCACGCTGCTGTGGCCGGAGTCGGACGACGACGTTCCGGCCGAAGAATGGCTGGATGAATCGCTGCTGAAGAAGCTCGATCGCGACGACCAGCGCGAGCTGGTGCCGCCTGACGAGCTGCTGCCGCTGCTGCTTGTGCAGGTCGTGGTGGTCTGCCCGGGCACGGCGCCGGGCGTGGGCTCGCAAGTCTGCCGCGGCATCAGCGTGTAAGCCGTGGTGCCGACCGCGAGCGTGCCCATCACCAGCAGGGCGACATGGCCGGAGCGCTTCACCGGTTCCTTGGCCGGCAGCGGCAGATCCGCCGGCAGGCGTGGACGGCGCTTGCCGAACTCCTTGCTGGGTGGTTTGTCGGCCATCTCAGTAGATCATGCTGGCGGCGTTGAGGAGGCCGGCGGCGAACGAGGACAGGCCAAGCCAGATCGCGGGCGCGAGCTCGCCGGCGGAGATCCGCGCTGACAGGTTCGGCACCGGCACCTTGACGAGGAAGAACACGATGACCTGCACGACCAGCGCGATGGTCGCCCAGATCAGGCAGTCCAGCACATTGGCCGAATGCGCGATGGCGCTGACCAGCGGCGCCACGAAGCCGAGCAGGCTGAGGCCGAGCGCGATCGCCGCGGCGGGCTCGTTGTCGCGGATCAGCTGGAACTCGTTATGCGCGGTGATGCGGGTGTAGACGAACAGATACGCCACGATCGCGATCAGCCCGGTGCAGAAATAGACCAGGAAGGCGGGCAGGCCGGCGAGTGATTGCAGGATCATCGTTCCCCCATCGTGCGCGACCATTCGTCGGCGGGGGAAGCATAGCGGTTCAAAGCTTAAGAGGGAGATGAAGCATCCGCCCAAAAACAAAACCCCGCCATTTGCGGCGGGGTCCAGGCTGGGAGGAGCGAGCCCGACAAGGGCTCGCGACGTAAACCCAGGATCAGGCGGGGATGCGCTCGTCGGCCTCGTGCGGCTCGCGCAGCACGTAGCCGCGGCCCCACACGGTCTCGATGAAGTTGCGTCCCTCGGAAGCATTGGCCAGCTTCTTGCGGAGCTTGCAGATGAAGACGTCGATGATCTTCAGCTCGGGCTCGTCCATGCCGCCATAGAGGTGGTTGAGGAACATTTCCTTGGTCAGGGTCGTGCCCTTGCGGAGCGAGAGCAGCTCCAGCATCTGGTACTCCTTGCCGGTCAGGTGCACGCGCTGGCCGCCGACTTCCACCGTCTTGGTGTCGAGGTTGACGACGAGATCGCCGGTCTGGATGACCGACTGGGCGTGACCCTTGGAGCGGCGCACGATCGCGTGGATGCGGGCCACCAGCTCGTCTTTATGGAAGGGTTTGGTCATGTAGTCGTCGGCGCCGACGCCGAGACCCTTGACCTTGTCCTCGATGCCGGCGAGGCCGGAGAGGATCAGGATCGGTGTCTTGATCTTGGAGACCCTGAGCTGCTTGAGCACGTCGTAGCCGGACATGTCGGGCAGGTTGAGGTCGAGAAGGATAATGTCGTAATCGTATAATTTACCGAGATCGACGCCTTCTTCCCCCAAATCGGTCGTGTAGACGTTGAAGCTCTCAGACTTCAACATCAGCTCGATCGACTGCGCGACGGCGCTGTCATCTTCAATCAGCAAAACGCGCATGCCAGTTCCCCATAGTCGCCGCTCCTGGGCGTCAGGTCGGCCGCATTCGCGGCACTCAACAAAACGCCTTTGAACAACTGATTCGGATCCTGACAACAGATGGTTAACAAATCCTGATTCTGGAACGCAAGTCCCCCCGGTGCAATTTTTGTCGAATCGCCCTAAGGTCTTGCGCGTGAAGCAGCTTTCGTCACCCAGCTCCGTTCAAGTTCCACTTTAAGAGACGGGCCTAACCGACTCCCGCGACTCAGCCTTCTTCTGAAGGGGAGCCACGCTCAGTCACAAAGACAGTGACGCAATGATTAATGATGCGGGTAAACACGAAGTTAAGCTCCGTTCAGAAATATGGCGAAACTTAAGGTTTTCACCGTGAAGTCCCGGAGATCGCTGGAGCGACCACCATCTTATATGAAGGCCCTCATATGAAGGCGCTCCTGATGAAGGCTCCCCGATGAAGGCGCTTGCCGAACAGATCGGCGATATCGACGGCGTCAACATTTACGGCCGCGTGGTCGGCGTTCGCGGCCTGATGGTCGAGGTGGCAGGTCCTATCCACGCGATGTCGGTCGGCGCACGGCTGGTGATCGAGACCGGCGCCAACCGTTCGATTCCCTGCGAGGTGATCGGCTTCTCCGGCAACAACGCTGTCGTGATGCCGTTCGCCGGCCTCGACGGCGTGCGCCGCGGCTGCAAGGCCGTGATCGCCAATGCCGCCAATCTGGTGCGGCCCTCGTCCGCCTGGCTCGGCCGCGTCGTCAACGCGCTGGGCGAGCCGATCGACGGCAAGGGCCCGCTGCCGCAGGGCGCCTCGCCGATGCCGTTCCGCAATACGCCGCCGCCGGCACATTCGCGCAAGCGCGTCGGCGCGCCGCTCGATCTCGGCGTGCGCGCGATGAACACGTTCCTCACCTGCTGCCGCGGCCAGCGCATGGGCATCTTCGCAGGCTCCGGCGTCGGCAAATCGGTGCTGCTGTCGATGCTCGCGCGCAACGTCGATGCTGCGGTCAGCGTCATCGGCCTGATCGGCGAACGCGGCCGCGAGGTGCAGGAATTCCTGCAGGACGATCTTGGAGAAGAGGGCCTGGCGCGCTCCGTCGTGGTGGTCGCGACCTCCGACGAGCCGGCGCTGATGCGCCGCCAGGCGGCGTATCTGACGCTCGCGGTCGCCGAATATTTTCGCGACGAGAACCAGGACGTGCTCTGCCTGATGGACTCGGTGACGCGCTTTGCCATGGCCCAGCGCGAGATCGGCCTGTCCGCCGGCGAGCCGCCGACGGCCAAGGGCTACACGCCGACCGTGTTCACCGAGCTGCCGAAGCTGCTGGAGCGCGCCGGCCCGGGCCTGGGCGAGGGCGCCATTACCGCGATCTTCACGGTGCTGGTCGACGGCGACGACCACAACGAGCCGATCGCGGACGCCGTCCGCGGCATCCTGGACGGCCACATCGTGATGCAGCGCTCGATCGCCGAGCGCGGCCGCTATCCCGCCATCAACATCCTCAAATCCGTCTCCCGCACCATGCCGAAATCGGCCGACCCGCAGTTCTGGCCCGTGATCCAGAAGGCGCGGGCGGTGATGGCGACCTATGCCGACATGGAGGAATTGATCCGTCTTGGCGCCTACCGGGCCGGCTCCAGCCCGGAGGTGGACGAGGCAATCCGCCTGCACGAGCCGCTGGAAGCCTTCCTGCGCCAGCGCAAGGATGAAAATGCAACACTGGCGGACGGCTACCGCCAGTTGGCGCAAATCCTCGGTAATTTGGAAACGGAACGCTAACTTTGTCCCGTCATCATCCGATCCCACAGAGTAGCAGAGCCGGTCAGGGCCCCCATCGGGCCCTTGGGGTGACCGGTATCGTCCCACGTGCAGCGGGGGGACTTCTGGGGAGTACGAGTCGATGAAGTCACGAGATACCCTCATTCGCCTGAAGAAGTTTCAGGTCGACGAGAAGCGCCGCCGGGTCACCCAGATCGAGACCATGATCGCCGATTTCCAGCGCATGTCGGTCGATCTCGAACGCGAGATCCAGACCGAGCAGGAGCGCGCCGGGATCAACGATCCCTCGCACTTTGCCTACCCGACCTACGCCAAGGCGGCGATCCAGCGCCGCGAGAACCTGACCCGCTCGGCCGACGAGCTCAAGGGCCAGCTCGACGAAGCCAAGGCCGCTTTGGCCGAGGCCTTCGAGGAGCTGAAGAAGGTCGAGCTGCTCGACGAGCGCGACCAGGCCCGCGAACGCGCCGAGGAGAACGCCCGCGAGCAGGCCGATCTCGACAGCATCGGCCTGATGCGCGCCCGCATCGGCGCCGTCGCCTGAGCGCGCCGGCAAGCCCGACCCACCGAGAATTTCGCCAAGCCCGGGCCGCAAGGTCCGGGTTTTTCGCATGGGCTGTCCACAGCGTGGCGCCGCGCCCCTTGGTGGTCGGCTTGGCCGCGCGCTATGGTGGCGGATGGTTCGCCTCTCCCCGCTTGCGGGGAGAGGCCGGATCGCATCGCCAGATGCGATCCGGGTGAGGGGGACTCTCCCCGAGTCCGTCTGCAACCTCCGTTGCGGAGACTCCCCCTCACCCCGACCCTCTCAGGGCGAGCGTAGCTCGTCCCAACCCCGCAGACGGGGAGAGGGACAAGGATAAGGGGGCTGAATGCTGACGCCAGCCGAGCTGGTCGGGTTGATTGAGGCGGTGGCGAAGGGCGATCAGGCCGCGTTCGAGCGCCTCTACGCCGCCACGCGCGCGAAACTCTATGGCGTCGTGCTCCGTATCTTGCGCAGGCAGGATCTCGCAGAGGAGGTCATTCAGGAGACCTACGTCAAGATCTGGAACAACGCAGGCGGGTTCAATCCGGCGCTGTCCTCGCCGATCACGTGGATGGCCTCGATTGCGCGCAACCGCGCCATCGACATCGTGCGCAAGAAGTCGGAGGTCTCGATCGAGGAGGAGCCTCAGGCGATGGAGGTGGCGGCCGACAGCCCCGACCCGCTGGCGCGCCGGGAGATGACCGAGGAGCTGAAGCGGCTATTGGAATGCGTCGGCCGGCTCGAGCCGGACCGTCAGCGGCTCGTGCTGCTCGCCTATTACAACGGCTGGAGCCGCGAGCAATTGGCGGAGAAGTTTTCAGCGCCCGTCAATACGGTGAAGACGTGGCTGCGGCGCAGCATGTTGGATATCCGGGAGTGCCTCGGACTATGAATGCTCGAACTGTGAAGGTTTGGACTGTGAAGGTTTGGACTGCGAGGATGGTGCTGGACCGCAATTGATGGCCTATTCGGAGGACCATATCGCGCTCGCCGCGGAATATGCGCTCGGTACGCTCGATGCCGACGAGCGCGCGCAGGTCGAGACCATGATGGCGGTGGACGAGGCGTTCGCCGACATCGTGCAGGCCTGGGCCTTCCGGCTCGGCGTCCTCAACCAGATGGTCGGCTCGGTCGAGCCGCGCCCGATCGTGTGGGAGAACATCAGGTCCGAGATCGCGCGCACGGCGCTGGCGCAGCAGCCGCCTGTGCTTGCCGAGGCATCGCCGCCACCGCCTCCGCCCGCACCGGAGCTCCCCGCTTCGGAGGCCGTGGAGTCCGCCGGCGATGCGCCGCAGGCTGCCATCGTGCCGCATGCCGAAGCCGCACCGCCGGAGACGCCGCGTCCCGAGCCCGACGTGCTTCCCGACGTCGCGCCGCAATTCATCCCGCAGGTCCACGCGCCGGATCTCGCCGTCGCGCGCGCGCCGCAGGCGGCGGTCGCCGACGACGGCAACGTGATCCGTCTCGAGGGCCGGGTGAAGCGCTGGCGCTCCGTCGCGTCCGCCGCCGGCGCGCTCGCGGCCGCGCTGCTGATCACGCTGTCGCTCCAGATCTTCCTGCCCGACGCGCTGCCGGGGGCCTTGCGTCCCGCGCCGCGCATCCAGACCGTGGAGGTGAAGATTCCGGCCGCGCCGCTCGCGGCCTCGGCGCAATATGTTGCGCTGCTGCAGGGCCAGGCCGGCGGGCCCGCCTTCATTCTCACGGTCGACGGCGCGAGCAAGAACTTCACCGTGCGCAAGGTCGGTGCGTCGCCGGAGCCCGGCAAGAGTTTCGAGCTCTGGCTGATCTCCGACAAGCTGCCGCGTCCCCGCTCGCTCGGCGTGATCGGCGCCGGTGATTTCACCGCGCGTCCGCTGCTCGCCGGCTACGATGCCGACGTCGTCAACGGCGCCACCTACGCCGTCACCGTCGAGCAGGCCGGCGGCTCGCCCGACGGCAATCCGCACTCCGCGCCGGTCTTCACTGGCAAGCTGATCGAGACCGTTCCGCCCGCCCAGCCGCAGGCGCCCGCGAAGAAGTAGGGACCTCTGTTCCCGCATATTGCTGGCGCTCATGCGGGGTACGAAACTGTCGCCACCGTCCATCCCGCCGTCGCATCCGGACAAATCCCCCTGAATCGCCCCCCGATTTGAACCTCGCCGCAGTCCGGGGCGTCAAATTCCCGGAAATTGCAGTCGGCGCCGCCGATCGCGGAGCCGGAAGAGGGGCTGGAAATCAGATGGATGCAGCGAAAACGCCGGGCATCTTCGTTCACCAATATACGGGCCTGCCGCAAGGTGCGGCGTTCGAGCATTGGCGCGAGCGGGCCTTGGGAGCCTGCGGCCTCGATATCGGACCGAGCCGTGGCGACAGCATCGATTGCCGGCTCCAGATCAGCGTGGTCGACAACATCGCGCTCGCCATTCCCGAAGGCGCCTCCGCGCAATATTCCCGCACCCAGAGCCATCTTGCCGACGGCAGCGACGACTTCGTGCTGATCGCGGCACATGCCGGCCTCGTTCGCGTCGGGCAGAACGGTCATACCGTGGAGCTCGCGCCCGCGCAGATGGTGCTCGTCGACATGGGCATCACCGGCAGCGTCGGCCACACCATTGAGGACCGCTTCACCACCATCCGCATGCCGCGCCGGGCGCTGCTGGAGATCAATCCGCGCGCCGAGGACAAGCTGTCGCAAGTGCTCAGCGACGGCGCGGTCGCCGAGACCATCTTCCGCTACCACGCGCTCGCCGCCAATCACGCGCCGCATCTGGACGCCGTCGGCCAGCGCCTGACCGCGCAGCATATGGTCGATCTGGTCGGCCTCCTGCTCGGCACCGACGCCGAGCATGCAAGCCTCGCCCGCGGCCGCGGCCATGCGGCGGCGCGCCTCGACCTCATGCGCGCCGACGTGATGGCCGCCCTCGGCCGCAACGATCTCTGCCTGTCTGAGATCGCGACGCGCTCGGGCCTCAGCCCGCGCCAGGCGCAGCGCCTGTTCGAGCAGGCCGGCACCACCTTCACCGAATTCGTGCTGGAGCAGCGCCTGCTGCAGGCGCGAAAACTGCTCGGCGATCCCCGCGCCAGGACGCGCAAGATCAGCGACATCGCGCATTCCTCGGGCTTTTCCGACCTGTCCTATTTCAACCGCGCCTTCCGCAAGCGTTTTGGCGCGACACCGTCGGAACTGCGCGAGGCGTGAGCAGCATTGCGCTTCGGCTTTACGATTTCGCCCGGCGGTCGTTGCCGCCGCGGTTGGTCCGTTCTCCCTGATAGGTTATATTGACCCCTACGGGCAGGCTGCTCGATCGCCTGTCGTTGTCTCGGGAAATGCAGTCAACGGACATGGCGCGTATCGTCGTGCTCGGCGCCGGATTTGCAGGCCTGTGGGCGGCCATCGGTGCCGCGCGCAAGCGCGACGAGATCGGCGCGAACGGCGACATCGAGATCCATCTCGTCGACCGCAATCCCTATCACAACATCCGCGTGCGCAATTACGAGGCCGACCTCGACGAGGTCGCGCTTCCGCTTGGTCGATTGCTCGATCCGATCGGTGTCAGCCACGGCCTCGGCGAGGTCGAGGCCATCGACCCCTTGCATCGCCGGATATCGCTTCTCACGAGCGGCGGCGAGGAGGTGCTGGCCTATGACCGCCTCGTGCTGGCGCTCGGCAGCGAAGTGATGCGGCCCGATATTCCCGGGCTCGCCGCGCACGCCTTCGATGTCGATACCTATGCCGCGGCGCTTCGGCTCGAGGACCATCTCGCCTCGCTCGGACGCAGCGCGCCGTCGCCGGGGCGTTCGACGGTCGTGGTGGTCGGCGCCGGATTCACCGGCATCGAGGTCGCGGCCGAGATGGCGGACAGGCTGGCGCGTGCCGGCATCACCGGCAGCCGGCGCGTCGTTCTGGTGGATTCCAATCCGGCGGTGGGCGCGACCATCGGTGCGCACGCGCGCCCCGTCATCGAGACGGCACTGGCGTCACTGGAGGTCGAGACACGGCTGGGCGTGCGCGTCGCCTCCGTCGAGGCGGCCGGCGTGCATTTGAGCTCGGGCGAATTCGTCGCGGCGCAGACCGTGATCTGGTGTGCCGGAATGCGCGCGAGCCCTCTGGCGGCAAGCTTTCCGGACGCGCGCGACCGGCTCGGGCGCCTCCTGGTCGATCCCTTCATGCGGGTTGCCGATGTCGGCGGCGTGTTCGCGGCCGGTGACGTCGCCTCGAGCGTGGTCGACGGCCTGCATCCGACGGTGATGTCGTGCCAGTTCGCGCGCCCCATGGGCCGCTTTGCCGGTCACAACGTCGTTGCAGATCTCGTCGGCCTGCCGATGCTGCCGCTGCGGATCGACTGGTACGTGACCGTGCTCGATCTCGGCGGCTGGGGCGCGCTCTATACGGAGGGCTGGGACCGCGAGGTCAAGACGACCGGCGCGGCCGCGAAGGCGACCAAGCAGACCATCAACCGCCAGCGCATCTATCCGCCGCTCTCCGGGCGCAAGGACGAGCTGTTCGCGGCGGCCGCGCCGACGGTGCAGGCGCCGCCGCCGACCTATGGGGCAAGGTAGTCGCCGGGTATTCAGTGTGATCGTCCGCCTTGTGCGCAATTGCGCACGGGAGCGGACGATCCAGGTTTCCAGAGACAGTCGTGAGTCCGGAGAAGCCGCGGCGTGCTGGATTCCCCGCCTTCAGGGAATGGCGACGGCCATCGCGTGGGACAATCCCGCGACCCAACCACAAGCCCTTGCGTTGCCTGACGGGCAAAACACCCAAATGCTCGGTCAATCCGGGCGATCAAAAATATTCAACTTTACCGAAATTCGGAAAGGGCGTATCCATCGCGGCAACCCGGCCCAAGGAAGAGGGGCGTATCGCGATCGTCACGAACGCGGGCCGGGCGGCGGTGGACGCAGGTCACGTCGGCGCAAAGGATTTTGCAGGGCGGGCAACCGTGAGCGAAACACCTGGCGCATACGACCGGTGTGATTGGCGTACGGCAAAATCGTGTGGTCCTGGCGCCCGGGGTCTGTGCGCCAAGTTTTGTGGTGATGCATGTCGTTCAACCGGACGCACGCATCAGCCATCCGCAAGGCGACGGGGGCAATAGTGCAACGCTCCCCGGGGAGATCACGACATAAGCCGTAAAGCCACTGCGCAGGGAAGGCCGGGATGTCCTGGCTACACCTGTATGCCGCTGTGCAGCTTCTTGTCACGCAGGATTCGCACAGTGGACCGCGGGTGCCAGCCGGCGCCCGGTCTTCCCTGCGCCCTCGTTCAGGAGGGTGAAGAGGACGAAGCAAAGCTCGGGCGAGATGCGCCGCGAGGATGCGAAGGTGTGTCTGGACGTCGAAAGCGAATACCGAATGCGGCCGCAAGCATCATCTAAGACCGTCACCCTTCGAGGCTCCCCGTGGGACGCGTTGCGTCCCACGGCTCGCGCCTCAGGATGACGGAACGGATACTGTCATGCGGAAAGATTGTGGATGGCTTGACTTCGCGCGCCCAACCACCGCTCGTGCCCCGGACGCGCTGCAACGCCTTTCGCGTTGCTGCGCAGAGCCGGGGCCCATGTTACAGCGCGTGCTGTGGCCTGCCGGGTCCCGGCTCTGCGCAGCAGCGTAAGAACGCTGCAGCGTGTCCGGGACGCGAGAGGGAAGACCGTCGTCACCGCGCCCGCATCGGGCTCACTCGCCCTGGATCCATTCCGCCACCCCGCGCCACAGCGTGTCGCGGTGATCGGGACGGAAGAAGCCGAAATGACCGATCGCCTTGGCGCCGACGTCGGACGGCCTCACCGTCAGCACCTCCGGCTTGACCCCGGTGAATCCGCTCGCGAGCAGCTCGACCGCCGGTCGCGTCGCCCAGGGATCGTCGGAGAAGCACAGCGCCCGCAACTCGCCCTTGAACTTTGTGAAATTCTCCAGCGCCGGCAGTTTTGAATCGAACAGATAACGCGGGCTCGAAACCCACTCGGCCCATTGCAGGAAGACGCCCTTGGGCAGATCCTCGCCGACCCCGGCCCAGCCCGGCGCATAGCCGAGCGCATGGACCAGTGGCACGCCGACAAAATTCATGAAGGCGAAGACGCGATATTTTTCCGGCGAGGTCATCAGTCGCCAGGTCGCCGCCTGCGAGGCCACCAGGGCCGCGCGCGAGATGTCGGTATTGTTTTCGATCAGCCCGAGCGCCTGGCCGCCGAAGGAATGGCCGATATAGGCCAGCGGCAGACCCTGATAGCGCTCGCGCATCCAGCGCACTGCCGCGGTGACGTCCTGCGCGGCCCAGTCCGACATCGAGGCCTTGAAGCCGACCAGCGATTTCGGCTGGTTGTAGCCCACCATGGCCGGAAGCCGGCTGTCACCAATGCCGCGATAGTCGTAAGTCAGCACGGCGCAGCCGCGATGGGCGAGGTAGGAGGCAAAGCCGCGATAGATCTTGCGCGGGACGGCGGTCGCCGAATTGATCAGCACCGCATGGCGCTTGGTGCCGCGCGGCAGGAACAGGGTGCCGCTCAGCCCATACCCGTCGGTCGCCGGGAAGCTGATTTCGTCGATGAAAACGTCGTCCAGTGCCACGTCCATGGCAGAAGGTATCCCTGCCGGTTTCCTCGCCGTTTCCTAGCAAATGCGAATTTGGCTTTGCCCGCAAGGGTTTGCGATCCGAAGCGGATTTACAACTGGCGATGTCGTGCCAGCCTGTGTATAAGGCGGCCCTCGCAACCCCCAGATCAGGTTGCACTTTTTTGCTTCACGGAGAGATTGCGATGTCCGAGCGGTGGACGCCCGAGTCCTGGCGCAGCAAGCCGGTGCTACAGGTGCCCGACTATCCCGACGCCAAGGCTCTGGCTGACGTCGAGGCGCAGCTTGCGACCTTTCCGCCGCTGGTGTTCGCGGGCGAGGCGCGCAATCTGAAGAAGGCGCTGGCGCGGGTTGCGGCCGGCGAGGCCTTCCTGCTCCAGGGCGGCGACTGCGCCGAGAGCTTCGCCGAGCACGGTGCCAACAACATCCGCGATTTCTTCCGCGTGCTGCTGCAGATGGCGGTGGTGCTGACCTATGCCGGCGCGGTGCCGGTGGTGAAGGTCGGCCGCGTCGCCGGCCAGTTCGCCAAGCCGCGCTCCTCGCCGACTGAGAAGCTGAACGGCGTCGAGCTGCCGAGCTATCGCGGCGACATCGTCAACGACATCGCCTTCACCAAGGAAGCGCGAATCCCCGATCCGCAGCGCCAGCTGATGGCCTATCGCCAGTCGGCCGCGACGCTCAACCTGCTGCGCGCCTTCGCCACCGGCGGTTACGCCAATCTCGGCAGCGTGCATCAATGGATGCTCGGCTTCCTCAAGGACTCGCCGCAGTCCCGCCGCTACAAGGAGCTGGCCGACCGCATCTCGGACGCGCTCAACTTCATGCGCGCCTGCGGCCTCGACCTCGAAGCCCATCCCGAGCTGCGCGCCACCGATTTCTACACCAGCCACGAGGCGCTGCTGCTCGGCTACGAGCAGGCGTTGACCCGCGTCGATTCCACGACGGGCGACTGGTATGCGACCTCGGGCCACATGATCTGGATCGGCGATCGCACCCGCCAGCTCGATCACGGTCATATCGAATATTTCCGCGGCATCAAGAACCCGATCGGCCTGAAGTGCGGCCCGTCGCTCAAGCCCGACGAGCTGCTGAAGCTGATCGACGTGCTCAACCCCGACAACGAACCGGGCCGGTTGACGCTGATCGGCCGCTTCGGCTCGGACAAGATCGGCGAGCATCTGCCGAACATGATCCGCGCCGTGAAGCGCGAGGGCAAGGTGGTGGTCTGGTCGTGCGATCCCATGCACGGCAACACCATCACCTCCACGTCGGGCTACAAGACGCGGCCGTTCGACCGCATCCTGTCCGAGGTGAAGTCGTTCTTCGCGATCCATGCCGCCGAAGGCACCCATGCCGGCGGCGTGCATCTGGAGATGACGGGCCAGGACGTCACCGAATGCCTCGGCGGCGCCCGCGCGATCACCGACGAGGACCTCAACGACCGCTACCACACGGTCTGCGATCCCCGCCTCAACGCCGAGCAATCCATCGACATGGCCTTCCTGATCGCAGAGCTCCTCAAGCAGGAGCGCGCGGGCAAGGCCCAGCCGATGCCGGTCGCAGCGGGGCTCTAGGATCTTGCTGCGGATCTGGAAGGCCACGATCAATTCCCGTAACGGTCTGGCCTTTGCGATTGGTTCGGAGCAGGCCGTCCGCGAGGAAATCTTTGCGCTCCTCGTGTCAGTGCCGCTTGCCTGGTTGATCGGCGCGACCGCGATGCGGGCCGTCGAGCTGGTCTGTGCCGTCGCGTTCGTGCTGGTCGTCGAGCTGCTCAACACCGCGATCGAAAAGCTCGCCGACCGCCTGACCATGGACCACGACAAGCAGATCGGCCGGGTCAAGGACATGGGCTCGGCGGCAGTCGGCGTGGCGCTGCTGATGGCCGGCGCGTTCTGGATCTTCGCCATCGTCGAGCGGTTGGGATTCATCTGATCGGAGCGCGGCGGCCATGACCGAACGTCTCAACGCATTCGCGGTCACGCTCGCCCAGCTCAATCCTGTCATGGGCGACATCGAGGGCAATGCCGCCAAGGTGCGCTCTGCGCGCGCGCGAGCCGTTGCCGACGGCGCCGATCTCGTGCTGTTTCCGGAACTGTTCATCGCCGGCTATCCGCCGGAAGACCTGGTGCAGAAGCCGGCGTTCCAGGCGGCCTGCCGCGCCGCGATCGAAGCGTTGGCGCGCGAGACCGCCGACGGCGGGCCGGCCATGCTGGTGGGCACGCCCTGGGTCGAGGACGGCAGGCTCTACAATGCCTGCGCGCTGCTCGACGGCGGCCGCATCGCCGCACTGCGCTTCAAGTGCAATTTGCCGAATTACGGCGTGTTCGACGAGAAGCGGCTGTTTGCGCGCGGGCCCGCCGCGGGTCCCGTGACCGTGCGCGGCGTGCGGATCGGCGTGCCGATCTGCGAGGACATCTGGCTGGAGGAGTCCGAGGATTACGAGAACGTGGTCGAGACGCTGGCCGAGACCGGTGCCGAGATCATCCTGGTCCCCAACGGCTCGCCTTACGCCCGCGACAAGAACGACGTGCGTCTGTCGGTCGCTGTCGCGCGCGTGACCGAGAGCGGGCTGCCGCTGGTCTATCTCAACCAGGTTTGCGGCCAGGACGAGCTGGTGTTCGACGGCGCTTCCTTCGCGCTCAACGGCGATCTCTCGCTCGCCGCGCAACTACCGGCGTTCGAGGACAGCGTCGTCACGCTGCGCTTCACCCGCAACGGCGACGACTGGCGCTGTACGGGACCGATCGCCGAGCTTATCGAGGGCGACAAGGCCGATTACGCCGCCTGCGTGCTGGGTCTGCGCGACTATGTTGCCAAGAACGGCTTTCCCGGCGTGCTGCTCGGCATCTCCGGCGGCATCGATTCCGCGCTGTGCGCGGCGATCGCGGTCGATGCGCTCGGCGCCGACCAGGTGCATGGCGTCATGCTGCCATATCGCTATACGGCCGCGCATTCGATCGCCGACGCCGGCGAGCTCGCCGGCCATCTCGGCATCCGCTACGAGGTGCTGCCGATCGCCGAAGCCGTGACCGGCTTCGAGACCATCCTCTCGGGCCTTTTCAAGAATCTGCCGCCCGATATCACCGAAGAGAATCTTCAGGCCCGCACCCGCGGCACGCTCTTGATGGCGATCTCCAACAAGACCGGCCTGATGGTGATGACGACGGGCAACAAGTCGGAAATGTCAGTCGGATACGCCACGCTCTATGGCGACATGAACGGCGGCTTCAATCCGATCAAGGACATCTACAAGACGCAGGTGTTCCGGATGGCGCGCTTGCGCAACGGCTGGAAGCCGGACGGGGCGCTCGGACCCGCCGGCGAGGTGATCCCGCCCGACATCATCACGCGGCCGCCGACCGCGGAGCTGCGCGAGAACCAACGCGATGAGGATTCATTGCCGCCTTACGAGGTGCTCGACGGAATCCTGGAACGGCTGATCGAACGCGAGGAGCCGCTCGGTCAGATCATCGCGGCCGGCTTCGATCGCGAGATCGTCAGCCGCATCGACCATCTGCTCAACGTCGCCGAATACAAGCGCCGGCAGGCCGCGCCCGGCGTGAAGGTGACGGCCAGGAATTTCGGCCGCGACCGTCGCTACCCCATCACCAACCGCTTTCGCGACAAGGGCGAGAAGCTGCCCGCACCGGATGACACGCTGGTGTCGCGCGGCAGCAAGGCCTCGATCGACGCGTTCGAGGGGTGAGCGACTTCACTTCCGTGGCCGCAAGCGAGATGAGCGTTGTTGTGCCCTCGCCCCTTGTGGGAGAGGGCAGCTCCGCAGCTGCAACAAGCTCACTCGCGTGAGGGGTTGTCTCCGCATTCACACATGTGCGCACGGATAGAACCCCTCATCCGGCGCTTCGCGCCACCTTCTCCCGCAAGGGGAGAAGGAAGATCTCCTATTTCTGCTGCTGCGGCAGGAAGGTCGGGCCGACCGAGCGGATCGGCTTGTTCTCGGAGTTCGCAGCGGTACCCGTGTCTGCGGGCGGCGTCGCCGCCGGTGCCGTCGCCGTGGTCGGCGCGGGTGCCGCGCCTTTCTTGGCGTTCGCAGGCGTGCCCTTGTTGAGCCGCTGCTGCTGCATTTTCTTGGCGCTCTCCTCGGTGACGATGATGTCGCCCTGCTGCTCGGCGGTCGCCTTGTCGTCGGCGGATTTCAGCGCGTCCGCCCAGGTCTGTCCTGCGGCCTTGCAGGAGCAGGACGGGTTGAACTCGCTGCGGAATTTGAAAGCGGTGGGCAGCGCCGTGTAGGGCTGGCCGCTGATGGAGACCGCCGAGTTCATGTCTTCGCCGGGATTGCGATGGGTGTAGAGCACGGCCTCCGCGGCCGGGCAGAGCGCCTTGCAGGTCTTCTCGTCGTCGGGGAAGCGCGCCGGCACCGTGGCGAACGAGATCGGGAAATAAGCGCCGTCGCAGGTGCGCACGCACACGGTGCGGTAGGTACCGGACTGCGGTCCGAGATCGGAGGGCGGCGCGCCTTGCGGATTGCCGGCATTGTTGCCGCCGAACAGATTGCTCAGGAAATTGCCGCCGCCTTGCTGCTGGGCCGCAGCGGCATATTGCGGGCCGCAATTGTTCTGTGCCAGCGCCGCCAGCACCGAGCGGCGCTGGTTGTCGCGCTCCGGGCTGTAGCCGCCGCCGGCACCGCCGCGCAGGCGCTCGAGATTGCCGGTGATCTGATCCAGATTGGCGCGCATCTGCTGGATCTGGGTGTTGACCGGGCCGCACTGGGCTGACTGGCCGTTGAACAGCGAGAAGAAGCCGGAGGAGTCGCAGCCCATGCGCTTGGCCTGCATGGTGACGCGATCGAGCTCGGCCTGCTGCTTGGCCTGGGAATCCTGGTAACGGCGGATCTGCTCCTCACGCGCGGGGTCGCCACCGCCGCCACCACGATCCAGCGCGACAAGCTGGCCCTCCAGCCGGACGCACATCGGGTTCGGCCCGAGGCCGTTCTGGCCAGGCTGCGGCGGCGGTCCGGGCGGGCCGGCCTGGGCGAAGGCGCCGGTGGCGAGCACGGCCGTGCTCAAGAGCACGGTGCAGGCAAGGAGAAAGCGAGCACGGGAGAGGAAGGGGAATTCAGGCATATCCGCCATTCTAGCGAGGTCACGGCCCCATGTGACTTTCGACGTGACTTTGCAGGGCCGAAGCGCGCCCTCCAATAGCCGCTTCCCGCGGCATCGTCACGTCGTTTCCGGGGCCAAAGGACCGGCCTAAGCTGCGCCAGCTCCGAGCAAATTCAGCGCTGGCAGGTGATTGCGACATATTCGTCGCAATGGCCATGGGAGCAATTTGTGCCGGATTTGGGGACGGAGCCGGTAATTTCGTCGGGATCGACCCGACGATAGGCCGAAGCCTGGGCAAATTCGCGTGACTGGCAATAGGTGCGTGCCGCGGAGGCGCCGCATTTGTCACCCTTGGCCAGGCAATGGTCGACCGCCTGATTGGCGATGATGAAGACGCGGCTCTCGGCGAAGGCGCTGGAGGCTGCAAGGATGAGGGCGCTGGAAATGAGCGCGGGCAAGAATCGCATGAAAAGCACCAGGGGCAAAAAAGGGGAACTGCCGGTTCCAGAATGGGCTCAAATGGTTAGGGGATCATGAACCGGCATGGCCGGCCGCGCGCTTTGACCGGGCATAACGCGTTGTTTTCGCGGCTCCCTTGACGGAGGGGCGCCTTATAGCCCATATGTTCCGCATGAACGGTCTCCTCGCCATTTGCGCCATTTGCCGCGAGATTACGAGCTAGCGATTCGCTGGCTGGAGCCGTCTTTTCTCAAACATTGAGAGCCTCGGACGCCCGGCCGCAAGGGATGGGTTTGTCATGGAATTGCGCCTCTACGATACGCTGAGCCGGGAAAAGCGCACCTTTGTGCCGCTCGATCCGAACAATGTCCGCATGTATGTCTGCGGACCGACCGTCTATGACTTCGCCCATATCGGCAATGCGCGGCCGGTGATCGTGTTCGACGTGCTGTTTCGCTTGCTGCGTCATCTCTATGGCGAGGCGCACGTCAAATATGTCCGCAACATCACCGACGTCGACGACAAGATCAACGACCGCGCCGCGCGCGATTTTCCCGGGCTGCCGCTGAACGAAGCGATCCGGAAAGTCACCGAGCAGACCGGCAAGCAGTTTCACGCCGACGTCGATGCGCTCCGCGCCCTGCGGCCGAGCGTCGAACCACGCGCGACCGAGCATATCGCGGAGATGCGCGAGATCATCGAGCGGCTGGTCAAGGGCGGCTTTGCCTATGTCGCCGAGGATCACGTGCTGTTCTCGCCGCAGGCGATGAACGCGGCCAACGATGGACTGCCGCGCTATGGCGCGCTGTCCAACCGCTCGCTGGACGAGATGGTGGCCGGCGCGCGCGTCGATGTCGCGCCCTACAAGAAGGGCAACACCGATTTCGTGCTGTGGAAACCGTCGAAGCCCGGCGAGCCGTCATGGCCGTCGCCATCAGGCATCAAGGCCGAGGGCCGTCCCGGCTGGCACATCGAGTGCTCGGCGATGGCCTGGAAGCATCTCGGCGAGCATTTCGACATCCACGGTGGCGGCATCGATCTCGTGTTTCCGCATCACGAGAACGAAGTCGCGCAGACCTGCTGCGCCTTCCATCAGCAGCGCATGGCGAACTACTGGATGCACAACGGCTTCCTGCAGGTCGAGAGTGAGAAGATGTCGAAGAGCCTCGGCAACTTCATCACCATTCACGAACTGCTCAGGGATTGGCCGGGCGAGGTGCTGCGCCTGAACATGCTGAAGACGCACTACCGCTCGCCGATCGACTGGACCATGAAGTCGCTGGAGGAGAGCGCCAAGACGCTCGACGACTGGTATCGCGTTGCTGCGGATGCCGAGCCCGGTAAGCCGGCCGCATCCGTGGTCGAGCCGCTGCTCGACGACCTCAACACGCCGCTGGCGATCGCGGCGCTGCATGGCCTGCGCGGCGGCGACGTGAGTGCGCTGGCGGGCTCGTTGCAGCTGCTGGGCTTCCTGTCCGAGAGCGCCGCGCAGTGGGAAGGCCGCAAGCAGCAGGCGAGCGGCGTCGATGCCAACGAGGTCGAGCGCCTCATCGCCGAGCGCACGGCGGCTCGTGGCCGCAAGGACTTCAAGGAGTCCGATCGCATCCGTGATCTGCTTGCGGCAATGGGCGTTGCGATCAAGGATTCCAAGGACGGAACGACGTGGGAGATTGCGCGATGAAGCGGCCCGACACGCCTTTCCCGCGTCACTGGCTCTATTACATCGCCCTGAAGGTCCTGCTGCTTGGAGCCGCCGTGGCGATCGTGCTGAAACTCTACGGGATGTGGTGAAGACGATGGGACAGACTTTGCCAAAGGCCGGCCTGCGGCCGTTCCTGCCCGATGACGTGCCGGTGCTCGCCGCGATCTTCACGGCCAGCATCGAGGAGCTGACCGGTGACGATTACAGCGAGGCGCAACAGCAGGCCTGGATGGAGGCGGCCGAGGACGAGGAGTTCGGCAAGCGGCTCGCCTCCGACCTGACGCTGATCGCGACGATCGAAGGCTCGCCCGTCGGCTTCGCCTCGTTGCGCGGCACCGATCACATCCGCATGCTCTATGTCCATCCGGCCGTGAGCGGGCAGGGCATCGCCACCATGCTGGTCGACGCGCTGGAGAAGCTTGCCGGCGGCCGCGGCGCGTCCAGCCTCTCGGTCGATGCCAGCGACACCGCGCAGGGCTTTTTCACCAAGCGCGGCTACACCGCCCAGCAACGCAACAGCGTCACCATCAACGACGAGTGGCTCGCCAACACCACCATGAAGAAGACGCTCGGAGCGGGGCAATGAGCAAGGAGCGCCTTGGCCGCACGCGATCCTCTCTCCGCTCCCTCGCCCCTTGTGGGGGAGGGTTGGGGAGGGGGGTAGCCCCGCACTCGGACCACCCGTGTGGCACCCCCCTCCCGACGATGCTGCGCATCATCGACCTCCCCCACAAGGGGGGAGGTAACAAGAACGGACGCTCGCGATGAATTCGGTCAAGAAAGAGCGCCTTTATCTGTTCGACACCACGCTGCGCGACGGCGCGCAGACCAACGGCGTCGATTTCACGCTTGCCGACAAGCAGGTCATCGCCGCGATGCTCGACGATCTCGGCATCGACTACGTCGAGGGCGGCTATCCCGGCGCCAATCCGGCCGACACCGAATTCTTCGGCACCAAGCCGACATTCAAGCACGCGCGCTTCACGGCCTTCGGCATGACACGCCGGGCCGGGCGCTCGGTCTCGAACGATCCCGGCGTGGCCGGGCTTTTGGAAGCGAAGGCGGATGCGATCTGCTTCGTGGCGAAGTCCTCGGCCTATCAGGTGCGCGTCGCGCTGGAGACCACCAAGGAGGAGAACCTCGCCTCGATCCGCGACAGCGTCGCGGCCGCGAAGGCTGCCGGCCGCGAGGTCATGCTCGACTGCGAGCATTTCTTCGACGGCTACAAGGAGGATGCCAGCTTCGCGCTTGCCTGCGCCAAGGCTGCTTACGAGGCCGGTGCGCGGTGGGTGGTGCTCTGCGACACCAATGGCGGCACCATGCCTGATGAGGTCGAGGCCATCGTCACCGAGGTGACGAAGCACATCCCCGGCGATCATATCGGCATCCACGCCCATAACGACACCGAGCAGGCGGTGGCCAATTCACTCGCCGCGGTGCGCGCGGGCGCGCGGCAGATCCAGGGCACGCTGAACGGCCTTGGCGAGCGCTGCGGCAATGCCAATCTGTGCTCGCTGATCCCGACGCTGAAACTGAAGAAGGGCTTTGCCGACGCTTTCGAGATCGGCGTCACGCCGGAAAAGCTGGCAACGCTGGTCAAAGTTTCGCGCACGCTCGACGACATGCTCAATCGCGCGCCGAACCGGCATGCGGCCTATGTCGGCGAGAGCGCCTTCGTCACCAAGACCGGCATTCATGCGTCCGCAGTGTTGAAGGACCCGCAGACCTACGAGCACGTGCTGCCGGATCTGGTCGGCAATCACCGCAAGGTGCTGGTCTCCGACCAGGCCGGCCGCTCCAACGTCATCGCCGAGCTCGATCGTGCCGGCATCCCTTACGAGAAGAGCGACCCGAAGCTGACGCGTCTCGTCGAGGAGCTGAAGGAGCGCGAGGCGGCCGGCTACGCCTATGAGTCCGCCAACGCCTCGTTCGAGCTGCTGGCGCGCCGCACGCTCGGCAAGGTGCCGCATTATTTCGAGGTCGAGCAGTTCGATGTCAATGTCGAGCAGCGCTACAATGCGCTCGGCGAGCGCGTCACCGTGGCGCTCGCGGTGGTGAAGGTCGACGTCGCCGGCGAGCATTTGATTTCGGCCGCCGAGGGCAACGGCCCCGTCAACGCACTCGACGTCGCCATGCGCAAGGACCTCGGCAAATACCAGAAATACATCGAGGGCTTGAAGCTGATCGACTACCGGGTGCGTATCCTCAACGGCGGCACCGGCGCGGTCACGCGCGTGCTGATCGAGAGCGAGGACGAGAACGGCGACAGCTGGACCACGGTCGGCGTGTCCCCGAACATCATCGACGCCTCGTTCCAGGCACTGATGGATTCGGTAATCTACAAGCTCGTGAAGTCGGGCGCGCCGGCGTAGGAGGATTTGGGCGACGGCGGTGCCACAAACACCGTCATTGCGAGCGCAGCGAAGCAATCCAGACTGTCTCCGCGGATGCATTTCTGGATTGCTTCGCTGCGCTCGAAATGACGAGGAGGAGAGGGCAAGGGCATGATCGATCACATCTCCGTCGGCGTCAGCGATCTCGATCGCTCCGCGAAATTCTACGAGGCCACGCTTGCAGCGCTCGGCCTCACGCGCCTCGTGACGCGGCCACGGACGGTGGGCTTCGGCAAGGCCTATCCCGAGTTCTGGATCAATCTGCGCGAGAGCATGCCGCGTGTAGCCCCGGAGAGCGGCGTGCACATCTGCCTGCGGGCGAAGACGACGGGCGAGGTCGATGCATTTCATGCCGCGGCTCTCGCGACGGGCGGCGCCTCCGACGGCGCGCCCGGCATCCGGCCGCATGACCGCGTGCGCTACTATGCGGCTTTCGTGACCGATCCCGACGGCAACCGCATCGAGGCGGTGACGTTTCCCAGCGCTTAGCGGACTTCACCGCCGCGGGCGCTTCGCCTGCCTGGCCAGATGCCGGCGCAGGAAGTCGATCGTCCGCCGGACCTTGACAGGCAGGAACGCCCGGTTCGGGTAGAGCACGTAGGCTGCGGTATCGAACGTCGTCGCTGTCACCTGCCAGTCGGGAAACAGATCGACCAGCCGTTTGTCGGCGAGATCGTCGTTGATCAGCCAGTCCGGCAGGAGCGCCGGACCGAGGCCTGCGCGTGCGCAATCGCGCAAGCCGAGTGCATTCGAGAGCAGGAGGTCGCCATGGACGGCGACCTCGGTGATGTCGCCGCGCCGGTCGCGGAACAGCCAGCGGGACCGGAAGTCGGGGAAAGTGAAGAGAAGGCAGGGCGTCGCCGAGAGATCGACGGGCCGTTTCGGCCGGGCTCTCCCGCGCAGCCAGGCCGGGCTGGCGCAGACCCGGTAACGCGTATCGAACAACTTGGCGCCGACGAGGTCGCCGCTGAATCCGGGGCCGAGCCGGATCGCGAGGTCGATACCTTCGCTGACCAGATCGAGATTGCTGTCCGTCAGGATGAGCTCGAGCTGGAGCTGGGGAAACTCCGTCCTGAATTCCGGCAGCAGCGGCACCAGGCAGCGATTGCCGAAGGCGACCGAGGCCGTCGCGCGCAAGCGTCCGCGGGGAATCGTGCTCAGGGCGGTCGCCTCCTCGGCGGCGGCATCGAGCTCCTGCAGAACGAGTTCAGCCCTGCGCAAATAGCGTTCGCCAGCCTCGGTCAGCGACATGCTGCGCGTGGTGCGCTGGAAGATGCGAAACCCGAGCTCTTCCTCGACCTGGGCGATCATCCGCGAGACCGACGAAGGGTCGACGTCGCGTTGCCGGGCCGCCCCGGCAAAGCTAGCCTGGCGCGCGACCTCGATCACCAATCGAATTGAATCGATATCCATTCGTGCAAAATAAGCACGAGTGTGGTGCAGCGCCAGCCGTTTTTGCCGCGCGCCGCGGCGGATAGCGTCCGGGCATCATTTCGACATCCCGGAGAGCCCAATGCCCGTTCTGCTTCGTATCGATTCCAGCGCCCGTCTTCAGGGCTCCGTCTCCCGCGATCTTGGCGACGGGTTCGAGGCGGCATGGCGCGCACGCGGACGGGAGTTCGTGGTGACGCGGCGCGATCTCGCCACGGATCCGGTCGCGCAGATCACGCAGGCGACGATCGCGGGCTTCTACACCGCCGACCATGATATGACGACCGAGCTGCGCGCGGCGACTGCGCTGTCGGACAGGCTGATCGCCGAGCTCAAATCGGCCGACGAAATCCTCATCACCGCGCCAATGTACAATTTCACCATTCCGGCCGCCCTCAAGGCCTGGATCGACCAGGTCGTCCGCATCAACCAGACGTTCTCCTATGACGGCACCAGCTTCAAGGGACTGCTGACGGCGCGGCGCGCCACCGTGGCCAGCGCTTACGGCGCCGGCGGCTATCTCGCGGGCGGACCGCTGGGCGGGGCAGACTTTTGCTTCAACTATCTGAAGTTCGTGCTGGGCTTCCTGGGCGTCGGCGAGATTCAGCAGATCGGCGTCGAAGCCACGACGGGCGATCCTGTCGACCTTGCCCGGCAGGTCGAGCAGGCGAAGGCCGGTATTGCCGCCAAGGCGGCCTGACGAGCCGAAGCCCGGACCTCGCGCGTGATGGACCGCGACGTCGGCGCGAGCCGCGTCGCGGACATCGTTCAGCCCGATCCGGATCGATAGGGCGCAATCCTCTAAAGCTTGCGCGCCACTTCCGGCGCAAGATCGCGCTGGCTGTCGGGAATCTGCGCAGCCGCGGCGCGCAGCCGCGGGACGATCTCCTCGACCTTGTCAGCCTTCAGGATATCGACGGAGAGGCCGGCGCGGATGAACTGGGTCTGGCGCATGTGGGACACCAGAGAGAACAGCGGCTCCCAGAAATTGTCGATGTTGGCCAGCAGCACCGGCTTGGCGTGACGGCCGAGTTGCTGCCAGGTCAGTTGCTCGACCAGTTCCTCGAGCGTGCCGAGCCCGCCGGGCAGGGCGACGAACGCGTCGGAGCGCTCGAACATCAGCCGCTTGCGCTCGTGCATGTCGGGCGTGACGACCATCTCCTGCACGCGCGTGAGCGCGTTCTCGCGCATGCGGAGGAAGTCAGGGATGATGCCGGTGACGGTGCCGCCGTGATCAAGCACCGAGGTTGCGACCGCCCCCATCAAGCCGAGCGAGCCGCCGCCATAGACGAGGCGGATCTTGTTGTCCGCCAGCGATTTGCCAAGCGCCTTCGCCGCTTCGATGAAGTTGGGGTTGGTTCCGGGGCCGGAGCCGCAATAGACGCAGACGGTTTTGATTGTGCTCATTGGTGCCATGATGCATTGCAGCGAAGAGGCGTCAAGCCCAATCGGTGATTCGATGCTCCCGGAAATCTACCGGTAAATGGCGGCAAACAATCGAAGATTCGCCATCTGGCGGGGTGCGCTCGCTTCCGGAAGCTTCTATATGGACGGGCGAAAGCAGTCATCGCAGCGCGCCCGCGCCCGGCGGGCCTTCCAGGTTTATTGATGAGCCCACCTCATTCGTCCCACGTTCCCGACGTGCCTGATCCCTCAGGCGGGCCGCTCGAGCGGGCCACGTTGATGGGCACGCTGGCGCATCTATGGCCCTATATCTGGCCGGGCGACCGCTTCGACCTGAAGATGCGGGTGGTCTGGTCCATGGTGCTGCTGCTCGCCGCCAAGCTGATCACGCTGACGGTGCCGTTCAGCTTCAAATGGGCGACGGACGCGCTGACCGGCGCCAACACGGCGCCGGTGCAGGCCGACAATTGGCATCTCTGGGTGATCGCCTCGCCGCTGTTGCTGACCGCGAGCTACGGCGTGATGCGCATCCTGATGGCGGTGCTGACGCAATGGCGCGACGGTATCTTCGCACGCGTCGCCATGCATGCCGTGCGCAAGCTTGCCACCATCACCTTCATCCACATGCACGAGCTCTCGCTGCGTTTTCATCTCGAGCGCAAGACCGGCGGCCTGACGCGCGTGCTCGAGCGTGGCCGCGAGGGCATCGAGGTCATCGTACGCATGGTGATCCTGCAGCTGATCCCGACCATCGTCGAGGTCTCGCTGCTGATGGCCGTGCTGCTCTGGCAGTTCGACTGGCGCTACGTGGTCGCGACCCTGATCACGGTCACGGTCTATATGTACTACACCTACGTCGCGACCGAGTGGCGGATCGGCATCCGCCGCAGGATGAACGATTCCGACACCGAGGCGAACACCAAGGCGATCGACTCGCTGCTCAACTACGAGACCGTGAAGTATTTCAGCGCCGAGGCGCGCGAGGCGCAGCGCTACGACCGCTCGGTGGCACGCTACGAGGAGTCGAGCATCCAGGCCTACACCTCGCTCGCCGTGCTCAACACCGGCCAGGCCGTGATCTTCACGCTGGGCCTGACCGCGACCATGCTGATGTGCGCGATCGGCGTGCGCAACGGCACCAACACGGTCGGTGATTTCGTGCTGGTCAACGCCATGATGATCCAGCTCTACCAGCCCTTGAACTTCATGGGCATGGTCTATCGCGAGATCAAGCAGGCGATCATCGACATCGAGAAGATGTTCAACGTGCTGGGCCGCGAGGCCGAGATCAAGGACATGCCCGATGCCAAGCCGCTGGCCGTCTCCGCCGGCACGGTGCGTTTCGAGGACGTGCGCTTTGCCTATGAGCCGACGCGCCCGATCCTCAAGGGCATCAGCTTCGAAGTGCCGGCCGGCAAGACGGTCGCCATCGTCGGCCCGTCGGGCGCAGGCAAGTCGACCATCTCGCGCCTTCTGTTCCGTCTCTATGACGTCTCCGGCGGCAAGATCCTGATCGACGGCCAGGACATCCGTGCGGTGACGCAGGATTCGCTGCGCGCGTCCATCGGCATGGTCCCGCAGGACACGGTGCTGTTCAACGACACCATCCGCTACAACATCCGTTACGGCCGTTGGGACGCCAGCGATGCCGAAGTCGAGGAGGCGGCGAGCCTCGCGCAGATCGACCATTTCATCCGTATGGCGCCGAAGGGCTACGAGACCCAGGTCGGCGAGCGCGGGCTGAAATTGTCGGGCGGCGAGAAGCAGCGCGTCGCGATCGCGCGCACCGTGCTGAAGGCGCCGCCGATTCTGGTGCTGGACGAGGCGACCTCGGCGCTCGACACCCATACCGAGCACGAGATCCAGGGCGCGCTCGATCGCGTCGCCAAGAACCGCACCTCGCTGGTGATCGCGCACCGGCTGTCGACCATCGTCGGGGCCGACGAGATCATCGTGCTGGACCAGGGCCGGATCGCCGAGCGGGGGACCCACGCCAAACTCCTCGCACATGGCGGTCTCTATGCCAGCATGTGGAACAGGCAGCGCGAGGCCGAGGAGGCGCGCGAGAAACTGGCCAAGATGGCCGACACCAGCGAGGCGCCCAACCGGGAGCCGCCTCCGGTCGATGACGCCCTGACGGCGCCTGCGGCGGTGTGACCTTGTCTCCGGTCCCAACTCTGGCCTAAACATCCCCACCGCACGGGGCGACCCGCGCGCCGTCAACCCCATCAGCGGCAGATAGCGATGTCCATTCTCGATTCGATCCAGCGTCAGATCCCGCCGATCCACAAGGAGGGCTATCCCTTCATCGGCGCCTTTGCGCTGGCAAGCCTGATCCTGTTCTGGCTGTGGTCGCCTCTGGGCTGGATCGGCACGATCCTGACCGTGTGGTGCGCGCTGTTCTTCCGCGATCCCGTGCGCGTGACGCCGGTGCGCGAGGGGCTGGTGGTATCGCCGGCCGATGGCCGGGTCTCGATGATCACCATGGCGCTGCCGCCGGCCGAGCTCGGGCTCGGGGACCGGCCATTGCCGCGCATCTCGGTGTTCATGAGCGTGTTCAATTGCCACGTGAACCGCGCGCCCGTCGCAGGCAGGGTTGATCGCATCGCCTACCGTCCCGGCCTCTTCATCAATGCCGAACTCGACAAGGCCAGCGAAGACAACGAGCGCAACTCGCTGGTCATTTCGACGCCGACCGCTCGCATCGGCGTGGTTCAGATCGCAGGTCTCGTCGCCAAGCGCATCGTCTGTTTCGTCAGGGAGGGGCAGGCGATCGGCGCCGGCGAGCGTTTCGGTCTGATCCGCTTTGGCTCGCGGCTCGACGTCTATCTGCCTGTGGGCACCAAGGCGCTGGTCTCGGAAGGGCAGACCGCCATCGCCGGCGAGACGATCCTGGCCGATCTTGCCGGGGACGACCCCAGCCGCGCCTTCCGCGCTAATTAACCAATAGTCGCGCCAAGGGGGCCTTCCGCCGCAATGGCGGAGGGGAAGGCGGCTTGCTATATCTCGCCTTGAGGTGAGGACCAGCCATGACGCCCTATGACTTCAAATACCCCGATACGCGCCGCCGGCGGTTCCGCCCGATTCCGGTGCGGATGCTGGTGCCCAACGTCATTACGCTGCTGGCGATCTGCGCCGGCCTGACCTCGATCCGGCTGTCGATCGAGGGGCGGATGTCGCTCGCGGTCTACGCCATCGTGTTTGCGGCCGCGCTCGACGGCATCGATGGCCGTATCGCGCGCATGATCAAGGGCCAGTCCAAGTTCGGCGCTGAGCTCGACAGTCTCGCCGATTTCGTCAATTTCGGCGTGGCGCCCGGGTTGATGCTGTATTTCTGGCAGCTTCACGAGCTCGGCAATGCCGGCTGGATCGCCGCGATGGTGTTCGCGATTTCCGGCGGTCTGCGCCTGGCCCGCTTCAATGCCACCATGGACGATCCGAACAAGCCGGCCTTCGCCGCCAATTTCTTCACCGGCGTGCCAGCGCCGGCCGGCGCGATCACCGTGCTGCTGCCGATCTATGTCGCCTTCCTCGATCTCGGCCGCGCGCCTGCGGCGGTGACGGCGGCCTATACGCTGCTGATCGCCTTCCTGATGGTATCGCGGCTGCCGGTGTTCTCCGGCAAGACCAAGCGCATGCGCGTGGCACCCGAGCTGGTGCTGCCGGCCTTCGTTGCCGTGATCGTCTTCATCGCGCTGTTGATCGCCTATCCCTGGCACGTGCTGTCGATCGGCACGGTGCTGTATCTTCTGGCTTTGCCGCTCGGCTACAAATCCTATCGCGATCAGGCACGCGCGATGGAGGCCGCTGCGCCATCGGGAGGCGAGGTCTCCTCGCCACCCTCGGCGCCGACGCTGGCGAATTTGTCGGAGCCGCCGCACGACGACGACCGGCCCGGACGGTTGCACTGAACGGCGACACGCGGATATCTGCCATGATGGCGTGCTGAGTTGGGTCGAGACCCGATCTCGGCTATATCGCCCTGATGCCGGCGGCATCGCACAATCAACCGCCGCCAATCTGGGAGAGAACGCCGTGACCAATTCCGCGACCGGGCCGCTGCCCGCTTCCGTCCTCGAAGCGCTGGGCCGCTATGACACGCCGACGATCTGCAATGCCATGGAGATCGTGGCGCCCGAGCGCCGGCTGATCGGCTACACCACCAAGCAGCTGGTCTGCCCGTTCCCCGATTTGCCGCCGATGGTCGGCTATGCCCGCACGGTTGCGATCCGCTCCGTGCTTAAGTCCTCGCTGCCGGCGGAGGAGCAGTCGAAGCGCCGCATCGAGTATTACGAATATGTCGGCACCGGCCACGGTCCGCGCATCTCGGTGATCCAGGACATCGACGGTCCCGACGTCGGCTACGGTGCGTTCTGGGGTGAGGTGCAGAGCAACGTCCACAAGGCGCTCGGCTGCCTCGGTGTCATCACCGACGGCTCGATCCGCGACATCCCGCAATGGGCGCCGGGCTTCCAGGCGCTGGCCGGCTCGATCGGTCCCTCGCATGCCTGGGTGCATGCGGAGAGCTTCGGCGGCGAGGTGCGCGTCGCCGGCATGACCGTGAGGTCGGACGACCTGATTCACGCCGACCAGCACGGCGCCATCGTGATCCCGCACGACATCGCGGCCAAGCTGCCCGAGGCCGCCGAACTCTGCGGCCGCCGCGAGACGCCGATCCTCGAGATCGCCCGCAGTCCCGACTTCTCGCTGGAGAAGCTGAAGGCCGCGCTGAAGCGCTCGGCGGAGATCCACTGACGCTTACGGCGATGACGCCGGTTGCGAGCTGCCTTGTTCGGTCAGGAACAGGGCAGCCTGATCCGGTTCTCCGAACATCGCGGCGGCGCATCCGATCAGGGTGAAGCCGCCGGCAAGATCCCACAGGGTAATGTCATCAGGGCGGTCGGCGCTGTGGATCAACCGCGCTGCGATCGCGGCGAAAGCGGCCTCGACGAAGAGCAGGGCGCTGAACGCCGGCAGGACGAGCTGCGGCTCGAGCAGATGGAGCGCCAGCACCGCCGGCAACGCGGTGAGAAGACTGAATAGCGTCAGCATTGGGATGGCTCCCGTCATGGGCAAGCCGCATGGGCGACAGGATAGCAGCTCGTCCATCGTTTCGCCCGTGGCGCAGGGCCGCAGTCGCTTGCTGGCTTGTGGCCTCGAGACTCGTCAGCTTCGAAAGCTCTGCTCCAACAATCAACGAGTGGCGCTTACGCTTCCGTCGCCGGTTCTGGGCTGAATTGTCCGAACCTCGGTTCCGTTCCCGCCAGCAGCCGCTGAATGTTGGCACGATGACGCACGATCACGTAGATGCCGCCGGCAATCACCAGCAACCGATAAGGCAATGGTTGCTCGAGGATGCAGACGAGGGCAATCGCCGTCAGTGCGGCCAGGATCGAGCCCAGCGAAACAATGCGAGAAATGGCGAGTGCAATGGCAAAAGCGAGTGCGGCGCCGAGGCCGACCGGCCACGACATCGCCAGTAGAACACCGAGCCCGGCCGCCGCAGACTTGCCGCCCGTGAAGTTCAGCCAGATCGAGACGGCGTGCCCGAGCAATGCGGCAAGTCCGGAAAGGCACACGGCCCAGTCGATCCAGCTTTGTGGATCGAGCGCGGCCGGCGGCGCGCCCGATGGCAATGTGAAGACCCAACCAAAGAACCAGCGCGCGAACACGATTGCCGCAGCACCCTTCATCACATCGATCAGAAGCACCACCAGCGCGGGCCATTTTCCCAGAGTGCGCAACACGTTCGTCGCGCCGGTGGATCGCGAGCCGTGCTCACGGATATCGATGCCGCGGAGCAGCTTCCCGGCCAGATAGCCTGTTGGCACAGAGCCGAAGAGATAAGCGACGGCCAATCCAATCGCGCTCGCTGACCAGAAAATCATGGAGACCACCTCGGCGTCATTCTATCAGGCGTCATCGTCCGGTGCCCCCAATCATGGTTAGCAAAGCGTTGAAATTCCAGTCGGCCGTCGGCAAAGCCGGCATCCTCCGGGCACGCCGCGCCGGTCTTGTGGGCCGGCTCAACTTAACCTTTACGCGGCTTTAAGGGCGGCGCTCTAGGGTTTCCGATGCGGTTCGGGGTTGGGCCGCGCCAGCGGCCAGGACGGCCGTTGCTGCGTACGCGTTGGAGTATCCCATGGATATCATGACGGGCGTTGGGCTCACGGCCGGCATCATCGTCATCACGGCGATGATCTTCATGGGCGGCGACCTTCACATGTTCATCTCCGAACATGCGATGATCATCATCTTCGGCGGCTCGATCTCCGCCACCATGATCCGCTTTCCGCTCTCGGCGCTGCTGCACGGCCTTCCGCTCGGCGCCAAGTTCGCCTTCACCATGAGCCGGCTGTCGGCGCACGACCTCGTCGACGAGCTCGCGCGCATCGCCGAGATCGCCCGCAAGCAGGGCCCGGTCGGCCTCGAAAAGGTCGAGACCGACGAGCCGTTCCTCGCCAAGGGCATCCGCTACGTCGCCGACGGTTACGACCTCGACTTCATCCGCGACAATCTCGAGCGCGATCGCGACAACTTCCTGATGCATCTCGACGAGGGCAGCAAGATCTACCGCGCCATCGGCGACTGCGCCCCGGCGTTCGGCATGATCGGCACCCTGATCGGCATGGTGCAGATGTTCGCCAACATGACCGACCCCTCCAAGCTCGGCCCGTTCATGGCGACCGCGCTGCTCGCCACGCTCTACGGCGCGCTGGTCGCGAACCTGTTCTGTCTGCCGATCGCCGACAAGCTGCACGGCAAGCTGCTCGACGAGGAGACCAACCGCACCCTGATCATCGACGGCATCCTGATGATCCGCGACTCCAAGAGCCCGACGCTCGTGCGCGAAATGCTGCTGGCCTACCTGCCGGAGAAGCATCGTCACGCCGAGGGCGAGCCGGTGCCGGCGTAAGCCCGCCCGCCGGGATCATCAGACATGGCCAAGAAGAAACGCGGCGATGCGCACGGTGGCGGTCACGGCTGGTTCGTGACCTTCGCCGACCTCATGGGCCTGATGATGAGCTTTTTCGTCATGCTCGTGGCGTTCTCGACCCAGGACGCCAACAAGCTGAAGATCGTCGCCGGCTCGATGCGCGACGCCTTCGGCGTGCAGAGCGAAGCGCGCTATGCCGGCATCGTGGAATCCGACGGTCTGCCGACCCGCCCGCGGCTGAAGAACGTCGACCATATCCAGCCCGAAGACGCCTCCAACACGCCGACCCCGGACCAGGAAGACCGCGACAAGACGTCGGGCGCGAAGATCAAGGTCGATCGCAATTTCGCGCTCGCCGCAGCCTCGCTGCGCCAGGCGTTGCAGGACATGCCGGAGCTCACCGAGATGTCCAAGCACATCATGTTCGAGGAGACCAAGCAGGGGCTCAACCTGGAGATCGTCGACCAGGACGGCCGCTCGATGTTCGCCGATGGCTCCAAGGTGCCCTATGACCGCACCCGCCGCCTGGTCGAGAAGCTCGCGATCCCGCTCAAGGCCACGCCGCTGCGCGTCTCCATCGCCGGCCACACCGCGGCCGGCTTCGTGCCGAACCGCAGCGACTACGGCGCCTTCGATCTGTCGGCCGACCGCGCCAACGCCGTGCGTCAGATCCTCGAACGCGAGGGCCTGCCGCCGTCGCACATCTTCGCCGTCTCGGGCAAGGCGGACACCCAGCCGCTGTTTCCGGACGATCCCTCGCTCGCGGCCAATCGGCGGGTGACCATCACCCTGATGCGCGAGGATCCGCCGCTGCCGCCGAATCTGAAGCCGTGAGCCTGATCCGGCCCCGGTGAGCTCCGGCTTTTCCGGCGAGGTGATGCTCCGGACATGAGCCCCCTTGCGCTACCATTCTACCTGAGGCATGTCGTCGCGCTGGCGATGAGCGTGGCTGCAGCGTCACAGCGGCCGGCTCTGCGCCTGCTATGGTGGTGCGCCGATTGACAGGCGCGCCGGAAGCGTCAAAAGGCGCCGGATCAATTCCAGGGAAGAAGCGTTTTCCATCTTCATGACGGCGAGCATCACACAGGCCGAGACCCAGGACGGGCCGGCCAAATCGAGTTTTTGGGCCCTTACGCTCGGGAGCATCGGCGTCGTCTTCGGCGATATCGGCACCTCGCCGCTCTACGCATTCCACGAGGCGGTCAAGGGCGCGGCCCATGGCGCGCCGGTCTCGCGGGTCATCGTGCTCGGCGTGCTCTCGCTGATCCTGTGGGCGCTGCTGATCGTGGTCACGGCCAAATACGTCCTGCTGCTGCTGCGCGCCGACAATAACGGGGAGGGCGGCACGCTCTCGCTGATGGCGCTCGGCCAGCGCGCGCTCGGGCGGCGAAGCTGGGTTCTGCTGGCGCTGGGCGTGGTCGGCGCCTCGATGTTCATCGGCGATTCCATGATCACGCCGGCGATCTCGGTGCTCTCGGCGGTGGAAGGCTTGAAGCTCGCAACCCCCGCGTTCGAGCATTATGTCGTGCCGCTGACCGTCTTCATCCTGGCACTGCTGTTCGCAGTCCAGAGCAAGGGCACGGCGCTGGTGGCCTCGGCCTTCGGGCCGGTGATGGTGGTCTGGTTCACCGTCATCGCCGCGATGGGGGCCGTCCACATCGCCGACGATCCCTCGGTGCTGGCGGCGATCAATCCCTACTATGCGGTGCAGTTCGTGCTGTCCCACGGCACGATCGGTCTCGTGACGCTCGGTGCCGTGTTCCTGGCGGTGACGGGGGGCGAGGCGCTCTACGCCGATCTCGGCCATTTCGGCCGCAGGCCGATCCAGTCGGCCTGGATGTTCTTCGTGCTGCCCGCGCTCCTGATCAACTATTTCGGGCAGGGCGCGCTGGTGCTGTCCGACCCCAGCGCGATCGAGCATTCGTTCTACCGCATGGTGCCGGAGAGTCTGGTGCTGCCGCTGGTCGGGCTGGCGACGGCAGCCACCGTGATCGCGAGCCAGGCGGTGATCACCGGTGCCTATTCGCTGGTCTATCAGGCGGTGCAGCTCGGCCTCTTGCCGCGCTTCGAGGTGCGTTACACCTCCGAGACCCACGCCGGCCAGATCTATCTGCCGCGCGTGAACCGCCTGCTGTTGATCGGCGTGATGCTGCTGGTGCTGCTGTTTCACACCCCCAGCAACCTGGCCTCGGCTTACGGCATTGCGGTCTCCACCACCATGGTCGCCGACGGCATCATGGGCTTCGTCGTGATCTGGAAGCTGTGGAACTGGCGGGCCGCCACCGCCGCAGCCGTGATCGTGCCCTTCGTCGTCGTCGACCTCAGTTTCTTCAGCGCCAATCTGCTCAAGTTGCTCGAGGGCGCCTGGGTGCCGCTGCTGTTCGGCGTGGCCATGGCGGGGACGATCTGGACCTGGCGGAAGGGCTCCGGAATCCTGATCCAGAAGACGCGCCGGATCGAGGTGCCGCTGGACGACCTGATCCGGAGCCTCGAGAAGCGGCCCCCGCATATCGTCAAGGGCACCGCGGTATTCCTGACCAGCGATCCCTCCTTCGTGCCGACCGCGCTGCTGCACAACCTCAAGCACAACAAGGTGCTGCACGAGCACAACGTGATCCTGACCATCGAGACCGCGCACACGCCGCGGGTCGATCTCGCGGAACGATTCCGCATGGAGAAGATCAGCGACAAGTTCTCCAAGGTCCGTCTGCGCTTCGGCTTCATGGAGCAGCCGAATGTGCCCAAGGCGCTCGCGATCGCACGCAAGCAGGGCTGGCAGTTCGACATCATGTCGACGTCGTTCTTCGTGTCACGCCGGTCGCTGAAGGCGTCCGCGCAGTCGGGCATGCCGCTCTGGCAGGATCATCTGTTCATCGCGCTCAGCCGGTCCGCCAACGATGCGACGGACTATTTCCAGATCCCCACGGGGCGCGTGGTTGAAGTCGGAACCCAGGTGACTATCTAAAACGCAACTGGCACACCCATGCGGAAATTGCATGGCAAAGGCCCAGAATCGGGCTAGGCTATGCCGGCAGCGCAGGACTATAAGCCGCGCGCTCTTCCGCCGTTGTGCAGTGAAGCATTTTTAGAGGCCACTGGGCTCTCCCATGACAAGTGACGTAGCGATTTCCGCCCCGGAAACGGCGGCGGCCAATGGGCATGGCGACGCCCACACGACGGCTGGCTTTGGTGCACTGACGCTCGGCAGCATCGGGGTCGTCTATGGCGATATCGGCACCAGCCCGCTCTACGCGTTCCGCGAGGCGGTGATGGCCGCCTCGGGCGCAGAGGGGGTGCCGACGCCGGCCGCGGTGCTCGGCGTGCTCTCCCTGATCCTGTGGGCCCTGATCGTCGTGGTGACGCTCAAATACGTCGTGATCCTGCTCCGGGCCGACAACAACGGCGAGGGCGGCACCCTGGCGCTGATGGCGCTGGCCCAGCGCGCGGTCGGCACTGGCGGGGCGACCATCGTCCTGCTCGGCATCATCTCCGGCGCGCTGTTCTACGGCGATGCCGTGATCACGCCGGCGCTCTCGGTGCTGTCGGCGATCGAGGGCATGAAGGACGTCACGCTCAGGTTCGAGCCCTACATCGTGCCGCTGACGGTGGTGATCCTGGTCGGCCTGTTCGCGGTGCAGTCGCGCGGAACCGCCCGCGTCGCCGCCTTCTTCGGCCCGATCATGTGCGTCTGGTTTGCGGTGCTTGCGGCGGCGGCGATCCATCCGATCATCCAGCAGCCGCAAGTCCTTTATGCGCTGAACCCGCTCTACGCCGTGTCCTTCATGGTCCACCACGGCGTCATCGGCTTCGTCACGCTGGGCGCGGTGTTCCTGGCGGTCACCGGCGCCGAGGCGCTTTATGCCGATCTCGGCCATTTCGGCAAACGGCCGATCCAGTTTGCCTGGCTGTCGATCGTGCTGCCCTCGCTGGCGCTGAACTATCTCGGGCAGGGCGCGCTCGTGCTCGGCGACCCCGGCGCCATCGTGAGCCCGTTCTTCCAGCTGTTCCCGCAAGGCTTCTTCCGCGGCTGCATGGTCGTGCTCGCCACTATGGCGACCGTCATCGCCAGCCAGGCGGTGATCACCGGCGCCTATTCGCTGACGCGCCAGGCGATCCAGCTCGGCCTGCTGCCGCGCTTCGAAATTCGCCATACGTCGGAAGCCCATTCGGGCCAGATCTTCATCCCGCGCATCAACCAGCTGTTGCTGGTTGCGGTGGTGCTGCTGGTGCTCTTGTTCCGCTCTTCCAGCGCGCTCGCTTCGGCCTACGGCATCTCCGTCACCGGCACCATGGTGGTCACGGCTATGATGGGCTTTGTGGTGATCTGGAAGGGCTGGAGGTGGTCGCCGCTCGCCGCCGGCGCGCTGATTGCGCCGTTCCTGTTCCTCGACCTGACCTTCCTGACCGCGAACCTGCTCAAGGTGTTCGAGGGCGGCTGGGTGCCGCTGGCGCTCGGCGCGCTCATGATCATCCTGATGTACACGTGGCGGCGCGGCAGCCGGCTGCTGTTCGAGAAGTCGCGCAAGCTCGAGTTCCCGCTCGCCGACCTCGTGGCGATGCTGGAGAAGCGGCCGCCGCAGCGCGTGCCTGGCACTGCCGTGTTCCTGACCTCGGACCCGCTCAGCGCTCCGACCGCGCTGATGCACAGTCTGAAGCACTACAAGGTGCTCCACGAGAAGAATGTCATCCTCACCATCGAGACCGCGCAGACCCCGCGGATCGATCCGGCCGAGCGCGTCAAGCTGGAGCAAATCTCGCCGACCTTCTCCAAGGTGACCCTCAAGTTCGGCTTCATGGAATCGCCCAACGTGCCGAAGGCGCTGGCGATCGCCCGCAAGCTCGGCTGGCAGTTCGACATCATGTCGACCTCGTTCTTCCTGTCGCGCAGAGCGCTCAAGCCCGCCGCCCATTCAGGCATGCCGCGCTGGCAGGACCGGCTGTTCATCTCGCTCAGCCGCTCCGCCAACGACGCCACGGACTATTTCCAGATCCCGAGCGGCCGGGTGGTCGAGGTTGGCACCCAGGTGGCGATCTGATCCTCCATATGAAGGTCGCGCTTCAAGTCGCTGCGGTTTAGCCTTAACTTGCAGCGTATCCGTCAAGCCTTTGTAGCGCTTGATTTTCGCCGCCCGAGAGGCGAGGTTGCCGCCGGCCGGGGGACCCCGGCATGCGGCCCCGCGACGTTGGAGGATGATGTGGCAAACCAGGTGCAGGATCTGACCCCGGACGAGGTCTCCAAGGGTGTCGCGGAAGGGCGCTATCTGCTGGTCGACGTGCGCGAGCCGAACGAGGTGCAGGCCGAAGCCTATCCTTACGGCGTCGTGGTGCCGCTCTCGACCTTCGATCCCAAGGCGATCCCCGATCCCGCCGGCAAGCAGGTCGTGTTCGCCTGCCGCTCCGGCAAGCGCTCGGTGACGGCCTCGCTCGCGGCGCAGGCGGCGGGCCTGCCTTACGACAAGCATCTGGCCGGCGGCATGCTCGGCTGGAAGGCGGCGGGTCTGCCCAGCAAGGTCGGCGGCTAACCGCGCGATGACGACGAAAAGCTCTTCGCTGAACAAGGTCTTCGCCGACCTTCCCGTCACCATCTTCGAGGCGATGTCGCAGGCCGCCCGTGACAATGCCGCCATCAATCTCGGCCAGGGCTTTCCTGACGATCCCGGCCCCGAGGACATCCGCCGCGCCGCGGCCGAGGCCTCGCTGAACGGCTACAACCAGTACCCCTCGATGATGGGCCTGCCGGAGCTGCGCCAGGCGATCGCGACTCATTACGGCCATTGGCACGGCCTCAAGCTCGATCCGATGAGTGAGGTGATGGTCACCTCCGGCGGCACCGAGGCCCTGACCTCCGCGATCCTCGCCGTGGTCCAGCCCGGCGACGAAGTGGTCTGCTTCCAGCCGGTCTATGATTCCTATCTGCCGATCATCCGCCAGGCCGGCGGCATTCCGCGCCTCGTGCGGCTTGAGCCGCCGCACTGGCGGTTGAATGAGGACATGCTGAAAAGCGTCTTCAATTCAAGGACCAAGGCGGTGCTCTTCAACAACCCCTTGAATCCGTCCGCGGTGGTCTATCCGCGCGAGGACCTCGAGCTCTTGGCGCGCTACTGCCAGGAGTTCGACGTCATCGCGATCTGCGACGAGGTCTGGGAGCACGTCACCTTCGACGAGCACAAGCACATCCCGCTGATCACCATCCCCGGCATGCGCGAGCGCACCATCAAGGTCGGCTCGGCCGGCAAGATCTTCTCGCTGACGGGCTGGAAGATCGGCTTCGTCTGCGCCGCGCCGCCGCTGCTGCGGGTTGCCGCCAAGGTGCACCAATTCCTGACCTTCACCACCGCGCCGAACCTGCAGGCCGCCGTCGCCTACGGCCTCGGCAAGTCCGATGACTACTTCCTGACGATGCGGAAAGACCTGGCTCGGAGCAGGGACCGTCTGACCAGGGGGCTGGAGAGCCTCGGCTTTCCCGTGCTGAAGTCGCAAGGCACCTACTTCCTGACCGTGGACCTGTCGCCGCTCGGGCTCAACGAGAGCGACACCGAGTTCTGCTGGCGGATCGTGAAAGACTACAAGGTCGCGGCCATCCCGGTGTCGGCGTTCTACGAGCAGGACCCGGTGACCTCGGTGGTGCGGTTCTGCTTCGCCAAGAAGGACGAGACGCTGGACACCGCTTTGGAGCGGTTGTCGGACGCGGTGCGCGGACGCAAGAGGTAGACTGGGATGACGAACGTCGGCCGCTCCGGATTTGGCTTTGGTCTCGCAATCGCCGCAGCGCTGACGTTTCTCTCGACCCCAGCAGGGGCCGAGGAGCGGGTCGTCAACTTCTACAACTGGTCCAACTACATGGCGCCGGACGTCCTTGAGGCCTTCACCAAGGAGACCGGCATCAAGGTGGTCTACGACACCTTCGATGCCAACGAGACGCTGGAGACGCGCCTGATGGCCGGCAAGTCCGGCTACGACGTCGTGGTGCCCACGGCCTATTTCCTGCAGCGCCAGATCAAGGCGAACATCTTCCAGAAGCTCGACAAGTCGAAGCTGCCGAACCTCGGCAATGCCTGGCCGATGGTGACGAAGAACCTCGCGACCTACGATCCCGGCAACAACTTCGCCGCCAACTACATGTGGGGCACCACGGGCATCGGCTACAACGTCGCCAAGGTGAAGCAGATCCTAGGGCCCGACGCCAAGATCGACAGCTGGGACATCGTCTTCAAGCCGGAGAACCTCGCCAAGTTCAAGGACTGCGGCGTGCACATGCTCGACTCCGCCGACGACATCTTTCCGGCGGCGCTGAGCTGGCTCGGGCTCGATCCGAATTCGACCAAGCAGGCCGACCTCGAGAAGGCCGCCGAGGCCGTCGCCAAGGTCCGCCCGTCCGTGCGCAAGTTTCACTCGTCCGAATATCTCAGCGCGCTCGCGACGGGCGAAATCTGCTTCGTGGTCGGCTGGTCCGGCGACATCATGCAGGCCCGCGCCCGCGCGGCCGAAGCCAAGAGTGGTGTCGAGATCGGCTACGCCATTCCGAAGGAGGGCGCGCAGATGTTCTTCGACAATCTAGCGATCCCTGCGGACGCGAAGAATGTCAAGGAAGCCTACGAGCTGATCAACTATCTCTACCGCCCTGATGTCGCCGCCAAGAACTCGGATTTCCTGTCCTACGCCAACGGCAATCTCGCCAGCCAGAAGCTGGTCGATCCGAAGATTCTGAACGACAAGAACATCTATCCGGACGAGGCGACGCTCGCAAAGCTGTTCGTCATCACGGCGCGTGAGCCGGCGACCCAGCGGATCATCAACCGGCTCTGGATCAAGGTGAAGACGGGGCGGTAGTAGCGCCCGTCATTGCGAGGAGCGCAGCGACGAAGCAATCCAGACTGCTCCTGTAACGACGCTGGATTGCTTAGCCGCGCTCGCAATGGCGGAGCAAGATCAGCGCCACCTGCGATGCAGCCACAGCCACTGCTCGGGATGCTCGCGCACCCAGCTTTCCACCACGTTGGTGACGGCCTGGGTCGTACCCTGGATGTCGATCTTGCCCTCGGCGTCGCGCACGGGGGGGATCTCTTCAGTCAGCTCGGCGGCGAAGCGGCCGCCGGGCTTGCGGATGATGCGAACGCCGTGGATCGGGCATTCGACCTGGCGCAGAAGGCGCGCCAGCATCGGATTGGCGCGTGTCTTGCGGCCGAAGAAGGTGACCTCGACGCCGCCGGTCAGATACTGGTCGATCAGCATGGCGACGTGCTTGCCGTCCTTGAGCGCCTGCGCGAGGCGCAACGGCGCGTCGCGGCCTGCGGGGATCAGCGTGCCCATGTTGACCTGACGCATCTCCTGGATGATGCGGTCGGCAGAGGCGATGTTCGGCCGGCGGTAGAGGATCGCGGCATCCAGGCCGTGCGCGACGGCGGCGAGCGCCGGCAATTCCCAATTGGCCAGATGGGCCGCGAAGATCAGCGCCGGCTTGCCGTCGTCGCGGATGCGGTCGAACCGCTCGATGCTGGCCTTTGGCAACTCGATGCGGCTGCGTTCCGGATGGTCACGGTCGTAATCCCAGACGTGGTCCATATGGGCGAATTCGGCGCCGACGCGGCCGAGATTGTCCCACACGCCCATCAGGATGGCTTCAATCTCTTCCGGCGATTTCTCGGGAAAGGCCGCGGTGAGGTTGGCGCGGCCGATGCGATGCTCGCGCAGCCGCGGGCCGATCGTCTTCACGACGCGCGCGAAAAAGTCCGAGGTCTTGACCGGATCGAAATAGCGCGTGGTGCGCAGCATGCCGACGGTGGCGGCGCCGATCAGGCTGCCGCCGATCGATTTGGCAGCATTGCGCGCGCGGATCTTCGCGCCTAGAGAAATCAGCGCCATGCTGCGTCCGGTCAGGCCGGTTCGCGGGTCAGGATCAGCGAGGCGTTCTGGCCGCCGAAGCCGAACGAGTTCGACATGACAGCGGTGACGCGGGCGTCGCGGGCCTTGTTGCCGACGACGTCGAACAGGATCGTGGGATCCGGATTGTCGTAGTTGATCGTCGGCGGAATGCGCTGATGCTCGAGCGTGAGCAGCGAGAAGATCGCCTCAACCGCGCCGGCGGCCGAGATGGTGTGGCCGACCATCGACTTGTTGGAGGTGACCGGAATCTTCTGCAGGAGCTCGCCAAACACGGCCGATGTCGTGTTGTACTCCATCTTGTCGTTCTCGGGCGTCGCGGTGCCGTGCGCGTTGATGTGGTCGATCTGGTCCGGCGTCATGCCAGCGTCAGCCAGCGTCTTGTTCATGCAGCCGATGATCGGCTTGCCGTCCGGAGACGAGCGGGTGCGATGGAAGGAATCGGTGAGCTCGCCGCAGCCGGCAATCACGCCGAGGATTTTTGCCCCACGCGCGACAGCGGCTTCATAGCTTTCGAGCACCAGGGCACCGGCGCCCTCGGCCATGACGAAGCCGTCGCGGTTCTTGGAGAAGGGGCGGGAAGCCGCCTGCGGCGGATCGTTCTGGGTCGACAACGCGGAGAGCAGCGAGAAGCGCACCATGGCTTCGGGATTGACCGTGCCGTCCGTCGCGACGCACAGCGCGGCATCGGTCTCGCCGCGGCGGATCGCCTCGACGCCGAGCTGGATCGAGGTGGCGCCCGACGCACACGCCGTCGACAGCGAGATCGGCGAGCCCTTGGTGCCGAAGGTCTCGGCGAGGTGGGCCGCGACCGAGCCGAACATGAAGCGGTGGTGATAGGCGCTGTATTTGCCGCCGCCGGAGATGCGCAGGAGATCGTCATAGGTGAAGTCGGGCTTGCCGACCGCGCGGCCGAGCTCGCGGCGCTGCGGCCATTCCACCTCGACCGGCGCCACCGCAAGGAAGAGGGGACCGGGGAAGTCGGCCTTCGCGCCGATACCGGCCTGCTCGAGCGCTTCCTGCGTGACGAGCTCAGCCATCCGTTCGGACAGCCCAGTGGAGGAGAACGGATCGACGCTGACGAAATCGACCGTGCCGGCCATCGTGGTCTTGAGGCCGTCGACCGGAAAGCGCGTGATGGTGCGGATGCCGGATTCGCCGGCCACGAGCTTCGCCCAATTGTCGGCCTTGCCGGCGCCGAGCGAGGTCATGATGCCCATGCCGGTGACGACGACGACGGGACGCCCGAGTTTGTCGCGTGGTGCAGTCATGTCGATCCCCCGATAGAGCTAAAGCGTCATCCGGCCAAAGCGCGCCGCGCGTCAGCCGACAGCTTCGACCAGCGCCATGCCTTCGCCGCGCCAGTGTCCGGCCCCCACCACCACAATCTGGGTGGGCGCGCCCTGCATTTCAATCTCGGTCCCGGTCGAATCGTTCGGCGGGAACAGCGCGCCGCGCGAGATCGACAGCGCGGCGAGCGCGATGCCGAGCGGGAATTGCGTTTCCATGGTGTGCCCGAACATCGTACCGGTGGAGCGCACCGGGACGTCGGCGTGGCCCTTCAGGAAGCCGCGCTCTTCCGAGGTCGCCGGCTCGGCGCCGGTGGCACCCGTGATGATCGCGCCCTTGCCTTCGCGCCTGGGCAGCTTGTCCCAGAGCTTTTCCAGCGTCGCGGCCATGTCGCCTGGCTGCTTGCGGCGGGCGAGGTCGGCGACGACGCTCGACAGCTTTGCGAACGGCTTTGCGCCGCGCGCCTCGGCGTGGGCCTTCGATTCCAGCACCAGGAACGCGCCGGCCGAGCCGAGCGCGAAGCCGGCGTGGTCCTTGCGCGCCCACACCGGCGCGAACTTGTCCTTCAGGTTGAAGTCGCCGAATTCGTAGAGGACCATCAGGTCCTTGCGCTCGCCATTGTGCGAACCGCCGACGAGGGCAATGTCGCTCTCGCCCGAGGCGATGCGTGCGAGCGCAATGCGTGCGGCGTCCGCGCCGGCGACTTCCTCGCCCATGAAGGTGCGCGAGGTGCCGCCAAGGCCGTGCACGATGGCGATGTTGCCGGCGAGCAAGTTGGAGAGCTGCGCCAGGAACAGCGTGGGGCGCAGATCGCTCATCAGCCGTTCGTTGAGGAAGCCGGGCGCGTTCGCCCCCTTGGCCTCGGCCGTGAGAACGCCGGTGTCGACGTTGAGATCGCGCTCGCCGCCGCCGGCGGCCACCACCATGTCGATCTTCGACAGGATGTCCTTGTTGCCCTTGATGCCGGCGGAATCGAGCGCAAGGCCGGCAGCGTAGGTGCCGATGCGCTGCCAGGCTTCCATCTGGCGCTGATCGCCCTTCTTCGGGATCTGGGCGTCGAAGCTGACCGGCATCAGGGGATGCACGATGTAGGGCGCAAAGCCCTTCTCGTCGACATTGATGCGCTTCTCGGAAAGCGCGGCCCAGTTGGCGTCGAGGCCCTCGCCGAGCGAAGTCGCGAGTCCAATGCCGGTGATCCAGACTTCCGTCTGGCCGGGCTTCGAAGCAGTGTCAGTCATGGCGATACGACCTGTTGCGGAAAGCCGACGCGCTCGGCGACCTTCGCCATGTATCCGCGCATATCCGCATTGGGGAAGGGGATCAGCGTGAAAGTGAGCGCGGAATTGGCGCGCAGCTTGCCGCCGACCCTGATCTTGGCTTCGGTCATGGCATAGCCCGAGCCTTCATAGGTGAGGCTCGCCTCGAGCGTCATGAGGTCGCCCGGGAACACCGAGCCACGGACCTTGGCTTCCTTCACGGCGGCGAGAATCGGCATGCGCTCGAATTTCAGGACGCCGAGCAGGAGAAAGCCCGAGGCCTGCGCCATCGATTCGATCAGGAGCACGCCGGGCATCAGGGGATAGCCCGGGAAGTGCCCCTCGAAGACGGTGCTCTCCTTGGGAACCTGGGCTTCGACGACGATCGTCTTCTCGTCGACCTTGAGGTCGACGATGCGATCGATCATGTGGAAGTATTCGAGTTGCATGACGGCGCGCTTAGGCGCTCGCGCCCTTGGCCGCAACCAGTTCGTCGATGCGGGCGCACAGGTTCTTCAGCACGAAATACTGTTCGGTGGTCGCTTTGCCGTCGTTGACCTCCTGGGTCCACTTTTCCAGCGGCAGCTTGATGCCGAATTGCTTGTCGATCGCGAACGCGATGTCCAGGAAATCGAGGCTGTCGATGCCGAGATCGTCGATGGCATGGCTATCCGGCGTGATCGTGTCGCGCGGGATGTCGCAGGTTTCAGCGATGATCGTGGCGACCTGATCGAATGTGGAAGACATCACTAAGCCTTTGATATATTGCGGATATTTGTCAGATTATCCAGAGTGGCACGGTGGGTGGGCATCGCGCCCCTGATGACGCCCTCAAACCCCCTCTGGCCGGGTCGAAAGCCCGTATATCGGAGCGCCGCCCCGAGTTCAATGGAGCCGGGCAGGTGGGAAGACAGGGCTGGGGATGCGCGCCGGAGCCTCTTCCGCCGGACCGGTCGGCCGGATCGGGCCTAGATATGCGGTGTCGTGATCTTGACGCAGTCGCGGCGGCCCATCAGCACGCAATCCTGGGTCCGGCGCAGGTCGGCGATGCTGACCGCGAGCCAAATTCCGATCGCTGTCAGCGCGATGGTGAAGGCCAGCGCGGCGATATTGGCGAGCATGCGATGACGGAAATCGTCCGGCTCGGCGCGCGGTTGCTCGTAGCGTGAGAGGTCGAGCGGTTCGGGCGCGACGCGCAATGGCTGTACGGTGCCGCTGCCGCGGTGGACCGCGGGGGAAGGCGAGGTGCGCGGCCTGAACTGGAGCACCCGGTGCTCGTCGTCAGAGCTTATGGGCCGCTGGTTGTTCATGGGGCGGGGATCACTCCAAAGCAGCGATTTTTAATTAGCATAGCGGACGAGCACGTTGCAGAAAATCTTTTCAATGCAGGCGTGTATTCGCTGCCCCGCACTATTTGTACATGGATCGGCGCGCAGCGTCGCGGAACCGGCCGCGACGTCGGCGGGCGTTGCGCTGCAATAACCGGCAGAGCAACAGCAACGAAGTTCACGTCTTCGTTTGCGCTTACATCGGCTTGTGATCTGCGCGTCCCTCCGAGCACGTTTTGCCGCCGCGGGCCCCATGTCATAGTCAGGGAACCTGAGCCGTCAGCTGCATCCATCCGAGGGGCCTTCGACCATGACCACCACCAACGCGCGCGAGCCGAGAGTGCATCCGGTCCCGATCCTGTCGCTCCGGCCGACGCAGATGACGGTCGGCATGCGCGAGGTCAAGGAGAAGCGCAAGCGCTGGCGTGAGCATGACAAGAAGAAGCAGGCCGATCTGCTCGGCAAGCATATGATCCCGGTCGTCTATGGCCCCGACGCGCGCTATTACGTGATCGACCATCATCATCTCGGCCGCGCGCTGCACGACGAAGGTGTCAAGGAGGTGCTGGTGACCGTCGTCGGCGACCTCCGCATGGTCGAGCGCGAGGCGTTCTGGGGCGTGATGGATAACAAGCGCTGGGTCTACCCTTACGACGCCAAGGGTGAGCGGCGGTCGTTCCGCGATCTGCCGAAATCGATCGCCGATCTCAAGGACGATCCGTTCCGCAGCCTCGCCGGCGAATTGCGCCGCATGGGCGGCTTCGCCAAGGACACCACGCCGTTCTCCGAATTCCTGTGGGCCGACTTCCTGCGCCGCAAAGTCTCGCGCAAGGTGATCGAGGCCGATTTCGACAAGGCGCTCGAGAAGGCGATGTCCGCGGCCAAGAGCAAGGATGCGATCTATCTGCCCGGCTGGTGCGGTCCGGAGGACGTCGATTAGGAGCGATCGTTCGTCAGTCGCGCTGGAAGATCCTGGCGCCAGGATAGGCGCGGCGGGCGTAAGTGACCACCAGCGCGCGGTCCTGGGTGTCCAGGAAGGGCGTTCGGATCTGGTACGATCCGACGATGAGGTGCCACAGGCCATTGAGCTTCTGGATCACGATCTTCATTTGAGTAGTCCTCGGTGTCTCCACGTTCCAGCGTGTGCTGCTTGTCACGTTGCTTGGGATCGCTGCCGCGGGTAGAAAATTCCCGACTCGACTGGCGCTCCGCTGCAAAACGCGTCGATCATTATTTAGTTGGTGATCGCTTGTGCCCAGATAAGCCGAATCTCATCACAGGCGCTTGAGCGAAATCAATTTCCGCGCCCATGAAACTGTCCTGAAACAGAGCCGTCCCAATCTCTATGCGTGGAGGGCTCACACGGGAGGCGAACATGCGCCGTCTGGTTTTCGTCATTGCCTTGCTCGCGGTCGCTTCGGCGGGAATCTCGGCCTCGTTTGCCGCGGTTCACCACGCCAAGTCGTTGACGTTCGCGGAGCGCTTTGCGCCGGCGCTGGAGTTGATGGCGAAGCGCTAGCGGCCTGACGCATCTGCCCAGATGGTGCGGTCCGGCGGACGACGACTGAGTGCGCCAGCGTCGTGGTGTCGAGGCTGTGCGCGGGCTGATGGCTTCAGCCCGCCAGGTCCCGATCGATGTTTCGCAACCGCACGAAGGCGGCCCAAGCCTGCGGATACCGCTTGTCTGCGGGATCGATTGCAAGCAGTGCGCAGTGCGCTTTCTTGATCTCTTCCGACAACAGACGCTTCGTCGGCACCTCCGATGGCCTCAATTGTTGCCAACGAGCCTCGATGTCCTTCGCAAGAACCAAGGCTTCAGCGGCCGTCGGCAACTGCGTCGATTTTGTCGGGCATCGATCCAAGGATGACGCCGGCCATGCGGCCGGTGGCCGGTCGGCCTCCCAGGTGGAATCGCTTTCTGCTACGGTCTTCTCTTCGGAGCCTGAAGGCGGCCGTGCCAGCGCTGGTCCCGTCCCGGCCGGGCTCAAGGAGAGCTCCGCTTGTGGTGCGACGGCAGCCGTCTGCGCGGCCAGTTGGCCAAGCTGCTGCTCCATTGTCCCGCCGCCGGACCGAGGGATGGTCTTTCCGACCATCTTGGCCACGGCCAGCGCGCCGGGAGCAATCGGCGCCTGCCGTTCGGCAATGTGGTCGTCGGTCGCGGTCGGGCACGGCGTGTAGGGTGAGTGCTCGGTCGTTATGTGGCCGTCGTCATCGACCCGGGCGAAGTCGCTGACTACGGTGTAGACAAACGCGGCAACGACGTAGTGGCCGCCCTTGTTCATCGCTTTCACTGCGCCGCAGACGTATCTCGCAGCGTCGACTTCGACCGTTCGCAGGCCGTTGAAGTGCGCCGAGTGCGGCTCGATGAGGAGGCGAGAAACCGCCGCGCGGGCCTTGCGATGCTCGGATTGAAACGCGCTCCAGACTTCGTCGGGATCGATGACGTCGGGCTGGTAGTTCCAGGCGTAGCCAACCCCGAAAAATGCCGCGCCAACGCACGTCGCGATGATGGCTGCTCGCAGATTCATGTGAGGGCGCCCCTGAGCAGGCACGACTCGTCCGGCATCTCCGTCCTGGGTGACGGAAACTTGCGGAGGTTGCGCCGAGATGTTTGCGCTAGTTAGGAGCGAGGCTCTTAACAATACGTAATCGATTGTGGAATCTCTCGGGTTCCCGTCAGGCGGGAACTTGAGTTCCTGCGGTCCGGCAAGTCTCGCTCGCCAGCCACACGCCGATCGTCTCGAGCGTATGTGTCGTGGACGGTTCTGCTGCAGGCAAGAGGCGGCGAAGTTCACAGCGCAGCGACACCGGGTCAGGCTCGGCTTGACATGCCGCAAGCCTGTGTCGGCGCTGGTCGTTATTCTCCGCCTGCATGATTGCCAAAGCACATTGCCTCGTGTCGAGGGCGAGCTGGCTCCAAGTCATGCAGGACTGGAGGCATGGCCATGAGCATCATCTTTCGCATCGTCTTCATCATCGCCGGCGCGGTCACGGCGCTGTTCGTCGCGCGTGATGCGCTGAACTTCACCATCATTCAGACCTTCGTTGCTGTCCTGCTTGTGACGGCCGTCGTCGGGACGGGGAGTCTCTGGAGCCTGCGGCGGAAGACGTGAACAAGGAAGAACGCGCGGGTTCGGCCGGGCTGAGCGAAGCCGAGGCCCGGCTGCGGCTGCAACAGCACGGGTTCAACGAACTGCCTCGGGCCGAACGGCGCACGCCGCTGCGCATCGTATTCGAAGTGCTGCGCGAGCCGATGCTCGCGCTGCTCCTGTGCGGCGGGCTGGTGTACCTGCTGCTCGGCGACCTCAGCGAAGCGCTGCTGCTCCTGGCCTTCGGCGCCATGTCCGTCCTCATCACCATCGTGCAGGAGACCCGCACCGAGCGCGTGCTGGAAGCCCTGCGGGAGCTGACCAGTCCGCGCGCGCTCGTGGTCAGGGACGGCGAGCGGCGGCGGATCGCGGGCCGCGACGTCGTTCGTGGCGATCTGCTGGTCCTGGCCGAAGGCGACCGAATTCCGGCGGACGCTGTGCTCGTCAGCGCGCATGATCTGGCGGTCGACGAGTCGCTGCTGACCGGAGAGTCGGTCCCGGTCCGCAAGCAGGCCATCGAGACGCCGGTCGCCGAAGCTTCCTTGACTGAAAAAACTGCCTTGGCCGAACATCGTCCGGGCGGCGATGATCTGCCCTTCGTCTATTCGGGCTCGCTGGTGGTGCGAGGCGAGGGCCTTGCCGAGGTCGAGGCCACCGGCCCTCGCAGCGAGATCGGGAAGATCGGCCTGTCGCTGCATGGCCTGCAGGCCGAGCCGCCGCGGCTGCAACAGCAGACGGCGCGGCTCGTGCGGCTTTGCTTTCTCGGCGGGGTGGCGATCAGCCTGGCGGCGGTCGTGCTTTACGGCACATTGCGCGGGGATTGGCTGCAGGCGCTGCTCGGCGGCATCGCGATCGGCATGTCCATGCTTCCCGAGGAGTTCGCCGTCGTCCTCACGGTGTTCATGGCCATGGGTGCCTGGCGCATCTCGAAGGCGCGCGTGCTGACGCGGCGTGCGGCCGCGATCGAAGTGCTCGGCTCTGCGACCGTGCTGTGCACCGACAAGACCGGCACGCTCACGCAGAACCGGATGTCGGTTGCGGAACTGAGGCTGCCCGACGGGACGGGTTCGTACCGCGCAGCGTCACAGCCCGCGCCAATGGGCGCGGAATTTTTCGAGCTGGCTCGCTGCAGCGCGATGGCGAGCTCGCCTGAACCGTTCGATCCCATGGAAAGGGCGCTGCACGGCTTCGCGCAGGCGGGCCTGCCAGCGGAAGGTGAGGCCGAAAGCGCCCGAACCCTGATCCGCACCTACGGTCTACGCCCCGAGCTGCTGGCGATGAGCCAGGTCTGGCGATCACCACATCGCGAGGATGTCCTCGTCGCGGCGAAAGGCGCGCCCGAGGCGATTGCTCGCCTCTGCAAGCTGGACGATGCGGCGCAGGCGGCGATGCGGGACGCGGTCGCCGCGATGGCCAAGGATGGCCTTCGCGTGCTCGGCGTGGCCACAGCAACCTGCGACGGCGAGGCTCTTCCGGCCTCGCAGGACGGCTTTGCGTTCCGCTTCCTCGGTCTCGTCGGGCTGGCCGATCCGCTTCGCCTTGGCGTCCCCGAGGCCGTGGCTGAATGCCGCTCGGCCGGCATTCGCGTCGTCATGATCACGGGCGACTATCCGGCGACCGCCATGGCCATCGCAGAGCAGGCCGGGCTCGACGTCAACGAAGTCGTGACCGGAGAGCAGATCAAGCGCGCGGACGACGGCGAGCTGGAGGCACTCGTCCGGAACGTGAACGTGTTCGCGCGGATCCTGCCGGAGCAGAAGCTGCGGATCGTCCAGGCCCTCAAGCGCAACGGCGAGATCGCTGCGATGACCGGCGACGGCGTCAACGATGCGCCGTCGCTGAAGGCTGCCCATATCGGGATCGCGATGGGCGGCCGCGGCACCGATGTCGCCCGCGAGGCATCCTCGATCGTCCTGCTCGACGACGATTTCAGCTCCATCGTTGCATCCATCCGGCTTGGGCGCCGGATCTACGACAATCTGCGCAAGGCGATGGCCTTCATTTTCGCCGTCCACGTTCCGATCGCGGGACTTGCGCTGCTTCCCCTGGTGTTCGGGCTTCCCGTGATTCTCGGTCCCGTTCACATCGCGTTTCTGGAGCTGATCATCGACCCCATTTGCTCACTCGTGTTCGAAGCCGAGCGGGAGGAACGCGATGTCATGGCGCGACCGCCGCGACGTGCGGATGCGGAACTGTTCTCGTGGGCCCTGGTCGGCTGGAGCGTTCTCCAGGGGGCCATGGCATTTGCCTTGATCGCCGCGATCTTCGTCGGCGCGCTTCGCTCCGGCGTTCCGCCCGACGAGGCGCGCACGCTCGCCTTCATCGCGCTCGTCACTTGCGTCATCGGGCTGGTGCTGGCCAACAGGTCCTTCAGCGCATCGTTCCTGTCCGCATTCTTCCGTCCGAACCCGGCGCTGCTCTGGATCTTCGTATCGATCGCATCCATTCTGGCGGCTGCGCTGTTCTGGCCGCCTGCGTCCAGCCTGTTTCGGTTCGGTCCCCTGCATCTGGACGATCTGATGGTCACGCTCGGTGCCGGATTCCTGTTGTTGACGGTGCTCGAGCTGCTGAAGCCGATATGGGCACGGCGGCTGCGTTTCTAGCCGCGGTCCTGACTCTTCGGTGAAGCCTCCGCCTGGTGCGGATCATCCTTGCCGCCAAGCATCCGGTGCAGCCAGCGTTCGACGCGGCGGCCGATTGTGAGCAGAACAAAGGTGAAGACCAGTGCGACCAGGACGATCTTCCATTCGCCGGCGCCGCAGGTAATTCCGAGACAAGCGGCGAGAAAGGTGCACGCCGCGCTGGTCAGGCCCCGTACGCGGAAACGGTCGCTCTCATGGACGATGACGCCGGCCCCGAGAAAGCCGATGCCGGTCAGAATGCCCTGGATCACACGGCTTGCCGCATCGGTGATCTTGCCGGGCTCGGCGAACTGGACCGCGAGCAGCACCACGGTCGCGGTGGAGAGGCCGACGATGCCGAGCGTCTTCAGCCCGATCGGCTTGCCGTGCAGATCGCGGTTCAGGCCGATCGCGCTGCCGGCGAGCGCTGCGCTTCCGAGGCGCAGCAGAATTTCGGGCCAATCCAGTTGGGTCATGTCCTGTCCGTCGCTTCGCCGGCATGGGCCGGAAAGCCGGCTTCGAGCCGGCAATACTTAGTCCATGCGGGCGAGCCGCTCCAGAGGCATGGCAAGGCCCCGCTGACGAGAAAGGTGATTGCGGTGTTGGTCCCGGCTGTGCGCGGCAGCGTTGCACGCTGCGGCGCGTCCGGGATCGGTCGGCGGGCTACCGCAGCGGCTTCTTCAAGAGCGAGAAGCGGTCGGGATCGAGCCCCATCGAGGGCTGCAGCATCGGGGCTTCGACGCTGGACATCGTCTTGGCGGGCGGGGCCGAGAACACCGGATCGTTCGGCACGTCGCGCTGCGAGGTGGCGCCGCGCCAGCGCTCGAGCACCGCGCCGACGAAATGCATGTCGTGGCCGGAGGTCACGGACGGCACGCTCGAGATGGTCGCTTCGCCGCGCGGCAATTGATGCGGCGGCACCTCCTTGAAGCGCAGGCGCGTCGGCAGCGCGACGCCTTCGCCGAAGGCCAGCACTTCGCGCGTGCCGAGCGAGGGCACGAAGGAGAGCAGGTTCGCGGCCGCATCCGAGACCGCGGCGCGCAGCAGCGCCTGGTCGCGGTCGTTGGCGAGGCGCATCGTGAACAGCGTGTTGCACTGGGAGATGATGGTGGCGTCGAGCTCGGCCGGGCGCTGGGTGATGAGGCCGAGATAGACGCCGTATTTGCGGCCTTCCTTGGCGATGCGCGACACTGCCTTGCGGGTCGGGCCGAAGCCGATGTTGCGATCGGCGGAAGCGTAACGGTGCGCTTCCTCGCAGACGAACAGCATCGGCGAGACGCCGTCGCTCCACAGGCCGAAATCGAAGGCCATGCGGCACAGCACCGAGACGACGGAATCGATCACCTCGGCCGGGAAGCCGGCGAGCTGCATCACCGTCATCGGCTTGCCGTTGGCGGGCAGGCGGAACAGATGGCTGATGACCTCGGCCATGGTGTCGCCGCCGACATTGGCATTGTCGAACATGAAAGCGTAGCGCGGATCGTTGCGCACCGCTTCGATCCGCGAGATCAGCTTGTGATAGATGATGCGCGAGGAGCGGTTTTCGAGCTTGCCCATGCGCTCATCGATCAGCGACATCAGGTCGACCAGGCGATAGGGTACCGGCGTGTCGACGGTGTAGCCGATCTGCTTGGGATCGATGCGCTTGAGGCCGATGCGGTCGGCGTTCTGGTACTGGGTGTAGACGCCCTTGGCGAGCGGGATCACCTCGGCGAGGATGTCGAGCTCCTCGGGCACGCCGGCGCGGCCGCCGAACAGCACGTCGACGATTTCCTCGAAGTTGAACAGCCAGAACGGCAGCTTCAGGTTCCGCGGGTTCAGCACCAGCGCGCGGTCGCCGAAGCAGCGGCCGTATTCGTTGTGCACGTCGAGCAGGAAGATGCGCAGGTTCGGCCGCGCCTTCAGGATCTCGTTCAGCAGCAGCGAAACGCCGGTCGATTTGCCGACGCCGGTCGATCCCAGCACCGCAAAATGCTTGGACAGCATTTCCTCGATGTCGACATAGGCGACAACCGAGCGGTCCTGCTGGAGGAAGCCGACATTGATCTGGTCCGAGCCGGTCGGCGCGTAGATGGTGCGCAGCTCCTGGCTCGTGATCAGGTCGACGGCATCTCCGATGGTCGGATAGTTGGTGACGCCGCGCTGGAATTTCGGCTTGTCGCTGGCGTTGAGGATCTCGCCGAGCAGGTCGACCGAGGCGACCGCGATGTAATTGTCGCCGCTCGACAAATTCTCGCAGGACACTTCGGTGATCATCGCAACGATGACCGAGCTGGAGCTGCGAATGCTGACGAAGCGGCCGACGGTCGCCCGAACCTCCGAAATCGGCATATGGCTTTCCGCCAGTAGCCCGACCCGGGCGAGCGATCCGCGAACCGAAATCACGCGTCCAAAGGATGTCACGATCAATGAACCTGGCAAGAGCAAGCGATTTGTCCCGAACTATGCGCGGCCGTCGCTGGACAAACGGTTAAGCGGCAGGCGCGGCGGCTTCGTTAAATCCGCGACAATTCGGCCAATAGCTTTGTTCCGATGGCACGGTTTTGGGCAGAAAATGCAGGAAAATGCTGCAATTCCAGGTCATTGGAGCCGACGGCAGTTAAGGAATATTTTACCATCCGGCGAGCCAAGACCCTCCGTTCGCAGGACATTGGTCTCCCGCGCAGACTCGTGCAATTGAGGCCGAGTGTTTGATTTGTTGACGGGACCTAATCATTTGTACATTAGTACAAATGAACGGGCGGCCTCGGCGCCGCCTTCGGATGTGTGAGCGCGTTGCGGCTCGGCGTCCGATGACGCGATCCGGCCCGGCGGATCGTCATGCCCGGAGGAAAACATGCAGCCCGAACCGATCCTCGATCTTGCTCATCTCGGTCATATGGAGCTGCTGACGCCCAAGCCCGACGAGAGCCTGAAATTCTTCGTCGACGTCATGGGCATGACCGTCAGCGGCCAGAAGGGCGAGTCAGTTTACTTGCGTGGCTGGGACGATTACGAGCGCTATTCGCTGAAGCTGACCGCGTCGAAGACGTCAGGCATGGAGCACATGGCGCTACGTGCCCGCAGCCAGCAGGCGCTGGAGCGCCGTGTCGCCGCGCTGAAAGGTTCCGGCTTCGACATCGGCTGGATCGACGGCGACATGGGGCAGGGCCCGACCTTCCGCTGCAGGGATCCCGACGGTCACATCGTCGAGCTCTATTACGAGACCGAATGGTATCAGGCGCCGCCCGAGCTGAAGCCCGCGTTGAAGAACCAGGCCCAGCGTTTCCCCGCGCGCGGCGTCAACGTCCGCCGTCTCGACCATCTCAACTGTCTCGCAGTCGACATCAAGGCCAACCGCGAGTTCTTCGAGAACTATCTCGGCTGCCGCCTCACCGAGCAGATCGTGCTCAACGACGGCCGAGAGGCCGCGATGTGGCTGACGATGTCCAACAAGAGCTACGACTTCGCCTATTCGCTCGACCATTCCGGCGTACCCGGCCGCTTCCACCACGTCACCTACGCGCTCGACAGCCGCGAGGAAATTTTGCGCGCGGCCGATATCTTCCTGGAGAACGGGATCCATATCGAGACCGGGCCGCACAAGCACGCGATCCAGCAGACCTTCTTCCTCTACGTCTACGAGCCCGGCGGCAACCGCGTCGAAGTCGCCAATGCCGGCGCGCGCCTGATCCTCGCACCTGACTGGAAGCCGATCGTGTGGACCGAGGAGGAGCGCAAGAAGGGCCAGGCGTGGGGACTAAAGACGATCGAGTCCTTCCACACCCACGGCACGCCGCCGGTGGAAGCGAAGAAGCACGCCTAATTTGCCGACGATCGCACCCGTGCGATCGTCTCGCGCACGCCGGTCCACGCGGGCTTATCCGGCGCGAACTGCCGACGCAGGAAATTCACGAGCTCCTCGATCTGCGAGTCGCTCATGCTGTTCCTGAACGCGGGCATGTAGCCGAGATCGCTGGAGACCGGTTCAGTGATGCCGTGCAGGATCACCTGCACGAGATTGTCCGCCTTGATGCTGTGAATGTTGCTGTTGAGCGCGAGCGAGGGACGGCTGCCGAACAGCGGCAGGCCTCCAACCTCATGACAGACCGCGCAGGCGCCCTGATAGAGGCGTGCGCCGGTGGAGGGGGCGACGGCGACTCGCGTTGCACTCTCGAGCGTCGCTGCCAGTGCAGGCGCATCGACGGCGGTGTCGTTGAATGAATTGAGGTAGACCGCCATCGCGCGGATGTCCTGATCGGGCAGGGCCTTGAGATCCCTGACGACAGGTGCCATCGGGCCGGCGGCGACGCCGTGGTAGCGCGAATGGCCGGTGCGCAAATAGGCGAACAGTTCGTCCTCGCTCCAGGGGATCGGCGCGTGTGAGAGCGAGGTCAATGGCGGCGCCTCCCAGCCCTCGGCAAAGCCGCCGGCAAGATAGGCATTGCGCTGCTCGGCGCCGAGCGCGTTGCGTGGCGAATGGCAACCGCTGCAATGGCCGAGACCCTCGACGAGATACGCCCCGCGATTCCAGGCTTCCGACTTCGTGGGATCCGGCTTGAACGCCTTCGTGTCATGGAACAGCGCGTTCCAGCCTGCGAGAAGGGGACGCAGGTTGAAGGGGAATGCGAGTTCGTTCGCCGGCGACGTCGCGCGCACCGCGGGCTGCGCTATCAGATAGGCATAGAGCGCCTGCATGTCGGCATCGCTGGTCTTGGCGAAATGCGGGTAGGGGAAGGCAGGGTAGAGCTGCCGCCCGTCGCGATGCAGGCCGTCGCGCATCGCGCGCTCGAAGGCGGGATAGGACCAGGCGCCGATGCCGGTCTCGACGTCGGGCGTGATGTTGGTCGAATAGATCGTGCCGAACGGCGTCTCCAATGCGCGACCGCCGGCGTTGAGTACGCCGCCTATGTTGGTGTGGCACTCCGCGCAATTGCCGAGCGCGGCAAGCTGCTGGCCGCGGGCAATCGTTGCGGCCGAATAGACCGAGGCATCGGGACGCGCGATCGGTGCGATGGCACGCCCCGGGAGCAGCGCGGCGCCTACGCCGATCGCGGCGGTGCAGACGGCTGCAATCGTCGCAAAGACGCTGGCACGCTTGACGAATGGATTCGCCCAGATGCGGGACGGCGGCGGCGGAGCAGGCGCGGGCAACGCCTCCGGCACCGGCGATGTCTCACCGTGCAGGCCTTTCAGGATCCGCTCGGGCGTAAACGGCGGCTCGCGAAAACGCACGCCGGTGGCATCGAAGATTGCATTCGCGATGGCCGCCGCGCTCGGCACCGAGGCGGACTCGCCGACGCCGAGCGGTGGCTGGTTCTGCCGCGGCAGCATCAAGACGTCGATCTTGGGCACGTCGGGGAAGGGGATGATTGGATAGGCACCCCATTCGCGCGCGGCGACCGCGCCGCGCTCGAACGAGACCTCCTCCATCAGCGCGCGGCTGGTGGACTGGATGACGTTGCCGTGGATCTGTTGGCGTACGCCGTCCGGATTGATCATCAGGCCGGAGTCCTGGCCCGCAACGACGCGCGTGACGCTGACATCGCCGGTGGCCTTGTTCACCGCGACGTCCGTGACCCACGCCGACCAGGCCGCGCCGTAGCCTGGAAACTTGCTGTGGACGTAGAGCGCATAGGCGAAGCCGCGGCCATGCACGACCTCGCCATCCTTTTCCTCGCGGACCGGGCGCGGCGTCCAGCCTGCGCGCTCGGCGACTGCGTTGACGAGATCGACGGCGCGCTGGTCCTTCAGATAGCGCAGGCGATATTCGATGGGATCGACGCCGGCCTCGGTTGCGGCCTCGTCGATGTAGGATTCATGCGCAAAGGTGTTCGGCAGCGCCGAGACACCCCGGAACCAGGAGGCGCGTACGATCGGCGCCATGTCGTGGGCGACGACGCGCATGTTGTCGTAATCGTAGGGCGGGATCGCGGTGCGGTCGCCCATCTGGAGCACGGCGGGATTGGGTGAGATGCGACCTGTCAGTAGCAGCGCCAGCGTCGGCGCGGCGTTCGAGGGATAGCGCGTGGCGAGATCGTAACCGGCAATGCCGCCATTGGCATCGAGCCCACCGTTGACGTCGATGAGCTGGGCGGTGCCCTTCGGCTCCCAGGCGTGCTCCTGTTCCCGCGTGAGCTGCACGCGCACGGGACGGCCGACCGCGCGCGACAGCAGCAGCGCGTCCGCAGTGACGTCGTCGGCGCAGTTGCGGCCGTAGCAGCCGGCGGCCTCGAGCCGGATGACTTCCACCTCGCTCTCGGGACGCTCCACGAGCAGCGCGAGATCGCTGCGCAGCACATGCGGGTTCTGCGTGCCCGACCAGACGCGGATATTGCCGTCCTGGAAGTCGGCGACCGCGCAGGACGGGCCGATGGAGGCGTGCATCTGGTATGGCCAGACATACGTGCGCTGCATCGGCTTGGCCGCGCCCGAGATCGCCGCATCGACGTCACCCTTGTCGATCAGCGTACGCGGGGTCGACGGATTGGCGCGCAGCGCGGTCTCGACATCGGAAAGATCGGTCAGATCAGGCGTCGGCTTCCAGCTGACCTCGAGCTGTTCGGCAGCCCGGATCGCATTCTCCTCGCGCTCTGCGACAACACCGACGAAGTCGCCGATGCGCACCACGGCTTTGATGCCGGGAATGTCGCGCACCGAGGATTCATCGACTGAAATCAGGCTGGTGCCGACGAACGGGCCGGCATCGACGCCGGAATAGGGTGGTCGCACCACGCGGCCGTGCAGCATGCCTGATACGCGCACGTCGTGAACGAAGGTCAACTCGCCCGTGGCCTTGGCCGGCAGGTCGACGCGCGGCATCGACTGGCCGACGATGGCGTAGTCGCCGACCGCCTTGACGGTGACATCGTCGGCAAGCTCGAGCCGGATGTCTTCGTCGCCGATCAGCTCGCCATAGCTGACGCTGCGGTTGTCGTGGCCGCGCACGAGGCCGTCCTCGATCTTGAGCTCGGCCGCCGGCAACTCCAGCCGCTCCGCGGCGCGCGCAATGAGGAACTGCCGCGCCTGCGCTGCGGCCTTGCGCAAGGGGACGGCTGTGATCTGGATGGTTTCGCTGGCGATGGTCGCGCCCTGGTTTGGCACCAGGGCGGTATCGCCGAGCACGACGACGATTCGCGCAAAGGACACGTCCAGCTCTTCGGCGACGATCTGACCCAGCGCCGTGCGGATGCCGGTGCCGAGATCGACATGGCCGTTATAGGCGGTGACCGCACCGTCCGCGGTGATGCGGATGAAGGTCTCGGATGTGACCTCGTCCACGGTGCGGACGACGACGAGCGAACCGGATTGGCGCTCAGCTCCGTTCGAAACAGGGGAGGCCATCAGTCCGCGGCCTCGGCGAGCTGGCCCGATGCCCGCATCACGGCACGCAGGATTTCGACATGGGTGCCGCAGCGGCAGAGATTGTAGCGCAGCGCCGACAGTGCCTCCTGTTCGGTCGGCTGCGGGTTGATCGCAAGCAGCGCCTTGGTGGTCATGATCATGCCGTTGAGACAGTAGCCGCATTGCGCGGCCTGCTCGTCGATGAAGGCCTGCTGCACCACGTCGGGCTTGTCGCGCGTGCCGAGCCCTTCGAGCGTCACGATGTCGCGGCCGGCGCAACCGCCGACCGGGATCACGCAGGAGCGCGCCGCGGCGCCGTCGATCAGGACAGTACAGGTGCCGCATTCGCCAAGACCGCAGCCGTATTTCGGGCCGTTGAGCGCGAGATCGTTACGCAGCACGTAGAGCAGCGGCGTCTGATGCTCCGCCGTGACCTCGCGGATCCTGCCGTTCACGGTGAAGCGGATCGATGTTTGCGTCATCCCTCGTCCCAAGCCCGCATAAAATTCGACGTCGCGACGATACCGTTTGTACACAAACGTGCAAGCCGCGCATGCCGCACTGCAGCGCGGCTGCCTTCTTTGTGGACAGCACGGATAGGCAAATGAGGTTTTATGCGGCAGCAGTATCTTTTGCACTGCACCGCCGCTTGACAGCCGGAGGGGACCGCGCGCAACATCGTTCGTATACGAATGATAACCGCAAGCCCGCTGGCTCCGACATGACGACTGAAACGACGAGCGCCGTCATCGACAAGATCCGCTGCGATGCTTGCCCGGTGATGTGCTACATCAAGCCAGGCGCGGCGGGGGCCTGTGATCGCTACGCCAATCACGACGGCAAGCTCGTCCGCGTCGATCCGCATGTGATTCTGGAGCGCACCGTCGAGCATGGCGGCAAGCTGGTCCCGTTCAGCCGCACCGAAGACTGGGACGGCAAGATCGTCCACGAGCCCTCGACCTTCGTGACCGCGATCGGGGCGGGCACGACCTATCCCGACTACAAGCCGGCGCCGTTCATCGTCTCTGCCGAGGTCGACGGCGTCGACATGGTGACCGTCGTCACCGAGGGCATCTTCTCCTATTGCGGCATCAAGGTGAAGATCGACACCGACCGCTATCTTGGGCCCGAGACTGCAACGGTCTGCGCGCAGGGCGAAGCCGTCGGCCACGTCACGACGAGCGAATATGGCTCGCAGATGCTGTCGCTCGGCGGCGTGCATCATCTCACCGGCGGCTCCAAGAAAGAGGGCCGCGTCACCTGCGACACGCTGATGGACCTCGCCAATTGCAAGGCGGTCGAGCTCACCATCGATGGCGGCGCCACGGTGGTGGTGCAGGCCGGCCAGCCGCCGATCGTCAACGGCATGAAAGAAGAGCGCATGCGGGTCGGCTGCGGCTCGGCGACGATCGGGATGTTCGCCAAGCAATGGCACGGCAAGGTCGATGAAGTCGTCGTGGTCGACGACCATATCACCGGCGTGCTCTCGGAGCACCAGGCCGGCAAGCTGCTCGACATCGCCGACACCGGCATCAAGATGAAGGGGCGTCGCTCGACGCCCGGCCGCTATTTCCAGGTCGCCGATCCCGGCACGGGCTGGGGCGGCACCAACATCTCCGATCCGCTGGCAATTCTTGGCCCGTTCGACAAGAAGGAGGCTAAGGCCGGCCTGACCATGTTGATGGTCTCCACCACTGGCGAGCATTCGTCCTATTACGTGCTCGACGAGGCCTTGACGCCGGTCGAAACCGAGATGCCGGCCGACCTGAAATTCTCGGTCGAGCGCATCCAGGAAAATTGCGAGCCGGCGCTGTGCACGGTGCTGTTCATGGCCGGCGCCGGCGGTTCCTTGCGCGCCGGCGTCACCGACAATCCGGTGCGGTTGACGCGCTCGGTGAAGGACGCATTGACTCGTGTCACCAGCGGCGGCGCACCGGTCTATGTCTGGCCGGGCGGCGGCATCACCTACATGGTCGACGTCACGCAGATGCCGGCGGGTGCGTTCGGCTATGTGCCGACGCCGGCGCTGGTCGCGCCGATCGAGTTCACGATGAAGCTGTCCGACTATGCCGCGCTCGGCGGGCACATGGATTACGTCAAGCCGCTCTCCGAAGTGCAGAACGGTGAGGATATCAGGCAGTTGCCTTGGCAGAATCCGATCCCGGGACCTCGGGCATGACACGGCCCCCGCAAATCGCATTGCTGTCTGATGGCCGGCGGCTGCATTTGCAGGATGGACCGATCGATCTCATCATCGAGGCCACGGGACGTGCGGAGGCGGTGCGTGCGGCTTACGAAGCGGCGGCGCAACGTTTCACAGGGTTGCTCGATGAGCTCTGTGCGGAACTGCCGGAGCTGCGCGCCGCTGCCGAAGAGCGGACCTCGCTGACGGGCGTGGTGGCGCGCCGGATGCACGCCGCGGTCGCGCCCTTTGTCGCTGAGGGCTTCATCACGCCGATGGCCGCCGTCGCCGGCAGCGTGGCGGAGGAGATTCTCGGTGCCATGCTGGGCGCCGCGGCGCTCGACCGGGCCTATATCAACAATGGCGGCGACATCGCGCTTCATCTGGGCAGAGGCGAGCATTTTTCGATCGGCCTGATGGATCGTCCCGATCGTGATGGCGTGATGCGTGCCATGAGGATCGATGCGCATGACCCGGTGCGCGGCGTTGCGACCAGTGGGCGCCACGGCCGCAGCTTTTCGCTCGGCATCGCCGATGCCGTGACGGTGCTGGCCGCGACCGCCTCACAGGCCGATGCGGCTGCGACCGTCATCGCCAATGCCGTCGATCTGCCGGGGCATCCCGCCATCGTCAGGCAGCCGGCTTGCGAGCTTCAGCCCGACAGCGATCTCGGCGCGCGTCCTGTCACCCGAAATGTCGGTCAATTGTCACCGAATGAGATCGCTACCGCTCTGGAATCTGGCGCGGAACGTGCACGGCAATTGTTCGATCGCGGATTGATCGAGGGTGCCGTGGTGCGGCTTTGTGGTGATATGCTTGTCATCGGACCTAAGGATATAGAAGAGCAACGAACGCGTCCGCTTGTGCTGGAGAACGCGGTTCATGCCTGAACGGGGAAGCGAAACATGAGCGCGATCATCCGCAAGATCGTCACCGTCGTCGAAGAGACCCAGATGGAGATGGGCCGCCAGGTGTCGCCGCCGACCCGGCGCGCGGCAGCGATCGCAGTCATCGAAAATCCCTTTGCCGGAAAATATGTCGAGGACCTGTCGCCGTTGATCGCGATCGGGGAGGAGCTCGGCGAGCTCTTGTCGAAGCGCGCCGTGGCGGCGCTCGGCATCGATGGTGCCAAGGCGCAGAGCTACGGCAAGGCGGCGGCCGTCGGCGAGAATGGCGAGCTGGAGCATGCGGCTGCGATTCTTCATCCGAAAATGGGCGCGCCAGTGCGCAAGGTTCTGAGCAAGGGCGCGGCGTTGATCCCGTCGTCGAAGAAGCGCAGCGGGCCGGGTACAACGCTCGACATTCCGCTGGGGCACAAGGACGCGGCCTTCGTTCGCAGCCATTTCGACGGCATGGAGGTGCAGATCAACGACGCGCCGCGCGCCAACGAGATCATGGTCGCGGTCGCCGTCACCGACAGCGGCCGGCCGCTGCCGCGCGTCGGCGGGTTGACGGTTGCGGAGGTCAAGGGCGAGGACGGTCTGAGATAGGGTTTGGACCGGGGCGGCGGACACAGCTTCCCCGACAAGACACGCTGAAGACGTAGAGTTCAAAACTGGAGGTTGGGATGCGAGCGAAGAACTATTTTGTGGGCGCGGCCTTCGCGCTTCTGGCGGGCGGCATGGGTCATTCGGCCCTGGCGCAGGACATCAAGATCGGCGAGATCAACAGCTACTCGCTGCTGCCGGCCTTCACCGAGCCCTATCGCAAGGGCTGGCAACTCGCGGTCGAGGAGGTCAACGCGGCCGGCGGCATCAACGGCAAGAAGCTCGTCGTCATCTCCAAGGACGACGGCGGCAAGCCGGCGGACGCGCAGACCGCGGCCAACGAACTCGTCTCGAGCGAGGGCGTCGCGATGCTCGCGGGCACGTTCCTGTCGAACATCGGTCTGGCCGTCAGCGACTTCGCCAACCAGAAGAAGGTGTTCTTCCTCGCGGCCGAGCCGCTGACGGACGCCATCACCTGGTCGAAGGGCAACAAATACACCTTCCGCCTGCGTCCCTCCAACTACATGCAGGCGGCGATGCTGGTCGAGGCGGCCTCGAAGCTGCCCGCCAAGCGGTGGGCGACGATCGCCCCGAACTACGAATACGGCCAGTCGGCGGTTGCGGTGTTCAAGAAGCTGATGTCCGAGAAGCGCCCTGACATCCAGTGGGTTGACGAGCAGTGGCCGCCCCAGGGCAAGATCGATGCGGGTCCGGTGGTGCAGGCCGTTGCCGCCGCCAATCCCGAGGCGATCCTCAACGTCACCTTCGGTGCCGATCTCGTCAAGCTGGTGCGTGAAGGCAACACCCGCGGCCTGTTCAAGGGACGCGAGGTCGTCTCGTTCCTGACCGGCGAGCCCGAATATCTCGATCCGCTCAAGGACGAGACGCCCGAGGGCTGGATCGTCACCGGCTATCCCTGGTACTCGATCAAGACCCCCGAGCATGATGCGTTCCTGAAGGCCTACCAGGCCAAGTACCACGACTATCCGCGCCTCGGCTCGATCGTCGGCTACCAGACCATCAAGTCGGCGGCGGCGATCCTCGCCAAGGCCGGCTCGACCGATCCGGAGAAGCTGATCGCTGCGGCCGAAGGCCTCTCCGTGCCGTCGCCGTTCGGCGAGATCACCTTCCGCAAGATCGATCACCAGTCGACGCTTGGCGCGTACGTCGGCAAGACCGCGCTGAAGGACGGCAAGGGCGTGATGGTGGACTCGTCCTACAAGAAGGGCGCGGACTACCTGCCGAGTGATGCCGAAGTTCAGAAGCTGCGGCCGAAGGATTGATGTCTTTCTTCTCCCTCGCCCCGCTTGCGGGGAGAGGGTC
>NZ_CAKZJO010000040.1 GCF_936943645.1 uncultured Bradyrhizobium sp. | reverse complement strand
ACCCCGCTCGCGCTACGCGCGATCGACCCTCCCCCTCCAGGGGAGGGTAAGAGGACACATCACCCCCGCGCCATCGCCCGCTTCGCCACCGCCAGTCCCATCAGCACGAAGGCCGAGGTCACCTCCGGCCCGCCCACCAGGATCCGCGTCGGCGTCTTCATCTTGTTCCATTCATAGGCGCAGAACGGGCCGCGGCGGCCGCCTTCGCCGAGGCTGGCGACGATCACGTTCAGCGCCGGTGCGAAGGCGCGCGGGTCGGCGCCGAGATGGCCGAGCGCGATCAGCGCCAGCGCCGCGTCGAACACGTTCATCTCCGCGGCCATCAGCTCGCCCTTGACGTAGGACAGCACGCGATGACGGATGAAGTCGAAATCGCCGTTCGGGTCGATCGCGGCCTGCGCCGCCAGCGGCAGCGCCAGGAAGGCGGCGTAGCAGCGACCGAAATAGGCGCTGTAGAGCTCCGGCAGGTAGTAGATGTGCGAGCGCGGATTGGCGAACGCGCCGCTCGCGGCCAGCCGCTTCTGGAAACCGATGATGCGATGCACCGTGGCGAGCCGCGACGGCGTCTCCAGAACTTTCCAGCGCGCGAGGTTGCGAAAGCTCACCTCGAGAATGTCGAGATTGAGCGTCGGATCGAGATCGTTGCCGTAGGGCCGCTCGCCCCTGAGGTTGTCGATCCAGGTCGCAACCCCACCCTCATAGTCGATGTTGTCGTTGAGCGGCACGGTCACGCGCGGTTCGTTGACGCCGGCCTGCACCTGATAGCCGCTGTAGAAGTCGAGCAGCGGCTGGTCGATGATCGCGTCGGTACAGCCGGCCTGGGTCGCGGCCGAGATCGAGCACGCCGTGGTGTCGCAATCCGGCACATAGATGCCGAAGCCGAGGTCCTGCTTGATCTGCGCGAAATAGCGCGAGAAGCGCGGATGCGGCGCGGGCGCCAGCGCAGTGACGACGTTGAAGCGCGCGCCGTCGATGCCCTCGACCTCTTCGCGGCTGATGTTGACGCAGAAATCCACCATGTCGGCGATGGCGCGCTCTGCTGCAACCTTGTCGGCCGGCGAGGCGAGCCCGGTCTCGCCATAGCTCAGCAGTGCCTCGATGAAGAACGCATCGTAATAGGCCGAGCGGTGACGGATCTGCACCGGCTCCCACATCGGCTCGGCAATCCCGCGCCAGGGCGGATTGACGACGGCGGCGGCCTTCGAGCGCGCGATGAAGACGCGGGCGAGGTTGAACAGCAGCGAGGAGTTCTTGTAGCCGCGGGCGTTGAGGCCCGTGAGCGCCATGATCAGTTCCCGCCCCCGAAAGTCGGGATCGCCGATCAGGTTGAAGGCGGCATAGGTGGGCAGAAAGCCGTTGCGGCGGTACGAGCCGAGCAGATGCTGCGCGCAGTCGCGGATCGCGCCGTCGATCTGCGCTTGCGGCGGCGCCGAGCCGGTGAACATCGCCGGCGGCGGCTTGGGATGGTCGAGCGCGATGCTGTCGACGAGATCGGCGACCGGCTGGCCGACCGCCGCCCAGTCGGGCTCGGCCTCGTCGCGGGCGCGAGCCAGCGCCGCGCGCAGCGCCGTCAGCCTTGCCTCGTCACGCAGCTCGGGCAGCCCGGCCCGCCTGAGCAGCACCCGCAGTGCGGGATTGCCGAGCGCGGTCTTGTAGAATTTGGCCAGATGCGGATCGCCGCCGGCGGTCGCAGACAATACGGGATCGCAGACATCGTAAAGAGAAGGGCCGTCCTTCGGCGCCAGCAGCGCCCGGCAGGCGGCGCCGGCAAAATATTGAAAGCTCATGAAATACCTGGTCGCGGAGACTTCGGCGGGGTTTGGCCGGGGGCCGGCCAGCGCGCTCCCAGCCCCGCGCCACCCCCTGCAAGTCGTTGAAAAGGCTACCCGGATTCGCGGGAAATACAAATGTGACGATACTCACGGAAAAGGTCGGCACGAAGGCTGCATGATGGAGGCTCGAAGAGTGCTCCGGGAGGAAAAAATGCACAAATCTGGGCAGGCAAATTAACCAATATATTCAGCGGCTTAGATCAAGTTTTGGGCAATCTATTGCCGGGGAGGCGATATCCGGTTAAGGGTTTGTTTGGTGCGGCGCCGCAAATTGCGCGCAATTCGGGGGCACATCCCCGGCCAATCCCTCAAACCTAAAGACGCTATCGCGCTACTCAAACAGTGTGCGCGCGCTTGGCTGGTCTTTGGCACTGACAGGAATGAAGCGAGATGAATTTAAGGCAGCTCGACATTTCCCGACGCACCATCGCAGTGGCCGCAGCCCTGATCGGCACGGTGTCGCTCGTGATCGGCGCCCATGCTGCCCTCAACATGCGCGCTATCGACGCCGCCAAGGCCGTCTCGACCGACCAGATCACCGGTTCGATCGGTCAGAGCTCGCGCCTCGCGCTCGTCATCGGCAATGGACATTATCCCGACGCCAGCGCGCCGCTGACGCAGTCGATCAACGACGCCCGCGCGCTGTCCTCGTCCCTTCGCAAGAACGGTTTTGACGTCGACATGGTCGAAGACGCGACCAAGGACGACATGGTCCGCGCCGTGAACCGCCTGAAGTCCCGGATCAAGCGCGACACCGTCGTCATGCTGTTCTTCGGCGGCTACGGCGTGCAGGCCGGCCGCCAGAGCTACATGCTGCCGGTCGATGCCGTGATCTGGAAGGAAAGCGACGTCCGCCGCCAGGGCGTCTCGATCGACGGCGTGCTCGACATGATGAAGGAGCAGGGTGCCAAGGCCAAGCTCGTCGTCGTCGACGCCTCCCGCCGTAACCCCTACGAGCGCCGCTTCCGCTCCTACAGCCACGGTCTCGCGCCGATCAGCGCGTCCGACAATGCGCTGATCCTCTCATCCGCCTCGCCCGGCAAGGTCGTCGACGACGGCAAGGGCGAGCACAGCGTGCTGGTCGGCGAGTTCCTGAACAACCTCAATGCCAAGGGCAGCGCCGAGAGCGTCTTCAACAAGACCCGCGTCGCCATCTCTCGCGCCAGCGAAGGCGATCAGGTCCCGACCGTCTCCTCCTCGCTGCTCGAGGACGTCCATTTCGGCGAAGCCGGCGGCTAGTTTCTTACTCTCCCCTGGAGGGGGAGGGTCGATCGCGCGCAAGCGCGAGCGGGGTGGGGTGATCTCTCCCCACGAACATTGCCCGTGTCGAGAGATCACCCCACCCCGCTGCGCATTTCGCTACGCTGCATGCGAAGCGACCCTCCCCCTCCAGGTGAGGGTAAGGGGCATCACCGGTCGGAATTGCCTACTTCGCCGCTTCCGCGGCCATCACCGGACGCACGGGATCGCCTTCGCGCAAGAGCGCACCGGCGCGGGCGACGACGACATCGCCGTCGTTGAGGCCGTCGCGGATCTCGATATTGCCGCCCGACATCAAGCCGACCTCGACACGCTTGGTCTCGACGCGGTTGCGGCGGATCACCTGGACCACGGTGCCGGCGGATGAATATTGCACTGCCGTCAGCGGCACCGCGACGTTGCAGCTCTGCCCGGTCTTGATCAGCGCACGCCCGCTCGCCTTCAGCAGCAACCGCTTCTGCGAGGAGATGCCGATATAGACCATGCCCTGCTGGATGTTGGGCTCGACGGTCGGGCCGATGCGGCGCACCTTGCCCTCGAGGTCGCCGGCGCCCGCGATCCGCACGGTCGCGGTCTGGTTGACGGCGAGCTTGCGCACATCGGTGGTGGCCACGAGGCCGACGAGATCATATTCGCTGCGCGCCACGATCGTGAACAACGCCTCTCCCTTGGCCGAGGCGAAATTGCCGATCTGCGCCGTCGACGTCGCGATCACGCCGGCCACGGGCGCGGTGACCTGCAGCGTCCCGCCCTCGGGGAGCGCGAGCCGCGCCAGCACCTGGCCCGCGGTGGTGGTGTCGCCGGCTTCCGCCAGCACGTCCGTGACCTTGAGGCCCGGACGTTCGGGCCGCACCGAGGTTTCCTCGCGCGCGATGATCGTGCCGGTGGCCTCGACGATGTCGGAGAAGCAGGATTTGGCGACCTTCAGCACCGTGACCGCCGGCCCCTTGGGCGCCTCGTCGTCGGCGGCGCTGGCCGGAGACTGACCGAGGACCAGCAGGCCGGCCACGGCTGCGGGATACAGGCTTCGAACAACGGCACGGGGGAAATGTCGCATCGGAAATTCCACGGGAGCTATGTCTCCAATCGATAGCAGATGGCGGGAGCGCGGACTACGGCACCGGTGGCCCTGACAATAGGGCCGCCGCCGCAGGCCGTCGGGGCCAGGTCTTGATGAACAAGCCTTTGATTAGTCGCGGGATTAAGCAACAGGTTCGCGTCTTACGGGCGGGGGGAAGCGGCCGGCCCTACTCCCAAAGTGCGGACTCTCACGGTCTTCTCATGTGCCAGACCCGCCTGTATGGAACTAGTATCAGGATGCCGCGGCATTGTCCGCCGCACAGCTCATGGTTGAGATGGAATGCAACGGTTCGTCTGCGAGCAGAACATCGTTCATTTCGAACGGTTGCTCCATGAAGCGACCGATCCGACGGTTCAGAACACCGTGCGGGGCCTGCTGGCATCGGCGAAGCGCCAATTGGCGCTGCTGAACTCGGCGGCTTCAGGTGCCGATGCGACGCCCCTCGAGCAGCGACGGCGGCAGCACGGTGATGCAGAGATGATCCGGCGGCAATTCCAGCCCGAATTCGATGCCTCGCCGCATCCCTACATGCTGCTGGACCCCGGCCCGGGGCTCGTGATCATCGACATCAACGATGCCTATGCCTCGGCAACCCTGACGGAGCGGGCCGCTGTCGTGGGCCGGTCGCTGTTCGAGATATTCCCCGATAATCCCGACGATCCGCTCGCCGACGGCGTCAGCAATCTCTACAGCAGCTTGAGGATCGTCGGCGAAACAAGCCGGGCGCATGCCATGGCGATCCAGCGCTACGACATCCGCAATCCCGATGGCGTCTTCGTCGAGCGCCATTGGCAGCCGATCAACTCGCCGGTCCACGACACGGCGGGCCATCTGGTCTACCTGCTGCACCATGTCGAGGACGTCACGGCGCAAATCACCGGGCGGCCGTAAGACGGCCTGTCAGCCGCGGCGGTCGCCCAGCAGCTTGCCGCTGGCCCGGTCGATCAGATGCAACCGCGTGCAGGCCGGACAAGATACCGACACATGCGTGCGGTCGGCCGGCTCGTCGTTGATCCGATGCTGCACGTTCATGCCGGTCTGGGGGCATTTAAAAACGATCTGACGGTCCATGCCCCTGATATGACGGTAAGCTGTGCCTTCCGAAATTACGGATGTTTACGTAGGTCGGCCCCTCACGGCAGGGTCAGGAACTCCACCCAGTTCGGCTTCTTGCCGGTCGGATAGGATTTCAGCCTGGCCAGCGCACCGCTGCCCTGGTCGATCGCGTAGACCGTCATGCTGTCGGAGAGCTCGCCGACCGCGGCGAGGTAGCGGCCAGAGGGGTCGATATGGAAGCCGCGCGGCTGCTTCTCGGTCGGCACGCTGCCGATCGTGGTCAGCTTGCCGCTTGATCCGTCCACCTTGTAGGCGGTGAGCGTGTTGGTGGTGCGCTCGGAGGCGTAGAGGAAGCGGCCGTCCGGAGTGATGTGGATGTCGGCGGCCCAGGGCTTCTTATCAGGGTCCTTTCCCGAGAAGCCTTCCGGCAGCGCGGTGGTGCGCTGGATCTCGTCCCACGCGCCGCTCCTGGCCTCGTAGCTGAACGCGGCGACGTCGCCGTTCAGCTCGTGGACGAGATAGACGAACTTGCCATTGGGGTGGAATACGAAGTGCCGCGGCCCCGATTTCTCCGGCACCTTGTGGGCCGGCGGGTCGCTCGGCGTCAGCGAGCCCGATGTGGCATCGAACGCAAAGGCCAGCACCTGGTCGGAGCCGAGATTGGTCGCGAACACGAAGCGGTTGTCGGGCGAGGGCAGGAAGGCGTGCGCGTTCAGCCCGGTCGGGATCACCTGCTTCGGCTCGCTGGCGACGCCGTTTGCGCCGAGCGGATTCAGCGCGACCTTGTTGCCGCCATAGGAGGCGCTGAACAGGAACTTGCCGCTGCGATCGACCGCGATATTGGCCATGCTGTCGGCGAGCGGACCGTTGCCGATCGGGTTGAGCTGGCCCGTTTTGGGATCGATCGCAAAGCTCACGGCGAGGTAGGGCTGCGAGCGCACGCCGGCAATCAGCACGCGGTGGTCCGGCGTGATCGCGAGCGGTGTCGAGGAGCCGGGCTTCTCGACACCCTTGAAGGCGGCCGTCTGCACCGGAATCATCTCGCCGTTCTCGGCCATCTTGAACACGCTGATGTCATTGCTGTCGGCGTTGCCGACATAGGCGAAGGTCTCGGCCATGCCGGCACGGACTCCAGAAATGAGAGTGAGGACAGCGAACAGGGTGGTGGCGATCGCAGCGCGCGGCACGTTCGATGCGATGCGTCGGGTTGGACTCAACATGGGCTCCTCCTGAAGGCCGCGTCGCGGCATTGTCGTTTTGCCGGCGAGGATAGCGGGCAGCGCTCCGCCGCACCAAATTCCAATTGGGATTGATCGATGCCGAAATTGTATCGGTCGCCAAGGAAGGCTACCGCACCGCCGCCGTGCGCGAGGGCAGATGCGGACCGGCGGGATGCGCCGGCGGTCCGAGCACGGTCCAGACGCCGACCGCAACCAGCGCGGATGTCAGGATGGTCCAGGTGATGAGCCGTTTGCGCATCTGGCTGAATTCGTCCGCGTCATGAAGGTCCCGGGCGCTCGATCGTGCACCGCAAACCGCGGCAATCCTATGAACTCGTTCACAGCGAAATCGGCCTGCGCAATGCGAACCAAAGCCGCGCGAACGAATTGAATCCGCATGCCCCGCGAAAACGATCTCGAAGGTAAGCCCGACATGGGTGGCAAGCACGGCGGCCAGGCCGGCCAGCCGAAGCCGCCGCCGCGCCCGCGCCAGGGCGAGCGCGATGAGGACGTCGTGGCAAAGCGCCACACCGGCCAAACCGATCCCGCCTCGCCGCCGACCAAACCAAGATAGCGCTTCGCCGCGCGGTCGTGCCGCGCCTCGCGTCGGGAACGGCCGGGTCGCTTTGCCGTTACCCGGTCCCGCAGGCGCGAGATGAAAACGGAGGCTGGCTCGTGTTTTGGATCTATTGGGACACCGCCTGGTCGCTGATCATCAGCGGCATCTGGGTCGCCACCATCGTCAGCCACCCCGACTCCGAATTCGTCGAAGTGCAGGCTGCCAGACGGCCGATGTGAACCATCGCATCCGCCGAGACGTTGTTGACCTGATCGCGGCTTCGCCTCAGCAGTGACGTTCGCGGTCCGAGGTCCGGTCTGGATTCGCCTCCGTTTCCGGACCTCGTCCTCCGCGCTTGCGACGATCACTGCCACCGCAACCGCGGCGCCCCGCACCCCCGCAACAGATCGTGACGACGGGCCTGCGTGCCGCGCGAGCAAGCCCTGCGTCCGGCGTTTGACCTAGATCATGTAGGCACAGCTCATTTCATGGAGAATTCGCGCAATCCATGAGGTTGAAGTGTCGATCGATCATTCGCGAATTGCGTCGCCGGCGTTCCGTTCGAAAATCATGTCGGCTGACGAGGCCGCGACGCTGGTGCCACACGGCGCGAATGTCGGCATGAGCGGCTTCACCGGATCCGGGCATCCGAAGGCCGTTCCGATGGCGCTGGCGCGCCGGATCGAGCAGACGCATGCGCGCGGCGACCAGCTTCGGATCGGCGTGTGGACCGGCGCCTCGACCGCACCCGAGCTGGACGGCGCCCTCGCCAAGGTCGACGGCATAGAGTTGCGCCTGCCCTATCAGTCCGATCCGGTCACGCGCGAACGCATCAATGCCGGCGCGATGGACTACATCGACATTCATCTCAGCCATGTCGCGCAGTTCGCCTGGTTCGGCTTTCTCGGACATCTCGATGTCGCGCTGATCGAGGTCGTCGCCATCCTGCCGGACGGCAGCCTGGTGCCCTCGGCCTCCGTCGGCAACAACAAGACCTGGCTGGATCAGGCCGACCGCATCATCCTCGAGGTCAATTCCGGCGTCAGCACGGCCCTGCATGGCATGCACGACATCTACTACGGCACGAGGCTGCCGCCGCATCGCAAGCCCATTCCCATCGTCTCGCCCGGCGACAGGATCGGCGAGACCACGTTCCGCTGCGATCCGAACAAGGTGATTGCCGTGGTCGAGACCAATGCTCACGATCGCGACACGACCTTCACCGCGCCCGACGCGACGTCAAAGGCGATCGCCGGCCATGTTCTCGAGTTTTTCAGCCATGAGGTTCGCCGCGGCAGGCTGCCGCCGGAACTGCTGCCGATCCAGTCCGGCGTCGGCAACGTCGCCAATGCCGTGATGGCGGGTCTCGATGACGGTCCGTTCGGCCGGTTGACCGCGTATACCGAGGTGCTGCAGGACGGCATGCTGAACCTGTTGCGCTCGGATCGCATGATGCTCGCTTCCGCCACGGCGCTGTCGCTCAGCGCGGACGCGAACCGGCAATTCAACAGCGAGATCGACCGGCTGAAGCACAAGATCGTGCTGCGCACGCAGGAGATCTCGAACCATCCGGAAGTCATCCGGCGGCTCGGCGTCATCGCCATGAACGGCATGATCGAGGCCGACATCTACGGCAACGTCAACTCGACCCATATTCGCGGCACCGCCATCATGAACGGCATCGGCGGCTCCGGCGATTTCTCCCGCAACGCCTATCTCTCGATCTTCATGACGCCGTCGACCGCGAAGGGCGGATCGATCTCGGCCATCGTGCCGATGGTCACGCATGTCGATCACACCGAGCATGACGTGCAGATCATCGTGACCGAGCAGGGCCTCGCCGATCTGCGCGGGCTGTCGCCGAAGCAGCGCGCGGCGAGCATCATCGACAATGCGGCGCATCCCTCGTTCCGGCCGGCGCTGCAGGATTATTTCGATCGCGCCTGCAGGCTCGCGCCCGGAAAGCACACGCCGCATCTGCTCGACGAAGCCTTCCGCATGATCAAGGCTTCGAGCTGAAGAATGCGTCTCAGGCCGCCGCCTGCGCTGCCAGCAATTGCTTCAATTTCCCCGCCGGCACCGCCGGGCTGAACAGCCAGCCCTGCATCTGGCTGCATCCGAGCTGCCGCAGCACCTCGCGCTGGGCCTCGGTCTCGACGCCTTCGGCGGTCACACTCACAGTCGCGGGCCCGATCGAAATCCTCAAGCCAGCGAATCCAAGTCGTGTCGTGTTGGGCGCCCCCGTGTCGCGTTCGGCTGTCAAGCCGTTTTGGACGGTCGCCGAAGGCGCCCCGCAAGCGAGATGGCCGCGGCCCATTGCCGCGGGGGGCTTCCAATCAGGAGGATTGATCGCCGCCAGCGCACACCCATTCTTTTCGGCGCGTTGTTTGTCGTGCGTGTGTTGGATCGATGGAGCCGAACATGACCAGCGAAGTGAAGGCGGATTGCTGAACACGGATGGCCGGGGGCCCCATCGGCCTCCGGCTCATCTGATTTCGCAGTTGCCTGGCGGCTACCGCACGGCGCGCAGCATCAACTCAGGACGGGATCAGCAGATGACCTTGCTCAATATAGAGGACGCTCCTCCGACGTTCAACGAATCGTCCGCATGGAAGCGCATCTGGCGCGCGACCGCCGCTGTTGCCGTCTTGAGCCTGGTTGCTGTGGCGGCGGTGCCGTTGAGTGGCGGCCTCGTTGTCGGCGGTCGGGCTGCAGTCGCCGAAAATCTGTCGACCTTGGGCGCGCGAGTCGAGGATTTCGTGCCTGAGGATCGCGGCAAGCTTTCCAAGCCGATCATTGGTGGGCTGGTGGCGGGCGCCGCCTCGGCGGTCGGCAAGCGCGTGGCCAATCTTCTTGTCGACGGGGCGTGGCCGCTTGCTCTGGCCTGGTTTGACCGGACCACGCACAAGACCGATTTCATGGTGTGGGCCGGCCCGGGCGAGTTCGTCGACGGGATGCCGATCGGCCGCGACGACACGCTCATGCACCTGAAGTTCGAGGACAACGGCAACCTGGCCTTGGCGTATCGCCTCAGCCGCTTTTTTGCGACGCTGGGTCTCGACGTCGGCAAGTTCAGGATGAGCGCCGTGGCCGAACGGGACGAATGCGCGTGTTCGTATCGGACCTACGGCGAGCAGATTCTGGTATCGACCTCGGGCGATGTCCATCAGACTTGGCGTTCCGAGAAGAAAGGCGTGATTGCAAACGTCGTCGCCAGGATGGACGCGAACGGCCAGATTGCGGCGGGTGACGTGACGACAAGCTTCGACGAGAAGGTTTTGAAGCGCCCTGTCGTGCTTGGCTCGCGCCATGATCATCTGCAGGCGGACAAGCGGCTGAACGAGTATCCGGGAAGGTCGCCGCTCCTGGTCCCGGGCCAACGCGCGGGATAGAGGCGAACGACCTCTCGGTCTTCCAAGGCCGGGAGGTCATTTTCCGCTGCCGCGCTAAGCCGCCGCCTGCGTCGCCAGCAACTGCTTCAGTTTCGGTGCCGGAACGGCCGGGCTGAACAGCCAGCCCTGCATCTGGCTGCATCCGAGCTGCCGCAGCACCTCGCGCTGGGCCTCGGTCTCGACGCCTTCGGCGGTCGTCGCCATGCGGCGCGCCGCGGCCATGTGCACCACGGCCTGCACGATCGGCGAGGAATCCTCGGGCTCGCCGATGTCGCTGATGAAGCTGCGGTCGATCTTGATCTTGTCGAACGGGAAGCGGTGCAGATAGCTCAGCGACGAATAGCCGGTGCCGAAATCATCGAGCGCGATGCGCACGCCGAGCTCGCGCAGCTGCTGCAGGATCGTCAGCGCCTCCTCGTCGTCGCGGATCAGCACGGTCTCGGTGATCTCGAGCTCGAGTCGTCCGGGCGCAAGGCCCGACTCCGCGAGAGCAGCTGCGACCTTGAGCGCCAGCGTCCGCGAGCGGAATTGCACCGGCGAGACGTTGACGGCGATGTGAATCTGGCCGGGCCATGATGCGGCCTCGCTGCAGGCCTGCCTCAAGACCCATTCTCCGATCTCGCCGATCAGTCCGGTGTCTTCCGCCACGGGAATGAAATCCGCCGGCGAGATCATGCCGCGCTCCGGATGGCGCCAGCGCAGCAGCGCCTCGCAGCCGGTCACGACATTGGCCGCGAGATCGACCAGCGGCTGGTAGTGCACCTCGAACTCGCCGCGCGCCAGCGCCTGGCGCAGGTCGAGCTCGAGCTGGCGGCGCAGCCGCGCCTTGGCGTCGTATTCGCCCGTGAAGATGCGATAGGTGCGGCGTCCTTCCGACTTCGCCGCGTACATCGCAAGATCGGCGCGCTTGAGCAGGTCGTCGGGATTGTCGCCGTGGTCGGGCGCGATCGCGATGCCGATGCTCGCGTCGGTCGGGACGTCCTGTCCCCTGCAATCCACCGGCGTGCGCAATGCCTTGAGGATGTTCTCCGCCAGCGCGGCCAGCTCGGCCGGATCGCGGCAGCCGGCCTTGACGATGGCAAACTCGTCGCCTCCGAGCCGCGCGACGAGGTCGTTGCCGGAAACGCAGGCGCGCAGGCGGTTCGCCACCTGGCGCAGCAGCTCGTCGCCGACCTCGTGCCCGAGCGAATCGTTGACACCCTTGAATTCGTCGACGTCGATATACAGGATGGCGAACGGCTTGCCCTCGCCGAGCTCGGCAACGCGCCGCTCCAGATGCCCGCGCATCAGCACGCGGTTGGGCAGGTCGGTCAGCGCGTCGTAATGCGCCATATGCGCGATGCGCTCGTCGGCGCGGATGCGCGCGGTGACGTCGTCATGGGTCGCGAGCCAGCCGCCGGCGGCGCCGGGCTGGTTCTTGATCTCGATCAGGCGGCCGTCGGCGGTCTCCACGATGGTGTTCTGGAAGCGTCCGATATTGCTGAGGATGTCGTCGCAATAGGATTCGACGTCGCCGTGGAAGGAGCCGGTGTCATGACGATGCTGGATCACGTCGCGGAAATGGACGCCGGGCTTCACCAGTTCGGCGGACAGGCCGTACATCTCGATGTAGCGCCGATTGCAGACGATCAGCCGCTCGTCCTGATCGAACATCAGGAGACCTTGCGTCATCGTGTCCATCGCGGTGTCGAGCCGTTGCTTCTCGAGCGAGAGCCGGTTGGTCACCTGGCGGAAGATCAGGAACAGCGTGAGCACCAGAAGGCCGATCGACAGCACGGCGACGGTGACGAAGAATTTCGTTTGCGTGCGCCAGGTCGCGAGCGCCGCGTCCAGCGACTTGGTCGCGACCACGACCAGCGGCTCGCCGGCGAGCAGGCGCGAGGCGACGATGCGGTCCTTGCCGTCGATCGGGCTCGCGAGCCGCGTGGAAACGAAGGTGCGTTCGAACACCGCCATCTGTTCCGGCGTGCCGTTGCGGAAGTTCTGGCCGATCATCGCGTCGACATGCGGAATGCGCGCGAGCAACTGGCCGTTCTGGTGGTGCATCGCGATCGAGGAGTCCTCGCCGAGCCCGGTCGAGGCGAAGAAGGATTCGAGCTGCTCCGGCGCGATCGCGCGCGAGACGATACCGAGAAACTCGCCATGAGGACCGGAAACACGCCGCGCGAACACGATCGCCGGTCCGTTGCCGAACCGCCCGGGCACGACCTCCACTTCCTCTTGCGCAGCCGGATCGTTCTTGAGGCGGTTGAAATAGGAGCGGTCGGCGACCGAGATGTCGGCGACCGGCCAGCGCCGCGACGAGTTGATCAGCAGGCCCCTGGAATCGAACAGATTGGCGCCGGCAACGTCGGACCAGCCGCTGGCCTTCGCACGCAGCACCTCGTGCATGGCCAGCGTGCCCATCTCGCTGCGGAACACGTCCGCGGATTCGATGCCGCGGCTCTCGAGCTCGGTGATGATGCTCTTCTGGAGCACCGCGAAATCCTCGAACTCGCGGTCGAAATGCCGGGCCAGCAGCCGGACGGAGCTTTCAAGGCTGTCGCGGCCGCTCTCGATCGCATTCTGCCGGAAGCGGTCGACGGTGAGCGCGGTGCCGACGGCGGTCGCGGCCATCAGCACGAAGCCGCCGACGATCAGCCATGTCAGTGGCGCTCCCCGCCAGCGACGGAGCAGCGCGCGCATGCGCGCGGTCCATCGGATCGATGTGCCCATCCAGCCCTCCCGTGGGATGCAAGATGCAGCAAAACCCGAAAGACCCCGTTACCATCGAAGGTTAGTGAAAGATGAATCGGAGTGAAATCAGAGGCTTGGTTCCAGCGAGGGCGATCCTCACCGCTTGATCTCCCAGTTCAGCGCCTCCGTATTGCCCTTGGCGAACATCTTGGGGACGTCGAACGTGCCGGTCTTGAGGTCGTAGCGGCATTTCCAGTCGGCCAGCCCCTTCACGGCGACGTTCTTGGGATGCTTGTCCATTTCGCCCGACAGCGAGATCACGAGGTAGCGGTTGTGGGGCCAGTCGACGCCGAGCCAGCGATAGGCGGTCTCGGTGCCTTTCATCAGATTGGCCGAGATGTGGTAGTCGAGCTTCATGTTCTTCGTGTCGGGCCGGCTATGGAAATAGGCCCAGGCGAGGTCGCTGAGCGACTTCTTGGTTGCGTTGACGAAGGCGCCGTTCTCGACATGGTAGAGAAAGAGATCCTGCGAGCCCGAGCCGGTCTTCTGCATCCGCACCAGCCATTGCGAGTCGCTGGTGAAGCGGAAGCCGGCGCCATAGCCCTGCTCCGGCTTCAACTCCGTCATCTGGTCGCCGCGCCGCGCCCAGACCTGCCATTTGACGTCGAACAGGTCTTCGCTGTCCTTCATGTACTGCTCGAGCTTGGTGGCGCCGTCGGGCGAGGTGAAGGCGAGATCGGCATTGTCGGTGAGGACGTAGCCCGGCGGCGGGCCGGAGGCGGAAAGCGCGGGGGAAGCGGCGAGCGCCAGGGCAAGCATCCCGAGGGTCAGACTTCCAAGGGTCAGAATCGGGGCGGTACGGCGAAATGGGGTCACGGAAAAATCCTCAAAAAAATTGCCGCAATGCGGCCTCGAGTGATTGGACGCCCGTGGGGTGGCGCCGGTTCATCCTGATGGTGCGGGGACGGCGCACTCATCCCATCGACCGTCTTGCTGCCGCAGCCAAATCGGCGCACCTTGCCGGCCTCGGTTGATTTGCCACCCAAGGTTCTTTTCCGATGATGACCGTATCCAAGGCCCTCATTGCTCTTTGCCTGCTCGCACTGGTCGGCACGGTGCTGGTGATCGGCCCGACCGAGCTGCGCCGCCTGCTGCCTGACGGGACCAAGACCACCGTCGCCGCCAAGCCTGAGGTCAAGCCCGAGATCAAGGCCGAACCCAAAGTCGAGGCTAAGGCCGAGCTCAAGCCCGAACTCAAGGCCGAGCCGAAGCCGGAAGATCCCAAGCCGGACCAGCCAAAGCTGGCCGCCGTCACGCCGCCAGCGCCAGCGGCGGTGCCCGAGCTCAAGCCCGAGCTCAAGCCCGAGCCCAAGCCTGAGGCCAAGCCTGAGGCCAAGCCTGAGGCCAAGACGGGCGCGCTGGCCGACATCCAGAAGCAGGCCGCGGCGCTGCCCGATCTCGCGCCGGCCAAGCCGGCGACGGCGGCCGACAGCGGCCCGCGTTTCGATGTCGCCCGTGTCGACGATCACGGCGAGGCCGCGGTGATCGCAGGCCAGGCCGCGCCGGGCTCCAAGGTCGAGCTGCTGCGCGACGGCAAGCCGTTGGATACTGTGGTTGCCGACGCCTCGGGCCAGTTCGTGATGACCCCGCCGCAGCTTCCCGCCGGGTCCTATGAATTGACGCTGCGGGCCAAGGCGCCGGACGGCACGGTCACGCAGTCCAGCCGGACCATGCCGGTGACCATCGCCGAAGCGGCGCCGCCGCCCGCGCGTCCGGCACCGGTCGCGAAGCAAGAGACCAAGCAGGAAACCGGGCAACAGCCGAAGCAGGCCGAGAAGGCCGGCGACAAATCGGATGTCGTCGCCGCCCTGCCGTCACCGCGGCTAGCGTCAGCGCCGGAGCGGCTGGCTGCCCGGCCGAAATTCGTCGGCACGCCAAAGCCCAGGGTCATGGCGCGGACCCCTGCCGCCACGACGGTCGCATCGGCCTCGCCGGCCGACCCGCTCCACACCGCACCGGCGGAAGCTGGCGGCAGCCGGGTGATCTCGCGCGGCGACAGCCTGTGGGCGCTCAGCCGGCTCGCTTACGGCGACGGCGCCCGCTACGCGGTGATCTTCAACGCCAACCGCGACAAGATCCACAACCCCAATCTGATCTATCCCGGCCAGACCTTTGTGATGCCGCAGAAGACGGAGTGAGGGCGGTCTTTCCTCTCCTCCTCCCGCGAGCGGGCTGAACTCAACCGGTCACCCGCGACGCTTTGCCCTGTCTCGCTGGGGAACAATTGGTTCCCCCGCGAGTCATCCCGATGCGACGCAGTGCGCGCGTGGCAGCCGGGAGGAGGCCGAATTGGTCAGGTCAACGGTCGTGTCGGGACGCGTGAAACTGGCGCTGGCCGGTGCGGCCGTCATGATCGCCACCGTGCTGCTGCCGGTGAAGGCCGAGGCGCAGTTCGGATTGCGCGGCGGCCCGCTCGGCGTCGCGCGTTTCGCCGTCGGCCATATGATGGGCCTGTCGCGCCTGCGCCACTCCCGCATGGCGGTGCGGGGCAGCCGCTACCGTTCCGCGGCACTGCGATCACAGGACCCGCGCGGGGCCGAACGCCCCCAGCCGGCCAACCCTTATCTGCTGCGTGCGGCCCTGACGGCGCAAGCCGCGCTCGTCGGCTGGCGCGGCGGCCGCCGCCCGCAAGGCTGGTGGCGCCATCCCGACGGCAGCTATGGCTGGGTCGGTCCGGTGTTCTGGCCGTTCGCGCATGACGATCTCACCTCCGCCGTGATCCTCGGCGATGCGACCAGTCTCTCGCTCTACGGCTATGGCGATATCTATGCGGCGATCTTCGCGCCCTATGCGGTGAGCGAGCTTGCGGCCTACGCCGTGCCGGCCGGCCGGCGCGCGCGGCGGATCCCGGCGGCCGAGACTCTCTGCGATGCCAGCGACACCGGCGGCATGCCGGTCGAACGCATCGCGGCGGCCGTCACGCCGAACGAATTGCAACGGACTGCGCTGGACGAGCTCGCATCCGCCTGGAGCGGCGCGCGCGACACCATTCGCGCGGCCTGCCCGGCGCAGGCGCCCGCCACGGCCGCGGAGCGCCTTGGCCTGATGCGCGAGCGGTTAGACGCCATGATCAAGGCCGTCGACGCGGTCGCGCCGCCGCTGGCGAAATTCGTAGATCTGCTCGACGACGACCAGAAGGCAAGGCTCGAGGCGCTCGGCAAGGACCGCCGCGCGGTGCTGGTGGCCATGCAGCGGAAGGACTCGAGCAAGAATGCAAGCAAGGATGCGCAGGCATCGAACGCCTGTGATTCCGACAGCGATCCCCGCTATGACGCGAAGCTGCAGCGTCAATACGAGCAGCTCGTGCAGCAGCAATGGCCCGCAGGCGACATCGCCACCTCGCTCCGCCTCGACGAGGTCGCCCGCGCCCGCTTCGAGGTGCTTCAGGACACCACCCTGCGCACCATGCAGACGCTCAGCGCCTGTCCGTCACAGGCCGCCGCGACACCACAAGCGCGCCTCACTGCCGCAAAGGCGCGGCTGGAGACGATGCTCCAGGCCGTCAACGACGTCACCGATGCGCTCGATGATTTCGAGGCGGATCTGAGCGACGAGCAGAAGGCCGGCTTCGAAGCGATCGGGCCGAAGCGCGGGGCATGAGGCAGCCTCGCGTGAAGGCCGTTAGCCGATCTCCCGCCTGACCTTCGCCGCGGCGTCGCACATCGCCTTCAGCTTCCCGAACGCCGTCGCGCGCGGCATGTATTTCATGCCGCAATCGGGCGCCGGGATCAGACGATCGGGCGACACGTGCTTGAGGCCGCTGCGGATGCGGTCGGCGATGGTATCGACGCTCTCGACCGCGGGATCCGCAAGGTCGAGCACGCCGAGCATGATCTTCTTGGACGACAGATCCTTGAGCACGCCGAGGTCGAGCTTCGGCTGCGCCGCCTCGATCGAGATCTGGTCGGCGATGGTGTCGTCGAGCTCGGCCAGGAAGGAATAGCCGGCCGGCTTGTTCGAGCCGGGCACGACGGCGGCATAGCCGAAGCAGAGATGCACCACGGTCGGCACCGTGATGCCCTGCAGCGCGCGGTTGATCGCCTTGACGGCGTAGCGCTTGGCGAGCTCCGGATTGTTGCGCACCCAGGGCTCGTCGAGCTGGATCACATCGGCGCCGGCCTTCTGCAGGTCGAGCGCCTCGGCATTGACGGCCTCGGCGAGCGCCATCGCGAGCTCTTCCTCGTCCTTGTAGAACTCGTTCTTGGCCTGCTGGCTCATCGTGAACGGGCCGGGCAGGGTGATCTTCGCCGCGCGCTCGGTATTCTCACGCAGGAACTGCATGTCATGCAGCTCGACCGGACCCTTGCGCTTCACGGGGCCGACGACGCGCGGCACCGGCGTCTGGGTGTTGCCCGTGCGCGCCACGATCATCGCGGGATTGTCACCGTCGATGCCGTCGAGCGCGGTGGCAAAGCGATTGGAATAGCTCTCGCGGCGGATCTCGCCGTCGGTCACGATGTCGATGCCGGCGCGCTCCATGTCGCGGATGGCGACGATCGTGGCATCGTCCTGGGCTTCCTCCAGATGCTCCGCCGGCAGCCGCCACATGTCGTGCAGGCGGGTGCGCGGGACCACCTTCGACAGCATGGCGCGGTTCACCAGCCATTCCGGCTGCGGATAGCTGCCGACCACGGTGGTCGGCAGGATGTGGGTCGGCATGGGCATGGAGTTCTCCTTCTTGATTCTTGTTGAGTGCGACGGTGCTCAGGCCGCGCGCGTCGCCGCGGCTGAACCCTCGTCCTTGACCGGGTTGCGCAGGATGCCGATGCCGGAGATCTCGATCTCGACGACGTCGCCGCCCTTCATCCACAGCGGCGGCGTGCGATAAGCGCCGACACCGCCGGTCGTGCCTGTCACGATCACGTCGCCGGGCACCAGTTCGGTGAAGGTCGAGCAATAGGCGATCAGCGCCGGCACGTCGAAGACGAGATCTGAGATCGGCGCTCTCTGCACCTCGACGCCGTTGAGCCGGGTGATCAACGTCTGCTTTGTGACGTCGGTCAGCTCGTCGGTCGTGACCATCCATGGCCCGAACCCGCCGGTGCCGGCAAAATTCTTGCCGGGTGCGAATTGCGAGGTGTGGCGCTGCCAGTCGCGGATGCTGCCGTCGTTGTAGCAGGCGTAACCGGCGACATGGCCGAGCGCAGCCTCGCGCGAGATGCGGCGGCCGGCCTTGCCGATGATGACGGCCATTTCGCCCTCATAGTCGAAACGTTCGGATTCCAGCGGCCGGATCATCGGCTGGCCGTGGCCGACCTGGCTGTTGGCGAAACGGGTGAAGATCATCGGATGCGCCGGCGTCGGGTGACCACTCTCGGCCAGATGCGTGGCATAGTTGACGCCGATGCAGAAGATCTTGTCGGGATCGGGCACGGTCGGCAGCAGCGCGACGTCGGCAAGCGCGTAGTCGGGCGTCTCGGCCGCGAGCTTTTTCAACGCGTCCAGCGCGCCTTTCGCAAGCAGCGCCTTCAGCGTCGGGTAGGCCTTCAGGCGCTTGCCGGCATCGATGACACCCTTGTCGGTGACGATGCCATAGCTCGCCGTGCCCGCGATGGTGAAGCTTGCAACTTTCATGGGTCAAACACTCTCTTCAATGGAGGAAACATAGTCGTTGATGGGAAGCGCGATCTCGCCGTCGCGAATCGGAACGCAAGGAGGCGGGAAGTCCTGGCGGAAGCGGGCGCCGGCCGCCTCCGCGTTGTCGAGAAAGCGCTCCAGATGGGCCATGGCACCGGTCGGCAGATCGTGCAGCACCATCAGCGTCCAGGGCTGCCGGCTGCATTGGTCGAGCGCGCGCGCAGTCCAGCCGTCGGGGTCGTCCCAGTCGTGCGGAATGGAATTCCACAGCACGCAGCTGTGCTTTTCGCGAGTGAGATGGTCGACCACGGACGGCTTGAGCAGCCGTCTGTCCAGATTGCCGCCGCCGCCGAACGGCCGGAACCAGCGATTGGGGTGGGCGAGATCGCCGATCGCATCTTGCGTGCGGCCGATCTCGCGCTCCGCGGTGTCGCGCGTTGTCTGTTCGCCAAGCGGGATGCTGTGCGTAAAAGTGTGATTGCCGATCCAGTGCCCCTCGCCATGGGCCCGCTTCGCAAGCTTGCGCCGCGCGGGATCGACGAGCTTCTCGCCGATCACGAAGAAGGTGGTCTTGATCCCTCGCGCTGCCAGAATGTCGAGCACGCGCGGCGTCACGTCGGGATCAGGGCCGTTGTCGAATGTCAGGGTCAGATCGTGCACGCGCTGAACCTCAGGTCGCCGGCTGCATCGCGCCTGAGGCGACGTCGTCATTGGCCTGGCCGGCGCGGGTGCCGGTCTGCCAGATCGCCGCCTTGCGCTCGATCCAGCGGATCACGGCGTTGAAGCCGATGGCGAGGAACAGCACCAGCAGCACGCCCGCAAACACATGCGCGCTGTCGAGGATGGTGCGATAGCGCGAGATCAGATAGCCGATGCCGGCCGAGGAGATCAGCATCTCCGAGACGACGACCCCGACGATGACAAGCGCGCCGCCGACACGCAGGCCCGACAGCACCGTCGGGATCGCGGCGGGGATGATGACGCGGACCAGCCGCTGGCTCAGCGTCGCGCCCATGCTGCGGGCCGCGAGCAGGAGCTGCGGATCGATGGTCTGGATGCCGGCTGCGGTCGCGAGCATCGTCGGCAGGAAGCCGTAGATCGAGGCGAACGCGATCTTGGACTCCGAGCCGATGCCGAGCCACACGGTGAAGACGGGATAGAGGATCACGAGTGGCACTGCGTAGAGGCTCGACACCATCGGCATGATGAGGATGCGCGGGCGTGGCAGGCTGCCGACGATGGCGCCGAGCAGGATGCCGCCGCCGCAGGCGAACGCCATGGAGACCACGACCTCGTACAGCGTGACCGCGAGCGCATGACCGTACTCAGCCGCATCGGTCCATCCGGCGATCAGCGTGGACGACAGCGAGGGCAGGAACAGCTCGGGAATCAGCCCGGCGCGCGGCAGCAGCTCCCACAGCGCGATCAGGCCGATCACGATCAGATACCGCAGCGTCTTTGCACTCATCTTCGCACTTATTTTGGCGCTCATCGTCGTCTCACGCCGATTTGCGTATGTGCCGCCAGATGCGGTCGCGCAAGGTCCCGAACGCGTCGCCGCTCAGCATCTCGTAGGTGCGGGGCCGCGGCAGCTGGACCTGGAGATGGTCGACGATGCGGCCGGGCCGCGCCGACATCACGATCACCTCGTCGGCGAGATAGACCGCTTCGGTGAGGCTGTGCGTGACGAAGACGACGGTCTTGCCGGTCGCCGCCCAGATCCGCAGCAGCTCGTCGCCCATGGTCATGCGCGTCTGCTCGTCCAGCGCGGCGAACGGCTCGTCCATCAACAGCACCGGCGGATCCTGCACCAGCCCGCGCGCGATCGAGACACGCTGCTTCATGCCGCCCGAGAGTTCGTGCGGATGGCGCCTGCCGAAACCTTCGAGCCCGACCAGCTTGAGCGCATCCTGCGCCTTGGCGCGGCGCTCGGCCTTCGGCACGCCGCGCAGCGCCAGCGGAAACTCGACATTGTCCTCGGCGGTCAGCCATGGAAACAGGCTCGCCTCCTGGAACACCACGCCGACCCGGTCAGGATCGGGCTGCAGGATCGGCGCGCCGCTGATGGTGATGGTGCCTGATGTCTGCTGGCGCAGGCCCGCCATCATCATCAGAAGGGTCGACTTGCCGCAGCCGCTCGGGCCGACCAGCACGACGAAGCGGCCGGGCTTGACCTCGAGCGAGACGTCCTCGAGCGCGACGACGTCCTGCGACCGGGTCTTGAACACCTGGCCGACATTCTTCACCTCGATCGCGCCGGCGCGCGCGGCGGGCTTGAGCGGGGTCACGTTCGCCAATGGCTGCATCGCGTTTCCACCCATCTGACAAGTTCGTTGAAGGTCATGGCGATCGCGGCGACCATCACGACGCCGGCGAGAAGCTGCTTCATCTGGAAATTCTCGCCCCAGGTCGCGATCTGGTGGCCGATGCCGTCGCGCGAGGCGTACATCTCGGCGAGGATCACGCCGGTGAGGTTGAAGATCATGGAGATCCGCAAGGCTTCCAGCAGCACCGGCAGCATGCTCGGCAGATAGACGCGGAGCGCGGTCTGCCACGGCGTGGCGCCATAGGAGCGCGCAACCGTCAGATGCTCGACCTTGACCGACTCCACCGCCGTCGTGGTCGACATGATCACGATGAAGATCGTGGAGAAGAAGCCGAAGCCGACCTTCTGGGCGAAGCCGACGCCGAACACCAGGATGAACATCGGCAGGAAGATCGATTTCGGGATGCTGAAGGCGAAGAACAGCAGCGGCTTGGCGACATCGGCGAAGTAGCGGTTCTCCGCGATCAGGAAGCCGATCAGTGCGCCGACGGGCACGGCCAGCGCGAACGCCGTCAGCACCTCGGTCGCGGTCACCATCAAATCCTTCCGCACCGCCGCGCGCTGCAGGAGATCGCCGAGCGTGACGAACGTGTCGGACGCCGACGGCAACAGGCGCGGATTGACGATGCCGGTGCGAGACAGCAGCTCCCACAGCGCCAGGACCGCGACGATGATCGCGATCCTGGCGAGGTTGATGAGAAGCGTGCTCTGCATCGCCAGCTACTTGGTCGGGACCGGCTTGAACTTGGTCGAGATCACGTCCTCGGCCGGCACGATGTCCTTGAGCCCGCCGAGCTTGGCGAGATCGAGCGAGAGCTGCACGGCGGCATTCACATTCGCCGCGCCCATGTCGCCGCTGGTCTCGAGCTTCATGATCGTGTTGTCGTATTCGAGGCCGGCGATCTCCGGCGGCATCTCGTAGAGCTCGGCGATCAGCTTGACGGTGACGTCGCGATTGGCGCGCATGAACGCGACCGCGCCGTAGAGCGCGTTCACCGCCTTCTGCACCAGCTGGGGCTTGGCCTCGGCGAATTTGTCGAGCACGATCCAGCCCGCGGTGAGGTTCGGCGGCACCGCGGTCGAATAATCGAGGATGGTCTTGGCTTCGCCGGATTTCGAGATCTGGAAGCTCAGCGGCGAATAGACCACGGCGGCCTCGACGTTCCCCGCGAGGAGATTGGGCACCAGGCCGCCACCGCCGACCGGCACGCGCGTGAAATCGATCTTCTTGTCCTGGATGGTCCACAGCGCGAGCAGGTCAGAGCCCGAGCCGGCCGCGGTGATCGCCACCTTCTTGCCGTTGAGGTCCTTGACGTCGAGCGTCGATTTGACCGGCACCATCAGCTGCCAGCCGAAATTGCCCATCGCGGCGTTGGCGACGATGCGCGACATCACGCCCTTCTTGCGCCCGGCGGAGACCAGCGACGGCGGATCGAGGATGATGTCGGCCGCGCCCGCCGCCATGCCCTCGAAGGTTTCGGCGCCGCTGCGATAAATGGTCAGCTCGGCCTGGATGCCTTCCTTCTCGAACAGTTTTTGCCGCACGGCCGTCTCGGCGATCGTCGTCGGCCAGTATGTCTTGGTGGGCAGGCCGACGCGGATGGTCTCGGCGGCGCTCACAGGGCCGGCCAGCATGGTGGCGGCAACCAGCGATAGGAGCGCGTGACGGCGATTGATCTTCATTGTTGTTTCCTCCCGGTTTGTCTTTTTTACGTGCCGGATTTTTCCGGATCGTCAGGTCGTGCGGCTCACCTCCGCAATGCGCGAGGCGGCGAGCTCGACGAACTCCTTGGTGATGCCGAAATGCTTCGACAGGGCGCGAACGGCCGCATCGCCGTCGCGCTTCGTCACGGCTGCGACGATCGCCGCGTGCTCGGCCTCGACGTCGCGCGGCTTGCCGCCGACCTCGCGCCGGATCGACAGGCGGCGATATCGCTCGCTCTGCTCGTGCAGCACGTCGCGGAAGCCGAGCAGCCATGGCGAGCCGCAGGCATTGACCAGCGCGCGGTGGAAGATGCGGTGACGGATAACCCATTCCTCGTAATGCACGGTGGGATCATCGGGGTAGCGATAGGGAACGGCTTTCAGATCGGTCCATGCCGATTTCACCGCGGCGAGCCACGCATCGTCGCCCCGCTCGATCGAGCGGCGCAGCGCCAGCCCCTCGATGTCGATCCGGGTCTGGGTCACGTCGGCGAGGTCGGCCAGCGACACCGGGCTGACGCGAAAACCGCGCTGGTCGGAGGCCTGCACCAGGCCGTCCGCGACGAGGCGCGACAGCGCCTCGCGCACTGCGGCAAGGCTCACCGAAAACTGCTTGGCGAGGCCCGCGATATGCAGCTTCTGGCCCGGCAGCAGCCGCGTCGCCAGGATATCGGCGCGCAGCCGCTCGTGCAGCGCCGATGTCAGGCTGCGCGGACCATCGCCGGGGCTCCCGGACATGTCGAACTGAAGCGGACCCATGGGGCGATGATTGCAAGGCGGCGTCCTGCGGTCAATAGAAAATCGAAAATCGATTTTCTGGGCTCCGAGGTCGGCGGAAGCTGCACGCTCGCGGCCGGCGGTACACACTCCGTCATTGCGAGCGCAGCGAAGCAATCCAGGGTCTTTCCACAGCGGGACTCTGGGTTGCTTCGTCGCTGCGCTCCTCGCAATGACGGTGATACGAGCACCGTGCTAGCGCCTCACCCGCACGCCCAGTCGAACTTCATCGCCTTGAAGTCGAGCTGCGCATTGCCGCCGCCGAAATTGTAGCCGCCGAAATATTCCTCGAACTCGATGTAGAACGGGCTCATCTCCGGCACCGCCTGGCACGGCCGCATGGTGCCGCCGAGATGGTTGGGAGCGTGGTCCTTGGCCCAGTCGTGCAGGCGGAAATTCTCGCGGCCCGGCTTGCCGCCGACATAATAGTAATAGGGCTGATAGCCGGTCGGCGGGTTGCTGCGCGTGTACTCGTCCTGCGGCCCCTTGCCGGCGTTGGGATCATCAGTGCGCGGCGATAGCGCGATCGTGCGGGTCTCGCCGAGATCGGTGCGCGGCGCGGTGGCAAACATCTTCCTGGCGTAAGGCGCGGCGGCCTCGAAGAAGGCGCTGGCGCCGCCGACATCGAGCCAGCGCGGCCGCTCCGCCGTCGCCAGCGCAAGCGGCGCCGGCGGCGTTGCGAACGGTCCCTCATATTCGGCCCGCGTCAGCAGCAGCGCGGCATAGTCGTAGTCGAGAATGTCGGTCATGCGCGACAGCCGCGGATGCGCCGGCCGCGCCAGCACGGCCTCGCGGACTTCGGGGTCATCGGGCGCACCGCCGTCATTGTGATCGGGCGCGGTGGCAAAGAACGACAGCGCGACGATGTCCGCGCCGTGCACGCGGTAATCCTCCGGCAGCAGCAGCGTGAAACCGTGCATCAAGGGAAAGCCGGTGACGGGATCGAGCGGCCATTGCTCGCTCGCAATCCCCGGCGGCAGCCCGAACACCCAGCCCTGGTCGCGCGCCCGGTCCACCGGCCGGTCCAGCATCTGCAGATCATAGGCACGCGAAGGCAGGGCAATCGCCACGGACCAACTCCCATCGAATTGCCTCGCCGTTGAGGCGTGAGTTAGTCGCGGGGAGCGGGGATGGGGTTCGGGGGGCAATGCACAGAGTGTGCGGGATGCACGGCATTGGCAGTCGGCTCCCTCTCCCGCTTCTAGCCCTCTCGCTACTCGACAATGAGTCTGGCGAAGGGGAGGAGCGATGGGTTACCATGGGCCGGAGCCCGGCTGGTAATCTGCTTCTGGTCGTTCATACCTATGTTGAGCTGACTGCGGACCGGGCCGCGATCGGCATCATCTCGGCGCGTTATCCGAGCCGCCGCGAGATCAGGTCTTATGAAGGTTGATCGGTGATCCGATGAAGGACGAATACGATTTCACGACCGCCACGCGAGGCAAGTTCTTCCAGAAGGGTGCTCGCCTTGTGCCGCCGGTCCATCTGGAACCCGAGGTTTTGACCTATCTCTCGGATCTCGCCGAAACCCAAGGCACCTCGCTGAACGACCTGGTGAACACCCTCCTCAAGGAAGAGATCGAGCGGCTCGACGCGGAGAAGCAGCACTTGCCCGGACCATAGTCTGCTCCCAGCGGAGGCCGCGATGAAGGTTTTCAAATGGGATGACGATCTTGCTGTGGTTCTTCCCCAGGAACTGATCGACCGACTTACACTCAAGGAAGGTGACGAAATCGAAATCGTCACGATCATCGGAAGCGCGTCCGCTGCCGAGATCAAGGATGCGAATGACGGTCCGAGCGAAGATCCGCCGCGTTGAGTTGTAGCTTCCGATCGCCTGTCGTAACCCATTGATCTCGCTGGCCCCGTCTACTGTGCATGGGGTTGTTTTCGACATTTGCAGGATGCCCGCTTGGGTCGGCAACTTGTAAGAGATCCTTACAAGTTGCCCTGCCCCCCGGCATGTATTCATTTCGCTTAATCAAAAATTCTCTTTACCCGAACCGCGACACACCCTATGCTCCCCTCCAACTCATCCCATGGTAAGGGACGGATCGCGATCGTCAGGGTTCGTGGGGTGAGGGGCGGTGGACGCTGGCAGCGTCGGCGCCAGATGCGGTTGCAGGGCGGGGTAGTCCCTCGTGAGCGATCAGCGGGCGCGTGTACGACGGTGCTGCTTGCGTACGGCAAAATCGTGTGGTCGCGACGCCCGACATTCCGGCGTCAAGTCTTGCGGTGGTGCGATCGTCCGACCGGACGGCGCATCCGATGACAGCTGCAAGGCGACGGTGGCAACGGGAAATCGTCTCACCGGCGAGAGCGCGACATAAGCCGTTTCAACCATCGCGCAGGGAAGGCCGGGCATTCGGCCGCACCTGTTACTCCCCTGTGAGCGACTATCACGCACTCATGCACAGGGGCTTTCGGGTGCCATCCGGTGCCCGGTCTTCCCTGCGCCCTTCCACTTCGAAGGGTGCCGAGACCAGACAAAACCCGGGCGCAACGCGCCGCGGGATCGCGATCTGCTGTCAGTGAGGGATCGTGAGTGGTCAAGGAATCCTTGACGACTCGCTTGCTTACCCGCGTCTCCGCACGGCGGACGCATCCACCACGTTCTCCACCTCTTCGCGCCAGTTCAAAATCTCCATCGCCAGCACCGGGTGATTGAATCCCTTGAGCTGGAGATCGTCGAGCGCGCGGGCCTCGACCCAGGGCTCGACCATGCCGTAGACGCGGCGGCTGACCACGATCTGGTTGGGCTTGGCTTCGCCGCACAGGCGCGAGGCGAGGTTGGTGACGCTGCCGATCGCGGCATATTCCAGCCGCTGCTCGAAGCCGACCTGGCCAAGCGTGGCATAGCCGACCGCGATGCCGATGCCGAAACCGAGGCTGTGGCCGCGGTTGCGCCAGCGCTCGGTCAGCGGGCCGATGGTGTCGCGCATCTCCACCGCCATCCTCACGGCGCGCTTGGTGTGGTCCTCGAACTGGATCGGCGCGTTGAACAGGATCATCACGCCGTCGCCGGCATATTTGTCGAGCGTGCCCTCGTATTTGAAGATCAGCTCGCCGAGCGCGGCGTGATATTCGCGCAGCACGTTCATCGCCTCTTCCGGCTCGGTCGCTTCCGTGAACGCGGTGAAGCCGCGCAGATCGCAGAACACCACGGTGACCTCGCGGCGCTGGCTGGTGAGCAATCCTTCCGGGCTGTCGGAGGAGGCGATCAGCTGCGCCACCTGCGGCGCCAGGAAGCGTTCGAGCTTGCGGATGCGCTCGATCTCACTGAACTGGGTCTCGACGCGCTCCTCCAGCGACTTGTTCCAGTCCTTGAGTTGATCGGTCTGCTGCTTGAGCTTGTCGGCCTGGGCGCGCACGGTCTCGTTCGCCGCCGCCAGCTCGCGGCCCTTGGCATCGACCTCGGTGAACAGGCGCGCATTGCGCATCGCCAGCACGGCCTGGTTGGCGAAGGTGCGCATCAGGCCGATGATGCTGGCTGCGAACTCGCCTTCGGCGCGGCGCAGCACCACCAGCGCACCGAGCGTGCCTTGCTGGTCGACCAGCGGCACGACCAGCACCGAGTGGAAGCCGGCCGTGATCGCGGCCTCGCGCAGCGGCTGCTCGGCGGCGTGCGCGAGATCGGCCAGCGCGATCGGCTCGCCGCTGCGGGCGGCATCGCTCAGGATGTTCTCGCCTTCCTCGATGGCGACATGGGCGCCGTCGGCGGATCGGTCGATGCCGCCGGCCTCGACCAGGTTGAAGCGGCGCCGCTCGGCGTCGAAGCCGTAGATCAGCACGGCATCGGCATGGGTGATCTCGATCGCGCGCGCGGCGATGGTCGGCAGCACGGCGTTCAGATCGAGCGAGGCGGCAACGGCGCGGCCGACCTCTTCCAGCACTTTCAGCTCGTTGATCGACTGCGCCAGATCGCGCGTGCGCTCCTCGACCTTGGTCTCCAGGTTCGAATAGGTCTCCTGGATCTGGCCGGCCATGCGGTTGAACTGGCCGGCGAGGTCTTCCAGCTCGTCCGAGGTGTGGACGTCGATGCGATGGCTGAAATCGCCCTCACCGAGCTTGTGCGCGCCGTCACGCAGCGCCGTGATCGGGATGATCATGCGGCGCGCCAGCAGCGTGCCGGCGAGGATCGCGACCATCAGGCCCATCCCGATCAAAAGCGCGATGCGCACCAGCTGGTCGCGGATCGGCATCAGGGCCTGCGTGGTCGGCTGCTCGAACAGCACGCTCCAGCCGAGCTTCGGCACGGTGCTCGCGGCGCTCATCACCGATTGGCCGTTGAAATCGGTGCCCGATGTGTCGGGCTCGCGGCCGGGCGCGATCGCGGCCGCGACCTGCGGCAGCTTCGACAGATCCTTGCCGACGTCGGGGCCCTTCGACGACGTCGCCAGCACGCGGCCGCGCGGATCGACCACATAGGCGAAGGCGGCCTTGCCGACCTGCGCATCGGACAGGAAGTCGGAGAGGAAGCCGAGATCGATCTCGGCCACGGTGACGCCGGCATTGAAGCCGGAATGCGCCACCGAGATCGACATCAGCGGCGTCCGGTCGGCGAACCAGGCCGGCGCATAGCTGACGCCGCGGGCGACGGTCTCGGTGAAGCGTGCGTCGCGGGAGAGATCGGCGTTGCTGCCGGTCGTGGTCGACTGGCGCGAGACGCGCAGCACCTCGCGGCCCTCGCCGTTGAGCTGGAACAGCTGGTTGACGACCGAGACCTGGTGCAGCAGCGAGGCATAGTCGGCGCGGCGCTTTTCGAGCGTGTCCTGGCTCGCCCGGGTCACCCAGCTGATCTGGCGATCGAGCTCGGAGATCGACTGTTCGATTCTCCGGGCCGTTCCTTGCGCCTTGTCCTCGAGGCCGTCGGTCAGCTGTGTCCTGGTCGCGCGGTAGGAGATCCAGGTCTCCATCGCGCCGTTGACGGCGAGGACGAACACGACGAGGCCGACGAGGGAGACGACGTATTTGGCGAACAGGCCCTCGCGCAGAAACCGTGTCTTGTCGTTCGCTCCTGCCATCCCGATCCTCTCGCGCCGCCATCGACGCCGGCGCTACGGGCCGTAGGCCCTTGCAGGGCCGTTCTACCACATTCTGGGCCAAAGGACTGCCGTCCGGCCGGCGTGGTTACTCGCTCTGGACCGTCCGGACAGGTGGAAGAGGGCGTGAATTGCCGCCGCGTCATCCGTTTGGAGGAAGCTGGGGGCAGGCAGGCTGATGTAAGGGGATGGACGTGGATCGCCCATCACCGGTTGAAGAGTTGCCGCAGCACGTCGTTCATTGGCTGACTGTCCTGCTGCGCGACCGGCGGGTCGTCCAAGGCCGGGGCCGCGGGCGAAGCCTGAGGCGCCGGCGTGGAGGGTGTTGCCGGCAGGCTGCGGCTGCGGCCGCCGCCTGGCGCGGCGCCGGTGCTGCTTGCCGCGCCATTGGACAGCCCCTGCTGAATCAAATTGCCGATCGCCTCGCCGAGGGGGCCGCCGAGCAGATTGTTCTGCCCCGGCTGCTGGGCCTGTGGATTGGCAGTGCCGGCCGTATTGCCGCCAGGCGCTGTCGCTCCGCCAATGCCGAGGCTGTTCAGAATGTTGCCGAGCCCGGCGCCATCGGGGCCGAACAGGCCCTTGCCCATCTCGCGCAGCTTGGCATAGGCGGCATCCGGATTGTCCAGCATGCCGGCCATATCCGGGTAGATCTTCGGCTGCGACCAGGAGCCCTGGATCATCACGGGGATGCCGAAGCCGACCGGCTCATTGGTGCGGCCCTGGCCTTCGGTGGTCATCACGAGCTTGGGCTCGACGCGAAAGCCCATCATCTTGGTGTCGAGCGCGATGGTGCCGGCGCCGGTGACGCGGACCAGCGGCCCGATCAGGTTGAGATCGGTCGTCACCGCCTGGCCCTTGTCGATGCGGAACGAGGCCGAGAGCTGCGACAGGTCGGTGCTCTGCTCCTGTCCGGCATTCTGGCTATCCTGCCAGCCGGACAGCGTGCCTGTTGTCAGCGAGCGGATCATCTGCGCGACATTGATGCCGCGGATGGCGCCGTCCTGGAAATTGACGAAGGCGGTGCCCTGCATGTTCGCCATCAGCGCGCGCTGGCTGGTGCCGGCGCTGCGCAGAGCGAGCTTGGCCTGCAGCTTGCCGTCGATACGATCGAACTCGGCAAGGCCCTGCAGCAGCGGCAACGCCCGCACACCGACGAGGTCGGAGTGCATGGCAAAGCTCGGCGCGCCTGTGGTCGCGTCCAGGATCACTTCGCCGGAGACCTGGCCGCCATAGGCGCCGAGATTGGCCGTGCCGGCCTTCAGCACGCCGCCGGCGAGCTTGGCATCGAGCGCCAGCGGCGCAATGCGGGCATCGCCGATCACGGCTTCTGTGGCGGAGATTCTCACCTGCGCATCGACGTAATTGAGCCCGGACACGTCGATCGGGGCGTTGCTCCAGGGTTGCCCGGCCGCGCCCTCCGGCGTTTTCGCCAGCGGAACAGCCAGCCGCTGGAAATCGAGGTCGAGCTTGACCAGCGGCTTGCTCGCGACGTCGACCGAAGCCCAGCCGTTGAACGTGCCGTCGCCGAGCCGGCCATTCACGCCGTTGATCATCACGACGTCGCCGTTCATCCGCATCTCGGCATGGCCGGTGAGCTGCGACTTCAGCACGTCAGGCATGTCGATGGCGAAATCCACCGGGATCGTCGGCCGGTCGCCTGGCGCACCTGGCGTGGTCGCCTTGATGTCGAATTTGGTCGGGTGATCGCCGACACGCGCGGTGCCGGTGACATTGACCTTGCGGTCGCGGGCAACGATCGCGTCGGCATTGATGGCGCTGATGCGGCCTTCGACCCGGTCGCGAAGGCGGGAGAATGCGACTTCACCGTCGGTGACCTTGACGCGCTCGATCGAGGCGCCGTCGACATCGACCGCGAGCGGCTTCGACGAGCTTGCCGCATTCGGCAGGCGTTCACGCAGCAGCGGCTGGTAGAGCACGGGATGGGTGACGACGAGCTCACTGATCTTCGGGCGCCCGGACCACACGCTGGAGAGCGACATGTCGGCCTGCACGCTGTCGATCGTCAGCCGCGTGATGCCGCTGCGGTCCTTGGGGTCGGACAGCGTGAGATCGTTGAGGGTGACATTGAGCGTCGGCCACAGGCTGATCTTCGTGGTGCCGTCGATCGCCAGGCGATAGCCGGTCGCACTTTCGACGCGCGCGGCGATCGTCGAGCTCAGGAAGCCCGATGGGATCCCGACCACCAGAACGACTGCGATCAAGATGATGACAACGGCCAAAGCCGCGCCGGCGAATTTCACTGCTCTCATGTCGACTTTCCAACGACGGACAATCGGCGTCGAATGCCGCAGAATACCGTCCTTTGCACCATCCCTCACGCCTTGAGTTTATCCCCGGACGGGAAGTGGCTCCAAGCGCGTAAAAATAGTCAGGGGGTGCTGCAAAGTTATGTGACTTATGACACACTTCCCCGACGCGGTTTTACGCGATCCTGACGGTGATGATTTCAAGCGATTTGCCAAGACAACCGACAACACAACTGACCAGGACGTTCACAAGGACATTGAAATGAGCAAGCAGGCCGAATTTGCGGTCATTCTGAAGATGAACGCCATGTTCGCGGATCTCGGGACAGACGAGCTCCAGCGGTTGTCCAATCTCTGCCACACCCAGCATCTGGGGAATGGCGAGGTGCTGTTCCAGAAGGGCGATCCCGGCGACGCGCTGTTCGGCGTGCGCCGCGGCCAGGTCCGCATCGAGACCGGCGCCTCCGACGGCAGCCGGCTCACGCTGAACTTCATGGGACCGGGCGACCTGTTCGGCGAAGTCGCGGTGCTGGACGGCCAGAACCGCACCGCGGATGCGACCGCGGGCGAGGCCAGCGAATTGTTCGTGCTGCGGCGCGAAGATTTTCTCAGCTTCCTCGAACGCGAACCGAAGGTTGCGATCAAGATCATCGCGCTGCTGTGCCAGCGCATCCGCTGGCAGAGCGAGCGCATGGAAGAATCCATGCTGCAGCCGCTGCCGGTGCGGCTGGCGCGGCGGCTCTGCGCGCTCGCCGCCGATTTCGGCTCCGAGGTGCACATCTCGCAGGAACAGCTCGGCGTCTTCGTCGGCGCCGCCCGCGAGAGCGTGAACCGTCAGCTCCAGGCCTGGCGCAAGGAAGCGATCCTCGATCTGCAGCGCGGCCGGATATTGCTGCGGAACATGACCAAGCTGACCGCGATCGCGCGGAACGAGTAGGATCAGTCGATCGGCAGCCTGCGCCGACGGACGCGATCTCGATCGACCGTGATGATGCTGCACTGAATTTCGTCTTCGGTCAGAGCGGACAGGACGTCGGCGAGACGAGTCCGGACGCTTTGCTCCGTCCAGTCGCCGCCTCGGAAAAGAATTAGGCTTGGGCTGTCGCTGCCTGCGATAGCAATCAGTCGGGGGTAGTCGAGGTCTGCCGTGACGACCGTGCGCGTCTCTTGCAGGGCGCGATTGATGATCTCAACGTCGCTCGCTTCATGCAGGCCCATGTCGGATGCATGGACGGCGTCATGCCCCGTCTCTGTGAGCCAGCGCGATAGCGCGGGCGAGAGGGGCATGTCGATGAGGAATCTCACTTGGCTGGGACAGTTGAGTGCAGCTCGACGGCCTCATCCTCAGCAAGGGAAGCCGCGTAGCGTAACGCCTCGTCAATGTCCTCACGTTCGAGATAAGGGTAGTCGCTCAGGACGGATTCACGGGTCTCGCCGGCCGCCAGCAGGCCGAGCAACCGCGCGACCGGAAAACGCAGCCCGCGAATACAGGGCTTGCCGGTGCATACCGCCGGATCGATCGTGATGCGCGTAAACGCCATAAGCATAACATAGCGCTTGCGTCCGGCTTCCGCCAGTACGCCCACGATGAGCTTTTTGAACCCTTACTCCGCGGCGGGATGTACGATGCTCTTCGGCGCCGATCCCGCTTCTGCCGGGGTTGCGCCGTGATGGCCGTCCGTCTCGGCATCCTCGCTGTGGACGATCAGCCGCTTGGCAAAGCGCCAGATCAGGGCGCCGAAATCGTCCATCACCATGAACATCGCGGGCACGAACACCAATGATAGGATGGTCGAGAAGATCAGGCCGCCGATCACCGCAAGCGCCATGGGCGAGCGGAACTCGCCGCCGGCGCCGACCGCGAGCGCGCTCGGCATCATGCCGGCGGCCATCGCGATCGTTGTCATCACGATCGGGCGGGCGCGCTTCATGCCGGCGTCGATCATCGCCTCGTCGCGCGGCTTGCCGGCGTGAATGGCCTCGATGGCGAACTCCACCAGCATGATCGCGTTCTTGGTGACGATGCCCATCAGCATCAGGATGCCGATCCATACCGGTGTGGTCAGTTGCTTGCCGGTAAGGAGCAGGGCCGCGATGGCGCCGCCGATCGAGAGCGGCAGCGAGAACAGGATGGTGATCGGCTGCAGGAAGGTGCCGAACAGCAGCACCAGCACGGCATAGACCATCATCAGGCCCGCGGTGATCGCGGTGGCGAAGCCGTCCGACAGCTCGTTCAGGCTTTCGGCGTCACCGGAGGGCGAGACCTTCACGCCCTTCGGCCGGCTCTTCATCACCGGCAGATCGTAGATCTTCTTGGTGGCGTCGCCGAGCGCGGCGGAGCCGACGAGGTCGGCAGCGACGGTCGCCTGCCGCTCACGATCATAGCGGTTGATGCTGGTCGGACCCTGGTCGAGCTTGACGTCGGCGATGACCGAGAGCGGAACGCCGCCCTTCTCGCCGTGCTCGCCAAGCGGCACGCGCAACTGCTCCAGCGTCTTCAGATTGCCGCGCGCGGCATCCTCGAGCTGGACGCGGATCGGCACCAGGCGGTCGCCGACGTCGAACTTGGCGAGCGCGGGGCCGACGTCGCCGATGGTGGCGACGCGGATGGTCTGCGACAGGCTTTCGGTCGAGACGCCGAGCCTTGCGGCGAGATCCGCGCGCGGTTCGACGCGCAGCTCGGGCCGTTCCAGCGTGGTTTCCGAGATCACGTTGGAGATGGTCGGAATCCGCTTCATCTGCGTCGCGAGCTCGCTCGCGAAATTGTTGACGATATTGGCGTCGACGCCGGTCACGACCAGCGAGATGGCGCGCAGCCCGTTCTCGTCGAGGAACCAGAAGCGGATGTCCGGGATGTTCTCCAGTTCCTGGCTGATCGAAAATTCGAGCTCGCGCTGGGTGATGTCGCGGGCGTCCTTGGGCGTGTAATTGATGATCAGCGAGGCGCGCCGGACTTCCTGGGTGCCGGGCGGGACGCGGCCGCCGTCGACGAAGATGCTCTTGACCTCGGGCCGCTTGCGCAGGCGCGCCACGATGTCTTCGGTGACCTTTTCGGTGTAGGCGAGCTGGGTGCCCGGCGGCAGCTCGAGGGCGAGCAGCGAACGTGCGCTGTCCTGCGCCGGCAGGAAGCCCTGCGGCAGCAGCGTGATGCTCCAGATCGAGGCGGCGAACACGCCGAAGCCGATCAGCACCGTGATGAAATAATGCCTCACCGACCAGGCCACGATGCGGTGATAGGACCGCAATATGCGCCCGGGCGGTGGCTCCTCGTGATTGCCGTGCTTGAGGAAGTAGGCGGCCAGCACCGGCGTGACGAAGCGCGCGGCGAGCAGCGAGAAGAACACCTGCACCGAGACGGTGATGCCGAACTGCTTGAAGAACTGCCCGGCGATGCCCGACATGAAGCTTGCCGGTGCGAAGATCGCGATGATGGTCAGCGAGATCGCGATCACCGCGAGGCCGATCTCGTCGGCGGCCTCGAGCGCGGCACGATAGGGCGATTTGCCCATGTTCATGTGCCGGACGATGTTCTCGATCTCGACGATGGCGTCGTCGACCAGGATGCCTGTCGACAGCGTGATGGCGAGGAAGCTGACGAGGTTCAGCGAGAAGCCGAGGAGGTCCATCGCCCAGAACGCCGGGAAGATCGACAGCGGCAGCGAGATCGCGGCGATGATGGTGGCGCGCAGGTCCCGCAGGAACAAGAGCACGATGACGACGGCGAGGATGGCGCCTTCGAACAGGGTCGAGATCGCCGCGTGGTAATTGCCCTTGGTGTATTCGACCGAGGTGTCGATCAGCTTGAGGTCGACGTCGGGATAGGCGGCCTTGAGCGCTTCGATGCGCTTCTCGACGGCCTCGGCCACCTTCACGTCGCTGGCGCCCTTGGAGCGCTTGATGCCGAGCGCGACGATCGGTTCGCCGTTGAAGCGGGCGAAGGTGCGGCGGTCCGCAATGGTGTCGGTGACGGTGCCGAGATCGTCGAGCCGGACCTCGCCGCCGCCGAACAGCGGGATCATGGTGCCGGCGAGGTCGCTCAGGGTCTTGGCACCCGCGAGCGTGCGGATCGCCTGGTCGTTCTTGCCGATCTCGGCGCGGCCGCCGGCGACGTCGACATTGGTGCCGCGCAGGCTCTGGCTGACATTGACCGCGGTCAGGCCCATCGCCTGCAGGCGATCGGGATCCAGCGAAACCAGGATCTCGCGCTCGACACCGCCGATGCGCTCGACCTGGGCGACGCCGCGCACGCCCTGCAGCGCACGCTTGACCACGTCGTCGACGAAGTAAGAGAGCTGCTCCGGCGTCTTGCCGGGCGATATCGCGGCGTAAGTGACGATCGGCAGGCCGATGACGTCGACGCGCTGAATCAGCGGCTCGGTGACGTTCTGCGGCAGGTTCGACCGCACGCGCGTCACCGCGTCCTTGACGTCGTTGAGCGCGCGATCGGTGTTGGTCTCAAGCGCGAACTGGATCGTGGTCACCGACAGGCCGTCGGTGATCTGCGAGGTGATGTGCCGCACGCCCTCGACGCCGGAGACCGCGTCTTCGACCGTCTTCGTCACCTGGGATTCGAGCTCGGCCGGCGCCGCGCCGAACTGCGACACCGCGACCGAAATCACGGGGATGTCCGCCGAAGGCAGCCGCGTCACCGCCAGCTTGGTGAAGGAGGTCCAGCCGAGGATCAACAGAATGATCGAGAAGACGACCGACGGCAGCGGATTGCGGATCGACCAAGCCGAGATATTGAGAGCCATCAGCGTACCCGCGTGCGATCGAGTTCATCGGCGAACATGGTCTTGATCTGGTCGCCGTCATGGAGTGAAGAGCCGGCGTCGGCCACGACGATTTCGCCGACGTCGAGGCCTTCCAGGATTTCCGTGGCGCTGTCGGACGACAGTCCGACCCGCACCTTGCGCGTCTCGATCGTGTTGCCCTTGACGACCTGGATCGTGAGATGGTCGATCGCGGTCTTGGGGATCGAGACGCCGCAGCTGCGCTTGGCGTCGATCGAGGCGCGTGCGAACACGCCGACCTTGAGCGAGGGATTGTTGGTGACGCTGATGCGAACGCGGCCGAGCTGGGTGGCGCGGTCGATCTCGGGCGCAACCAGCCTGACACGGCCGATCAGGTCGGGCGCGTCGTCGCGGCTGATGCGCACGGTGGCGCCGGATGAGAGCTTGGGCATGTGCACCGCCGGGACCTGAGCATCGAGCTCGATCTCGTTGTTGACGGCGATGCGGAACATCGGGCCGGCCTGCGGAGATGCGGGCGCGCCGACGATGGTGCGGACTTCTGTGATGAGGCCCGGCGCAGGCGCCTTCAGCGAGACCGGACCCTGCGGGCCCGGCCGCTGCGGCTGGCCCGGAATCTGCGGCGGCGCGGTCAGCCGCGCCAGTTCCTGATTGTCGGCGACGACGGCGCCTTCGGTGACCAGCAGATCGGTGACCCTGGAGCCTTCCTGGTCGGGGATGACCACGGCCTCGCGGCGCGGTACGAAGAAGCCGGTGACGCGCACAAGGTCGGAGAAGCAGGCGTTGGTCGACTTCGTCACGATGACGAGCGCCTCGCTTTGCGTCTCTTTCGGCTCGGGGCGCTTGCGATGCTCGAACAGATAATAGCCGACGCCGAGCGCGACGACGAACACCACGATTCCGGCAGGCTTGAGATATTCGGAGAGATTCATCGCCGGATCATCCTGGCCTGGCTCACGGCCATCCGCGCGCGGCCCATGAAAAGCGTTTCCCTGAAACAAAGCGGCGTCCCGCAAGGCTGCGGGACGCGCTTTGCAAGCGAGACTTTACACCACATCACGACTGGTCATTCCAAGGGATTGTGTCGTGCTTACTTCGATGCGGTGGTCTTGTTTTCCATATTGACGACCTGCACGCGGCGATTGACCTCCGCCATCGGCTGACCCGGATCCTTCAGCTTGCTCTTGCCGTAGCCGACGGTGACGAGGTCGGTCGCGGAGATCTTGTACTTGTCGACGAGGTAGCGCTTGATCGAATCTGCGCGGCGCTCCGACAGGTCCTGATTGTAACCCTCGCCGCCGGCGGCGTCGGTGTGGCCGGCGACCACGAAGGTCGAGCCCTTGAGGTCGGGACTGGTCAGCGCGCGGCCGAGGGCCTGCACGGAGGGCATCGACTTGGCGCTGATATTGGCCGAGTTGTAGTCGAAGGTGATCTCGAGATCGATGTTCGGCTTGTCCTTGGCGACGGAGGCGATTTCCTCGCGCTCGGTCGACGACAGCGAACGCGTCGAGCGGCCGCGCACCGACTGGATCAGCTTGGTCTCCGCCGCGTTCGGCGCGGGATCGGCCTGCGGGGCGCCGATCGACAGGCCGCGGGTCAATGGCTTCTTCGGCGCCGGCGCCAGTGCGCGAACGATCTCATCCTCGGTGACGTTTTTGCTGTTGCCGTCATCGCCGGCGAATGCGGGCGAAGCCGGCAGCGACAGGGTGATGCCGAGAGTGGCGATGGACAGGATCGCGGCAAGTCCCTTGATCGCGGTAAATCCCTTGGCAGCCGATTTCATAGCCAGTCCCTCCTGCGCAGCGCGCTCGCGCGGTTCGAAAATTCCTGCAATCAGCCTCCCGGAGAAGGCCGCCTGCGGCATCCGTTTGTTAGTCTTTCCTGAGCCGCCAAGGTTCGAGGCGCCGCCTGCCTCGATCCAAAAAAATACTAGCGTACTCCGTAGCTTGCGAATTCCTGAACGATGTTCGGATCCATCGCCTTGGCATTGGCGATATCGAGGGCCCCTTCCTGGGCGGAGCCATTACGTTGCTTGGCAAGGCCGCGTCCGTAGAGCGAGGAGGTCAGGCGCGGGTTGATCTTCAGGGCCGCGTCGAAATCGGCGATGGCATTCTTGACCGCGCCCGACTTCAGATTGACCAGCCCGCGGCTATCCAGCGCATCGACGAAGTTCGGCCGCAGCCGCAGCGCCTCGTTGCAATCCTTCAGGGCGCCCTGGAGATCGCCGACGACGGTTCGGGTCCAGCAGCGGTTGTTCAGCGCCTCGACGTCCTTCGAGTTGATCCGCAGCGTGTCGTCGAAATCCTTGATGGCGAGGTTGTAGGCGCCCTTGCTGGCATAGACCTGGCCGCGCCGGTAGAGCGCGTTCACATCGTCCGGATTGGCGGCGATCTTGGAGGTGAGGCTCTTGATCGTGGGATCGTCAGCCAGCGCGGCCGCGCTCGGCCCGCTGTCCGGGCTCGGCGCCGGAACGGTCTCGATCGGCTTCACCGGCGGGGGCGGCGGAGGCGGCGGCAGGGCGGCCTCGACCTGCGGCTTCGGCGAGGGAGCCGGTGCAGGCGGAGGAACAGGTGCTGGCGCCGGGGCCGCAGCAGTGTCGGCCGGCTTCGGCGGCGGAGGTGGGGTCGGCGGCGCGGGCGGGGCCGGCGGCGGGTTGTTGGCAACGACCGGCGGCGGTGCGGGTGGCGCAGGCGGCGCGCTTGGCGCCGGACGCGATCCGCCGGCTCCCGGGCTGAACGAGAAATCTTCGGCCAGTGAAGAGGATATCCACGGCACCTGCTCGCCGCGCGAGGCCCTTGTGACGCCCATCTTGGTGCGGTTGAGGGTCTCCTCAGCCATCAGGTCGGGGACGCGGATCTCCTTCAGGAGCTCCTGGACGAACAGGCTGTGATCGCCGCCGGCATCGGAGACCACGGAGGCGAGCGCCGCCGAATACATCACCAGCGTGCCGTTCGGCGCGATGACCGGGGTCAGGCCGGCCGAGAAGCTGCGGAACCGGCGCTCGAACGGATTGCGCCTGCTAGCATCGACCAGCGCGATCTTGACGCCGGCGCCGCGGGTGTTGAGCTCACCGAGGATGGTCTCGAGGCTGAAACCGTCGCGGCGGACGTCGGATTCCGTCCAGATCTGCGCATCGATCGGTAGCATGTAGCTCTGGCGCGCCGACTGGATGCCGAAGCCGCTGAAGAACACCAGCGCCACCGATCCCGGCTTGATCTTGCCGTAGAGCTTGTCGAGGGCGCGGCGCATGCCGTCGCCGGTCAGATTCTCGCCGATCTCGACCGCAAAGCCGTCGCGCTTGAGCTCGTCGGCGACGTCGCGCGCATCGTTGATCGGTTCCTTCAGCGGAGCATCCGCATCCGGATATTTGGCGTTGCCGATCACCAGCGCAAAGCGGTCACCGGCCGCCAGCGATGGGGCCGTCGTGACTAGCGAGATGAGCAAGGGCACAAGAAAAAAGAAGCGAATTTTCATAATCAGCGCGGTCCAGCCAAAAAGGCGCCGTTCCAGCTTGCGCCGCGGCGACCTTAACTTACGCTCCCTGCATTATCAAACCGAGGGCGGGAGGCGTCAACCACTTGGAGATTCGGCGTTATCGCGGCGATTGACCGCAACGCCGGGGCGGGCCGCAAGGGGAATAAACGGGGTGTCATGGTTGTGCTCGACGTGGGTCCAGCTCGATCCTATCGGCCGCACGTTAGGACGGGCATGGCGACGAAAATGTGATTGGTCTCACATTGAAAACCTGCCGCCCTCGCGCCGCGTGGCGTTTGACCTTTGCGGCGGACGATGGCTTGCTGCGCAGGATCGTCCCCGAAAGATCCACTCAGAAAAGCAAAGCCAAAAGCAAAAACCATGGGAAACGCCTACGAAATCTACGCCCTGCGCTATGCGACGATGTCGCCGCGCACCCCCAGCATGAATTTTCTTGCGCCCGATCCGCATGACAGCGCGGCGCAGGACCTCGACTATTTCGTCTGGCTGATCCGGGGTGGCGGCCGCGACATCCTGGTCGACACCGGCTTCAATGCCGAGGAGGCGAGCGCGCGGGCGCGCAAGCTGACGCTCAATCCGGTCGATGCGCTGGAGCGCTTTGGCGTTGCGGCGTCGAGCATTCGCGACGTCATCGTGACGCATCTGCATTACGACCATGCCGGCAATCTCGACCGCTTCCAGAATGCACGCTTCCATCTCCAGGAGCGCGAGATGGCCTACGCGACGGGGCGCTGCATGTGCAACGGCCTGCTGCGACATCCGTTCTCGGTCGAGCACGTCACCCAGATGGTGCGCCATGTCTATGGCGAGCGCGTCAATTTCTATTCGGGCGACGGCGAGGTCGCACCCGGCGTCACCGTGCATCGTGTCGGCGGCCATTCCGACGGATTGCAGGTGGTCAAGGTCGAGACCGCGCGCGGGCCGGTGGTGCTGGCGTCCGATGCCGCGCATTACTACGCCAATCTGCAGCGGCGCAGCCCGTTTCCGATCGTCTACAATGTCGGCGACATGGCGGTGGGCTGGGAAACGATCGAGCGCCTCGCCGGTCATCCTGATCGATTCATCCCCGGCCACGATCCTATCGTGACGGAGATCTATCCGCGTGCCAGCGACAAGGTCGACGCCTGGGCGCTGCACCTGCCGCCGACGCGCTCGTTTGCGAAATGACGGCTGAGGCCTGCCCTTGCTGGTCGTCCCGGACAAGCGCGCCCAAAGCGCGCGTCGATCCGGGACCCATAACCCCAGGGAGGAGTTTGGCGGGACATTGCAACCACGGGTCTTCGTGATCACGGCGTCCTGTGGTGATGGGTCCCGGATCTACGCCTCGCTTCGCTCGGCTTGTCCGGGACGACGACTGAGTTTTGAACGGCGCCCCGGAAATGACAGTGTCGGCTAATACGCCTGTTTGGCGTCCGCTTCCTTGCTGGTCTGGATCAGGTCGAGACTCTCCTCGATCTTGCCGAGCAGCGCCGAGAGTTGCTTGCGCTCCTGGGCGGAGAGGCAGGCGAGGATTTCATCCTCCCGCCGCAGCAGGCGCGGGAACAGCTCTTCGTAGAGCGCGCGGCCCTTCTTGCTGAGCTGCAGGCGGAATTCGCGGCGGTCGGCTTCGTTCTCCACCCGCTCGATCAGGTCCTCGGTGAGCAGCATGGTCACTGCGCGGCTGATGGTGGATTTATGCGTGCGGGTGCATTGCGCGATGTACTGGGCGCTGCAGGCATCGTTGCGGAACCCGAGCGTGGCGATCACGCGCCAGGCTGGAATGTCGAGGCCGTGACGATCCTCATATTCGACCGAGAGCGCGGAACTGACCTCGGCTGCGAGGCGATTGAGACGAAACGGAACGAACTTGAACAGGTCGAGCCGTGCCTTGGGGCGCGTTGACGCCTCGTCGGCCTCGCGCGTCTTCAGGGCGGTGTCGCTGGATGTCCTTGCCACGGGGCACTCCGAATTCCAGTTGACGGCCGGCCGGCTCCGGTCCAAAATAGTTGCACGTGAGACTATCTAGCAGATCAGTGCTCTCCTGACCATAGCCGAGGTTCGCGTATGGCGCAGGCCAAGCCACTTCAGGACAAGACACTTCAAGCCACGACGTATCAGGCCAAGACCCAGTTCGGCTATCGCCGCCATTCCGATCAGGACCGCACGGGCCATAGCCCGGCCGAGCATCCGGTCGTGGTTGTCGGCGCCGGCCCGGTCGGGCTGTCGCTGGCGATCGATCTCGCCCAGCGCGGCCAGCGCGTCGTCCTTCTGGATGACGCCGACCGCATCGGCGAAGGCTCGCGTGCGATCTGCTTCTCGAAGCGGTCGCTGGAATATTGGGACCGGCTCGGCGTCGGCGACCGCATGGTCGCCAAGGGCGTGGTGTGGAGCGTCGGCCGCATCTTCCACGGCGACTCCCAGCTCTATCAGTTCAACCTCCTGCCCGAAGACGGCCACAAGCGGCCGGCCTTCATCAACCTGCAGCAATATTACGCCGAGGCCTATCTGGTCGATCGCATCCAGGATCTGCCCGGGGTCGATCTGCGCTGGCGCAACAAGGTGACGGCGCTGGAGCAGCGCAACGACGGCGTGGCGCTGACGATCGAGACGCCGGAGGGCGCCTACCGCCTGCACGCGCAATACGTCATCGCCTGCGACGGCGCACGCTCCTCGCTGCGGCAGATGGTCGGGGCCGAGTTTGCCGGACAGGTGTTCGAGGACCAGTTCCTGATCGCCGACGTCAAGATGACCGCGGAATTCCCAACCGAGCGCTGGTTCTGGTTCGATCCGCCGTTCCACGCGGGACGCTCCGCGCTGCTGCACCGGCAGCCCGACGACGTCTGGCGCATCGATCTTCAGCTCAATCGCTACGCCGATCCGGTGGTCGAGAAGAAGCCGGAGAACGTGCGGCCGCGGATTGCGCGCATGCTCGGCCACGACAAGTTCGAGTTCGAGTGGATCTCGCTCTACAAATTCCAGTGCCGGCGGATGGACCGCTTCATCCATGGCCGCGTGATCTTTGCGGGCGATTCCGCGCATCAGGTCTCGCCGTTCGGGGCGCGCGGCGCCAACTCGGGGCTCGAGGACGCCGAAAACCTGTCCTGGAAGCTCGACCGGGTGCTGCGCGGCACCTCGCCCGCGAGCCTGCTGGAGAGCTACCACACCGAGCGCAGCATGGCCGCCGACGAGAACATCCGCGAATCCACCCGCTCCACCGATTTCATGGCGCCGAACTCGCACCAGGAAGCGCGGTTGCGCAAGGCGGTGCTGTCGCTCGCCAAGGAGACCGAGTTCGGCAAGCGCATGGTCAATGGCGGGCGACTGTCGGTGCCGTGCAGCTATGACTCGCAACTGTCATCGCGCGATGCCGAATCCTGGCGCGGTGGGCCGGCTCCCGGCTGCTCCATGCTCGATGGCCCGATCGCCGAGCAGTCCTACCTGACGGATGCCTTCCGCAAGGGTGGAACGGACTTCACCCTGCTGTCGTTCAGCAATGGTGCGGCGATCGATCCGCCCGATGGCGTCAGGAATATCCGGATCGGCGGGAGCGGACTTGGCGATCCCTCAGGCCTTGTCGCGAAACGTTATGATGCCGAGCCCGGCACGGCCTATCTGCTCAGGCCCGACGGCTATGTCGCGGCGCGCTTCCGCCATCCGACGCGCGAAGCCATCGCTGCGGCGCTGTCGCGCGCGCAAGGCTTGAATTAGGGAATCGAGGTTTCGCATGCCGTTGTCGACCAGCTCCAATTTCGCGCGACCTGACGATGCCTTTCGCGCCATCGTCGAAGCGCATCGCGGCCTCACCGAAGAGCAGAGCGCGGATTTCGACGCGGCGCTGGTGCTGATCCTCGCCAACCATATCGGCGACATCGACGTGCTGCGTGAGGCGATCGGGCTCGCCAAGCGCCGCATGATCGACGGCCAGCAGCAGCAACAGCAGCAACAATAACCCAAGAACTCGAAGCACAGCTCAAAGGACGAATTGATGGCGAAGAACTTCGCATCCACCGGCGATCTCGCGGAGAAGAAGATCACCTTCTCCGAGATCGGCACCGATCTCTATGCTTTCACCGCCGAGGGCGATCCGAACACGGCCGTGATCGTCGGTGACGACGGCTGCCTGGTGTTCGACGCGCAGGCAACGCCGGCGATGGCGAACAAGGTGATCGAGCGCGTCAAGGCTGTCACCGACAAGCCGATCAAATATGTCGTGCTGTCGCATTATCACGCGGTGCGTGTGCTCGGCGCCTCGGCCTATCACGCGCAAGGCATCGTCGCATCGCAGGAGACCTATCGCCTGATCGAGGAGCGCGGCAAGCAGGATTGGGATTCCGAATATGGCCGCTTCCCGCGCCTGTTCCAGGATGCGCAGAGCATTCCCGGCCTGACCTGGCCGACCCTGACCTTCGAAGGCGAGATGTCGATCTATCTGGGAAAACGCGAGGTGCGCCTGATGCAGCTCGGCGCCGGCCACACCTCGGGCGACATCGTCGCCTGGGTGCCGGATGCCGAGGTGATGTTCTCCGGCGACCTCATCGAATATCACTCGGCCTGCTATTGCGGCGATGCGCACTTGCGCGAATGGCCGATGACGCTGACCGAGATTCGCAACTTCAATCCCAAGGCGATCGCGCCGGGCCGCGGCGACGCGCTGAAGGGGACGGCAACGGTGCGCGAGGCCATCGCGATGACGCGCGACTTCGTCACCTCGCTCTATGGCGCCGCCGAAATCTCGGTCGCCAAAGGCCGCAGCTTGAAGGAATCGATGGCGGCGACGCGCGAGGTGATGGATCCGAAATTCTCCAGCTTCGCCATCTACGAGCACTGCCTGCCGTTCAACGTGTCGCGCGCCTATGACGAGGCGTCGGGGATCGACGATCCCGTGATCTGGACCGACAAGCGCGACCAGGAAATGTGGGCGGCCCTGCAAGGAGGAGGATAGGCATGAACATCAACACCTCGCCCGACCAGATCGTCCGCAGCTCGGCCCAGGTGACGCCGGGCTACATGTCCGGCTTCGGCAACTCCTTTGAGACCGAGGCGCTGCCGGGCGCGCTGCCGATCGGGCGCAACTCGCCGCAGCGCTGCGCTTACGGGCTTTACGCCGAGCAATTGTCCGGCTCGCCCTTTACCGCGCCGCGCGGCACCAACGAGCGCTCCTGGCTCTATCGCATCCGTCCCTCGGTGAAGCACTCGGGACGCTTCGCGAAGGTCGATGCCGGGCTGTGGCGTTCGGCGCCGTGCCATGAATACGACCTGCCGATCGCGCAGATGCGGTGGGATCCGACGCCGCTGCCGAAGGGTGAGGTGACCTTCGTCCAGGGCGTGCAGACCATGACGACGGCGGGAGATGTGAACACGCAAGCAGGCATGGCCGCGCATGTCTACCTCATCACCAAGTCGATGGTGGACCAGCATTTCTACAATGCCGATGGCGAGCTGATGTTCGTGCTGCAGCAGGGCAATCTTCGCCTCGTCACCGAGTTCGGCCGCATCGACGCCGAGCCCGGCGAGATCGTGGTGGTCCCGCGCGGCGTCAAGTTCCGGGTCGAGATTCCGAACGGACCGGCGCGCGGCTATCTCTGCGAGAATTATGGCGGCGCCTTCACGCTGCCGGAGCGCGGGCCGATCGGCGCCAACTGCCTCGCCAACGCGCGCGACTTCCTCACCCCGGTCGCGAACTACGAGGACAAGGACACGCCGACCGAGCTCTACGTGAAATGGGGCGGCTCGCTGTTCAAGACGAATTTGCCGCATTCGCCGATCGACGTCGTCGCCTGGCACGGCAATTACGCGCCCTACAAATACGATTTGCGCACGTTCTCACCCGTCGGGGCGATCGGTTTCGACCATCCCGATCCCTCGATCTTCACGGTGCTGACCTCGCCGTCGGAGACGGCGGGCACTGCGAATATCGACTTCGTCATCTTCCCCGAGCGCTGGATGGTGGCCGACAACACCTTCCGTCCGCCCTGGTATCACATGAACATCATGAGCGAGTTCATGGGCCTGATCTACGGCGTCTACGACGCCAAGCCGCAGGGCTTCGTGCCCGGCGGCATGAGCCTGCACAATTGCATGCTGCCGCACGGCCCCGATCGCGACGCCTTCGAGCACGCCAGCAATGGCGAGCTGAAGCCGGTGAAGCTCACGGGCACCATGGCCTTCATGTTCGAGACCCGCTACCCGCAGCGCGTCACGTCGCATGCGGCGAATGCTTCGACGCTGCAGGACGATTACGCGGATTGCTGGAAGGGATTGGAGAAGAAGTTCGATCCGAGCAAGCCGTAGTCTCCCTTACCCTCCCCTGGAGGGGGAGGGTCGTTACGCATGCAGCGAAGCGGTATGCGTAGCGGGGTGGGGTGACGGTCTCTCCGCGAGTAATGCTGCCCGTGTTGAGAGATCACCCCACCCCGTCTCATATTTCGCTGCGCTCAATATGAGCCGACCCTCCCCCTCCAGGGGAGGGTGACACCGTCACCGCTGTGCCACGGGAAACCAATGCCCCACCCCAACGACCCCAGCCTCCGCTCTTTCATCGCCGTCGATCCTTCGTCCGACTTCCCGATCCAGAACCTGCCCTATGGCGTGTTCTCGACAGCGGCCAATCCGACCCCGCGGGTCGGCGTTGCGATCGGCGATCATGTGCTCGATCTCTGGGAGCTCGAGCAGGATTGCCGGCTCGACGTCGGGCCGCTCGGTGTGTTCTCCGGCGGCTCGCTCAATCCGTTCATGGCGCTGGGGCCGAAAGTCTGGACCAGGACGCGGGCACGGATCAGCGAGCTGCTGCGGCACGACCATCCGGAACTGCGCGACAATGAAGAGCTGCGCAAGAGGGCGCTCGTGCCGATGCGCGATGCGAGGCTGCATCTGCCGTTCGCCGTCTCCGGCTACACCGATTTCTATTCGTCGAAAGAGCACGCCACCAATGTCGGCGTGATGTTCCGCGGCAAGGACAACGCGCTGCAGCCGAACTGGCTACACATGCCGATCGCCTATAACGGCCGGGCCTCCACGGTCGTGGTGTCGGGCACCAAGGTGAAGCGCCCGCGCGGACAGCTCAAGCCGCCGAATGTGGAGCTGCCGAGCTTCGGTCCCTGCAAGCGGCTCGATTTCGAGCTGGAGATGGGCGTCGTCATCGGCCAGCCCTCGCCGATGGGCGGCATGCTGACGGAGAGCCAGGCGGAGGAGATGATCTTCGGCTTCGTGCTGCTCAACGACTGGAGCGCGCGCGACATCCAGCAATGGGAGTATGTGCCGCTCGGCCCGTTCCTCGCAAAGGCCTTTGCGACCTCGATCAGCCCCTGGGTGGTGACGCGCGAGGCGCTGGAGCCGTTCCGCCTGAAGGGGCCGGAGCAGCAGCCGGTGCCGCTCGATTATCTCAAGCAGACCAAGCCGCAGAACTACGATGTCGAGTTGGACGTGTCCTTGCGCGCGGCCGGGGCCAACGCCCCTGCGAGCATCAGCCGCACCAGCTTCAAATACATGTACTGGTCGTCGGTGCAGCAATTGATGCACCACGCCTCCTCCGGCTGTGCCATGAATGTCGGCGATCTCCTCGGCAGCGGTACCATCTCCGGCCCGGAGAAGAATCAGCGCGGCAGCCTGCTCGAGATCAGCTGGAACGGCACCGAGCCCGTGGAATTGCCCGGCGGTGCCAAACGCTCGTTCCTTGAGGACGGCGACAGCCTCGTCATGCGCGGCTGGTGCCAGGGCAACGGCTATCGGGTCGGCTTCGGCGAGGTCGAGGGGACGATCCTGGCGGCGGAGTGATATCCGCTGTTGCCACAAACTCCGTCATTGCGAGCGCAGCGAAGCAATCCAGAATCTTTCCGTGGCGGCAGTCTGGATTGCTTCGTCGCAAGGGCTCCTCGCAATGACGTGGAGAAATCTACCGCCTCTCCGGCGGCACGCCCCTGATCCGCGCGCAATGCGCGGCGACGTCTTCCACGCTGTATTTCAGATGCACCCGCTTGTCGGACGGCACCTGCCGGGTCGCGCAGACGCCCGGCCGCCATTCCTGGGTCGGCCTGATCGGGCGCGGCGCAAAGCCGCCTCCGCAGTTCGGGCAGACGTTGGAGAGCCTGGTCTCGACGCAGTCCGCACAGAACGTGCATTCATAGGAGCAGATCCGCGCATTCGTCGCATCCGGCGGCAGGTCGCAATCGCAATATTCGCAGTTCGGTCGAAGCTGGAGGGCCATGGCAAATCTCCGGACGGATGCGGATCATCGCAGACCGCACACCTAGCGCGAATGACGTAGTTCCCTCGATTTCAGCCGGGCTTGATCTCCTTCAGCGGCAATCGCGAGCTCTCCTTCAACCGGTCGAGCACGATCGAGGAGCGCACATGCGCCACGCTCTGGTGCGGCATCAGGACATCGTTGACGAGGTTGGAGAGGCCCTTGAGATCGCGCAGCACGGCCTTCAGCACGTAATCGGCATCGCCGGTCAGCGAATAGGCTTCCTGGATCTCGTCGATGCGGTTCACCAGCGCGCGGAAGCGTTTGGAATTATCGGGCGAATGGGTCGCAAGCCCGACCTGGATGAAGGCGATCACGCCGAAGCCCAGCGCCTCGCTGGAGAGATCGGCGTGATAGCCGGAGATCACCTTGTCCTCCTCCAGCCGCATCCGCCGCCGCGAGCATTGCGAGGCCGACAGGCCGGCGAGGTCGGCGAGCTCCTGGTTGGTGAGGCGGCCGTCGTCCTGGAGGGCACTGAGAATCCTGAGGTCGAAGGCGTCAACCGGAATCATGCGTCATTTATCCAATTCGTGCGCGGATCGTGCATATGATAGCGAAAATGCGTCCCGTTTGCACGCTCCTTGCGCGCGCCATGAAGGATAGTTCTTCCCAGCCACCATTCGGGAGAACACCATGGGACCGTTTCCGCACGATGCACCGCCGGCCACTGTCAGCGCCGACAATCCGATGGGCACCGACGGGTTCGAGTTCGTGGAATACGCGCATCCCGATCCGAAAGAGCTGCATGCGCTGTTCAAGCTGATGGGCTATGCGCCTGTCGCGCGCCACAAGACCAAGAAGATCACGGTCTATCGCCAGGGCGACATCAACTATCTCGTCAACGAGGAGCCCGGCGCGCACGGCTATGAGTTCGTGGCCGCGCACGGCCCCTGTGCGCCGTCGATGGCGTTCCGCGTCGTCGATGCCAAGGCGGCCTATGACCGCGCGATCGCGCTCGGCGCCGAGCCCGCTGATGTCCCGTCCGCGCAGAAGACGCTCGACGTGCCCGCGATCAAGGGCATCGGCGGCAGCCTGCTTTATCTCGTCGATCGTTATGGCGCGAAGGGCTCGGCTTACGATGCCGAGTTCGAATGGCTGGGTGCGCGCGATCCCAAGCCGGTCGGGGCCGGCCTGTTCTATCTCGACCATCTCACCCACAACGTCCATCGCGGCCGCATGGATGTCTGGGCCGGCTTCTACGAAAAACTGTTCAACTTCCGCCAGATCCGTTTCTTCGACATCGAGGGCCGCGCCTCCGGCCTGTTCTCGCGCGCGCTGACCAGCCCCGACGGCAAGATCAGGATTCCGATCAACGAGGATGCCGGCGATTCCGGCCAGATCGAGGAATATCTGAAGACCTATCGCGGCGAGGGCATCCAGCACATCGCCTGCGGCTGCCGTGACATCTACCGCACCATCGAAGGCCTGCGCGAATCCGGCCTGCCCTTCATGCCGTCGCCCCCCGAGACCTATTTCGAGAAGGTCGACGCACGCCTGCCCAGGCATGGCGAGGATCTCGCACGGCTGCAGAAGAACGGCATCCTGATCGACGGCGAGGGCGTGGTCGAGGGCGGCCAGACCAAGGTGCTGCTGCAGATCTTCTCGGCGAACGCGATCGGCCCGATCTTCTTCGAGTTCATCCAGCGCAAGGGCGACGACGGATTCGGCGAGGGCAATTTCAAGGCGCTGTTCGAATCGATCGAGGAGGACCAGATCCGGCGCGGGGTGCTGAAGGTGGGGAACGCGGCTTAGCTTGCCGGGTTTGCTACGCTCGCGCGCCAACCAAAGCTGTCGTCCCGGACAAGCGCGCGCAGATCCGGGACGACAGCGGAGAGTTACGCGACAGCAGAGGGGCTAACGCCCCTTCCACGCCGCCGTCACCGCGCCGATCTCGGCGCCTTCCGGCTCGCGCACCATCGACGGCGTGCGCGAGAATCGCGGTGCCGGTGCGGGCTGTTTCACGCCATGGCGCTCGACGAACACGTTGCGCGCGACCATGTGCGGATGCTTTGTCGCCTCCGACATCGTCAACACCGGCGCGAAGCAGATGTCGGTGCCTTCCATGATCTTGCACCAGTCCTCGCGCGTCTTGCTCTTGAACACCGCTTTCAGCTTCTCCTTCAGCGCCGGCCAGGCCTTGGGGTTCATCTGCGCGTCGAAATCGGCATCCGTCAGGCCCGCATGCTCGCGCAGCAGCGCGTAGAATTGCGGCTCGATCGAGCCGATCGAAACGAAGTGCCCGCAGGCGCATTCGTAGACGCCGTAGAAATGCGCGCCGCCGTCGAGGAAGTTCTGGTCGCGGCCTTCGGTCCAGCGTCCCAGCGTGGTCATGTCGAAGAAGAACGACATCAGCGAGGCCGCGCCGTCGCACATCGCGGCGTCCACCACCTGACCTTTGCCGGACTTCTGCGCTTCGAGCAGCGCTGCGAGCACGCCGACGACGAGATAGAGCGCGCCGCCGCCGAAATCGCCGACGAGGTTGAGCGGCGGCACCGGCGCCTCCTTCGTGCCGATCGCCGCGAGCGCACCGGTGATGGAGATATAATTGATGTCGTGGCCGGCGGCATTCGCCAGCGGGCCTTCCTGGCCCCAGCCGGTCATGCGGCCGTAGACCAGTTTTGGATTACGCGCGAGCACGACGTCCGGCCCGAGGCCGAGCCGCTCCATCACGCCGGGGCGAAAGCCCTCGACCAGAGCGTCGGCGCTGGCGAGCAGGTCCAGCACTTGCGCGATCGCCGCCTTGTCCTTCAGGTCGAGCTCGATCACCTTGCGGCCGCGTCCTGCCACCGACTTCATGCTCTTCTTCGCGCCGATCCGGTCCAGCGTGACGACGTCCGCGCCCATGTCCGCCAGCATCATGCAGGCGAACGGGCCGGGCCCGATGCCGGCGAATTCAACGATGCGGAAGCCCGAGAGCGGGCCGGAGGTGCGGACGGAGGATGTCGGGGCTGATTTGTCGAGCACGTTTTTGTTTCCTCGGGTCGCGGGCAGTACCGATGCTTCGGCGATCGCCGCGGACCTTCTTCTTAGAGAATTAATCGGCTGATTAACTTTTCTCGCCTTCGTGCTGGTGAGGCAAGCGGTTTTCATGCCGCACGGCCAAAATAAAACGGCGCGCACCGAAGTGCGCGCCGCGGAAAATTTGTGTCGAGACGCTGGCGGTGTGATCAGCCCGCAGCCTTCACCGCGCGCTGTGCCATTACCTTGACGAGGTTGGCGCGGTACTCCGCCGAGCCGTGGATATCGGCCAGCAGTCCGTTCGCCGAGATCGTCACGCCGTCGATCGCCGACGGCGACCAGTTCGCCTTCAGCGCGGCTTCGATCGCGGGCACGCGCATCACGCCGTTCTGCGAGGCGCCGGTGGCGGCCACGCGAACCTCGCCCGACTTGGTCTGCGCGACGAACACGCCGGTCAGCGCGAAGCGCGAGGCCGGATGCCGCATCTTCTCGTAGCCCGCCTTCGCCGGCACCGGGAACGACACGGCGGTGATGATCTCGCCGTCTTCCAGGGCCGTGGTGAACAGGCCCTTGAAGAAGTCATCCGCCGCAATCGACCGCTTGTTGGTCTTCACGGTGGCGCCGAGCGCGAGCAGCGCAGCCGGGAAATCCGCGGCGGGATCGTTGTTGGCGATCGAGCCGCCGATCGTGCCGCGGTGACGCACGGCGGGATCGCCGAGCACCGAAGTGAGATGGGCAATCGCGGGGATCGCCTTCTTCACATCGGCATTCGTCATGATGTCGTAGTAGATCGTGGCGGCCTTGATGGTCAGCGTATCGCCCGACAATTCGACGCCCTGCAGCTCCTTGATCTTGCCGAGGTCGATGACGTCGGAGGGGCTGGCGAGGCGCTGCTTCATCACCGGCAGCAGCGTCTGGCCGCCGGCGAGGAACTTGGCTTCGCTGCTCTTGCCGAACAGGCTGGCGGCCTCGTCGACCGAGGAGGCGCGATGATAGGTGGTCTGGTACATCTTCGGTCCTCCTCTTTAAGCCGCGTGGATCGTGCGCCACACCCGGTCCGGGGTTGCGGGCATTTCCAGGTTGTTCTTGCCGATCGCATCCGTGATCGCGTTGATCACGGCCGCGGAGGCGCCGATCGCGCCGGCCTCACCGCAACCCTTGATGCCGAGCGGATTGCCCGGGCACAGCGTCGTGGTGTGGGAGAGGTTGAAGGAGGGCACGTCGTCGGCGCGCGGCATGGCGTAATCCATGAACGAGGCCGTGACCGGTTGGCCGTTGGCATCGTAGATGGCGTGCTCGAGCAGCGCCTGCCCGATGCCCTGAACCAGGCCGCCATGGACCTGGCCCTCGACGATCATCGGGTTGATCAGCCGGCCGAAATCGTCGGCCGCGACGAAGTTGACGAAGCTCGTCTTGCCGGTGCCGGGATCGACCTCAAGCTCGCAGATATACGTGCCGGCCGGGAAGGTGAAGTTGGTCGGATCGTAGAAGGCGCTTTCCTTCAGGCCCGGCTCCATCCCGTCAGGCAGATTATGCGCGGTGTAGGCCGCGAGCGCGACCATCGGCAAGGCGATCGCCTTGTCGGTGCCGGTCACCTTGAACTCGCCGTTCTCGATGACGATGTCGGCCTCGGAAGCTTCCAGCGCATGCGCCGCAATCTTCTTGGCCTTCGATTCCATCTTCTCCATCGCCTTCAGGATCGCGGTGAGGCCGACGGCGGCCGAGCGCGAGCCGTAGGTGCCCATGCCGAACTGCACCTTGTCGGTGTCGCCATGGACGATCGAGACCTGGCTGATGGGAACGCCGAGACGTTCGGCGACCAGCTGGCAGAACGTGGTCTCGTGACCCTGGCCGTGGCTGTGCGAGCCCGTGAGGATCTCGATGGTGCCGACCGGATTGACGCGGACCTCGGCCGATTCCCACAGGCCGACGCCGGCACCCAAGCTGCCGACCGCCTTGGACGGTGCGATGCCGCAGGCCTCGATGTAGCAGGACACGCCGATGCCGCGCAGCTTGCCGTCAGCTTTCGCCTTGGCTTTGCGTCCGGCAAAGCCGGTATAGTCGATCGCCTTCATCGCGGCGTCGAGCGAGGCGTTAAAGTCGCCGGTGTCATAGGCCATGATCACGGGCGTCTGGTGCGGGAACTGGGTGATGAAGTTGGTCCGACGCAGCTGCGCCGGATCGACCTTGAGCTGCCGTGCCGCCGTCTCCATCAGCCGTTCGATGAGATAGCTCGCCTCGGGGCGGCCCGCGCCGCGATAGGCGTCGACCGGCGTGGTGTTGGTGTAGACGCCGACCACCTCGGCGTGGATCGCCGGGATGTTGTACTGGCCCGACAGCAGCGTCGCGTAGAGATAGGTCGGCACCGACGACGAGAACAGCGACATGTAGGCGCCGAAATTGGCGTAGGTCTTCACCTTCAGGCCGATGATCTTGTTGCTGGCGTCGAACGCCATCTCGGCATGGGTCACATGGTCGCGGCCATGCGCGTCGGTGAGGAAGGCCTCGGTGCGGTCGCCGGTCCATTTCACGGGACGGCCGACCTTCTTGGAGGCCCACAGCGCCACCATCTCCTCGGGATAGATGAAGATCTTGGAGCCGAAGCCGCCACCGACGTCGGGAGCGATCACGCGAAGCTTGTGTTCGGGGGCGATGTTGTAGAACGCCGACAGCACGAGGCGGGCGACGTGCGGGTTCTGCGAGGTGGTGTAGAGCGTGAAGTGCTCTTCCGCCGCGTCGTAATCGGCGATCGCTGCGCGCGGCTCCATCGCATTCGGAGCAAGGCGGTTGTTGGTGACGTCGAGCTTGACGACGTTGGCGGCCTTGGCGAAGGCGGCATCGGTGGCGCCCTCGTCGCCGATCACCCAGTCATAGACCTGGTTGCCGGGGGCTTCGGGATGCAGCTGCGGCGCGCCCGACTTGATCGCGGCCTGGACGTCGGCGACCGCCGGAAGCTCCTCGTAATTGACGACGACCGCTTCCGCGGCATCGCGCGCCAGATTCTTGCTCTCGGCGATCACGACGGCGACGGCCTGTCCGACGAAGCGCACCGTCTCCGGCGCCATCGCCGGCCATGCGCCCATCTTCATCGGGCTGCCGTCCTTGGAGGTGATGGCCCAGCCGCAGATGAGGTTGCCGACCTTGTCGTCGACGATCTGCTGGCCCGTGAGCACCGCGATTACGCCCGGCATCTTCAGCGCGGCGGAGGAATCGATCCCCTTGACCTTGGCGTGGGCGTGGGGGCTGCGGACGAAATGAGCATGGGTCATGCCGACCAGCTTGATATCGTCGACGTAGCGGCCCTTGCCGGTAATGAAACGCTTGTCTTCCTTGCGCACGACGCGTGCGCCGATGCCTTCAACACCCATGTCTGGTCCTCCCGACCGGAAATTTTATGGCTGCGCTTTCCTTCGAGAGCGGCAGCGGTGATTTGTTCTATCGAGGCGCGCCGCTTTATTCGGCCGCCTGCGAGACCTTCATGCGGCCGGCCGCATCCAGCACGGCCTTGACGATGTTGTGGTAGCCGGTGCAGCGGCAGATATTGCCTTCCAGCTCAGCGCGGACGGTCGCCTCGTCGAGCTGGCCACCATGGCGATGCACGATGTCGATCGCCGACATGATCATGCCCGGCGTGCAATAGCCGCATTGAAGACCATGATTGTCGCGGAAGGCGGCCTGCATCGGGTGCAGCTCGTCGCCCTTGGCGATACCCTCGATGGTGGTGATGCTGGCGCCGTCGGCCTGGCCCGCCAGCATGGTGCAGGATTTCACCGCGCGGCCGTCCATGTGCACGACACAGGCGCCGCACTGGCTGGTGTCGCAGCCGACATGGGTTCCCGTGAGATTGAGGTGTTCGCGGAGGAGCTGGACCAGCAGAGTGCGGTCCTCGACCTCGACAGCAACGGCCTTGCCGTTCACCGTCAGTTTGACTGTAGACACGTGAAGTCCTCCCAGAATGATTTTGATTGGTTCTAATTAGAAACAGCGCAACGGAACTTTGCAACTGGCATTTTGGTGACCTCGCGTCATGGAAAGGTCATCGGGGCGGCCGTCACGGCGCGCGAATCGATCATGATGCTCCGGGCCGTCACCATCCCTGGCGCAGCTCTCGGGCAAATCTGGAAAGTCTGGTTTGTCGTCCGCAGCGAAGGCCGCATCGTCGATGCCGCAGGGCGCCGCGATCGGCCATGCGGATTCAGCCCTGTGGCAAATCGTTCTCCCCCAATGTTTCGTTCGTTGCCGCGAATAGGAGCACGTGCCCGCGGCTTTGTAATCGCGATCTTGGTAGTACGTAAAAAGAAGCTAAGCCATTGATTTCGTTGTGGTCGTGTGTGGGGATCATCTCGCCTGGGCGCGGCGTCTGCCCGCCCTCCTACTTCCTGGCGATTGATCGACGGCGAGTGCCGCCTTATCCGCGCTGAACAAACACAATTGAGGGTGGAAGCGATGCAGATGAACGACAGCCAGCGGATTCCGGCGTCGAAAGCCAAGGTGTGGGCCGCGCTCAACGATCCCGACATTCTCAGGCGCTGCATTCCCGGCTGCCAATCGCTTGAGATGACTTCGCCGACGGAGATGACGGCGACGGTGGTGTTGAAGGTCGGTCCGGTGAAAGCCACGTTCAGCGGCAAGGTGACGCTGGCCGACATCGATGCGCCGAACGGTTACCGCATCATCGGCGAAGGCGCCGGCGGCGTCGCGGGCTTCGCCAAGGGTGGCGCGAAGGTCAGGCTGGAAGAAGAATCACCTGACGTCACCATCCTGCACTACGAGGCGGACGCGCAGATCGGCGGCAAGCTCGCGCAACTCGGCGCGCGATTGATCGACTCGACGTCGCGAAAACTCGCCGCGAACTTCTTCGACAATTTTGCAGCGGTGGTAGCGCCATCATCGTGACCGATGCGGGATGCCGCCTCAATTCGATGGCGCATTTCGAGCTGTAAAATAAGGGCAAAGACGCAAGTCGCGACAACGGGATGAGCGGCGAAAGCTGCCAATGATTTGCACTACTACCTTCCGCCTATACTAAGCGCGAAACGGCGATGCTGTAATTTCGAACGATGGCTCGCAGACGAACTGCGCATCACGGCGCAACGCGCTCCGACGCCCAACGTGGCGTGCACAACAACATCGTGGAGGGAATACATGACCTTTGGAACAAAGGGATTCTTGGCTGGCATCTCGATGATTGCGATGCTTGCCGCCGTCACGTCGGGCGTCCGCGCCAACGACTCGCTGATCAAGGCGCAATCCGACCAGAACCAGTGGGCCGTTGCCGGCCACGACTACGGCAACACGCGCTTCAGTCCGCTGAAGCAGATCAATACCGAGAACGCCGGCAAGCTGACGCTCGCTTATTCGTTCTCGCTGGCGTCGTTGCGTTCGAACGAATCCTCGCCGATCGTCGTCGGCAACACGCTGTACGTGTCGAGCTCCTGGGGACCCAAATACGTCTACGCGCTCGATGCCGCGACCGGGCAGCGCAAGTGGACCTGGGAGCCCGAAATTCCCGAGGACGTGCTGCAATATGCCTGCTGTGACGTGAACAATCGCGGCGTCTCCTATGCGGATGGAAAGATCTTCGTCGGCCGTCTCGACGGCAAGCTGACGGCGCTCGATGCCGCGACCGGCAAGTCGCTCTGGACGACCAAGGTCGTCGACTACAAGCAAGGCTCGGTCATCACCTCGCCTCCGCTGATCGTGCGCGACAAGGTCATCACCGGCTTCGGCGGCGGCGAGTACGGCGTGCGCGGCTCGCTGCAGGCCTTCGACATCAACACCGGCAAGCAATTGTGGCAGACCTTCACCGTTCCCAGCCCGGACGAGCCCGGCGGCGATACCTGGAAGGGCGATTCCGCCCAGCACGGCGGCGGCGCGGCCTGGCTGGTCGGCTCCTACGATGCCAAGACCGACACGGTCTATTGGGGCACCAGCAATCCCGGTCCGTGGAACACCGGCGTGCGTTCGACCGGCGACGGCAATTTCGGCAAGCTGACCAATCTCTACACCGCTTCGACGCTCGCGCTCGATCCCAACACCGGCAAGATCAAATGGCACATCCAGACCACGCCGGCCGATGCCTGGGACTATGACGGCGTCAACGAGGCCGTGCTGGCGGATCTGAAGATCGGCGGCAGCACCGTTCCGGCACTGATGAAGGCGGATCGCAACGGCTATTTCTTCGTCGCCAACCGCGAGACCGGCAAGGTTCTCTCGGCGGAGAAGTATGTCTTCTCGAACTGGGCGAAGAAGTGGGACGTCAACACGATGCGCGCGGAAGAGGATCCGGACAAGCGTCCGGGACCGAACCATCCCGCCAAGGACATCTGCCCGAACCTGATCGGCGGCAAGAACTGGCAACCGATGTCGTTCAACCCGCAGACCGGCCTCGTCTACATCCCCTCGAACAACGTCTGCATGGACTGGTCGGTCTCCGACGTTTCCTACAAGCGCGGCGTGTTCTATCTCGGCGCCGAATTCCCGACCAAGGAAGGTCCCGGCGGCTTCCTCGGCGAGCTCGTGGCCTGGGATCCGGTGGCGCAGAAGAAGGTCTGGTCGATCAAGGAAGATCTGCCGTTCAACGGCGGAACGCTGACGACCGGCGGCGGCCTCGTGTTCGCCGGCAACCTTCACGGCGACTTCCGCGCCATCGATGCGAAGAACGGCAAGGTGCTCTGGAGCAGGAATCTCGGCTCCGGCATTGGCGCGGGGCCGGTGACCTATGAGGTTGGCGGCAAGCAATACGTTGCCATCGTCGTCGGGCGTACGGCCGCGATACCTGCGTTCCTGGGCGATATTGGAAAGAAGATGACAGCCGCAGCCCCCGAGGGCGGTTCGCTCTTCGTGTTCTCCGTCCAGTGACAACTCGCGCGCGTGTCCCGAAGGAGACGGGATACGCGCGTGCTTTCTCGACATCGCGCAGCGGCGGCGCCAGTCAGATCCTGGGCCGCAACGCCTGATCCAACCATTCCCAAATGCCGGAGATGAGGATGCGTCCGATCAATCCAGGGAATCGCAACAGCCGACCTCGCGCCATCGCGGGACGGCTCGCATGGCTCGCCGCGTCTGCGGTGATCGCATCAGCCACCGCCGGCCATGCCGACGAGACCAAGCCGTTCCGTCTGTGCGCCGATCCGACCAATCTGCCGTTCTCGAGCGATAATCCGTCGCAGCCGGGCTTCTATGTCGAGATCGGCCAGGCGCTGGCGCAGGCGCTCGGCCAGCCCATCACTTACGACTGGTACAAATCCTATTTCGGCAAACGGACCGTGCGGGTCACGCTGCTCGGCAAGCAGTGCGATGCCATGATCGGTTTGCCGCGCTCCGAGGACTTCATGGGGCCGGCCGTGATCTTCTCCAGCACGTTTGCGAAGGAGGGTTATGCCCTGGTCGCGGCGAAGGGGCAGGCGATCGGCGGCGTGGACGATCTCAGGGGCAAGCGCGTCGCGGTCCAGTACGCCAGCACGCCGCAGAACCTGTTGGCGACCCGTGACGACATCCAGAAGGTGACCGTGCTGTCGCCCGAGGAAGCGATGCAGGCGCTCGACCAGGGCAGGGCGGACGTCGCCTTCATCTGGGGGCCCGTCGCCGGCTGGCTCAACATGACCGCCTACGGCGATCGCTATCAGATCCGGCTCACTGAAGGCGAGGCCCTGTCATGGGATGCCGCGATCGGCTTTGCCAAGGGATCGAGCGAGCTGCGCGATCGGGTCGATGCGATCCTGCCGACGCTTCAGCGCACCATCGCCGATCTCGCGATGAAATACGGCTTGCCGGTCGGACAGCCGGTCCGCTTCGGCACGACTGAAGCCGTGCCCGCGGAAACCACGACCGGGACCGGTCCGGGGCCCGTCGCGCCGCAGGTCGCAAGCGTGGTGGCGACCGAGACCAAGGGCGATGCGGCCGTGCCGAATACGGAGATCGCCGGTGCGGGCAAGGAGATCTTCAACGGAACCTGCGCGCATTGCCACGGCCCCGACGCCATCCAGAGCGAGCGGAAGATCGACCTGCGGCTCCTGCGTCACCGCTACGGCGACGACATGCGCGACACGTTCTGGAAGACCGTGCATGAGGGGCGTCCCGCCAAGGGCATGCCGTCGTGGAAGGAGGTCTTCACTGACGACCAGTTCGCCAGCATCTATTCCTTCCTGCTGAGCGTCCAGGTCGAATCGAACGACTGAACGGCCTTGACCGGACGGAAGCGGGAAGATGTGGTAATATCCACCTTGCATCTTCCCGGTGCCGGACCGGCCCAGGACGGGTGCGCTGCTGCCGCTGCCGCGGCGGATCTTTTGGAAGGCGCCATGGCCAGCTTCCTGATCATCGACGATCATCCGCTGTTTCGCGAAGCGCTGGGCAATGCCGTGCGGCTGGCCTTGCCGGAAGCCCGTATCCTGGAGGCGATGTCGATCGAGGACGCACTGGACATCCTGTCGGCCGAGCAGGGGATCGACCTCGCGCTGCTCGATCTGCAGCTGCCGGATGCGACCGGCTTCTCCGGCTTCCTCCGCTTGCGCGAGACCTATCCGCGCCTGCCGGTCGCCATCGTCTCGAGCGAGGAAGACCAGCACGTGGTCCGCGAGGCGCTGGCGCTCGGCGCCGCCGGCTATCTGCCGAAATCGACGTCGAAGCGCGAGCTGGCCCAGTCGATCGAGGGCGTGCTGTCCGGATCGGTGTCGGTGCCGCGAGATTTCGTGGCAACGCCGCAGCGGCGGAAAGCCGAAACCAGCAAGGCTCTCGAGGTCAAGCTCCGCGAGCTCACGCCGCAGCAGCTCAGGGTTCTGGACCTGCTCCGCCGCGGCTATCCGAACCGGCAGATCGCGCAGGAACTGCAGCTCGCCGAGTCCACGGTCAAGGCGCACATCACCGAGATCCTGCGCAAGCTCGGGCTGTTCAGCCGCAACAAGGCGATCATCGAGATCGGCAAGATGGACTTGCCCGATCCCAGGAACCGGCCGTATGCGCGGGTCGACCGCGGGAGGCCGCAATGATCGGCGCCGCCATTGTTGACCTCGATCAAGCCGGCGTGCGCCGGCTGATCCATGCTCAACTGAAGCTCGAAGTCCGGCAACGATTTGGAAATGGCTGACGCGTGATGCGATTTCTGATTGTCGAAGACCATCCGTTGTTCCGCGAGGCGCTCGAAGGTGCGCTGCAGATGGTGGCGCCCGGGGCCGAAGTCCTGCAGGCGATTTCAGTCGACGGTGCGCTCGAGCAGTTGTCCGCGGGCGCCGAGCTCGATCTCCTCCTGCTCGATCTGTCGATGCCGGGCACCACCGGCCTCTCCGGCATCGTGCGCATCCGCAAGGCCTTTCCGAGGGTTCCGGTCGTCATCGTGTCGGGACATCAGGATCCCAGGATCATCTCGAGCGCCTTGTCGCTCGGTGTGGCCGGTTACATCTTCAAATCCTCGTCCAAGCAGGAGCTCGCCCGGTCGATCGGCGAGGCGCTGCAGGGGATCGTCTGTCTTCCCCATGCCTATCGTGCACTCCGGCCGCAGCGCGCTCCAAGTCCCGCCCATGATCTGCTGAAACGGCTGCATGATCTGACACCGCAGCAATTGCGTGTCCTCGACATGCTCAAGCGCGGCCTCCAGAACAAGCAGATTGCCTATGAGCTGAAGATTTCCGAGACGACCGTGAAGGTCCATGTCTCGGACATCCTGCGCAAGCTGAACGTCGTGAGCCGCACCAAGGCGATCGTCGAGATGTCGAAGATCGATTTTGCGACGCTGGCAAGCGACGAAAGCCGGGCAAAGCACGATCGCGCACAGTCGGAATAGAAGGCCGTCAAGTCAGCAGGAACGACAGCAGTGCGCGCATCTCAGCAGGCTTGATCGGCTTCTTCAGCACTTCGAGGCCGGAGAGGCTCGCCTGTTTGGCGGCCTTCTCGGAATAGTCGGCGGTGATGATCATCGCGGGCACGTCGAGCTTCAGATGCTGCCGGATGTCGGCAATCGCCGACAATCCGCTTTCGCCGTGATCGAGATGAAGATCGGCGATGACCGCGTCGGGCGCGCCGCCCAGCTCGTTGAGGCGCAGCAGCGCATCCGCCGCCGATGGCGTGGTCGCGACGTCGCAGCCCCACCCTTCCAGCAAGGCGGCCATGGCTTCGGAGCCGGACGGGTCGTTCTCGACCAGCAGGATCTTGGCGCCTTCGAGGCCACCATAGCGACGTTCGCTGAGCTTGGTCTCGTGCACCTCGTCGCTGACCTCGGAGGGATCGGCCGGCTCGAGCTCCAGGACGAAGGTCGATCCCTTGCCGACCTGCGACGACAGCCGCACCTCATGTCCGAGCACGGTTGCGAAGCGGCGCACGATGGAGAGGCCGAGCCCGAACCCGGCCTGGTCGGTCGCGCTGGCTTCGCCGCGCTGGAATTCGCGAAAGATCGCCTCTTGCTGCGCCTGCGCAATTCCCGGTCCGGTATCGGAAACCTGGACACAGATGCGGTCGTTGCTGCGCCTGCATCCCATCACCACGCCACCGCTGCGGGTGTAGCGGATGGCATTGGCGAGCAGATTTTGCAGGATGCGCCGGAGCATCATCGCGTCCGACGACACCGCGAGCGGCGAGGTGCGGATGCGTAAGGACAGGCCTTGCCGCGCCGCGATCGGCGCGAATTCGTTGCGAAGCTGCTCGAACAGCGGCGCCAGTGCCAACGGACGCACTTCGGGCCTGAGCGCGCCGGCGTCGAGCTTGGCGATCTCCAGCAACGACCGCAGCAGATCCTCCAGCGTCACCAGCGAGCGATCGACCTGGTCGACCAGCAGGCCCGACTCCTGCGTTTCCGTCATCTCGGCCAGCGCGGAGAGCGTCAGCCGCGCCGCGTTCAGCGGCTGCAACAGGTCGTGGGTGACGGAGATCAGAACGGACGATTTGAGCGAGCTTGCAGCCTCGGCCTGCTGCTTGGCGCGATACAGCCCCTCATTGGCGCGTTCGATCGAATGCAGGGCTTCGCGCAGCTGGGTGGTCCGGTCCCGGACCTGGCGGTCGAGCGCGATGGCGGTCTCGAACAGGGAGAACGCGTTGAGCTGCTGGTCCATCGAGCGCTCGACGCGGGACATCAGCGCGGCATTGATCTTCTTCAGCTTCGCGGTTTCGCGCTGCAACTGCTCGACCGTGTCGGGGTCCTGCCACAGCTCGGTCACGACGGACGCCTGCCGATGGCGACGCCCGTGAAGGTCTGGTTCACATGCATCGAGCCGAACTGCTCGCCGTAGGTATGAAAGCCGACCACGCGATTCTGCCGGTAGAGTTCGGACATGTCGCGGGCGAGCTGGTGCTGCTCGGCGTCGAGCCGGCGCAGCAGGCACTCGAAACCGATATAGAGCGAGACGTCGCCGATCTGGTCGCGCGTTTCCGCGAAGGCCGCGCGCGTCGTGCCGACGAGGCTGCGCGATGTTGCCGCCGTCAGCACCATGCCTTCGTCGATGGCGCAAAAGAAGTGCAGCGACCCGTCCGGTTCGACGCGCTGGATCGAGCGGGCATAGTAGGAGCCGCCGACGCGGACCAGAACGGGATGCGAGGCGAAGGAGAACGGATCGAGCTTGGCGTCCATGATCCCGACGACGCGGGAATATTCCTGGGCGGCAGGCTCGGCGTTCAACTCCCGGACGGTGCGATTCTCGATGTCGGCCTCGGTGACCACCATCTTCTGGGGCCGCGGTTCGAAATTGTCACATTTGAAAACCCGGAACGGCAGCGACGTGCTCAGGAGGATGAGGAGAGCGGCGTTGGTGTGCGCCTTGCCGTCGAGGAACACCCAGGTCCGCTCGAACCGCATCCCGTCGCCCGCGGAGCCGCCGACGATGGGGATGTCGTCCAGCGAGGCATAGAGCGCGGACATCACCGCTTCTTCCCGGCGGCACAGACCATCGATCAGGACAAGGCCGAACGGATTTCCGCGCTCGACCCGGGAGGACACCCGCAGCAATTCCTGCCGGGCCTCGGCGCTGATCCTGCGGCCGTCCTCGACGTGAAAACTGTCGAGATTGAGAATCGGGCGTACCACGGCCGAGAAATCGGCACTGCTGAAGGCGAGGGCGACGACGCTGTTCTCGTCCCAGCCGTCAGGCGCCAGCTCGCCGGCCGTGGTGCAACCGCAAACCGGGATCCCTTCGAATTGGCGGCTGATTTCGGCGATGAATTGGTGCGGATCGTAGCTCGGGGAGACGAAGAGCAGAACGAGCGCCAGCTCGTCGGATGGAAGCTGGGCGGCGAGGTCGGCAACGGCTTGCTCGGCGCCCGCGGCCTTCGACTTCGCGACGGCAACGCCAGACGCACCGCCAAACCGAAAGTCGGTTTGCCCCACTCCGTTTCTCCCTCAAGGACCCGCTTGGTCTGATGCCAAGTGCCTGACAAGTGTCCAGAGAATATGGCCTTTTTCGTCTGGTCGCAACATGGCGACCAGTTCCGCGGAACGTGTGGTCACCGTCAGGCGGCTCGGGCTGGAAGAATTTACCGCCCCTTGACGTTTCTGCCCTAATTTTCATCGCAGGTTCGGGAAGGGCTGCTCCCGGGCCGATCTGCACAATGCAAGAATTACATTGGGGGTTGGGAATGTCCGGGCGTATCGCGTCGCCGTTTAAGCGCACAATATTTCCGACCCTCAGGTTCCGCGCCAAGATCATCCTCGGCTTTGCCGCGGTGCTGGCGATCTCCGCCGGCAGCATGGCCTTCTCCTATTTCGGCTTCGAGCGCGTTTCGCAGGGCGTCGGATCCTACCGCAGCAGCGTCTCGGAGGCCGATCTCGCCCGCAATATCGATCGCGAATTGCTTGGCTATCGTTCCGCCGCCCGCTACTTCGTGGTGACCGGCAAGGAAGACGACGCCAAGGCGGCGCTGGACGCCGAGGCCAGCCTGAAGAATGCCATCGATCAGGCGGTCAAGAATGCCAAGAAACCGGCGCGGCTCGAGAGCCTCGACAAGCTCGCCAAGGAATTTTCCAATTTCTCGGCGACCTTCGCCAAGATTCTGCAGGCCAAGCGCGACAGCGCGCTCCTGGTCCAGAACCAGCTTCAGCGCAACGCCAATCTCCTGAAATACAAGCTCGACGATATCGGCAACAATGCCTCCGACTCCGAAGCGCAGGCGATCGAGTTCGGCACCAAGCAGGTCAACTCCCAGTTCCAGACCGCGAGCGCGGCCGCGAGCAATTTCATCCTCAACTCCGACCAGGCCGTCGGCGCAAGTGCGATGGCGCGACTGAAGTTCGTCGAGAACTCGCTCGGCGCGGTCTATTCGATGGATGACAAGATCGTCGCCGGCCTGAAGGAGGCCAAAGCGTTCCTCGGCGCGTATCGGGAAGCGCTGGAGAAGCTGATCGCGAAAGCCAAGTTGGTCGACGACCTCGTCACCGAGATGAGCGGCTCGGCCGGTGCGATCCTGCAAGGCGCCACGGCCATGAAGGCCGACCTCGTTGCCGAGCAGCAGCGGCTGGACTCGGAATCGGAGGCGACCATCGGCAAGACCGAGCAATTGGTTCTGATCCTCGCCATCGGCGGTACGCTGCTTGGTGCGGTGCTTGCCTTCCTGCTCGGCACCGGCATCTCGCGTCCGATGATCGCGATGTGCAAGGCGATGCGCGAGCTGGCTTCGGGCAATTTCGACGTGGTGCTGCCGGGCCTCGGCCGCAAGGACGAGATCGGCGAGATGGCCGGCGCGGTCGAGGAATTCAAGGTTCAGGCGGTGGCCAAGGCCGAGCGCGATGCCGCCGCCAGCGAAGTTCAGAACCGGGAGCAGGCCGCGAGCCGCCGTGCCGAGCTGATCCGCTTCGCCGACGATTTCGAAAGCGCGGTTGGCGCCATCGTCTCCAACGTCTCGGCCTCGGCCGTGCAGCTGGAATCGGCAGCGTCCACGCTGACGCGCACCGCCGAGACCACCCAGAGCCTGTCGAGCCAGGTCGCCGGCGTGTCCGAGCAGGCCTCGTCCAACATGCAGTCGGTCGCGACCGCGACCGAAGAGCTCTCGGCTTCGGTCGAGGAGATCGGCCGCCAGGTCCGCGATTCCAACCGCATTGCGGAAGCCGCGGTGGTGCAGGCCAGGGAAACCGACGGCCGCATCGGCAAGCTCTCGCACGCCGCCCAGCAGATCGGCGAGGTGGTGAAGCTGATCACGGCGATTGCCGAGCAGACCAATCTTCTGGCGCTCAATGCCACCATCGAGGCCGCGCGTGCCGGTGAAGCCGGCCGCGGGTTCGCGGTGGTTGCGAGCGAGGTGAAGTCGCTGGCGAGCCAGACGGCGAAGGCGACCGACGAGATTTCCTCGCACATCACGGGCATGCAGGGCGCCACGGCCGAATCGGTTGCGGCAATCAAGGAGATCGGCGCGACCATCGGGCAGATCTCGTCGATCGCGACCTCGATCGCGAGCGCGGTCGAGCAGCAGGGTGCGGCCACCCAGGAGATCGCGCGCAGCGTCCAGACCGTGGCGCAGGGCACCCAGACCGCGGCCACCGATATCGGCCAGGTCAACCGCGGCGCCGCCGAGACCGGCGCGGCCTCGGGGGAGGTGCTGCACTCGGCCAAGACGCTGTCGAGCGAGAGCACCCGCCTGCGCGCCGAGCTCGATCGCTTCATGGGCAATATCAGGGCGGCGTAGGGCGAGCTGTCGCGTCACACTCCGCTGTCGTCCCCGCGCACGCGGGAACCCATAACCACAGGGCGTGGATATGGAGTGACGCCGGTAACTCCGAGTCTTCGCCAAACCACCTCCTGTGGCTATGGATCCCGGATCGGCGCGCGCCTTTGGGCGCGCTTGTCCGGGACGACAGCGAAGTGATCGGGGCGGCAGTCGATTTGTAACAGCGCGGGAAAGCCCGCTTTAACAAATTCCCTGCGTCACCTAACCGCCAGTTGCGGCGCCATAAATTTACCACAGCTTATCCTTTGCCGATTACCGTGCGGACGAGTCAGGAAGCGGGCTGCTTCCGGGCTGCGCCTGGTTTTCCGCGAATGGAATGGGGTGGGGGAATGTCGGTCAAGTCGAAGTCGAGCCAATCGAAGCTGCCAACGCTGCGTTTTCGCGCAAAAATCATCCTCGGCTTCGTGGCAGTGCTAGCCATCCTCGCCGTCAGCATGGCTTTCGCCTATTTCGGCTTCGAGCGGATTCAGGCCGCCGTGGCTTCCTACCGCGCCAGCGTGTCGGAAGCCGATCTCGCCCGGACGGTCGATCGCGAGCTGATCGCCTATCAAGGGCTGGCACGGGCCTACACCCTGACCGGGGCGAACGATGACGAGACCGCGGCCAAGGCCGCCGAACAGAATCTGAAGAGCGCCATCGCCAAGTCGATGTCGGCCACCACCGGCGCTGCACGCCGTGAGCAGGTCGGCAAGCTCGAGGCCGAGTTCCAGCGCTTCACGAAGGTGTTCGGGGAGATCATTACCCTGACGCGCGAGAACAACAAGATCGCTGCCGATGAGCTCAACAGTGTCGGCAACAAGATCCGCTTCAAGTTCGACGATCTCGCCGACACCGCCGCGCTGGCGGGACTGGCATCGGTCCAGACCACGGCCAAGGACATCACCTCGCAATATCTGGCGGTCTCCACCTCGGTCAGCGCCTTCGTCGCCAAGCCGGAGCCCAAGACCGCCGATGGCGTGATCGCCCGTATCAAGTTCCTGGAGACCTTGCTGGTCTCCATCTATGCGAATGACCAGAAGATCACGGATCGCGTCAAGGAGATCGGCGATCTCCTGAAACAGTACCGCACCTCGTTCGCAAAGCTGACCGAGAACGTGAAAGTCATCGTCAAGTCGAATGGCGAGATGACCAAGACGGCGGCGACCATTCTCAAGCTCTCGGGCGAGCTGCGTTCGGATCTCACTGCCGACCAGCAGCGCATCGAGGCGAGCGCGAACGAGACGATCGGCGAGACCGAGCGGCTGATGCTGATGATGGCGCTCGGCGGCCTTGCCATCGGTGCCGTGCTGGCCTTGTGGCTTGGTAACGGCATCTCGCGTCCGATGATCGCGATGTGCAAGGCGATGCGCGAGCTGGCTTCGGGCAATTTCGACGTGGTGCTGCCGGGCCTCGGCCGCAAGGACGAGATCGGCGAGATGGCCGGCGCGGTCGAGGAATTCAAGGTTCAGGCGGTGGCCAAGGCCGAGCGCGATGCCGCCGCCAGCGAAGTTCAGAACCGGGAGCAGGCCGCGAGCCGCCGTGCCGAGCTGATCCGCTTCGCCGACGATTTCGAAAGCGCGGTTGGCGCCATCGTCTCCAACGTCTCGGCCTCGGCCGTGCAGCTGGAATCGGCAGCGTCCACGCTGACGCGCACCGCCGAGACCACCCAGAGCCTGTCGAGCCAGGTCGCCGGCGTGTCCGAGCAGGCCTCGTCCAACATGCAGTCGGTCGCGACCGCGACCGAAGAGCTCTCGGCTTCGGTCGAGGAGATCGGCCGCCAGGTCCGCGATTCCAACCGCATTGCGGAAGCCGCGGTGGTGCAGGCCAGGGAAACCGACGGCCGCATCGGCAAGCTCTCGCACGCCGCCCAGCAGATCGGCGAGGTGGTGAAGCTGATCACGGCGATTGCCGAGCAGACCAATCTTCTGGCGCTCAATGCCACCATCGAGGCCGCGCGTGCCGGTGAAGCCGGCCGCGGGTTCGCGGTGGTTGCGAGCGAGGTGAAGTCGCTGGCGAGCCAGACGGCGAAGGCGACCGACGAGATTTCCTCGCACATCACGGGCATGCAGGGCGCCACGGCCGAATCGGTTGCGGCAATCAAGGAGATCGGCGCGACCATCGGGCAGATCTCGTCGATCGCGACCTCGATCGCGAGCGCGGTCGAGCAGCAGGGTGCGGCCACCCAGGAGATCGCGCGCAGCGTCCAGACCGTGGCGCAGGGCACCCAGACCGCGGCCACCGATATCGGCCAGGTCAACCGCGGCGCCGCCGAGACCGGCGCGGCCTCGGGGGAGGTGCTGCACTCGGCCAAGACGCTGTCGAGCGAGAGCACCCGCCTGCGCGCCGAGCTCGATCGCTTCATGGGCAATATCAGGGCGGCGTAAGTGCGCTGCCTCGGCAGTCTTCGCTTTCGCCTCATCCTTCGCTGTCGTCCCGGATAAGCGCGCCCTTAAGGCGCGCGTAGATCCGGGACCTCCGCGCGAGCGCTTGCGCTCGTCGCGATAGCCACAGGATTGGGTTTGGCGACGACTTGGGGTTACCTGCGTCGCTCCACAACCATTCCCTGGGAGTATGGGTCCCGGATCGGCGCTCCACGCCTGACAGCGCTTCGCGCTGCCAGGCGCTACGCTTGTCCGGGACGACAGCGGAGCAGGGGATGCGATCCTCCGCCCTCTCACTCCCTTCCAAACGCCCGCTTCAATTCCACCTTCGCCTTTTCCAGCCGCGTGCGTTGCGTCTTCGGCAGCGTCTTGCCGGCGCGGTTGATGTAGAAGGTCAGCATCGACAGCGCCGAGCGATAGGCGCCGGCCTTGCGACGCGCGCTGTGCTCGGCCGATCGCTTCAATGACGTCGCGATCTTCTTCGGACTGTCCAGCTTGAACACACCCTGCTTGAGGTCGAGTGCGTCGCTCTGCCTGGTCACACGCTGCGACCAGCGCTTCGGTGCGGCGCGCTTCGGGCTCTTGCGCGCAGGCTTACGTCTTGCGCTGGCTTTCTTGTGCGCGGGTTTGCGAGATTGTGTCGTCTTTCTGACATGAGCCATGCGTCAACTCCTTGCGGTACCAACGGAAACGGGCGGCCATAAGCACCGTTCCCGGGGAACCCGGCCTTGCCGCAGACGTTGTCGCAGGTGGCAGGCGGAATGCCGCACCCCCGTGATCGGAACGCCCCGTCCACATCATGTGAACCGGGGCCGCTTCCATTGATCGAACGCAACAGCCCGATGGAATTGCAGCAAAGCCCAGCGCTGAACTACGCATCTGGGGTCGCGGCGGACGCGACCGATCGCATCGTCGAGACCAGCATTCCCGCACGGCTCGACGCGCTGCCCTGGAGCGGCTTTCACACCCGCGTCGTGCTCGCGCTCGGCATCACCTGGATCCTCGACGGGCTCGAGGTGACGCTGGCCGGTGCGCTCTCCGGTGCCCTGAAGCAGAGCCCCTCGCTGCATTTCTCCAATCTCGACCTCGGCATTGCCAATTCCGCCTATCTCGCCGGCGCCGTGCTCGGCGCGCTCGGCTTCGGCTGGCTCACCGACCGCATCGGCCGCAAGAAACTGTTCTTCATCACGCTGGCGCTCTACCTCTCGGCAACGGCCGCAACCGCCCTGTCATGGGATGTCGCGAGCTACGCGATGTTTCGCTTCCTCACCGGTGCCGGCATCGGCGGCGAATACACCGCGATCAATTCGACCATCCAGGAGCTGGTGCCCGCGCGCTACCGCGGCTGGACCGATCTCGTCATCAACGGCAGCTTCTGGATCGGCGCAGCGATGGGGGCGGTTGCGGCCATCGTGCTGCTCGATCCCGCCGTGATCGCGCCCGATCTCGGCTGGCGTCTGGCTTATCTGATCGGCGCCAGCATCGGTCTCGTCGTGCTGTTGATGCGGATGTGGATCCCGGAAAGTCCGCGCTGGCTGATGATCCATGGCCGTCCCGATCAGGCCCATGCGATCGTCGACGAGATCGAACGCTCCGTGATCGGACATGACCAGGATGCGAGCGAAGCGCGCTTCGCGAAGATGCGGCTGAAGATGCGCGATCACACGCCGATCCGCGAGGTCGTGCACACGCTGTTCTCGGCGTACCGCCAGCGCGCGCTGGTCGGTCTCGTCCTGATGAGTGCGCAGGCGTTCTTCTACAATGCCATCTTCTTCACCTTCGCGCTGGTGCTGACCGATTTCTACGGCATCAAGGCCGATCACGTCGGCTGGTACCTGCTACCCTTCGCCGCCGGAAATTTCCTCGGGCCTCTCCTGCTCGGCCGGCTGTTCGATACGCTGGGGCGCCGCACCATGATCATGTTCACCTATGGCGTGTCGGGCCTGTTGCTGGCGCTCTCGGGCTATCTGTTCTCCATCGGCGTCCTCGACGCGCAGGGCCAGACCATTGCCTGGATGGTGATCTTCTTCTTTGCCTCGCCCGCGGCGAGCGCAGCCTATCTCACCGTCAGCGAGACTTTTCCCTTGGAGGTTCGCGCGCTGGCGATCGCGGTATTCTACGCGGTCGGCACCGGCATTGGCGGCGTGATCGGACCGGCACTGTTCGGCGTGCTGATCGACACGGGATCACGCACCAGCGTGTTCGCGGGCTATTTGCTGGGGGCCTTCCTGATGATCGCGGCCGCGATCGTGGCGTGGCGCTACGCCGTCTCCGCGGAGCGCAAATCGCTCGAACAAATCGCGCGGCCGCTCGCCTTTATGGAGTAGACTGATGAAATCAGAACTTGCGGAAATGGCGATGGACGAGCAGCACACCATGCGAGAGGACGAGGCGCCGGATGCGGTGCCGGTGCCGCATGCGCTGGTGCCGCATCTGGACGAGACCGCGATCCTGCTCGACATCGACGGTACGCTGCTCGACCTGATGCCGACGCCACGCGAGGTGTGGGTGCCGCCGGGCCTGTCAGATACGCTCAATCGCCTCACCGAGCGCACGTCCGGCGCGCTGGCGCTGGTCAGCGGCCGCTCGCTCAACGACATCGACCTGATCTTCGCACCCGACGTGTTTCGCGCCGTTGCCGGCCACGGCGCCGAGATGCGACTGTCGGTGGACAACGAAGCCGATGACGTCCACGCGCCGCCGCTCGACAAGGAGCTGAAGCGGCGGCTGGCCGCCATCGCCAAGCTTTCGCCCGGCATTCTGCTCGAGGACAAGGGCTATTCGCTCGCTCTGCATTACCGCCTCGCGCCGCATGCGGAGAAGGCGATCTACGAATCCGTCTCGGTGATCCGGGCCGACCTGCCCAATGCCCCGATCGAGGTGCTGCCCGGCAAGTTCGTCTGCGAGATCAAGCATTCCGGATTCACCAAGGCGACCGGCGTGCGTGAACTGATGAAGCGGGAGCCGTTCAGGGGACGGCGTCCGATCTTCATCGGCGACGACGTCACCGATGAAACCGTGTTCGCGATCATGCCCGACATGAACGGGCTCGCCTTTTCGGTCGGCCGCCGTGCCATGGGCGTGAACGGCCATTTCGACGCGCCGAGCGATGTGCGTGCATTCCTTGCCCGGCTGCTCGATCCAAGGTGAAAGAAAGGCAGCGCCACGCCGCCGACATGAAGCTTTGGAAACGGCGCTGTCGCGCGCTGCAATGCGTGCTGCGCAACATTATCGCAACAGCTGTCTTTGCAGCAAAATTCCGGGTTCCCTCGAGGGAAACCAGTTCCAACGCACGTGCCCGATTTTGGTTTCAATTGGTTGAAACGATGATCAGGAACCATATTGATGAACGGCAGTTAAACGGGGTGGAATGAAACAGGAGGGGACGACCTGTGAATTTAGTCGTCGTTTCAAATCGCGTCGCCCGCGGCAAACCTAACGAGCCCATGACGGGCGGTCTTGCGGCGGCGTTGCTGCCGGTGGTGGAACATTCGGGCGCGATTTGGGTGGGTTCCTCGGGCCGTGTGCGTGATGGCCATCAGAAGGAACCGTTCGCCGAAATCGAAGCACTGGGCACGGGCGCAATCGCGACACTGGATCTGCCGGCGGCACATTACGGTGGCTATTACGAAGGCTTTGCCAATTCTGCGTTGTGGCCGGCGCTGCATTCGCGCAGCGACCTGATCCGCGTCTCGCGCGAGGACTATGTCAGCTATCGCGAGGTCAACGCCTTCATGGCGCGCGCTCTGCTGCGCTTTCGCAAACCGCAGACGGCGTTCTGGGTGCAGGATTATCATTTCCTCGCGCTCGGTGCCGAGCTGCGCGACCTCGGTGTCGACGATCCGATCGGCTTCTTCCTGCATACGCCGTGGCCCGTCGCTGCGGTGATGCAGGGCGTGCCCAATCATCGCGAGCTGATCAATGCGATGCTGGCCTACGATCTGCTCGGCTTCCAGACCAACGAGGATTGCCAGAACTTCCTCGGCTATGTCGGCGGAGAGCTCGGCCTCACCATCGAGGATAATGTTGCGATCTCTCAGCATGGCCGCACGCGCTGTGAAGTCTTCCCGATCGGGATCGACGCGGAGAAGTTCGCAGCCTATGCCGCCAAGTCCGCCTCGCATCCGGACGTGTCGCGGCTGCGGCGCAGCCTCAACGGCGAACGTCTCGCGATCGGTGTCGACCGGCTCGACTATTCCAAGGGCCTCGTCAACCGCATCAGCGCCTTCGACCGGCTCTGGACCGATCAGCCGCAGTTTGCGCGCAGCATCTCGCTGCTTCAGATCGCCAATCCCTCGCGCGGCGCGATCGAGGCCTATGGCAACCTCCAGAACGAGGTCGCGCGCCTCGTCACCGATGTCAACGGCCGGCACGGCGAGGTCGACTGGACGCCGATCCGCTATTTGAACAAGGGCTTCAGCCAGGCCGTGCTCGCGGGTCTCTATCGCACCGCGCAAATTGGCGTGGTGACGCCGCTGCATGACGGCATGAACCTCGTCGCCAAGGAATATGTCGCAGCCCAGAACCCGGCCGATCCCGGCGTGCTGGTGCTGTCGAAATTCGCGGGCGCCGCCAACGAGCTCGACGCCGCGCTCCTGGTCAATCCGCACGACATCGACGGCATGGCGCGCGCGATCGCAGTCGCAGCTTCAATGCCGCTCACCGAGCGCAAGATGCGCTGGGACGCGATGATGAAGAAGCTGCGCGGCCACACCATCCAGCAATGGTCGGCCGATTTCGTCGCCGAGCTCGAGACGTGCCGGACCGAGAAGGCCGCCGTCGCCCCGCTCGCGTCCCAACCGCCGCAGGCGCTGCGCTGGCTGAAGTCGGCGATCTCAGGCGTGCGGTTGATCTAAGAGGCTCGGTGCTCCTCCCTTCTCTCCACAAGGGGAGAAGGACGAGCGCACCTCAATAGCAATACGAAACCCCATCCAGGATCGCACATTGCCGCTTGTTCGGCGCGTTGGGATCGTCCATCGGCACCATGCCCTTGCCCTGGCCGACGAATACGCCGGGTCCGACATGCACCGAGCTCTTGTTGCCGATGATCACGCTCGGATGCGGCGTCGAGCTTGAGCGCGTGCCGTCCGGCCAGAGGATGGCATCGCCGGACAGCATCCCGCGCCGCCCGTCGTCGCAGCTCACGTCGACGCCCTGCCGGGTGCAGACCTGGGCCACTGCCGGCACGGCGAAGGCGGGGACAAGGGCCGGGATCAGGCTCAGTACGGCGAAGGTCTTGCGGATGGTCATGGGGTCCCTGCGAGTGTTTGGCGGCTTCCCGTGAATCGTCGCGCCAAACCCGTCTCGGGTTCAGCCGGGGTGGCGGGCCGGCGGATTGGCGCAACGGATATTACCTTGTAACTACAACAAGTTGCGGAAAATCGACCGGATTGACCCGCGATCACTTGCAAAATCATCAGCGCCCCTTCAAGAGAGGCGCTCCGGAGAGATGGCCGAGTGGCTTAAGGCGCACGCTTGGAAAGCGTGTGTGCGGGAAACCGTACCGTGGGTTCGAATCCCACTCTCTCCGCCATATCCATCTGAAATCAAATACGAATTTGGCTTGTCGCGGAACTTTTGAGGTTGTCCGCTCGACGCGGCTCGCCCGTCTCCGGGCCGTCGGAGAAGGTTACGGCCGCGCTTCGGTCGGGGCTGCGGCCCGGCCGCGCCAGATCTGCAGCAAGGTCAGGGTGACCGCGAGCAGCAACGGACCGAGCACCACACCCGGCGCTCCGAGAAACACCAGCCCACCGACGACGGCGATGAACGACAGCATGGTGTGCATCCGAAGCTTGTTGCCGACCAGCATTGGATAGACCACGTTGTCCACGAGCCCGACGACCAGCGTTCCCCAGATCGCCAAGATGACCGCGGAGCTGTAAGCGCCGCTCAGGGCGAGAAACGCAGCGGCGGGCGCCCAGATCACGAAGGCGCCGAGAAACGGAACGATCGCGAGAAGGGCCATCAGCACGCCCCAGAACACCGGAGCGGGCAGGCCCAGCCACCAGAACATTAATCCCCCGAGACCACCCTGCAGCGCCGCGACCGCAAGGGTGCCGAACACCGTCGCGAAGATCGTGTCGATCATCCGACGTACGACCTGCGAGAATTCAGGCTCCGACAGCGGTAGGTGAAGCTCCGCGGCCTCCGCAATCTTTTCCCGATCGCGCAAGAGGTAGAACAGGAAGTAGAACGTCAACAGCAGGTTCGCCACTCCGGAAAAGGAGGCGCGCAGGACCGAGCCGCTCCAGTTGGCGAGCGCCGCCGTCGCCGTTCGTATCAAATCCGGAAAATCCACCTTGTCGTGCAGCCATTGCAGCGCCGGGGCCAGCCAGCGATGCTCGCCCATGAGCCGCGTCCAGTCCTCCGCGTCGAACATGGGCACGACCAGCGCCGCGCTCTTGACGGCCTCGTTGAGCAGGGTCCCCGCGATCAGGATCGCCGGAACGACCACGATGCATGCAGTGATCATGGTCGTGATCAGGGCCGAAAGACCGCGGGACCCGACGCGCTTGCTGATCGCGTTATCGACCGGCGCGAACAAGACGGCAAGCGTCGTCGACCAGACCAGAGCCGCCAGGAATGGCTTTGCCATGAACGCACTGATGGCGAGGCCCAGAGCGATGACCACGGCCAGATTGATCGAAGCCAGCCTGCGATCCGGAATTTGCGGCGCGTGGAGCATGGGGCGAGTCTGACCGTCCTGTTTCATCGTCTGGCTATGGCGCGAAAAGCAAGCTGCCGATCATGAGCATGCATATGACGGGCCTGACGCGCGGCCGCTTGATTTGAGTCAATCGGACGCGCGTGCGACGGCCATGGTCCCAGTTGACGGCTGTGCTTCGCGACATGGTCTTGCGAATGGCGCGGGGTGCGGCAACGTCTCCTGACGATTGGTCGCATTGGCGGCTCTCGCCAGCGCGCCATGCAGAAACGCACCTATACAGGTCCGATCCGCCTCCGTAACCTCGCGCCGCGTAACTCAAGGAGGTACCAGGTGGCGAAGAAGGCGGCGGCCAAGAAGATTGCTTCCAAGAAATCGGCAACGAAAGCATCGCGCAAGACATCTTCAGCCCGGAAGGGCGTTGTTGCGAAGTCAGGTGCGAAGAAGTCAGGTGCGAAGAAGGCCTCCCCGCGCAAGCCGGCTGCACCTCCGCGTCCCAAGGGCGCGCCTTGGCAATGGTCGGCGGTGGAGACCGCAGCCGCAATCCGCTCCGGGGCGATCTCGGCAGTCGAGACCGTGGAAGCGCATCTCGAACGGATGCGCGCGGTCAATCCGAAGCTGAACGCCGTCGTCGTCGATCTCTCGGAGGAGGCGCTTGCCGCCGCCCATGCGGCGGACAAGCAGCGCGCCAAGGGAGCTGCGCTCGGCCTTCTGCACGGGGTACCGATCACGATCAAGGAAAACGTCGATTACCAGGGCCGGCCGAATTTCAACGGCGTGCCCGCCAACAAGGACCTGATCGCCCCGTCGGATGCGCCGGTCGTGCGCAACCTGAAGAAATCGGGCGCGATCGTCATCGGGCTCACCAACACGCCGGAATTCTCCTTCCGCGGCTTCACCGACAATCCCCTGCACGGGCTGACGCTCAATCCCTGGGATCCCGATATCACCTGCGGTGGCTCGTCGGGCGGCGCAGGCTCGGCGGTCGCCGCCGGCATCGGCACCATCGCCCATGGCAACGACATCGGCGGCTCGCTGCGCTGGCCGGCGCATTGCAACGGCATTGCCACCATCAAGCCGACGCAGGGGCGCATCCCCGCATTCAACGCAAGCGCCACGGCGGAGCGGCCGATGCTGGCGCATCTGATGTCGGCGCAGGGGCCGCTGGCGCGCCATGTCGCCGACGTTCGCCTTGGGCTGGAGGTGATGAGCCAGCGCGATCCGCGCGATCCCTGGTGGGTGCCGGCGCCGCTGGTCGGCGAGAAGCCGAAGGGGCCGATCAAGGTGGCGCTGGCCAAGATCCCCGACGACATGGACGTCGATCCCTCCGTCGCCGCGGCGCTGCGCCAGGCCGCGGACCATCTCGAACGTTCCGGCTACCGCGTCAGCGAAGTCGAGGTGCCCGACATCAACGGCGTCTGGCAGACCTGGTGCGACATCATCACCAACGAGACGGTGGTGATGCAGGAGGCCGGCATGCTGAAGGTCACGTCGGAAGACTTCCACAAGGCCTGGGGCGGCATGAAGGCCAAGGCGAACGTGCTCGATCTCAAGGCCTGGATGCAGGCGACCGCCGCGCGCAACGGCCACATTCGCGCCTGGCAATTGTTCTTCGAGGACTATCCGGTCGTGCTGGCGCCGACCACGGTGAAGCCGACGCCCGGCCCGCGCGACGACACCGTCAGCGCCGAGCGCGTGCAGGAGATCTTCTGGGGCGAGATCCGCTTCATCTCGGCGATCAACGTGCTCGGCCTGCCCGGCGCCGTGGTGCCGGTGGCCGTCCACGACGGCAAGCCGATCGGCGTGCAGCTCATTGCCGGGCGCTATCGCGAGGATCTCGCGCTCGATGCCGCGGCCGCGATCGAGAAGCGTGCGGGCGTGCTCGTTCGTCGCCTCTGGGAGATGATGGACTGACCACCGCTCCCGAGGGCTGCGCACCCCACGCGCGGAGCCCTCGGGAAGGATCGATCAGTTCGTGAGACGCGCGGAAGTGATCGCCTTCTGGAACAGCGCGCTCAACGCATCGCTGATGCTCGAATCGCTCGAAACCTCGTAGTAATAGCCGGACGTCGCGCAGGCCTGCATCTTGGTCGAGATCGAACTGCGCCATGGCGCGATGTAGGTGTTGTACCAGCTGTTGTTGGTGATCGCGAGATAGGTGGTGTAGAGCACCGCGATCTTGACGCCGCGCGCCTTGATGGTGTCACAGATCGTCGTTGTCAGCGGCTCCTGGCATCGGCCCGAAGAGGCGATCACGGTCTGGCTGCAGCTCGAAGGATAATAGTAGTCGGCAACGCCATCGGAGACGAAGAACAGCCATTTCTGCGGCGAGGATGACGAACCGTCTCCGGGTGTCGGGATCGCGCCGTTCATCGACGACAATATGCCGTCGAAGTCGGTGCACATGTCGTTGTTGTAGTTTGTGTAGGGAATGGTCATCAGGTCGACGGCGGAAACCGCGGTCTTGACGGAGGAGAGGCTCGACGTGAGCGCCGAGATCGTGGTCAATCCGATCGAGCTGCAATCGCTGCCCATGGTGTAGACCGCCATCCGATACTGATTGCTGACGAGCTGGCTCGCGGTCGCAGTATCCGTCAGCGATTGCGTCGCGTCGCGCACCAGGTCGATCCGCATCTTGATTCCGAGCTTCTTCGCGATCGAGTAGTAGCTGTTGGTCTGCTTGGTCTTCTTCGAGCTGGACGTGTAGGTGTCGTGGCAGGCAAAGGCACAGCTGTCGGATGTCGCGCTCTGGAGCGCGGTCATGTCGGCCGTGGTGGCGCCAAGCCCCTGCGATGGCGAGTTGTCCAGCAGCACGTAGAAGTCGATGTAGGACGGCAGCGAGGCCGCCGCGCTCGAGGAAGCCGAAAACTCCAGGGTCTTGTGACCCAGGATTCCCATGAAATAGGTCGTCACGGACGACGACGCCGTTCCCGTGGCGGTGCGCGTGGTGACGCTGTCGGTCACGGTGATGGTCACCGATTTCGCCGTCAGGCCGGTCGCCGACATCTGCCCGGCGAAGGTGTTCAGCGCATCGCTCTGCGCGGTCGACGCGCTGTTGGTGATTTCACTCTTTGCCGTCGCGACCAGCACCGCGGCGTCGAGTGCTGCGATCAGCTTCGCTCGCGCTCGGGTGGCAAGAGAGTAGTCCACGGCGGCGCCAACGAAGGACAGCAGCGGCAACAGCGCAAGCGCGAAGATGACGGCAATGTTGCCGCGCCGGTCGGCGGCAAAGCGCGAGAGCAGGTGACTTTCATTGGCGTTCGTCAAGCCGGCATGTCCCAAAGCAAAGAACGATGCGCGAGCGTAAAATCCACGAGCTTACGCAACGATTGACCGTTGCATGATCGCTGATGTCCGCTGATTGCGGATCGTGTCGCCGGGACCTTGAGAGATGTCGCGAAATGATTCGATGGCCTCGCCGTGACGATTGCGACGGCGGGGCGCTCGATCGTGTCGCGGCGGAGGATGATCTTGCGAAGCTGGGCCGGCGTCCCGGCACGGGTCCCGGATCGATGCCCCCGGACGGAGGCGCATGCTGCGCCGTTGCCACGAAGCGGACGGCGCTTCTGGTCGGACCGCCAAAGGGTGCAAATTCGTTAATGCGCTTTAACCCGAATTCCGGCCAATTCGCCCACAAGTGTTAGGGTTACTTCCTCGATCTCTAAGCGAATTATTGTCCGCTTTACCACCCGCCTCTAACACGGGCGAGGCGGACAACGCACATGCCTCATTCCAGGCCAATAAGTGCGGCCCGCCCACGCGGAGGTGGCACGATGCGCAACGAGACGATCGCTATTCACGCCGGTTACGAGCCCGAAGCCACCACGCACGCGGTCGCCGTGCCGATCTACCAGACCGCGGCCTATGCCTTCGACAGCGCCGATCACGGCGCGGCGCTCTTCAATCTCGAAGCCGAAGGCTTCCGCTACAGCCGCATCGCCAATCCGACCAGCGCGGTGCTGGAGAAGCGCATCGCCCAGCTCGAAGGCGGCGTCGGCGCGCTCGCGGTCGCGACCGGCCAGGCGGCGCTGCATTTCGCCTTCGTCAACGTCGCCGATCACGGCGGCAACATCGTTTCCGTGCCGCAGCTTTATGGCACGACCCACACGCTGCTTTCGCACATACTGCCGCGGCAGGGCATCACCGGCCGCTTCGCCGAGAGCGACGGACCGGATGCGGTCGCGAAGCTGATCGACGAGAACACCCGCGCGGTGTTCGCCGAGACCATCGGCAATCCCGCCGGCAATGTCTGCGACATCGAGGCGCTGGCCAAGGTCGCGCATGCGCATGGCGTGCCGTTGATCGTCGACAACACGGTCGCAACCCCGATCCTGCTCAAGCCGTTCGACTACGGCGCCGACATCGCCGTGCATTCGCTGACCAAGTTCCTGGGTGGTCACGGCACCACGCTCGGCGGCGCCATCGTCGATTCCGGAAACTTCCCGTGGGCGAAATACGCCGAGCGCTTCCCGGCCTACAACAAGCCGGACGCCTCCTATCACGGCCTCGTCTATGCCGAGCGCTTCGGCCGGACCGCCTATATCGAGCGCGCGCGCAGCGTCTATCAGCGTACCATGGGCTCGGTGCTGTCACCGTTCAACGCCTTCCTGCTGCTGCAGGGCATCGAGACCGTGGCGCTGCGCATGGAGCGCCACGTCGAGAACGCCCGCAAGGTCGCCGAGTTTTTGCGCGGCGATTCCCGTGTGGCCTGGGTCAACTACACCGGCTTCGCCGATAGTCCGTATTACCCGTTGGTCCAGAAGTATCTGGACGGCAACGCCTCCTCGCTGTTCACCTTCGGCATCAAGGGCGGCATGGAAGCCGGCAAGACCTTCTACGATGCGCTGAAGCTGATCACGCGCCTCGTCAATATCGGCGATGCCAAGTCGCTGGCCTGCCATCCGGCCTCGACCACCCACCGCCAGATGTCGGCAGAGCAGCAGCGCGTGGCCGGCGTGCTGCCGGAAACCATCCGCCTCTCGATCGGCATCGAGCACATCTCCGACATCATCGAGGACATCGACCAGGCGCTGGACAAGGCCTGCGGGTCGGCGCGCCTCGAGGCCGCGGAGTAGGCGGCTCCGCCAATGACGATCTTGATCGACAGGGATCAAGTCATCTCGAGCCCGGCACTGGTGCCGACCGAGCGCGATCTCGCGCGCGATCACGGCGCCGAACTTACGATCGGGCTCGTCAACAACATGCCGGATCCGGCGCTGAAGGCGACCGAGCGGCAGTTCATGAAGCTGCTCCAGGCCGCAGCAGGCCCGTGCCGCATCCGCTTCCACTGCTTCTCGCTTCCGAGCGTGAAGCGATCGCCGGAAGCGCGGTGGCATGTCGAGAGCGAATATTCCGATCTCTCCGATCTGAAGAAGCAGAAATTCGACGGGCTGATCGTGACCGGCGCGGAGCCGGTGGCGCCCGAGCTAGACCAGGAGCCGTACTGGCACGACCTCACCGAGCTCATCGACTGGGCCAAGGCCAACACGCGTTCGACCATCTGGTCGTGCCTTGCCGCGCATGCGGCGGTGCTGCATCTGGACAGCATCGCCCGGCGGCGGTTGCCGGCCAAATGCCACGGCATCTTCGATTGCGATGTCGTGACGAGTGATTCCATGACGCGCGCCGCATCGGGGCCACTGAAGGTCTCGCATTCGCGCCTGAACGAGATCGCGGAGAGCGATTTGGTGGAGGCCGGGTATCAGGTGCTGACTCGCTCCGAGACGGCCGGCGTCGACGTTTTCGTCCGCCAGTATGCCAGCCGCTTTGTGTTCTTCCAGGGTCACCCGGAATACGACGCATTGTCGCTCCAGCGCGAATATCTGCGCGATATCGGCCGCTATCTCGCGCGGGAGCGGGATAATTATCCGCGCCTGCCCGTGAGCTATTTTGACGCAGCGACGGAAGAGAAACTCGCCCGCTTCGAGAAGAAGGCGGCGCACCAGCGCCACCCGGCCCTCACCAACGAGCTGCCCGCGCTGAATTTGCGGGCGGATATCGGCGCCGGCAGCGCGGCGGCGGTGCTTTTCCGCAATTGGCTGCAATATCTCAGCGCTGAAGCCGAGGCGTCGGTTCCTGCGCGTCAATCGAAAGACGTTGGTTCCGCGTTAGGATTACCCAGGCGTTAAGCTTGCCTCGACCGGCACGCGAATGTTTCAGTACGGAAATATGTAATCACGGGAACGCGATCGTGTGGTCGGCACTCCAGGGACGCGTGAGCAATCGGCTGGCCCGGCATTTCCGCGCCGCGCCGCACCGGCTGCCGGCGCACGCGCCGATCGTGAGCTTCACCTTCGACGATGCCCCCGACAGCGCCGCAGGCGAGGGGGCCGAGCTTTTGGAACAGCATGGCGGCCGAGGCACGTTCTATCTCGCCGGCAGCCTGATCGGTCAACCGTCGGATCATTGGCACGGCTTGTCGGACGATGCGATCGTTCGGCTTCACCGCAGAGGTCACGAGATCGCCTGCCACACCTTCTCGCACCAGAGCTCGGCCAATCTCGACGAGGCTGCGATGGCGCGCGAGATCGACCAGAATCGTTGCTATTTCCGCGCGATCGATTCGTCGATCAATCTGGAGAACTTCGCCTATCCCTATGGGATCGCCTCGGTCTGGCGCAAGCCGCAGCTCGCCAAGGCTTTCCGTTCGGCGCGCGGCATCCTCCCCGGCGTCAACAGCGACGTCATCGATCTCCAGTTCCTGCGCGCTTCGCCCCTGGTCGATCGCGAGATCGACAAAGCAGGCGTCGATCGCTATTTCGACGAGGCCGTCGCGAGCGGGGGATGGCTCATCTTCTACGGCCATGACGTTGCGAACGCGCCGAGCCCCTATGGCTGCACGCCGAAGCTGATGCGCCATGCGCTGGAGGCCGCTGGACGGCGCAACATGCCGATCGTGACGGTGGCCGAAGCGCTGCGAAGGATCGGGGCGTAGTATTTACTTCACCTCTCCCCGCTTGCGGGGAGAGGTCGGATTGCATCGGAGATGCGATCCGGGTGAGGGGGGTACAGGTCCGTCGACGATCTCATGCGGGGAGAGAGGCCCCTCACCCCACCCCTCTCCCCGTAAGAACGGGGAGAGGGAGTGGAAGCAGCGGTGCGCCCCTCAAACGGTCTTGCCACGCTCGTCCCGCCATGCGACTGGCCTTGTGACGAATCCACGGTCCTGGTTCCAGCCTCCGATGTCCGCTCCTTCCACTGCTTCGCTGCCTGCGCCGGCCAACGGCCGCGACGCGCTGTCGGTGCTGCATTCGGTGTTCGGCCTGCCGGGTTTCCGCGGCGCGCAGGGTGAGATCGTCAGGCACGTCACGGATGGCGGCAATTGCCTGGTCTTGATGCCGACCGGCGGCGGCAAATCGCTGTGCTACCAGCTTCCCTCGCTGCTGCGCGAGGGCTGCGGCATCGTGGTGTCGCCATTGATCGCGCTGATGCGAGATCAGGTCGCGGGACTGATCGAGGCCGGCGTCAATGCCGCGGCGCTGAATTCGTCGCTGTCGTTCCAGGAAGCCTCCGAGATCGAGCGGCGCTTGCTCGCGGGCGATCTCGATCTGCTCTATGTCGCGCCGGAACGCCTGGTCACGCCACGCTGCCTGTCGCTGCTCGCGCAGGCGAAGGTCGCGCTGTTCGCGATCGACGAAGCGCATTGCGTCTCGCAATGGGGTCATGATTTCCGGCCCGAATATGTCGGCCTCTCCGTCATCGCCGAGCGGTTTCCCGACGTGCCGCGCATCGCGCTGACCGCGACTGCCGACGAGCTGACGCGCAAGGAGATTGTCGAGCGGCTTCAATTGACCGGCGCGCCGCAATTCGTCTCCAGCTTCGATCGTCCGAACATCCGCTACGAGATCGTCGACAAGCGCAGCGCCGTGTCGCAGCTCAAGGAGTTCATCCGCGAGCGTCACATGGGCGATGCCGGCGTGGTCTACTGCCTGTCGCGCAATCGGGTGGAGGAGGTCGCCGCCGCGCTCGATGACGCCGGCATTGCGGCACTGCCCTATCACGCGGGGCTCGACAGCAGTGTCCGTTCGCGCAACCAGGACCGCTTTCTCAACGAGGACGGTATCGTCATCGTGGCGACCGTCGCGTTCGGCATGGGCATCGACAAGCCGGACGTCCGCTTCGTCGCCCATCTCGACCTGCCCAAGAGCATCGAGGCCTATTACCAGGAGACGGGCCGCGCCGGCCGCGACGGCAAGCCGTCGGCGGCCTGGATGGCCTACGGCCTCTCGGACATCGTGCAGCAGCGCCGCATGATCGACGAGTCCAGCGCTTCCGACGACTTCAAGCGGGTCTCGATCGGCAAGCTCGATGCCCTGGTCGGCCTTGCCGAAACGCCGCACTGCCGGCGCCGGCGCCTGCTCGCCTATTTCGGCGAGATCGTGATGGGTGAGAGTTGCGGCAATTGCGACAACTGCCTGACGCCGCCGAAGATGCGTGACGGCAAGGTGCTGGCGCAGAAGCTGTTGTCCTGCGTCTACCGCACCGGGCAACGTTTCGGCGCGATGCATCTGATCGACGTGCTGGTCGGCCGCCTGACCGAGAAGGTGACGCAGTTCGGCCACGACAAACTGTCGGTGTTCGGCATCGGCCGCGAGCTCAACGAGAAGCAGTGGCGCACAGTGCTGAGGCAATTGGTGGCGATGGGCCATTTGCAGAGCGACAGCGAAGCCTATGGCGCGCTGAAGCTGACGGAGAGCGCACGCGGCGTGCTGCGCGGCGAAACGGAGGTCTGGCTGCGCGAGGAGGCGCCGCAGACCCGCGTTCGCGCCAGCCGCGCCAAGTCCCGGCGCAGCGATCTCGCGCCCTCGGCGGGCACGCCCCAAGGCGATGTCGATCCCGAGCTGCGCGCGCGGCTGCGGTCCTGGCGGTCAGACATCGCGCGCGAGCGTGGCGTGCCGGCCTATGTCGTGCTGCACGATGCCACCATCGACGGCATCGTCCGGGCCTGGCCAACCACGCTGGACGAGCTTCGCAACGTCCCCGGCATCGGCGACAAGAAGCTCGAGCACTACGGCGACGAGCTGCTGCAGATCGTCAGGACGCGGTAGGCGCCCGATCTCTCCACACCGTCATCCCGGACAAGCGCGCCCAAAGCGCGCGCAGATCCGGGATCCATGGCCACAAGACGAAGTTGCTGCGACGCGCTGGCAACTCCGAGTCTTCGCAAAACGACTGCCGCGGCGTATGGGTCCCGGGTCTGCGCTGACGCTTGCCCGGGACGACGGCGGTGTCTGAGGCGCGAGCGCTATGCCTCCCTCACCCATTCCTGAACGCATACGCGTATCCGTTCAGCGCGGGCGCGCCGCCGAGATGGGCGTAGAGGATCTTCGCGCCCTTCTCGAAATAGCCTTTCTTCGCGAGGTCGATCAGGCCCTGCATCGACTTGCCCTCATAGACGGGGTCGGTGATCATGCCCTCGAGGCGCGCGGTGAGGCGGATCGCCTCCTTGGTCTCTTCCGAGGGCACGCCATAGGCGGGATAGGCGTAGTCCTCGATCAGCACGACGTCGTCGGCGACGAGATCCTTGCCGAGCTCGACGAGCTTTGCCGTGTTCTGCGCGATATCGAGCACCTGGGCCTTGGTCTGATCAGGCGTGAAAGATGCATCGATGCCGATCACCCTTCTGGCGCGGCCGTCGGCGGCGAAGCCGACCAGCATGCCGGCATGGGTGGAGCCGGTGACGGTGCAGACCACGATGTAGTCGAACTTGAAGCCGAGCTCGGCTTCCTGCTTGCGCACTTCCTCGGCGAAGCCGACATAGCCGAGGCCGCCGAATTTGTGCACGGAGGCACCGGCGGGGATCGCGTAGGGCTTGCCGCCCGCCGCTTTGACTTCCTCAATCGCCTGCTCCCAGCTCTTGCGGATGCCGATGTCGAAGCCGTCGTCGACCAGGCGCACGTCGGCGCCCATGATGCGCGAGAGCATGATGTTGCCGACGCGGTCATAGACGGCGTCCTCGTGCGGCACCCAGGCTTCCTGCACCAGGCGGCACTTCATGCCGATCTTGGCGGCGACGGCCGCGATCATGCGGGTGTGGTTCGACTGCACGCCGCCGATCGAGACCAGCGTGTCGGCGTTGGAGGCGATCGCGTCGGGGATGATGTATTCGAGCTTGCGCAGCTTGTTGCCGCCATAGGCAAGGCCGGAATTGCAGTCCTCGCGCTTGGCATAGACCTCGACATTGCCGCCGAGATGCTTCGACAGCCGCTCCAGCTTCTCGATGGGCGTCGGGCCGAAGGTCAGCGGATAGCGCGGAAATTTGTCGAGCTTCATGGGGTCATCCCGATTGGCGTTGATGCTGGCTGCTGCCTAGCACCGCTCCCTGAAAATGTGCTCTCAAATACTGCGCCCACATTGCGCGAATTCTTGCGCTAACGACGAATAGTGCTAAGAAATCTCTCAAGTTATTGGAACTATATGAAAGCTTCTTTCATGGCTGCCCGGCTTGATCGCACCGACCTTAAGATCCTGAGATTGCTGCAGAATAACGGCCGACTGAGCAATGCCGAGCTCGCGGAAACCGTGGCAATCAGCCCCGCGACCTGCCATCGCCGCACCCACCGGCTGTTCGAGGACGGTTTCATTGCCGCCGTGCGCGCCATGGTCGCGCCCAAGAAGGTGGCCAAGGGCACGCTGGTGATGGTCGGTGTCGTGCTCGACCGCTCGACGCCGGAGAGCTTTGCGACCTTCGAGCAGGCGATCGCAAGACTGAAATTCGTGCTCGACTGTCACCTGGTCGCCGGCGACTTCGACTATTTCCTCAAGATCCGGGTCGGCGACATGGAGGATTTCAACCGCATCCACGGCGAGCAGCTCATCGCGCTGCCCGGCGTGCGCCAGACCCGCACGTTCTTCGTGATGAAGGAGGTCGTCGACAACGCGCCGCTGGAATTCTGAGCGAAGGCTATTGATGCGCGAAACGCATCATGAAAGATTCGTTCGATGCAGACTTTCCCCTTCCGCCAGCACAATCCGGCCGGGCCGACCTATCGGCGCGGCTGGGTGGACGAAGCCGTCGCCGCGATCGAGGCCGACCAGTGCCGCACCGCCGATACGCACCTGATCCGGCTGATCGTGCCGGCGCTGTCGGGCATCGACATCTATCTGAAGGACGAGTCCACGCATCCGACCGGCAGCCTGAAGCATCGCCTGGCGCGTTCGCTGTTTCTTTACGCGCTCTGCAACGGTCACATCCGCGAAGGCACGCCCGTGGTCGAGGCTTCCTCGGGATCGACCGCGGTGTCGGAGGCCTATTTCGCCGAGATGATCGGCGTGCCTTTCTATGCCGTGATGCCGCGCACGACCTCGGCGGAGAAGATCGCGGCGATCGAGCATTATGGCGGCAACTGCCATCTGATCGACGACGGCCGCGCGCTCTATGCGGAGGCGGCTGCGCTCGCCGCCCGTCTGAACGGCCATTACATGGACCAGTTCACCTTCGCCGAGCGCGCCACGGACTGGCGCGGCAACAACAACATCGCCGAATCGATCTTCAGCCAATTGCAGGGCGAGCCGCGTCCGCTGCCGGATTGGATCGTGATGGGCGCGGGGACCGGCGGCACCTCGGCCACCATCGGCCGCTATTTGCGCTATCGCCAGTATCCGACGCGGCTGTGCGTCGCCGATGTCGAGCACTCCGCTTTCTTTGACTGCTTCCGCTCGCAGGACCGCTCCCGTGTTTGCGACCGGCCGTCGCTGATCGAGGGCGTCGGACGGCCGCGCTGCGAACCGTCCTTCGTGCCTGGTGTGGTCGACCGCATGATGAAGATCCCGGATGCGGCGACGATCGCGGCGATGAACGTGCTGTCGCGCCGGCTGCGTCGGGCGGTCGGCGGCTCCACCGGCACCAATTTCCTGGCATTGTGCCGCCTCGCGTCCGAGATGCGGCAGGCGAACGTAGCAGGGTCGCTGGTGACGCTGATCTGCGATTCCGGCGAGCGCTATCGACAGACCTATTATGAGGGCGAATGGCTGAAGGCGCGCGGTCTCGATCCGGCGCCGTTCGAAGCGGCGCTGTCGTCGTTCCTCGAGACAGGTGCGCCACTGGCGCTGGACGTCGACGACGTCGTCAATCCGCAGAACGTGTGAAGCCTCGACGGGCTCCAATCCATGTCTCCCCGCCATTTGCAGAATTGCACGGCCGTCACGGCAACTTCACTTGCCTTGCGCGGGGGAGCAGGCGAGCCTCGCGCCCTCTCAACGAGGAGACTCCCGCCGTGCGCCTTCCCATTCTCGATCCCAAGGATCTGACCGCCGAACAGAAGCCGCTCTATGACGACATGCGGGCCGGCATCAAGGACCATTTCAAGGGCTTCGTGAACATGCGCGAGGACGGTGCGTTGCTCGGACCCTGGAATCCCTGGGTCCGCGAGCCGCGCTTCGGCAAGCCTGTGTGGGATCTGGTCAAGGCGATCGCGTCGAACCCGCTGCTGCCGGCTCCGGTGCGCGAGGTCGCGATCCTCGTCACCGGCTCGCATTTCCGTTCCGGCTACGAGCTCTATGCCCATGTGCTGGTGGCCGAGCAGCGCGGCCTCTCCGACGAGAAGCTCGCGACCATCGTCGCCGGCCAGCGGCCGGCCGATCTCACCAAGCAGGAGGCGGTCGCCTACGACATGGCTTCGGCACTGGTGAGCGGCGGCGTGCTGCCCGAGCTGACTTATCGCGCTGGCGTGAAGGAATTCGGCGAGCACGGCGCGGCGGAGTTGTCCTATCTCGTCGGCGTCTATTGCATGGTTTCGGTCACGCTCAACACGTTCGACGTGCCCGTGCCGGAGTAACAGAAGCAGCCTTCGGTCACTCCGCCGCCTTGTCGGCCGGCAAGGGAGGCACGAAGGCGACGCAGCGATTACGGCCCTCGGCCTTGGCCTGGTAGAGCGCCGAATCGGCGGCGCTCATCAGCGCGTCGACGCCCGACATGCTCGCGGTCGCCTCCGCGATGCCGATGCTCACGGTGACGCCGAACTGAATGTGCCCAGCCACGATCTGCGCACTCATCACGCGCTTGCGGATGCGTTCAGCGACGGTCTTCGCGCGCGACAGGCTGGTCTCGGGCAGCACAATCGCAAACTCCTCGCCGCCGAGACGGCCGACGATGTCCGATTTGCGCTTGCCGTCGAGGCAGGCGGAGGCAACGGCCCTGATCGCGGCATCGCCCACGGCATGGCCGTAGCGATCGTTGACCGACTTGAAGTGGTCGATATCGAGCATCAGCACCGAGACAGAGCGATAGTAGCGCTGGAACCGGCTCCCTTCGGCATCAAGGCACTCGAGAAAGTGGCGGCGATTATAGAGGCCGGTGAGCGGGTCGGTGGTCGCGAGCGTCTCCAGCATCGCCGCCTTTTGCGTGAGGTCGGTGATGTCGACATAGGTCAGCATGCGGCCGCCATTCGACATCGTGGTGCAATGGGCCCTGATGCGCCGTCCGTCCGGCGTCTGCAGGTCGCGGACGTGGTCGCCGGCCTTGACCTCTGCGACCCGCCTGGCCGGAAATCGCGTCAGTTCATTTGCCGGCAGGTTCGGCGCGCTTGCGCGATGGGCCCGGCTCACCAGCGATGCATAGGTCGGCCGGCTCGCTGCTTCCTGCTCGCTGACTTCCCAGAATCGGCGCATCCGCCGGTTCATGAAGCTGGTGTTGAGATCGCGATCGAGCAGCAGCACGCCGTCCTCGACATTTTCGAGCGCGTCGCGCAGAAATTTGAGCTCGTCGGCATAGTGCACGATGTCGGTGACGGGCGTATAGGTCAGCATGCGCCCGCCGTCGGGCAGCGGCGTGCATTGCATGCGAACGACGTCGCCGCCGGTGCGGCGCAGATCGAGCGGCGAGGCGTCACCCGCCTGGACGTGACGAACCCGCTCGGCGACGTAGGCATCGAGTTCGGCCGGCAGGATCTCGTAAGCGAGTGTATCGCGGCCATGATGCATCAACGTCACGAATGACGGATAGCTGTTGGCGACGTCATCCGGCAAAAGCCACATCTGCCGGAACGCGTGGTTGATCAACCTGGCGCGCAGATTTGCATCGAGCAACACGATGCCGAGCGGGACGAAATCCAGCGCCGCGCGAAGCGCGAGCATCTGCCCGCGCATCATCGCGTCGGACGAGCGTCCCCGTTCCTCGCCGGCGTGGCGCTCGATGCCGTTCGGTTGCTCGAAGGCGATGCCGACCTGCCGGTCGGACCGCCAGATCACGCGGCAGGACAGCATCTCGCGTCCCGCCAGCCTGAGCTGGAAACGCTCGGGCACGCCGAGGCTGCTCTCCATCTCCAGCGTTGCGGCCTCTTCGGTCAGCCGGCGTACGACGCAATCGATCGTGGACTGGCCGAAATTGAAGAAGATCTTCCCAGCAAGCAACGTCCGTTCCGGAACCAGATGGGACATTCGCGGGCCTCCCAAGCGAACACGATGCGAAAGGTCGGTCCAGTTTGGCTCAAGCTTCCTTGCGGCGGCGTAACGCAATCGGGGTTTTGGGATGAGGATTAACAATTGGTTGACGGAGCGGTGCGGCCACCCGGCGGCGACTGCCGATGCTGCGCATCATCGAAATCCTGCGTGGCCGCAGTCAGTTCCGCACGGCGTAGAGCGGCGTTCGCAGGGTCAGCTGGTAGGACGGCTTCGGCATCCAGGCGATCTGCGCGGTGATGCCGAACAAGCGGTTGTCGTTGTCATCCATGCGATCGAGGTCGAGCCGCAGGATCGGCTGCGTGAAGGACTCCGCCAGCGTCCGGCCGGCGAGCTGCGCGCCGCCGAACGACTGCACGCCGAGGCGTCCGGTGAATTTCCAATTGCTCGGCCATTGGTAATAGCCGCCGGCATAGAGGATCGTGTTTGGCCGGATGCTGGCGAACGGGCTGGCGATGGTGGTGTAGGTATGTTGCATGCCGGCCAGCCAGCCCCGCGTCTCGTCCTCGTCGAGCGCGTAGTCGAATTCCAGGATGTTGTTGAACGAATTCGTCATGCCCTGCTCGTTCGGCACCGATTGCGTCAGGGTCGATTGCAGCGTGATGGTCGGAATCGAGCCGCCATCCTGGCGGTAGAGGTCGGCCTGCACGCCAATGTTCCAGCTCGTGACGTCGAACGTCGACCAGCCGCCGCCGATGTCGGTCGTCGAGCCCGACACGCCGCCATAGAGCGAGACGCGGTCGGTGACATCGACGGTCAGCGGCAGGTCGACGGCAATCGATTTCGCAGCAGGCAGGCCGTTCGGCAGTGTCACACCTCTGCGCACCGCCAAAGCCTCGAGCGCGGTCGAGAGCGATGTGGTGCCGAAGCCCAGCCCGAGCGTCCCCGCCGGGATCGTCGCATAGCTCGTACGCAGATCGAGATAGAGGTTCGGGGTCGCGGGCTTCGCCGGTGCATCCTCCTCATCGTCGGCGGCGAAGGCCGCGCTGGCCGAAGCCACCAGACAGGCCAGTGCCATCGCGATAATGCGCAAGGTCGGACGAAGCGGTGGGCGGTGAGGGGACACGTGACAATCCGACGCGTGGGCCGTGCTGGCGAAATCGTGAGCTAGATGGAACGTGATCATTCCCGCGGTCAAGCGCTATCCGCAAACCATGGACTGCATCGACGGGCGCGGCTACCTTGCCGCGATCGCACTGACTCGCTCGCCGGTCGAGATCGGCCGGACAACGGAGGACGACAGCCATGACCACGTCACGCCGCATCCTGCTCGCTGGAATGGCGGGGCTTGCCGTCGCTCCCGCCGCCGCGGCGGCTGCGCCCGCGCCGGTGCCCGATGACACGACGGTTGCCGAGGAACGCTTTGCGCGCATGATCGCGGCCGCGCATGCGCCCGACGTCACCTGTGCCCGCCGGGCGGAGCGCTATGCGGACACGCATTGGCCTGACTACGTCATGGCCGCCCGGGCCGTGATCGACGCGCGCGCGTAAATTTCTTCCTTCTCCCGCGACGGGTGAGGGTAAGAAAGTGCCCTATCTCTCCACCGCTCGCCGCACCTGCTCGCCGATCTGCGACAGCACCAGCTGCGCTTGCGGCAGGATGGCCCCCATGGCGTGGAAATTGTGAACCATGCCGTCGTGGCAGACATGCTCGACGGCGACGCCCGCGGCGAGCAGCTTGCGGGCATAGGCATTGCCTTCATCGCGCATCGGGTCGTATTCGGCAGTGTGGATGATCGCGGTCGGCAGGCCAGCGACCCGTGTTGCGCGCAGGGGAGACACGCGGGGATCGGCGGTGTCGATGCCCTCAGGCAGATAGTCGGCGAGATCAGCCTCGATCGTGACGCGGTCGATCAGATGGCCCTCGGCAAAGGCTTCGCGTGAGGGCGAGGTCTCCTCGAAATCCAGCACTGGGCAGATCAGACATTGCGCGGCGATGGCAAGGCCTGCGGTCTGTGCCGCTTCCTGGCATACGATGGCCGCGAGCGTTGCGCCGGCGGAATCGCCGCCGACCACCAGGCGATCCGCGTCGATGCCGAGCGAGGCGGCCTCGCGCGCAACCCATTCGGTGGCGGCGATCGCGTCCTCGACGGCGGCGGGAAATTGGTGCTCCGGCGCGAGCCGGTAGTCGACCGAGACGAGGTGGCAGCCGGTGGCATGCGCCAGCGCTGCCGCGATGCGGTCATGCGTGGCGATGCCGCCGGCAACGAGACCGCCGCCATGAAAGAACACGAAGCCCGGCGCAAGCTCCTCGGCATTTGCAGGCGCGTAGAGACGATAGGGCACCTCGCCCACGCGGCCGGGCAGCACGCCGTCGCGCGTCGTCACGCCAGGCGCATCGGTGCGGGCAAACTGCATCAGTTTTGCCAGCGATTGCCGCCGCGCCTCCACGCTCGGCCGGGCTCTCGCCTGTGGCGCAGCCGCGGCCATCATGGTCAACAAGCGCTTTGCGAGCGGATCGAGCGGCATGCTGCTTCCCTTTTCCTGGCAGGACAGGGTAGCCCACCACTTCCCCGCAGGGAATCCTTTAGATGTTGCGCCCAATAGTGGCGCTATAATGCGGCATCACGCCAAAGGAGGCCTGATATGGCCGAGATCAAGAAACCGATCGAATACTCGCCGAGCTGGACCTTCTTCGAGGGCAAATGGCACGACGGCAACGTGCCGATCATGGGGCCGCGCACGCATGCGGCCTGGCTCGGCTCGGTGGTGTTCGACGGTGCGCGCGCCTTCGAGGGCGTCGCGCCCGATCTCGACCGTCACGTCGCGCGCGCCAACCAATCCGCGATCAATTTCGGCCTGAAGCCGGTCGTCGATACCGGCACCTGGCTCGGTCTCTCGACCGAAGGCATTGCGCGCTTTGCGGCCAATGCCGAGCTCTATGTCCGTCCGATGTACTGGGCGCAGAACGGCTCGGGCGGCGGCGTGCTGTTCGATCCTGAAACCACCAATTGGTGCCTGTGCATCTACGAGGCGCCGATGCCGAAGCCAACAGGCAACGCCATCACGCTGTCGCCGTTCCGCCGGCCCACCGCCGAATGCGCGCCGGTCGAGGCCAAGGCGGCCTGCCTCTATCCGAACAATTCGCGCGCGCTTGCGGAAGCCGCCTCGCGCGGCTTCCAGAACGCCTTGATGCTCGACATGCTCGGCAACGTCGCCGAGTTCGGCAATTCCAACGTGTTCATGGCCAAGGACGGTGTGGTCTTCACGCCGGTGCCGAACGGGACCTTCCTCAACGGCATCACGCGCCAGCGCGTCATCAGCCTGCTGCGCGGCGACGGCGTCACCGTGGTCGAGAAGACGCTGCGCTATGCCGATTTCCTGGCGGCGGACGAGATCTTCTCCACCGGCAATTTCGCCAAGGTCGCGCCCGTGATCCGCATCGACGAGCGCGAGCTGAAGCCGGGCCCGTTCTACGCCAAGGCACGAAAGCTCTATTGGGATTTTGCGCATGCGGTGAAGCTGGCGGCGTAGGCGCCGCGCACTCCGTCATTGCGAGGAGCCCTTGCGACGAAGCAATCCAGAATCTTTCCGCGGCGGCAGTCTGGATTGCTTCGCTGCGCTCGCAATGACGAGCCTGTGGCGCGTGCGGCGTTCGCTCACGAGCCTCGCCGCCCAAACCGGCTGAACTGAAACGCTTGCGTCGAATCCCACGGCGTATGATGCGTCTCGCGCCGGGTCTCGACCAGCTCGAAATCCGGCCCGAGCTCCGCCAGAAGGCTCGCGCTGTCATGGCGCTGCACCGGCAGGCCGCTGCACTTCTCCGGACCGTCGGGCGCGAACGTCGCAATGATGATGTGGCCGCCGGGGGCAACCGCAGACCGCAGGCGTTCAACGTAGGCCGCCCTGTCGCGGGGATCGGTCAGGAAGTGAAAGGCAGCACGATCGTGCCAGACCTCGTAAGTCTTCGCGGGCTGCCACGTCGTGGCGTCGGCAACGATCCAGTTGGCCGCTGATGCGGCGGGGCCGATGCGCTTCCTGGCGGCGTCAAGCGCGTTGGCGGAGAGATCCAGCACGGAGACGTCGCGATATCCGTCCTGCAACAATGCATCGACCAGACGGGACGCGCCGCCGCCGATATCGATGATGGCCGCGTCATGATCTGGGCCGGCCGCCCGGATCATCGCGAGCGAGGTCGAGGGGCTATGCTGAAACCAGCTGACCTCGGCCTCGCCCTTGGTGGCGTAGACTCCGTCCCAATGGGAGCTTCGGTCGGACATGTCGTATCCTCCGGCTCGTTCGGCTGCCGAGGAGAAGGATGACCTACTCGTCCTTCTTCGACATCCGCTCCAGGCGATCCTGCATTTCCTTCATCTGCTGGCGCAGATCGTCGATGTTGCTGTCCTTCGGCGCCTCGGCATTCGCGTCGGGTTCCGGCTCGGCCGCCGTCGAGCGCTGCGGCTGGGCGAAGGGCTTGAACATCGAGAAGGTCTGCTGGAACAGCTCCATGTTGCGGCGGACCTGTTCTTCCAACGGAGCAAAAGGAGTGCCGGACAGCGTGTTGGCAATCTGCTTGCGGAACTTCTCTTGCTCCTGGGTCAGGGTCGCGATCGATTGTTCCAGATATTTCGGCACCACCATCTGCATGCTGTCGCCGTAGAAGCGAATGAGCTGGCGCAGGAAGGTAGTGGGAAGCAGGTTCTGGCCGGCCTTGTTCTCCTGCTCGAAGATGATCTGGGCGAGCACGGAGCGGGTGATGTCGTCGCCGGTCTTGGCGTCATAGACCAGGAAATCCTCGCCATCCTTGACCATCGCGGCGAGGTCTTCCAGCGTCACGTAGGTGCTCGTCCCGGTGTTATAGAGCCGGCGGTTCGCGTATTTCTTGATGGTCGTGGGTTGGTCTGATTTCGCCATGGGCTCTCACTTGCAAACGCGGAGAACGGGAACCCGGCGGGCCATGCCGCAGGGCGGGAAGAGTACGCAACGCAACAAAATAAGCATTTTCAAAGGGCTTACGCTACCGTTTTGTGCGGCACGGTTAATCGCGGAGCAAAATCTTGCTTGCGAAAGCGCCAAGAACGCTATTTTGAATGCGCTGCGGCATGAATTCGGTCGCCGGCCGATTGACATGCCTCAACGACGTTAACAGGATGGCTCACGAGACTGGCGAGCCGTTTCTTTAGCCCCGCCTGCCCCTTTCAAAGAACCTCAAGCCTCAGGAGATGCCCATGTCAGACGATGTCGTCATCGTCAGCGCCGCCCGCACCCCGGTCGGAAGCTTCAACGGAGCGTTCGCGACCCTTCCCGCCCATGATCTCGGCGCCGTCGCCATCAAGGCCGCGCTGGAGCGCGCTGGCATCGAGCCCGGCCGCGTCTCCGAAGTCATCATGGGGCAGATCCTGACCGCCGCCCAGGGCCAGAACCCGGCCCGCCAGGCCTCGATCGCCGCCGGCATCCCGGTGGAGAGCCCGGCCTGGGGTGTGAACCAGCTTTGCGGCTCCGGCCTGCGCACGGTTGCGCTCGGCTATCAGGCGCTGCTCAACGGCGATTCCGAAATCGTGGTCGCTGGCGGCCAGGAATCCATGAGCATGGCCCCGCACGCCCAGTATCTGCGTGGCGGCGTCAAGATGGGCGCGGTCGAGTTTGTCGACACCATGATCAAGGACGGCCTGTGGGATGCCTTCAACGGCTACCACATGGGCAACACCGCCGAGAACGTTGCGCGGCAGTGGCAGATCACCCGCGCCCAGCAGGACGAGTTCGCGGTCGCCTCGCAGCAGAAGGCCGAGGCGGCGCAGAAGGCGGGCAAGTTCAACGACGAGATCGTCCCCGTCACCATCAAGGGCCGCAAGGGCGACACCGTCGTCAGTGCCGACGAATATCCGCGTCATGGCGCGACGCTCGACGCGATGGCCAAGCTCCGTCCCGCCTTCGAGAAGGATGGCACGGTCACCGCGGGCTCTGCCTCCGGCATCAATGACGGCGCCGCCGCCGTGGTGCTGATGACCGCCAAGCAGGCGGCCAAGGAAGGCAAGAAGCCGCTCGCGCGCATCGTGTCCTGGGCGCAGGCCGGCGTCGATCCGAAGATCATGGGCTCGGGCCCGATCCCGGCCTCGCGCGCCGCGCTGAAGAAGGCCGGCTGGAACGTCGGCGATCTCGATCTGATCGAAGCCAACGAGGCCTTCGCAGCGCAGGCTTGTGCCGTCAACAAGGACCTCGGCTGGGATACCTCCAAGGTCAACGTCAACGGCGGCGCGATCGCGATCGGTCATCCCGTCGGCGCATCCGGCGCACGTGTGCTGGTGACCTTGCTGCACGAGATGCAGAAGCGCGATTCGAAGAAGGGCCTTGCCACGCTGTGCATCGGCGGCGGCATGGGTATCGCGATGTGTCTGGCGCGCGACTGAAGGTAACTGACGCGAAGCTGACATGCTGTTGCGCGTGCGCTGCACACGTCGGTGAGTGCGTTGCACGCGATTAAAAAGGCAGCGGTTGCAAATCAAATATTCTTCGCAACCGCGCAGGCCTCGACTAAATACAAACGCCCGGCTCAACGCCGGGCGTTTTGTTCTTGATGTCCGTCAAACCACCCGCATAATCCAACGCTAAAAACAATCACTCCAGAAACGTCCGAAGAGTCCAAGGAAGAGTCCAAGGGAAGGAATACGATATGGCACGTGTTGCATTGGTCACGGGTGGTACGCGGGGCATCGGTGCTGCGATCAGCAAGGCACTGAAGGCGGCTGGCTACAAGGTTGCTGCGAGCTATGCCGGCAACGACGCGGCCGCGGAGAAGTTCAAGGCCGAGACCGGCATTGCCGTCTACAAATGGGACGTCAGCAGTTTCGATGCCTGTGCCGAAGGCGTGAAGAAGGTCGAGGCCGATCTCGGGCCGATCGAGGTGCTCGTCAACAATGCCGGCATCACCCGCGACACCGCCTTCCACAAGATGACGCTCGAGCAGTGGAACGCCGTCATCAACACCAATCTCGGCTCGCTCTTCAACATGACACGCCAGGTCATCGAGGGCATGCGCTCGCGCAAGTTCGGCCGCATCATCTCGATCTCGTCGATCAACGGCCAGAAAGGACAGTTCGGCCAGGTCAATTATTCCGCGGCGAAGGCCGGCGACATCGGCTTCACCAAGGCGCTCGCGCTGGAGAACGCCAAGGGCGGCATCACCGTGAACGCGATCTGCCCCGGCTACATCAACACCGAGATGGTGCAGGCGGTGCCGAAGGACGTTCTCGAGAAGAACGTGATCCCGCAAATCCCGGCCAACCGGCTCGGCGAGCCCGAGGAGATCGCGCGCGCGGTCGTGTTCCTCGCGGCCGACGAGTCCGGTTTCATCACCGGCTCGACGCTGACGGTCAACGGCGGCCAGTACATGGTGTGATGCGATCGCATCAGGTGCGATCATAAGCCAATGTCCCGTCATGCCCGGGCTTGTCCCGGGCATCCACGGCCTTACAACGACCGTCGCCACGGATGAACGTGGATGG
>NZ_CAKZJO010000039.1 GCF_936943645.1 uncultured Bradyrhizobium sp. | reverse complement strand
TAAAGGTAGGCTGATTCTGCATAACGCCGCCGAGTCTTGTTCCCGGCGGCGCAACATTCGGAGAATGTGATGGAGCCCATATAGCTACCGCTTCCTGATCTAACGGGGTCTGATCCACCCGGCTAGTGTCAGCAGTCGCCAGAAGGGCGGCAGGAGCCGGGGCGCGAATGCCTCGGTTCCACCCTGGTCCGAAAATGGTTTCGAGCCAGAATCATGACCGGATAACGGGCACGACAGTAGACAATCTCACTATGATTCATATAGCGAACACCGTCAACCGTTAACCGGTCCCAACCTTTCTGGAAAGGAAAGGCAAATGCACGACCGTAAGGTAACACCGGACATTGTTCCGGTAATTAAGTTGGCTCGCGAAATGCGGATTCCGTATTCTTGGATTAGCGGCTACTATGCCGGATTGAATTTTGGCCGGATCGCGGATGTGATGAAGGGGCGCTTGTACCCTGATATCCCTCCCGCCGCTCAGCTTCCGCCGGATTTTCCGACAACCATCCAGTAATGAATCGGGCGGCCTTCGCGGTCGCCCTTTTTTGCCAACGCCATTTCCGATATACTTACGACAGAGCAATAGGGAGGCGGTGTTGGCTTTCTTTGTTTCACATATGACGCCACACGGGCGCGCGCGCGTCCATAAGGGATCATGCGTCCATTGTCGTGACGGCCTTGGACAAGAGAACCAAGAAAAGACTGGATCAGGCGCTACTGGTTGGTCCCAACCGTTCGAGACATTAGAAGAGGCAAAATCCTTCATGAACAGCCAATTTCCGCGTTTCAAAGATAAAGGCCTTTGCCAACACTGCAAACCTGGAGTCGATCTTTAGTCGCGATCTGCCTCGTCAGGGAATGATGACTTCTGCCGCCAAGCCGCCGACGTCGCGATTGTAGAGCCGGATCTTGCCGCCGAGCGCAGCGGCGAGCTGCTGGGCGATGGCAAGGCCGAGGCCCGAGCCATGATAAGTCTTGGTGAGCTGGCTCTCGACCTGCTCGAATGGACGGCCGAGCCGCGCCAGCGAATGCGGGGCGATGCCGATGCCGGTGTCGGCGATCATCAGCACGATGCGGTCGTCGAGCTGCCGGCTGCGCACCACGACGCGTCCGCCGTCCGGCGTGAACTTCACGGCGTTGGACAGCAGGTTGACGATGATCTGCTTGGTGGCGCGGCGGTCGGCGACGACGGAGATCGACTTTGCGATGTCGGCATCGAGCGTGATGTTCTTGTCCTGGGCCCGGCCGGTGACGACGCGCAGGGACTCCGCCAACGTCCGCGACAGGTCGAGCTCTTCCATGTCGAGCTTCATGCGGCCGGCCTCGATCTTGGACATGTCGAGGATGTCGTTGATGACCTCGAGCAGGTAGTGGCCGCTGGTCAGGATGTCCTGGCAGTATTCCTGGTACTTCTCGCTGCCGAGCTCGCCGAACATGCCCGAGCCCATGATCTCGGAGAAGCCGATGATGGCGTTGAGCGGCGTGCGCAGCTCGTGGCTCATATTGGCGAGGAACTTCGACTTGGTCTGGTTGGCTTCCTCGGCGCGGGTCTTCTCGCGCTGGTACTTCTCGGCGAGATCGGCGAGCTCGACCGCCTGGCGCTCCAGCGCCGCCTGCGAGCGCTTGAGGTCGATGACGGTGGCACGCAGGCGCAGGTCGTTGTCGACCAGCTTCTGCTCGTGCTCCTTGATGCGGGTGATGTCCGTGCCGACCGAGACGTAGCCGCCGTCCTTGGTGCGGCGCTCGCTGATGTGCAGCCAGCTGCCGTCGTCGAGCTGCGCCTCGAAGGTGCGCGCGCCCGGACCCTGGCTCGCGGTCTCGTTGTGGCGGGTGCGCACCTCCGGCATGCGGCCGACCTCGAGCACGGTCTCGTAGGAGGTGCCGGGAATGACGGCGCTGTCGGGCAGCTTGTGCAGGCGCTGGAAGTGCGAGTTGCAGAGCACGAGGCGATCGCTGGCGTCCCACAGCACGAAGGCCTCCGGAATGGTCTCGATCGCGTCGCGCAGACGCAGGTCGGCTTCGACGGTGCGCTCGGCGAGGCTCTTCTGCTCGGTAATGTCAACGGCGATGCCGATCAGGTGCACGCTGGAATCGGTCGCGCCGCGGGTCTTTTCACAGCGGACGCGGAGCCAGATCCAGTGGCCGTCGACGTGCTGCATGCGGAAGGTCTGGTCGATATGGTCGATCTTCTCGGAGATGAGCTGATCGGCGATCGCGAACAGGTCGATGTCGTCGGACTTCACCAGCGCGTTGACTTCGCCGAAGGTGAGAAGTTCGTTGCGGCCGTCGAGACCGAGCATCGAGAACATCGATTGTGACCAGAAGATCCGGCCGCGCGACAGGTCCCAATCCCAGAGTCCGCAGCGGCCGCGGTTGAGCGCGGTGTCGATCCGGCCGCGGACGGCGTCGTTGATGAGGTCGCCCTCGCGGGCGCGGGTGGACTGCCAGTGGAAGGCGAAGCCGAGGATCAGGACGACGAAGCCCGTCGTCGCCGACAGCGTCACGGAGAGTGCGGCGTCCGAGCCCCAGATCGGCTCGTTGCGTTCCTGGATCACGGTGACGAAGCCCGGCAGCGACTTGATCTGCCGTGAGGTCGCCATCGCGGCGTTGCCGTTCGGCAGGGTCATGTCGGCGATGTTGCCGTCGCGCGTCGGTGCCGCGAGCAGTTGAGCGGTCGTGATGGCGTCGAGCAGGCGGTCGTTGCCGGCGGGATCGCTGTCGACCGGGATGCGGGCGAGGACGCGGCGGTCGATGCCGGCCGAGGTGACGATGACGTGGCGGCCCGAGGCCGAGCCCCAGGATGGGATCAGGTCGGGCAGCAGCGTCGGCAGGTTCTCGATGTTCTTGAGCCGCTCCTGCCGCACGAAGGTGAGACGGTCGATGCGTTCGGCGAGCAGATCGGCGAGCGCGGTGATGTCGTGGCGGATCACCAGTCGCTTCTGGCGCGTCTGATCGACGACCTGCACGAATGCGCCGAGGCAGATCGTGATCAGGAACGCAATGATGAGCGTCGGCACGGCGCGACGAAGCGCCGGCTCTGCGATCAAGAGCCGATGATAGGCAGGTTTCGCGATCGATTGCGCCAATCCCTTGATCGAATCGGATTGGACGCACGCGTTCGCGGCGTCTGCACGCGACATGCCTTCGGCCCCCTGAAAACCAGCTTGCAACTGAAGTCCGGAAGCAGCCCCACATCGCTTCCGAATCACAGCGATTTGAATCCAGTTTTCGCGGGCTGTCGAGAGTCAACGAATCGTTAACGCGAAATTATTCTTATCCAGCGCGCAGTTTGCGTCTCGCGCGTCCGCAAACGCACGGGCGGGAGGAGTCCGAAACGAGAACGTGTGACTCCGCGCACGCTCTTCGTCTCTCTTGCCTCGTCAACCGCGCGGTGGTTCCGCGTGGCTGATCACACGCTTCACGCTCGGGAACGCACGCCGCAACGCGCGCTCGATGGCGTCGACATGCTCGTGCACCTTGATCACGCTCATCGACGGCGTGGCACGGCAGTGGAAGTTGACGATCTCGCCGGCATCGGTGTTGCGAACACGGACATTATGGATGTCGTGGATCTCGCCGCCGGCGGCATACTCCGTCAGCGCGGCGGCGATCGTCCGCACCCGCTCAGGCGCGGCATCGACCCCGAACGGCAGCTCCGGTTCCAGCGGCTCGATATGGACGTCGACCTCGACGTCCTCGCCGAACTCTTCCTGGATGTTGCGCTCCAGGCTGTTGGCGACGTCGTGGGCCGCATCGAGCTGCATGGCGCCATCGACCTCGAGGTCGATGCTGACGATCAGCTTGGCCAAATCTTGAATCTTCCCCAGATCGTGCACCGTGACATGATGGATGGCGAGGCCCGAATTGCGCGCGATCACCATGATGCGGTCGCGGACGGTCTCGTTGTCGCGCGCGACCGGGACCGGGGTGAAGGAGAGGTCGGCATCGCCGAACGCCTGGTCGACGGCTGCGTGCGCCCTGCGCTTGATCTCCTCGACGCGGTCGATCGGATAGGTCCGCGGTACCTTTGCGATGGTGTCGATGAAGGTGGTCGCACCGACCATGCGCACGCGCAAGCGCTCGACCTCGATCACGCCGGGCACGCTCCGGATCGCGGCCGTGGCCTTTTCCTGCGCGCCTTCCGGGGCGCGGTCGACCAGCGTCTGCACGGTCGAGCCGGCCATGCGCAGGCCGAGAGCGGCGATCATCACGGCGACGGCGGCCGCCGCCGCGGCGTCGCCCCACCAGAAGCCGAGCGCGGCGAGGATCAGGCCCACGATCACGGCGAACGAGCCCATCACGTCGGAGGCGAAATGCAGCGCGTCGGCCGCCAGCGCCTGGCTCCGCGTCTCGCGTGCGGCGCGGTGCAGGGCGCGGGCGCGCCAAAGATTGACGACGATGTCGATCACCAGCACGACGAATGGCACGGCCGAGATGGTCGGCGGCGGGGTTCCCTCGCTCAGCCGGCTATAGGACTCGACCAGGATGCCGCCGGCAAGCACGTAGAGCAGGGCGGTCACGCCGAGCGCGGAGATGCTCTCCAGCTTGCCGTGGCCGTAATGGTGCTCGTCGTCCGCCGGCTTATCCGACACCCGCACCACGGCCCAGGTGATGATGGTGGCGACGAGGTCGATCGAGGAGTGCAAGGCCTCGGAGATCAGCGCCAGCGAGCCGATCGCGATCCCGACCGCAAATTTGGCCGCTGCCATGCCGCCGCTGGCAAAGATCGAGATGGCCGCGACCGAGGTTTTGTCGTGATGGGAGGTCATGGCGGGGGATTTAGCAGGGCGGCGCGGGACATCAAGTGATGATCCACAGGAGTAGTCGCGAGTGATTTGCAGGAGCGGGGCCGCCAGATTCGTCATGCCCGGGCTTGTCCCGGGCATCCACGTCATTCGTACCGAGCCGTAAGACGTGGATGGCCGGGTCAAGCCCGGCCATGACGAGTGGAGAGAGGGGTGGGCTGTCACTCTTCTCCCGCCGCCGCGCTCCTTACAGCGTCACCACGATCTTCCCGAGGTGCTTGTTCGCCTCCATGTGCGCGAACGCCTCGTCAATCTGGTCGAACGGATAGACCTTGTCGATCGGCAGCTGCAGTTTTCGCGATTCGACGGCGCCCCAGATGTCCTTCCTGACCTCCGCGAAGATCTCCCGGACCTCCTCGATGGTGCGGGTGCGGAAGGTGACGCCGACATAGTCGATGCGACGCGCGGCATGCAGGTCGAAGTTGAAATCGGCATGGGTGCCGCCGAGCCGGCCGACATTGACGATGCGGCCTTTCACCCTGGTCGCGGCGAGGTTCTGGTTCGCGACCTTGCCGGAGACCTGGTCGACGATGAGGTCGACGCCTTCGCCGTTCGTCGCCGCCAGCACCTGGTCGACCCATTTGGGATCAGAGGAGTCGACGGCGAGGTCGGCGCCATAGTCCTTCAGTCGGCCGCGCCGATAGGGATCGGTCGACGAGCCGATCACGAGCTTGGCGCCTTTGAGTCGCGCGATCTGCATCGCCATCAGGCCGACGCCGGAGCTGGCGCCCTGGATCAGAACGCTCTGGCCGGGCTGGACGCCGCCGACGGTGACGACGGCATTGTGCATGGTCGCGAGTGCGACGGGCAGGGTGGCCGCCTCCTCGAAATTCATGTTCGAGGGGGCGTTGAACAGCCGGCCGTGATCGGCCAGCGTGTACTCGGCAAACGCCGCGCCGCCGGAGCCCATGATGCGATCGCCGACCTTGACGCCTTTCGCATCCGGTCCGAGCTCGGCGACCTCGCCCGCCCATTCCATGCCGAGCACGGTGCCGACGCCGCCGGCGGCGCCATGCACGTGGCCCTTGCGCATGCCGGTGTCGGCGCGATTGAGACCGCAGGCGCGGACGCGTACCAGCACTTGCGTGCCCTTAGGTTTTGGTTGAGCGACGTCGGAAATCCGAGCGCCTTCAGGACCGTAGACGTAAGCTTTCATGTGTTTCCTCGAACTCAATTGAGTTTGCAGATGAAGTTCGATGCCGCTCTTCGCCCCTCCCCGCTTGCGGGGAGAGGGGAAAGAAAGGGATCACTCCGCGGCTTCGCGTTGCGGCTGAACGATCATGCCTTCGAGCCGGCTGCGGATGATGGCTTCGGCTTCCCGCACGATGCGCGAGATGAGTTCGCCGCAGGTCGGGATGTCCTGGATCAGGCCCTGGACCTGGCCGGCCGACCAGATGCCCTCGTCGGAATTGCCGGTCGCATAGACCATCTTGCCGCGGGCGCCTGCGACGAGCTCGCGGATGTCCTCGAACTTGGCGCCTTCCTTCTCCATCGCGACGACCTTGGTCGAGATCTCGTTCTTGGCGACGCGTGAGGTGTTGCGCATGGTACGGAAGATCAGCTCGGTCTCGCGCTCGTCATTGGCGACGATCTTCTCCTTGATGAGCTGGTGGATCGGGCTTTCCTTGGTCGCCATGAAGCGGGTGCCCATGTTGATGCCCTCGGCACCCAGCGCCAGCGCCGCCACGAGACCGCGGGCGTCGGCAAAACCGCCGGAGGCGATCATCGGGATCTTGACCTTGTTGGCGGCGGCCGGGATCAGGATCAGGCCGGGCGTGTCGTCCTCGCCGGGGTGGCCGGCGCATTCGAACCCGTCGATCGAGATGGCGTCGACGCCCATGCGCTCGGCCGAAAGCGCGTGGCGGACGCTGGTGCATTTGTGCACGACCTTGACGCCGTGCTTCCTGAACTCGTCGACATGCTCCTGCGGCTTGTTGCCGGCGGTCTCGACCACCTTGATGCCGGCCTCGATGATGGCGGCGCGGTATTCGGCGTAAGGCGGCGGCTTGATCGCGGGCAGGATGGTGAGGTTGACGCCGAACGGCTTGTCGGTGAGGTCACGGCAGCGCGCGATCTCCTTGGTGAGGTCCTCCGGCGTCGGCTGCGTCAGCGCCGTGATGAAGCCGAGCGCGCCGGCATTGGCGACCGCGGCAACCAGCTCGGCGCGCCCCACCCATTGCATGCCGCCCTGGACGATCGGGTGCTCGACGCCGACGAGTTCAGTGAACCGTGTCTTCAACATGGATGTGTTTCCCCCTGGGTGGCCCGCAGGCTCTGTTGTCGGTTGATGACGGGAAGGATGCCGCCGGGGATGGCAAAAGTCTATTGCGCGGGCGTGCGGTGAGGGCGGGGCGATCATGCGGGCCGTGATGGTGATTCCGTGGGGCGGACAATCGGGGCGCCGCTCGCTGCATTCACCGCCGTCGTCCCAGCGAAAGCCAGGACCCATTCACAGGGAGATGATGTTTTGCGCGATGAGGGCCACAGCACGCTTCGACAAAGCTGACCGGGGTAATGGGTCCTGGCTTTCGCCAGGACGACAGCAGGGCGGCGGTTTGCTCCGGTCCTTCACCCCGTCATTGCGAGCGTAGCGAAGCAATCCAGAATCCCTCCGCGGAAATATTCTGGATTGCTTCGTCGCTACGCTCCTCGCAATGACGGCCGGGGCTATGAGGTCTGTCCGGTCACTCCGCCGTCATACCCCGCGAAGGCGGCGTATCCAGTACGCCGGGGCTTCCCGGCTCTGGCCTGGCCGTCTCTGGAACATTGGATTGCCCGCCTTGGCGGGCAATGGCACCGAGTGTGGAGCGAACAATTATTCCGCCGACAGCCGCACCATCTGGCGGCCGCCGTTCATTTCCTTGAGGCGGTTGACGAAGTTTTCCGGGCGCTGCCAGCGGTTGGGGACCTCGAGGCCCATGAATTCGGCGATGTCGCCGATGAAGCCGGTGCAGTTCATGGTCTCGGCGTTCCACACTGGCGAGTTCGCCTGCTTCTTCTTGATGTAGGCGAACACACGCTTGGCGTCGGCTTCGTTCAGGTAGACGCGATAGCTCGCGGTCAGATATTCGGGATCGAGATCGCCGTAGCTGGCGCCGGTCTCGGACGGCACAAAGGTGATGTGACCGAGCACGTAGGCCAGCGTGTCGCCGGCCGGCGTCAGGCCCGCAACCTCGACGGCCTTCTCGCTGGTCTTGCCGTACCAGATGAAGGCATGACCCCAGCTCGCGGCGGTCCGCGCACGGAAGTCGACGTAGTAGGGACCTTTCTCCGCGCGCGCGACGGGGCGCCGCGTCGATTGCGGCGCCGGTCGTGATACGGTGTCGGTCGTGGCAAGCGCGTTCGCATCGGCAACGCGCTTGTTCGCTTCATGGGCCGAGGCCGAGGGCGTCGTACACGCGATCATGGCCGCGAGCGCAAACCCCGCAAGGATGCAGGGTCCCGATCGTTCAGGTTTGTTCGTCACGCTGCGCCCCTCGACTGTCGGCCGCTCACACAGATTCTGCGCTTGATCTGTTGCGCGTCAGTAGCGCGCGGCGACGGGGCCCGGCGCCTTGCCGATCGGGGCCTTTCCAACCGGGCTCTTGCCAATCGGCATCTTGCCGATCGGCGCCTGCTCGGCCGGATAGACCGGCACGGGCTGGCGGCGCGGCAGATCCGCAGCGTTCGCAGCCGTCACCAGAGCAAGCGTGGCACCCAGAGCAAATACAATCTTCTTCACAGCGATACCCCTAGAAGGTTTGGTCCAAACACGGCCATGCCGTGCCCCCAGACACGCCTCGGAGATGGACGTCCGAATGCGTCCAAGTTGCGGCGCGCACGGGGCATGTCAGCGGCATATGTCTGACGCGCGCAGATGTGATGTATCTGGATGTTTCCGAGTTGGGCGACCCTGCCCGAGCCGCAGCCATCCGCGGGATGGGGTTCGCTTCGCGCGACCCATCCCCGGAATTTCCGTCAACCTTCAGGAAAACAGCAGTCGATCCTTGATCTTGTGCCCGACGGTGAAGTCGTCTTCAAACCACGGCCTTTCGCCCGGGCCCGGCGGCCGCGCCAGATGCAGCTTCTTGTTCTCCGCGTTGGCCTTCTTGACAGCGACCCGGAACGAGTAGTGATCGAAAATGCTCAGTGCCTCGATCATGTAGGACACGGCGATGCGCCGGTCCTTGATGATCAGGAGATTTTCACCGTTCTGGCGATCGGCGGGTTCGGAGAAATTATAGGATCCGAGATAGACCCGCGCCGTCGGCTTGTCGAAGTCGATCACGGTGAACTTGTGGTGCATGCGCGTACCAGTTCCACCTGTCGGCTCCGACTTGAAGGGCTCGGGCACGTTCTCGCCAAGCTCCTCGGCGAACACCGGCGTGACGTTGCCGTTAGGGTCCTGCACGTCGATGCCGCCGACTTCCTTGTCGGAGATGCCGTAGACGAAGACGTTGCTGTCCTCGGTGAGGCTGTCGATGACCTCGCGCACCTTGCCTCCTGTCTGGAAAAGGAAGGCGAGCGAATAGAGCAGCGATGACGTCGTGCTCTTCAAGTCTGTCGCGATCTCGCTGAGCTTGGCGTTGGCGGCGCTGTGCGGGGAGAACGCCACCTTGGCGTCGATGCCGGCAAGTTTCAAATCCTGCCAGTCAGCGGAGGGCGTTGCGCCGAAGCCCGCGACGCTGTTGCTCTTGGCGACGTAGCTGTCGAATGCTTCGAATGCGAGATCAACCGGCCTCTGGCCGGTCACCACCAGGGCGTTGTTTGCCTGAACGTAGAAGCCGCGCCAGGACAGGTTGGTCGAGCCGAACACCACTTTCTTCACGGTCGGCCCCTTTACCGCGATCGTCTTGTTGTGCTGGAGGTTGCCCATATGCTGGCGTAGCACGTTCGCGCGCCCGGCCGAGGCGACCAAGCGGCTCTCCGCGGCGGTTTCCGCGGAATTGTCTTCGCCATGCTTATCGCTGTCGTCAATGATGATCTTGAGGAGCGGGCCGAGCTGGACGAGGCGATCGAGGAGCTCCGGCAGGTTGAAATCGTAGGCAACGACGCGGACCTCGGCATGGTCGGCGATCGCTTGATCGAGGGTTTCCAGGATCGCGGCGCGCGCCTCAAAGCCCATCCAGGCCAATGCGGCCTGCGTGTCAGGATGTGTCGGCTTGAAGTCGAGCCCGCCAGCGGCGCGCGGCGCAACCAGCGTGTTGATCGGGCCGTGCTTCAGATAGCGGTCGACGAAGGCCTGCGACGAGACGAAGCCACGGGTGAAGGTGACGTTGGCGATTCCCGGATAGGTCTCGCGCGCAAGCTGGATCGGTGCCTGTTGAGGCTCGCCCTTGCTGAGGCTGCCTTGCGCGTCCATGAACATCGGCGTGACGCGATAGATGAAGTCACCGACGAGTTCGGCGTTGCGCGGGAAATGCACCCAGCGGAATTTCTGGATTGGCGATTGCAGGGTCGAAAGCTTGTCGGGATTGACGTGGCCGGAGGCATCGAGGAAGCCGAGCCGGTTGTTCAGCGCAAAAAACTGGCTGCCGCCGGGCTCCCGGTACTCGATGGCGAACCCGACGAGATTCTGCGGTGGCCGGCCATTCTTCCAGTTCATCGCGATCAGCGTCATGCCGTCGCCGCGATGCAGTTTCAACGAGAACGGCGCATTGGCATTGGTACCAACGACCTGGAACCCCGATGGTGCGCCGGGGGACGGATTTGAAGGGGCAGGTGGCGGTGAGGTGACCGGCGGTGATGTCGAGGCTGGCGGCTTGGGCGATGTGCCGGTCTTCTTTGCAGTCTTGCCTGTGGTGGTCTGTTTTGTTTTGGACGCACCGGTCTTGGTCTTCTTCGCCTTGCCCGCCTTCTTGCCCGTTTTGGACTTGGTCGCTTTAGACTTGGTCGCTTTGGATTTCGCTTTTTTGGGCTGAGCTTGTTTGGGCTTCACCGATTTGGATTTGGCCGCGGCCTTCTTCGCCTTGGACTTTGATTTTGACGTCTTTGATTTTGACGTCTTTGATTTCGACGTCTTTGATTTCGACGCCTTTGCTTTGGATTTGGTCTTCTTGGCGGACTTGGTGGCTTTCCGAGCGGCCATGGACGCGTCCTCCGAATATGAATGACGGCCGGCATGGGCGTGTCGGTGCCGGCGATGGAATGATGATCGAGCCGAGAGAACCAGAATTTAAATACTCGCGCCAAGATTGTATCACGAGCCGAGCGATACGAAAATAGCTCGTGGCTCCCATTTGCCGCGAAGCACGAAGAGGGGGCGGCGCCTCACCCGATCCGGTTCAGGCTATTCCTGATCGTCGCGAAGATGCCGCCGATGTCCTTGCGCAGGGCGTCGAGCGCGTTGAAGTTCTCGAAGATGCGGGCGAGGCGGTCTTCGACCTCGCGCTTGCTTAGGGTTAGCGCATCGACGCGCGAGGCGAGGGTGACGTCGCCGTTCGTCTCGATCTCGCTGACGGTTTTCACGAGCAGATCGCGGGTGGCGCCGACGTCCGCGATCATGGCCTCGATGCCGAACACCGGGGCCTTGAGCGGGACGAGGTCGGCCTGCGACTTCGACAGCTCGGCCTTGAAGGCGTTCAGCGTTGCCAACGTCTCCTGCAAGGCGCCGAGGCGCTGGCGCGACTGCAGGACGAACTCGTTCAGCGCGTTCTGGCGCTCGGCAAGGCTCTTGCCGTCGGCATCGGTCTCGACGTCGGCGAGCGCGCGCTCGAGCTGGGCCCGGCGCTGGCTGAGCTCCTCGAAGTCGAGCCGGATGCCTTTGAGGATGTTGAAGCTGTCGTCGATGCGGGCGAGGCGCTGCTCGATCTCGTTTCTGTTCTTCGACAGCGTCTCGACGCGGGCGGGAAGCGGCGTCTCGCCGCCGGTCTCGAGCTCGTCGATGATCTTGGCAAGGTGGTCATGGTCGAGGCTGAGCTCGCCGATCAGGGCGTTGATGCCGGCGTCGGAGGCGCGCAGCGGTGCCAGCTCGGCGTGGGATTTCGCCAGATCCGCCTTGTGCTGGTTGAGAGCGGCAAATGTGTCCTGGACCGCGTTCACCCGCCCCAGCAGCGCCGCCACGTCGCGCGCGATGTCTCTCTGCCGGTCGGCGAGGTTGTTCTTGCGATCGTCGGTCTCGAGATCGTGCAGGGAGCGTTCGAGCTGGTTCTGGCGATCACGGATCTCGGTGAAGACGGGTTCGACCGCACGGCGCTGATCGGCGACCTTGCCGACCATCTCGCGCAGCGCCTGCTGGCGGCGACGGATCTCGGCGAGCTGGTCGTGCATGTCGGTGGATTCGTTGCGGCCCTGCTGGAGCAGGGCGCGCTGCTCGGTCTCGCCGAGCTTGTCGTGCAGGGCGGAGACCGCTTCGCGGGGATCGCTCTCGATCAAATGCTGGACGGTGGCGTCGAGGTGGTTTTGCAGGGCGTGGGCAACGACGACGTCCTCGCGGGTCTTCTTCAGGCGGTCGCGCAGCGTCTTCAGGCTGCGATCCTGGCGCGACAGCTGCCAGGCGGAGGCGCCGATCAGGGCCAGCGCCAGGACGGGGATCATACCGGTCGCAATGCGCTGCGGCGCCGGCAGGGCCGCGAACCAGGCGGGCAGGTGACTGATGTCGTAACCGAACGCCTGCTGGGCGAGGACCGCGATGACGGCCAGCAGGCCGACCCAGGCAACCAGGAAAAACAGCCACATCGTGAATTCCTCACGCCGGCACACATTTTGGCCATGATTGCCAAGAGCGGAACCGAGCGCAAGGGGCGGGGAGGGTTATGGGTGGTTTCGGGCCACGCGATCCACGGTTGGTTGCGTTGGCCGGTGGGAGGGGCGGGGGGAATGCCGGGTTTTCCCGGTGGACGCGGGCTCCGCTCGGGCATGACGGAATGGACGTAGCCGGACTCGGCGGCCGTGCACGACACCACGTACTCCGCCGTCATTCGCCGCGAAGGCGGGGAGTCCAGTATGCCGCAGCCTGTCGGCTCAATCACAATCGTCTCGGAGTACTGGATAGCCCGGTCAAGCCGGGCGATGACACCGGGGGTGGAGGGAGCGCGCGCTATTATTTCCCGAGGATGCTCGAGCGCGCCTTGTCGGCGAACCAGACCACGAAGATCGCCCCGAATGCGAGAGCAAAGTACAGAGCCGTCCACAGAAGTGCATTGGCTGCATTCGTCATGGCGTCCTCCCTGGCGTCTGAAATTGATTGCCGGGAAGGATAAAAGCGGCCGCGCCGGCGCGATTTGCGCCGGATCAATTTTGCCGCGGTGCCGCAAGAATAAGTCGGGACCGTGCGAAGACCCTCCGAATGTCGCGGTGCGCATCCGGGCTGGGGGACGGTGCTTGCGCCTACAGCCGAAACTCGTTGGTGAGCTCGCCGATGCCGTCGATGGCCACCGTCACCGTGTTCACCTCCTCCTTCATCACGCCGACGCCGACCGAGGTGCCGACGGCAATGAGGTCGCCGGGGAGCAACGTCATGTCGTGGGAGATCCTGCTCACCAGCTGCTGCGCCGAGAAGATCATGTCGGAGATCGGATAATTCTGTCGCTCGGCGCCGTTGAGGATGGTGCGGACCACGAGCTTGGCCGGATCGAGGCCGGTCGCGATGACGGGGCCGAACGGCCCGTAATCGTCGATGCCCTTGGCGCGGGCCCATTGCGGGAAGGTGGGGTCGCTGGTCAGGATGTCGTTGGCGGTGATGTCGTTGACGCAGGTGTATCCGAAGATGAAGCTGTCGGCCTCGCCAGGCGCGACGCGGGCGCAGGTCCTGCCGATGACGATGCCGAGCTCGCCTTCATAGGTGGTCTTGCCGTCGTAATAAGAGGGCCGCCGGATCACGGCGCCCGGTGTCGTGATGGTGGTGGTGGCCTTGAGCAGATAGAGCGGCTCCGGCGGCTCGGGCTGGTTCAGCTTGGCCGCGAGCGCGTGGAAATTATTCCAGAGCGCGATGATCTTGCTGGGCGCGCAGGGCGCGAGCAGCTCGACCTCCGACGGCGCCAGCATCTTGCCGGTCGCGGCGTTGCGGCCGAACATCTCGCCCTCATGCACGCTGATGCCCTCAGGCGTCAGCGTGCCGAAACCGGTCGTGCCGGCGTGGCGGAAACGCAGCCACTGCTTCATCTCGCCAGCCATCACGCCACCGCCAGTGCGCGCGGATCCGATGGCGTCGAGACGCCGTCATAGAGGCCGGCGATGCGGGCGCGCTGGGTCACCATCGCCAGCACCGAGTCGAGCGCAGGCGTGGCGATGCCGGTGAGGCGGCCCATCTCCTGCACGACGGTGACGAGCGGGTCGATCTCCATGGGGCGGCCGCGCTCGAGGTCCTGCAGCATCGAGGTCTTGTGCGCGCCGACCTTGCGGGCGCCCTCGATGCGGCGCTCGACGTCGACGCGGAATTTGACGCCGAAGGTCTCTGCGATGGCTTGCGTCTCCATCATGATCGCGCGTGACAGCGCGCGCGTGGACGGATCAGTGCAGATCACGTCGAGCGTCGCATGGGTCAGCGCGCTGATCGGGTTGAAGCAGACATTGCCCCAGAGCTTGAGCCAGATCTCGTCGCGGATGCGGTCGAGCACCGGCGCCTTCAGCCCGGCCGCGACGAACAGATCGGCGAGGCGCTGCACGTCCGGCGTGATCTCGCCGGAGGGCTCGCCAAGCGGGAAATTGTTGCCGTAGACGTGGCGGATCACGCCGGGCGCCTCGATCTCGGTGGCGGGATAGACGATGCAGCCGATGGCGCGCTCGGCGCCGATCTCGCGCCACTGCCGCCCGCCAGGATCGATGCTCTCCAGCGTCGAATTTTCGTATTGGCCTCCGTGCTTGTAGAAGTACCAATAGGGGATGCCGTTGACCGCGGTGACGATGCGGGTGTGCGGCCCGAGCAGCGGCTGCATCTTCTCGATCACGCCGGTGATCGAATGCGCCTTCAGCGTGATGATGATGGTGTCCTGCACGCCGAGCTCATTGGGATCGTCGGTGCAGCGCGGGTGCACGGTATGCTTCTCCTCGCCCGCGAGCAGCGTCAGGCCGCGCTCGCGCATGGCGGCAAGGTGGGCGCCGCGTGCGATGAGGCTGACATCGGCGCCTGCGCGCGAAAGCTGAACCCCGAGATATCCGCCGATCGCGCCGGCGCCGTAGATGCAGATCTTCATGGAATCCTCGCCAAGGGAGCCGAAATGGGAGCCGAAGCCGGAATTTGGGACGAAAGATCCGGTCCGGCTCGGAAGGATCCGAGCCGGGGCCGGTAGTCGCAGGGGAAGGGTCGTATGGTCTAAGCGGCGGCTTGCGGCGTGCCGTTGATCGCCTCGTCCATGGCAGCCGCGATGTCACGCATGCTGATGACGGAGACGAGGCTGTAATCGTCGATGACAGGCAGATGGCGGATGTGATGCCGGTTCATCAGATGGCGGACGTGCTCGATCGTGTCGCCCGAGCTGCAGGACACCAGCTGCTGCACCGAGACGAGCTGCGAGACCTTGACGTTGACGGCGTTCGCGCCGTGCTCGGCGACGGCGCGCACCACGTCGCGCTCGGTGAACATGCCGACCGCGGTGTTACCCTCGGAGCGGACCACGTCCTTGACCACCAGCGCGCTGATGTTGTTGGCGCGCATCAGCTTGGCGGCGATACCCACCGTTTCGTTCATTCGCACCGTGACAACGCGCGGCGTCTTCTTGCGCAGAATGTCTCCGACCAGCATTGCAACCTCCCTGGGTGAACGTTGGGAGAAGTGTGGTATACATAATGCCAATCGTCAAGCGCTGGATTTGGTTGATCCGAAAAATCTTGCGACAGCGATACTGACGTTTGTCGTCGAGACAAAAGGAAAGGGGCGCATCGCTGCGCCCCTCTCTCGTCATGCGAATGCGTTTGGCCGTTAGGCCGTCTCGGTCTTGGCGCCGGCGGTTGCGGCCTCGGCGCTCTCGGCTTCCTTGCCGAGAATGAAGGAGCGGCGCAGCGGCTTGATCACGAACAGCGCCATCAGCGCGGCCGTCGCGTTCAAGGCCACCGCGATCACGAACACGGCTTTCCAGCCATAGGCGGCCGAGATTACGCTGGCGAGCGGGACGAGCAGGGATGCCGTGCCTTTCGCCGTGTAGAGCATGCCGTTGTTGGTGGTTGCGAATTTCGAGCCGAAGGTATCGCCGCAGGTCGCGGGGAACAGCGAGTAGATCTCGCCGAACACGCCGAAGTAAACCGCGGTCGCCAGCACGAAGACGACGGGGATGTGGCCATAGGCCGACAGCGTGAGCAGCATCAAAGCCGCCGTGCCGAAGGCGATGAACATGGTGTTCTCACGGCCGATCGTGTCGGAGACGAAGCCGAAGAACGGGCGGCCAAACCCGTCGAAGATGCGGTCGAGCGAGATCGCGAAGGTGAGTGCCGCCATCTGGAAGCCGGCGAGCGTGACCGGCGTGCTCGCGATCTTGAAGTCATGCGCGATCGGGGCGATCTGCGCCGCGGTCATCAGGCCGCCCGAGGCGACCATGACGAAGACGAGGTACATCACCCAGAAAATGGGGGTGCGCAGCACCTGCGGCGGGGTGAAGTCGATCTTGGTCTGCGGCAGATTGAGCTGCTTCTTCTTCGGCGGGATCGAGAGCCGCGGCGGCTGAATGAAGAAGGCGAGGATGAAGACGACCACGCCCTGGCCGATGCCGAAGGTGAGGAAGGCGTGCTGATAGCCGCTCGATGCGATCATGGAAGCGATCGGCACCACGGTAAGCGCAGCGCCCGCGCCGAAGCCCGCAGCAGTCGCGCCGGCAGCAAGGCCGCGGCGATCGGGAAACCATTTCAGCGCATTGCCGACGCAAGTGCCGTACACTGCGCCGGCGCCCATGCCGCCGATGATGGCGGCGGCGTAGAGCAGCGTGAGCGAGTCGGCATAGGAGTTGAGCACCCAGGACAGCGCGATCATCACGCCGCCGAACATGATGACGATGCGGGGGCCGTATTTGTCGACGAACCACGCCTCGACCGGCACCAGCCAGGTCTCGGTGACGACGAAGATGGTGAAGGCGAGCTGGATCGCGGCGCGTCCCCAATGATGGGCCGCGTCGATCGGATCGACGAACAGCGTCCATCCGTATTGCAGGTTGGCGATCATCGCCATGCAGACGATGCCCATGACGAGCTGGAGCCAACGGAAACCTGTGCGAAGAGGCGCGGCCGTGACGGCGCCATCCGTGCTGGAAATCATCAAGAACCTCCCAACGCGCCTGATTGATTGCGACCTTGGATGACAAGATGACCCAGTGTCGCAAATGTTGTGGCTTATCGTCGCAAGCGCGGCGAGCAGCTTGGTATACCATATTCCAGAAAGCAAGCCCTAACTGCGGCGAATTGTCACAAAATCTAGAGTTCCTCCGTTGGGACGCGCTCGAGGCCTGCCCAAACGAAAACGCCCGGCCGTGAGGCCGGGCGTCCGCGCGGTGAAGAGCTGTGGGATGCGCGTCAGGCGACGGTCGATTTCGCGACCACGACCTTGCGCCAGGGCTTGAGCACCGCGATCGCCAGCAGCGAAGCCAGGATGTTGGCGCCGGCCGCGATGATGAACACGTTGTCCCAGTGGCCCGAGGTCTGCTGGACGTAGTTCGCGAGCGGCACCAGCAACGCGGCGGTGCCCTTCGCCGTGTAGAGCAGGCCGGCATTGGTGGTCGCGAACTTGGCGCCGAACGTGTCGGTGCAGGTCGAGGGGAACAGCGAGTAGATCTCGCCCCAGGCGAAGAACACGAAGCCCGACAGGATCACGAACCAGATCGGATCGTGGCCCCAGAGGTAGAGCATCCAGATGCCGACGCCCTCCATGCCGAAGGCGATGAACATCGTGTTCTCGCGTCCGATCATGTCGGAGATCCAGCCGAAGAACGGACGCGTCAGGCCGTTGAGCACGCGGTCGATGGTGGCTGCGAACGTCACCGCGGTCATGGTCATGCCGATCAGCGTCACCGGCACGCTGTCGACCTTCCAGTCGACCGCGATCGGCTTCAAGTTCGCCGTCACCATCAGGCCGCCGGCGCCGACGATCACGAACATGAAGTACATCAGCCAGAAGATCGGCTGACGCAGGACTTCGGTCGGCTGGTAGTTGCGGCGGGTCTGCAGCAGATTGGCGTTCGGCACCACGTTCGGCACCTGGCCCGCCTTCGGCGACAGCAGGAAGAAGGCGAGGATGCAGATGATGATGCCCTGGCCGAGGCCGAAATAGAGGAAGGTGGTCTGGAAGCCAGAGTCCTTGATCATGGCCTGGATCGGCGCAACGGTGAGCGCAGAGCCCGCACCGAAGCCTGCGGCCGTGATGCCCGCGGCAAGACCGCGCTTGTCCGGAAACCATTTCAGCGCGTTGCCGACGCAGGTGCCGTAGACGCCACCGGCGCCGATGCCCGCGACGATCATGCCGAGATAGTAGCCGTTGAGCGTGGTGGCCTGAGCGTTGATCGCCCAGCCGAGGGCGCAGAGCACGCCGCCGACCAGCACGACGAGGCGCGGACCGTATTTGTCGACGAACCATCCTTCGACCGGCACGAGCCAGGTCTCGAACAGCACGAACAGCGTGAAGGCCCATTGGATCGACGCGCGATCCCAGCCGAATTTCTTCTGGATGTCGGGGACGAAGAACGTCCAGCCGTATTGATAGTTGGCGATCATCACCATCGCGCCTACACCGATCGCCAGTTGCGTCCAGCGATACGTGTCGCTAACGCGCGCGGTTGTAGGGGCGGTTGCCTGCACCATGTCCGTCATAAAGCCTCCCGTGGCGCCTCTAATTTTTATGCGAGCGCTGGAGGGGCATTCTTGTATGCATTATGCCAAGCTTCAAGCGCTGGTCCGGCCACCGTGCGCAAATGCCGCAGGCTGTTCCCCGGCCGCGGCTGTGACTCAGGACCGCACAAGTAGAAATGGCCCCGTCGTGCGGGGCCATTCATCAAAAGTCGTATGTGGACTGCTCTGAAACCCTGCCGGGTTGTGGGCCAGAGCAGGAAAGCCGGCTTACAGGCCGAAACGGGGCAGGTCGCCGTTGTGGTTCGAAATCTCGGCGCTCGCCATCAGGAAACGGTCAATCGCAGCCAGAAAGCGGCTGAACAGCGAGGCGGAGGGAGCGAAAGCGACGGAAGCGGTCTTGGCCATTGGAAATCCTTTTCTCGAGACGGTCAGTTCTGGTGTCTCGTTTCGAAGGACAATCTATGTATACCAGATGCCAACGTCTATGCATTTGTTTGCATAGCAGCATAGGGTGCGCCGCATTGCAGCATAATGCCGGGTTAATGCGGCCGCCCCGGGAGTAAAAAGCCCCGGAAAAAGGGCTAGAGCCGGTCGAAATGGCTCCGTTGGACGCGGAAAGCTCTGGAATCGGCGGCCGACCAAGGTGTCTCCCTGAAAAGGCGGCGATGGCCGAGGTCTTGGCAGGCCGGGTCAAAGCCGTTAGTGGTCTGCCCCCTTCCAATCATCTGTCAGAGTGGTTCATGTCGAGCGCCCCGCCCGCCGTCTCGATCGGCATCGATTTTGGGACCAGCAATACGGTCGTTGCTCTTGCGGCAGACGACCGCCGGGTCGAGGCCATCCGCTTCGACCACGGCGGCCAGCGCCACAGCGTCTACGTGTCCGCCCTGTGCTTCTGGGAGGACCGGCCGGGCGCCGGCGCTCAGGCCGAGGGCGGCCCGTGGGCGATCGAGACATTCCTCGAGGGCCGCCACGTCTACCGTTTCCTCCAATCGTTCAAGACTTTTGCCGCCAGCAGCAGCTTCCAGACCACCCAGGTGTTCCGGCAGCGCTTCAAGTTCGAGGACATCCTGGCGGCGTTCCTGCGAACCTTGGCGCGCCATGGGGGCGAGAAGTTCGGCTTCGAGACCTCCAACATCACGGTCGGCCGGCCCGTGCGTTTTGCCGGCGGCAATCCCGACGAGGCGCTGGCGATGCAGCGCTACCGCGCCGCGTTCGAGCGCCTGGGGGCCGGCCATGCGCGCTATGTCTACGAGCCCGTCGGCGCGGCGTTCTCCTTTGCCCGGCGGCTGGAGCGCGATGCCACCGTGCTGGTCGCCGATTTCGGCGGCGGCACCAGCGACTTCTCGGTGATGCGCTTTTCGCGCGCAGGGGGTGCCTTGCGTGCCGAGCCGCTCGGGCACGCCGGTATCGGCATTGCCGGCGACACGTTCGACTATCGCATCGTCGACCATGTCGTCTCGCCGCGGCTCGGCAAGGGCTCCAGCTTCCGCTCCTTCGACAAGGTGCTGCCGGTGCCGAGCGGACATTACACCAACCTCGCGCGCTGGCATCAGCTGGCGATGATGAAGAGCAACGGCGATCTTCGCGAGCTCCGCGACCTCGCGAAGACCGCGCTGAAGCCGAAGCTGCTCGAGGATTTCATCACCATCGTCGACCTCGACCTCGGCTTTTCGCTCTATCGCGCGGTGTCCGACGCGAAGGTCGCGCTGTCGGCGCAGGACGAGGTCGACTTCCGCTTCAAGGGCGGCGGCGTCGACATCGGCTCGACCATCACGCGGAAGAACTTTGACGCCTGGATTGCCGACGACATCGCCCGGCTGGGTGGGACCGTCGACAAGGTGCTGGCCGAGGCCGGCATCCCCGCGCGCGAGGTGGAGAAGGTGTTCCTGACCGGCGGCACGTCGTTCGTGCCAGCGGTGAGAAAACTGTTCGCCGACCGGTTCGGCAACGAGCGCTTGATGTCGGGCGACCAGTTCGAGTCGATCGCCTATGGCCTCGCGCTGATCGGGCACAGTCCCGATCCGGACAAGTGGACCGCCGACGGCGGACTCAAGCCGAAGGCGTAGGGCGCTCGGCGGCGCATCCTTCGAGACGCCCGCCTTTGGCGGGCCCTCAGGATGAGGACGGAGCGCGTGGCCTCAGTTTCCAACGGGCACCGATGCTGCCTCATCCTGAGGAGACCGCGGAGCGGTCGTCTCGAAGGACGAGGCGCGCGCTCCGCCTTGTCGCGCTACTGATTGATCTCGGGCTCGACGAGCTTCGCCAGATTGCGCAGCGATTCCTGCCAGCCGAGATAGCAGGCTTCGACGGGAATGACGTCGGGAAGGCCTGACTGCGTGATGTCGATCTCGGTGCCGACCGAGACCTTCTTCAGGATCACCGTCACCTGGATCTGGCCGGGCAGGTTGGGATCGTCGAACCTGTCGGTGTAGCGGAGACGTTCGCCGGGCACGAGCTCGAGAAATTCGCCGCCGAACGAATGGCCATTGCCCGTCGTGAAGTTGCGGAACGACATCTTGAACGTTCCGCCGACCTTGGGCTCGAAATGATGCACGGTGCAGGTGAAGCCGTTCGGCGGCAGCCATTTCGCCATCGCATCGGCCTCCAGGAAGGCGCGATAGACTTTTTGCGGGCTGGTGGCGAGAACACGGTGCAGGCGGACAGTGCCAGGCATGTTTCTTGATCCTTTTCCAATTGATGGGCCCGACACTGGCGTCTATGGCCCAACCATGTCACGAGGACGACGGGAACGTCGCCGATCCGACAGGCGTCCTCGATTTTTTTGAGAAGGCGTCCGGCCGGGTCGCTAGACGGTTGCGACATCCTGCGCTGTCATCGTGAAGCCGAGCCGATAGCGGCCAGTCTTGATGTCGTCGCGCGCACCGGCGGCGTGAAGCGATGGCGGGGAGAGCTGGCCGGTGATCACGTCCTCGACGACATCGGCATCGTATCCCGACAGCAGCACGATCCAGTCGGCAGCGCCGTCCCTGCCGCGGATCTGCTGCTCCGTCGTGGGAGAGCTCGTCCTCGGCGTATCGGTCAGGAGGAGATGGCCACCGGTCAGTCCTGGCTGCTGCGCCAATGTGCCCAGCGTCTCCGAGAGGTGTGCTTGAAGCACCGTCTCCCGTCCAACCTGGGGCGACAGCCTGATGGTCGCAAGCGCCGTCGCGACGCCGCCGCCAAAGCTCGCGATGATCCGGCACTGGCTGCGAACCATGCCGAGATGATGCGGCATCATCTTCGTCGACCACGGCGTCGGCGCGTTGAGCCGGTCGAGATATCCTGTCGATGTGAGAACCTCGTACTGCTCCAGTTCGTAGAGCACGAAGAAGCCTTCCGCGTCCGTCGTACTGGTCCAGCGCGATCCGCGCCGGAAGCCGGCAATGCTCATCCGCTCCGGAAAGTGCTCGTGTGAATGCCAGTCGCCGAACTCGGTGCGCTGCTCGGGGCGAACGCTCCACCACATCGCGACGGCGGCCTTGCCGAGCAGTGACATGCTGACCTCCCATTCGTTTGCCGGCAGCTTGCTTCAGGATGCGCGCCTGATCAATCAGGCAACTTGGCGGCCGAGGCCGATGAGCGCAGGCTGAAATCAAGCCTGTTCTCTTAAGCATGCGCAGAACCTGCGATGACGCCGATCCGACGTGATGGCGGATACGTCCGCCGAGGTGATAACTGCTCTGTCCGCATCGGATGCCTTTGCTGCGAGATATCAAACAAGCAAAGGTTCCAATGAGGCTGCGCGATTAAATCCGCCCGAAGCCTTGCTAAGGTCGATGGTGGGGTATACGCTCCCTGTTGTTCGTTCAGCCGCTGTGCTTGTTGAATGCGCCTGCGGGCTCCTTTTCCAGAGACATCGACGAATTGAATCGATCTGCGTGAGCGTCACGCGGAATGCGCGCCCATGCGCTTTGGAGAAGAGAATGACGACAGGTACTGTGAAGTGGTTCAACGGCCAGAAGGGCTTCGGATTCATTCAACCCGACGACGGCGGCAATGACGTGTTCGTTCACGTCAGCGCGGTCGAGCGGGCTGGTCTTGCGGGTCTCGCCGAGGGCCAGAAGGTCAACTTCGAGGCCAAGACCGACAAGATGCGGGGCAAGGTCAGCGCTGAGAATCTCTCGCTGGCGTGAGTTCTGTAAGGCCGTTTCACGGATGTACTGAAACGGCTGTGCGACCCGCTCGATCGTGAGGATTGAGCGGGTTCTTTCCGTTGCCGAGCAGGCGAAAGATGAGCGCGAAGAGATGAGCGCCAGGAAATCGGCCGAGCCGTCGCCCGAGTCCATCGCACGGTCCGAGCGGCAGCGCCTGGCCGCCGAAGACGGCGCGCGGGCGATCGCCGATGTCGAAAGGCGCGCTGTCGACATCCGCAAGAACATGGCGCGGCTGCGCGAGCTGCGTGAGGCCAGGGAAGCGGCCGATGCCGGTCTGCGCGCATCATCGCCGGTGCCGGCCCCGAAGAAGCGCACGAGGAAATTGCCGAGATAGCCTGACACGACGGTGCAGACGACAATCTGGAAAGGGCCGTTCACATGCGAAAGAGTGCGGATCGTGCCTAGGATCAAACCCGATAGCGGCGGCACAATCACCTTCTTCCTTGCGCTCGGCGCAGGCCGACAGCTCTGCCGTCTTGCGACGACCTTTCAGACGCAGAAGCAGGCGTTCAGCTATCTTCAAAAGTATCGGACCGAGTTCGAGCGTATCGCACGGGCGCGGCTGGCTTCCGGCGAGCTTGAGGATGGGGTGGTCGTTCTCTCGATGCTTTGAAGGAAGCGAGCGAAGCGGTCTTCCGAAGCATCATCAGGCCCGGACCACGTTTCGGCGGCCCTCTGGTTCGCCAGGGTCAATCCTTCTTCGTCCGCGGCGAGTGCCGAGTCGTCCCTGACGGCGCAATAATAGCGCGGCACCGGCATTCCTTTATCTGGGAAGATGTTCCTGCTGCGCCTCTCGGGCCAGTCGTTCCGCTTTCAGGCGCTCGCGATTGTCCTGATGGGATTGCTGCGCCTTCGCATAGTCGGTCATCGGCTTCTTGGTCTCGACCGGCTTGAATGCCTTGTTGGCTTCCCGCAGAGCCCAGGACGCGGGATGATCTCTCGTCATGTTGACCTCAATGTGGGCAAGACGGGTGCGATGTGGAAACGCGCCTGACGCGGCGTGTTCAGCTCGCGGGCCGGGAGCGATTGACGTGTCGTCGGATGGCCGGCCGCGCTCACAAGGATGCGCCGTGCCAGAAGACAACTGGGCGGAACACTGTCGGTTCCTAGGGGCCCGCTTCAATTCGGCGTTGATTGCGGCCAGGGCTCGCAGGTGAGCCTCTCGCCCGGCGCCAACAAGAGGCCGCGGCAAACGGACGCCGTAAGTACCGGCGGCGTGTTCGCTCTTCCGAGGACCTGTTTTGCCCGACCAGGCAAAGTGATTTTCTGGATCAGGAATCCCTGTGATGCCAAGGGGATGCTACTGTGCATGGGGTTGTTTTCCAACTTTTGGGGTTGGTCCTCCGCCTGCCGACGCCCCAATGCAGAAAGGGCCGCCCCTTCGGGCGGCCCTTTTGTCTCGTTCAATGCTAGCCGCTTACTCAGCGGCCTGCTTCTGCGGCGGGTCGAGGGCGCCGGACTTGTGGATCTCGGCGACCTGATGATCGCTGAAGCCGAGCACCGAGCGCAGGATCTCGTCGGTGTGCTCGCCGAGCAGCGGGGAGCGGGTGACCTCGCTCGCGCTGTCCGACAGCTTGATCGGGTTGCCGACCGAGATGTACTTGCCACGGGTGGGGTGGTCGACCTCGACCACGGTGCCGGTCGCGCGCAGCGACTGGTCTTCGGCGATCTCCTTCATCGACAGGATCGGGCCGCAGGGGATGTCGTCCTTGTTGAGGATTTCCATCGCCTCGAACTTGGTCTTGGTCATCGTCCACTGCTCGATGCGGGCGAAGATCTCGTTGAGGCGCGGCAGGCGGGCCGCCGGCTTGGCGTAGTTCGGATCGGTCTTCCAGGTAGGCTCGCCGATCACGTCGCAGATCTTCTCCCAGACCGGAGCCTGGGTGATGAAGTAGATGTAGGCGTTGGGATCGGTCTCGTAACCCTTGCACTTCAGGATGCGGCCGGGCTGGCCACCGCCGGAATCGTTGCCGGCGCGCGGCACCGCGTCGCCGAACGGAATGCCTTCGCCGAACTGGCTGTATTCCTTGAGCGGGCCGTGGGCGAGGCGCTGCTGGTCGCGCAGCTTGACGCGGGCGAGGTTGAGCACGCCGTCCTGCATCGCGGCAGTGACGCGCTGGCCCTTGCCCGAATGCGTGCGCTGGTAGAGCGCGGTGACGATGCCGAGCGCCAGATGCAGGCCGGTGCCGCTATCGCCGATCTGCGCGCCGGTGACGAGGGGCAGGCCGTCGCGGAAGCCGGTGGTGGAAGCGGCGCCGCCGGTGCACTGCGCGACGTTCTCATAGACCTTGCAGTCTTCGTACGGTCCGGGGCCGAACCCCTTGATCGAGGCGACGATCATCTTCGGGTTGATCGCCTGGATCTTCTCCCAGGGGAAGCCCATGCGGTCGAGCACGCCGGGTCCGAAGTTCTCGACCAGCACGTCGCACTTCTTGATCAGCTCGGTCAGGACTTCCTTGCCCTTGGGGTTCTTGGTGTCGAGCGTGATCGAGCGCTTGTTGTGGTTCAGCATGGTGAAATACAGGCTGTCCACGTTCGGGATGTCCTGCAGCTGGCCGCGGGTGATGTCACCCACGCCCGGGCGTTCCACCTTGATCACGTCGGCGCCGAACCAGGCCAGCAGCTGCGTGCAGGTCGGACCCGATTGAACGTGGGTGAAGTCGAGAATGCGAACGCCCTCGAGCGCTTTGGTCATGATGTTGCTCCGTACTCTGTCTGCCCCTGCCAACCGCAGGGAATAAAGGGTTGAGGGGTGGACTTACTTCTTCTTTTGCAGAACGCTCTGCGGATTGAGGTTGCCGATGCGGCCGCTCTCCGAGCCCGCGGCCGGATCGATCACCGCGTTGATGAGCGTCGGCTTGCCGGACTTCATGGCTTCGTTGACGGCGCGCTTGAGCTCGTCGGGCGAGGTGGCATTCACGCCGACGCCGCCGAAGGCTTCCATCATCTTGTCGTAGCGCGCGCCCTTGACGAACACGGTCGTCGCGGGATCGTCGTTGGCGCCGTTGACGTCGGTGCCGCGATAGATGCCGTCATTGTTGAAGATGACGACGCAGATCGGAAGGTTGTAGCGGCAGATCGTCTCGACCTCCATGCCGGAAAAGCCGAACGCCGAGTCGCCTTCCACCGCGAGCACGGGATGACCGGTCTCGAGCGCGGCGGCGATCGCCTGGCCCATGCCGATGCCCATGACGCCCCAGGTGCCGACGTCGAGACGCTTGCGCGGGCGATACATGTCGATGACACCGCGGGCGAGATCGAGCGTGTTGGCGCCTTCGTTGACGAGGATCGCCTCGGGGTGCTCCTTGATGACGTTCTTCAGAACGCCGAGCGCGCCATGATAATCCATCGGCGATTTGTTGTTCATGAGCTTCGGCGCCATCTTGGCGACGTTCTCGTCGCGCTTGGTGGTGATCGCCTTGGTCCATTCCGCAGGTGGGGCGGTCCAGCCCGTAGCGATGGCCTGGTTGAAGGCCGAGACGACCGAGCCGATGTCGCCGACGACGGGCGCGACGATCTCGACGTTGGAGTCCATCTCACGCGGCTCGATGTCGACCTGGATGAACTTCTTCGGGGTTTCGCCCCAGCTCTTGCCCTTGCCGTGCGAGAGCAGCCAGTTCAGGCGTGCGCCGATCAGCATGACGACGTCGGAGTCCTTCAACACCGTCGAGCGGGCTGCACCTGCGCACTGCGGATGGGTGTCGGGGAGGAGACCCTTGGCCATGCTCATCGGGAGGAACGGCACGCCGCTCTTCTCGACGAAGCTCTTGATCTCTTCATCGGCCTGCGCGTAGGCCGCGCCCTTGCCGAGGATGATGAGCGGACGCTTTGCGCTCTTCAGAACATCAAGCGCGCGCTTCACGGATGCAGGCGAGGGGATCTGCGCGGGCGCCGCGTCGATCACCTTGACCAGCGACTTCTGGCCGGCCTCGGTGTTCATCACCTGGCCGAACAGTTTTGCGGGGAGGTCGAGATAGACGCCGCCCGGACGGCCCGAGACCGCGGCGCGAATGGCGCGGGCGAACGCGATGCCGATGTCCTGGGCGTGCAGCACGCGATAGGCCGCCTTGCACAGCGGCTTTGCAATCGCGAGCTGGTCCATTTCCTCGTAGTCGCCCTGCTGGAGGTCGACGATTTCGCGCTCGGAAGAGCCCGAGACCAGGATCATCGGATAGCAGTTGGTGGTGGCGTGCGCGAGCGCGGTGAGACCGTTGAGGAAGCCGGGCGCGGAGACCGTGAGGCAGACGCCGGGCTTCTTGGTGAGATAGCCGGCGATGCCTGCGGCGTAACCGGCGTTCTGCTCGTGGCGGAAGGAGATCACGCGAATGCCGGCGGCCTGCGCCATGCGGCCCAAATCCGTGATCGGGATGCCCGGCACATTATAGATGGTGTTGATGCCGTTCAGCTTGAGCGCGTCGATGACGAGATGGAAGCCATCCGTCAGCTCCTGCTCGGTGCCCGGTGCCTCGGACTTGGTCGCGGTATTCAGCATGGGCCTTGTCTCCCTGGTCTCAAGTAGTGGGGCGAATTGTTCGCCCTTCTGGTGAACGTTGCTAAGTGAAGAGCTCCTGACCGTGCGCTTCGACGTAAGCGGCAAGGCCGAGAGTGTGGTCGCGGGCGCGCTTCTCGGCGAGCTCGGTGTCGCGGGCCTCCAGTGCTTCGATCATGCCGAGATGCTCGGGCAGGGAGGTCGCGGTGCGGTCCTTGCGTCCGATGGTCAGCTGGCGATAGCCGCGCACGTGGAGCAGGAGGTCGTTGGTGAGGTCGACCAGGACAGGCGATTCAGACAGCGAGATCAGCGCCTGGTGGAACGCGATGTTGGCCTTGGAGTATTCCTCGACGTGATCCTCGGGCAGGCGGTCCTTGCCGAAATCCTTGAAGAAGTCGCGCAGCGCCGTGATGTCCTTCTTGCGTGCAGTCGTGGTGATGAGGCGCGCGGCCATGCTCTCCAGCGCCGCCCAGGCGCGGATCATGTCGACGATCTCGCTCTTGGTCCGGCGCACCACCATGATGCCGCGGCGCGGAACCGTCTTCACGAAGCCGTCCTGCTCCAGCATCGCGATGGCTTCGCGGATCGGGGTGCGGCTGACGCCCAGGCGTTCGGACAACGCGCGCTCGTCCAGCATCACCGGCTCGGGCGTCGAGTAGATGTCCATCTTGAGGATGGCTTCCTTCAAGGCGTCATACGCCTTGTTCTTGAAGCTGCTCTCCGGGGCAATGCGAACGATTGCGATGTCTGCCTCGGCCATGTTCGGCAACGCCTTGGTTGGTTTCCGTAGTGACACGACGAATCTCCTCCAGTGGGAGTCGTCTTTTACAGGAATATTAACGGGAAAGTTTTTGGCATACCACATGCCAGAATGTCAAGGCGGCTATTTTTTGCGGCGTTCTAAGCAACGCGACAGCTTGACAAGTTGGCTTCTGGCATACCAAATGCCATCGCCAGCCATTTTTGATCCAAGGCGGCGGAGTAGTCTCGGGCTTTATGCCGCTCCGCTCCGCGACATGGAACAGAGCGCGGCGAATGGCAAGCATCACGGGCAGCCGCAACCACGCGCGCGCTTTGAAAAGAACGAACTGAGGTCAAGGGAGAAGCCACATGTCCAATTCCAAAGATGCCGTCCGCAAGGTGCTTGACCAGGTCAAGGCGGACAACCGCACCAGCCTGACGGCCCCGGAAGGCAAGCTGGTCTGCGACGCCTACGGCATTCCGGTGCCGAAGGAGGGCGTGGCCAAGTCGGCGGGCGAGGCCGGCAAGATGGCCTCCTCGATGGGCTTCCCGGTCGTGATGAAGATCGTCTCGCCGGACATTCTCCACAAGACCGAAGCCGGCGGCGTCATCGTCGGCCTCAAGAATGTTGAGGACGCCGAGAAGGCCTACGAGACCATTCTCTCCAACGCCAAGAAATACAAGGCCGATGCCAAGATCGAAGGCGTCCAGGTGCAGCAGATGCTGGCCGGCGGCACCGAGGTCATCGTCGGCTCGATCACCGACGGCTCGTTCGGCAAGCTGGTCGCCTTCGGCCTCGGCGGCGTGCTGGTCGAGGTGCTCAAGGACATCACCTTCCGCCTCGCGCCCGCGACCAAGGAAGACGCGCTCTCGATGCTCGACGGCATCCAGGCGCATGAGATCCTGAAGGGCGTGCGCGGCGGCGAGCCGGTGAACCGCACCGCTCTGGCCGAAATCATCGTCAAGGTCTCGCAGCTCGTCACCGATTTCCCTGAAATCGTCGAACTCGACCTCAATCCGGTGTTCGCGACGGCGAAGGGGGCCACTGCCGCCGACGTCCGCATCGTCGTCGACTTCGCCTATGTGCCGAAGCCCAAGCCGCGCCCGACCGAAGAGATCGTCGCGGCCATGAATCGCATCATGCAGCCGAAGGCGGTCGCCGTGGTCGGCGCCTCCGCCGAGGACGGCAAGATCGGCAACTCCGTGATGAAGAACCTCATCAACGGCGGTTACAAGGGCGACATCTACCCGATCCATCCCAAGGCCGCCGAGATCCTCGGCTACAAGGCCTACAAGAGTGTCAAGGACGTGCCCGGCGTGATCGACACGGCCGTGTTCGCGATCCCCGCCAAGTTCGTCGCTGCGGCACTCACCGAGTGCGGCGAGAAGAAAATCCCCGGTGCGGTGCTGATCCCGTCGGGCTTCGCGGAAGCCGGTGCGCCGGAGCTGCAGGCCGAGATCGTCGAGGTCGGCAAGAAGTACGACATCCGCCTGATGGGGCCGAACATCTACGGCTTCTATTATACGCCCGCCAATCTCTGCGCGACCTTCTGCACGGCCTATGACGTCAAGGGCCACGCGGCGCTGTCGTCGCAGTCGGGCGGTATCGGCATGGCCATCATCGGCTTCTCGCGCTCGGCGAAAATGGGCGTGTCCGCCATTGTCGGCCTCGGCAACAAGTCCGACATCGACGAGGACGATCTGCTCGCCTTCTTCGAGCAGGACCCGAACACCAACCTGATCGCGCAGCACTGCGAGGATCTCAAGGACGGCCGCGCCTTCGCGGAAGCCGCCAAGCGCGTTTCCAAGAAGAAGCCGGTCGTCGTGCTCAAGGCCGGCCGCACCTCGGCCGGCGCCAAGGCGGCGTCCTCGCACACCGGCGCGCTCGCCGGTAACGACAAGATCTACGAAGACGTGCTGGCGCAGTCGGGCGTGATCCGCGCCCGCAGCCTGCGGCAGCTGCTCGAATTCGCCCGTGGCGTGCCGGTGCTGCCGACGCCGAAGGGCGAGAACGTGCTGATCATCACCGGTGCCGGCGGCTCGGGCGTGCTGCTGTCGGATAGCTGCGTCGACAACGGCCTGTCGCTGATGTCGATGCCGCCGGATCTCGATGCGGCCTTCCGCAAGTTCATCCCGCCGTTCGGCGCGGCCGGAAATCCTGTGGATATCACCGGCGGCGAGCCGCCGATCACCTACGTCAACACGGTGAAGCTCGGCCTTTCGGACGAGCGCATCCATTCGCTGATCCTCGGCTACTGGCACACCATCGTCACGCCGCCGATGGTGTTCGCCCGCAACATGGTCGAGGTGAAGAAGGAGATGGAGGCCAAGGGCTTCGTGAAGCCGATCGTCGCCTCGCTCGCCGGCGACGTCGAGGTCGAGGAAGCCGCCGAATATCTCTACCAGAACGGCATCCCGGCCTATGCGTACTCGACCGAGCTGCCGGTCGAGGTGCTCGGCGCCAAGTACAAGTGGGCGCGCGGGGCCGGGCTGCTCTGAGCTGTCAACAAAAAATGTCGCTCCGGTGAAGGCCGGGGCGACATTTCCCACGATGCGGGAAAGTTTCACGGCACGAGCGTCAATCGTCTGACTGGCTGATATGCAGGTCGCGATGAGGAAAAACGTGATCCGCCGCAGGACCGTCGAGCCGAGATCCACGGCCGACCATGAGCCTGAGACACGCGACGGCGGCGTGCAGTCCGTTGATCGTGCGCTGTCGATCCTGGAAACGCTGGCTGAGGACGACGCAGGCTACCGCCTGAGCGATCTGGCGATCCGCACAGGGTTGTCCACCTCGACCGTGCATCGCCTGCTCGCAACGCTGGAAAGCCGTCGCTTCGTTCGGTTCGACGGCGCCGAATCCAAATGGCATGTCGGCTCGCGCGCCTTCACCGTGGGCGCGAGCTTTGCCCGGCGGCGTAATTTCTCCACGCAAGCGATCCCCTACCTCCGCAAGCTGCGCGATCTCACCCGCGAGACGGCCAACCTCGCCGTGGTCGACGACGAATTCATCATCGTGCTGACCCGCATGGAAAGCCGCGAGATCATGCGCTCGCTGACCCAGGTCGGCGGCCGTGTCGCCATGGTGACGTCGGGCGTCGGCAAGGCGGTGCTCGCGACCTATTCCGACGAGGACGTCGGCGCTGTCATCCGCCATCACGGCATGCCCCGCCTGACCGAGAAGTCGATCGTACGGCCGAGCGACCTGTTCAGGGAACTCGAAAAGATCCGCAAGCAGGGCTTTGCGCTCGACGACGAGGAGGCCTGCATGGGCCTGCGCTGTATTGCGGCGGTGGTCTACAACGACTGCGCCGAGCCGCTCGCGGCGATTTCCGTCTCCGGCATGACCAGCCGGTTGACCGATCAGAGGTTGCCGGAAATCGGGCAAATCGTCCGGGATGTCGCCGCCGAACTGACGGCTGCCCTCGGCGGTGTGCTCCCGACACCCCGCTGAGCCAAAACCCCTGGGCGATGGCTGGACAGCGTCGGCCGTTTTGGTTGATATGCGACCAAACGACACAATGCGGCAAACGTCCGCATGATCCAGGAGAGCGTCCTTATGTTCCATTTTTCCGCGCGCCTTGCCGGCGCAGCTGTTGCGCTGACCCTTGCGGCAGCGACGCCATCCTTGGCCCAGCAGCTCGAGCTCAAGGTGATGGCGCCGGCGGCTCCCGGCGGCGGCTGGGACCAGACAGCGCGCTCGATGCAGCAGGCGCTGGTGGCCTCCGGTGTCGCGCGCAGCGTACAGGTCACCAACGTCCCCGGTGCGGGCGGCAGTGTCGGCATCGCGCAATTCGTCAACGGTGCCAAGGGCGACGGCAACCAGCTGATGGTCAACGGCTTTGTCATGGTCGGCGCGCTCGCCATGAACAAGTCGCCGGTGACGCTCGAGCAGGTGACGCCGATCGCGCGCCTGACCGAGGAAATCCAGGTGATCGTGGTGCCCGCGAATTCGCCGATCAAGACCGCGCAGGATCTCGCCGCTGCGGTCAAGGCCGATATCGCCAAGGTGACCTTCGCCGGCGGCTCGGCCGGCGGTGTCGACCATGTGATGGCGGCGTTGTTTGCCGGCGCCGTCGGCGCCGACGCCAAGAAGATCAACTACATCCCGTTCTCCGGCGGCGGCGAGTCGCTCGCCGCGATCCTTGGTGGCAAGGTCACCGCGGGCATTTCGGGCCTCAGCGAATATGAAGGCCAGATCAAGTCCGGCAAGCTGCGCGCGATCGGCGTGACCTCCGAGAAGCGCATCCCTGGCAGTGATATCCCGACCTTCAGGGAGCAGGGCATAGACCTCGTGATCGCCAACTGGCGTTCGGTGGTGGCGCCTCCCGGCATCACGCCCGAGCAGAAGAAGACCCTGAGCGATGCGGTCGAGAAGATGGTGAAGTCGGACGCCTGGAAGGAGATTCTCAAGCAGAAAGGCTGGGAGGACGCCTATCTCGGCGGCGATGCCTTCGCCGACTTCCTGAAGAAGGAAACGGTCCGCGTCACCGACGTGTTGAAGTCGGTCGGCCTCGTCAAGTCATGACCCGAGATCGCGCGTCTGGCGATCCGGCTCAGCCGCCGCGGCGCGTCGATCGCGCCGGCATCGTCATCGCAGCGTTGCTCGCAGCTGTCGCCGCGGTGCTGGTCTTCGACGCGCGCGGCCTGCAGTCGACCGCGATGTACGGCATGGGGCCGGAGGCGATGCCGGTCGTGGTCGCAATTGGCCTTGCGCTGCTCGCGATCGGCAACTTCGTTGATGCGTTGCGCGGCAATCTGCCGGCGCGCGAGAGCACCGATCCGGTCCCGGTGGTCCTGATCCTCGTCGGCCTCGCGCTGCTGATCGCCATCGTCGGCTTTGGCGGCGGCTTCATCCTGGCGACCTCGGCGCTGTTCGTGACGACGTCGGCGGCGTTTGGACGCCGCGCTATCCTGATGGATTCGATCATCGCCCTCGTGATGTCGATTTTGATCTATCTCGCGTTCGACCGGTTATTGACGCTGAGCCTTCCGACCGGCCCGCTGGAGCGATTGCTGTGATGGATACCTTTGCGGCGCTGGCGCACGGCATGGCCGTCGCCATTCAGCCGATGAACCTGCTCTACGCGATGATCGGCGTGTTCCTCGGCACCGCCGTCGGCGTGCTGCCCGGCATCGGCCCCGCACTGACCGTCGCGCTGCTGCTGCCCGTCACCTACAAGCTCGACCCCGGCGGCTCGCTGATCATGTTCGCGGGCATCTATTACGGCGGCATGTATGGCGGCTCGACCACGGCGATCCTGATCAACACGCCCGGCGAGAGCGCCTCGATGGCGACCGCGCTGGAAGGCAACAAGATGGCCAAGGCCGGCCGCGGCGGGCCGGCACTCGCGACCTCGGCGATCGGCTCCTTCGTCGCCGGCACCATCGCCACGATCGGGCTTGCCTTCCTCGCGCCATGGCTGGTCGATTTTGCCGTGCGGTTTGGCCCCGAGGATTACTTCGCGCTGATGTGCGTAGCCTTCGTCACGGTGTCTGCCACCTTCGGCGATTCCCCCATTCGCGGTCTCACCAGCCTCTTCATCGGCCTGACGCTCGGCCTCGTCGGCATCGACAAGCTGACGGGGCAGGCGCGGCTTGCGTTCGGCGTCCCGGAGCTGCTCGACGGCGTCGAGGTGACGACGCTGGCGGTCGGTCTGTTCGCGGTGGGTGAAGCGCTCTATGTCGCGTCGCGCCGCCACCACACAGAGGAAAAGCTCGAGCCGGTGCGCGGCTCGCTGTGGATGACGAAGGAGGACTGGAAGCGCTCATGGAAGCCGTGGCTGCGCGGCACCATGTTCGGCTTCCCGATCGGTGCGCTGCCGGCAGGCGGCGCGGAAATCCCGACCTTCCTGTCCTATTCGACCGAGAAGCGGCTGACGAAGCATCCCGAAGAATTCGGCAAGGGCGCGATCGAAGGCGTCGCCGGGCCCGAGGCCGCCAACAACGCCTCCGCTGCCGGCACGCTGGTGCCGCTGCTGACGTTGGGCCTGCCGACCTCGGCGACGGCCGCGATGATGCTGGCGGGCTTCCAGCAATACGGCCTCAACCCGGGGCCGCTGCTGTTCGCCGAGCGACCGGACCTGGTGTGGGGCCTGATCGCCAGCCTGTTCATCGCCAACTGCATGCTGCTGGTGCTCAACCTGCCGCTGGTCGGCCTGTGGGTGCGGCTGCTCGCGATCCCGCAGCCCTGGCTCTATGCCGGCATCCTCGTGTTCGCGACCATGGGCACCATCGCGGCAAAGCCGTCGGTGGTGGAATTGTCGATGCTATCAGGCTTCGGCGTGCTCGGCTTCCTGATGCGCCGGTTCGATTTTCCGATCGCACCCGTCGTGGTCGGCCTGATCCTCGGCCCGATCGCCGAGAGCCAGCTGCGTCGCGCGCTCGCGATCAGCCTCGGCGATCCCATGACGCTGCTGCAGAGCCCGATCTCGGCGACGCTGCTTGCCATCGCACTGATCGCGCTGCTGGCGCCTTTCGTGCTGAAGGGGCTCGGCCGGTTCAAGGCGAACGAGGATTAGTCGTTCCGACGCACGCATCTTTCGATGCTGCGTCCATCTTGTGGGGACATGCCATGCCGTCGGAAGTTCGCTCGCCCCGTCTCGCTGTCCTGATCGATGCTGACAATGCCTCGGCAAAGATCGCGGACGGACTGTTCGAGGAGATTGCCAAGATCGGCGAGGCCAGCGTTCGCCGCATCTACGGCGATTTCTCCAATGCGCGATCCAAGGCCTGGGCGGATATCCTTTCGAAGCACGCCATCATTCCGCAGCAGCAGTTCGCCTATACGACCGGGAAGAATGCATCAGACATCACGCTTGTCATCGACGCGATGGACCTGCTTCACAGCGGGCGGTTCGATGGCTTCTGCCTGGTGTCGTCCGACAGCGACTTTACCCGGCTGGCCGCCCGCATCCGGGAGCAGGGCATTGATGTCTTTGGCTTCGGCGAGCAGAAGACACCGGAGAGTTTTCGGCAGGCCTGTCGTAGATTCGTCTATACCGAGAATCTGCGCGGCGGTACCGCGAACAACCAAGATTCCGCTTCCAAGCAGCAGCCGCTCCAGCCGCCCGATGCGGCCACCCCCATGATCAAGACCGCCATCGCCCAGATGGAGAGCGAAGACGGCTGGGTCGATCTCGGCGAAATGGGAAAACGACTGATCGCGCTGGCCCCCGATTTCGATTCCAGGACCTTCGGCTCCCGCAAGCTGAGCGACCTCGTGCGGAAGACGAATGCCTTCGAAATTGAGGAGCAACCGAAAGGCGGATCGGTGCGGATTCGGGTCAAGGCTGCTGCCGAACCGCCGCGGAGACGGCGGAACTCGCGCGAAGGACGGGTTTAGGGACTGCAATGATACCGTTCCCGGCCGCCCCGGCATTCATGAGGTCTGTGTCAGTTGAGTCCATATCGCGCCATGTAATCTGACACGTTTGGTCTAATGGCTTGTGCCGCTGCAAGATCGGCTTCACTGCCAGGGATGTCGCCCTTGCGGCGCCTGGCGATCGCACGCCCGTACAGCGAGACGGCAAGTCGCGGGTCAATGCGGAGTGCAGCGTCATAGTCGGCAAGGGAATCGTCGAGTGCTCCCTTCAAAAGCGAAGAAAGGGCGCGGCTATCGAGAATTAAGGCATCGCGAGGCCGTATCTGCAAGGCGTCATTGCAATCGGCGAGGGCGTCGTCAAAGGCGCCCGCGATCGAACGGACGATGCAGCGGCCGTTCAGCGCCCGGGCATTCCGGGGCTCGAGTTTCAGCGCCTGGCCGAGGTCCTGAATGGCGCGATCGTAGTCTCGTTTTCCTCGATAAGAGGAAGCCCGACGTATGAAGACGAAGGCATTTCCGGGGGACGGATCGAGTTCAATGGCCCTATCGTAGTCGGCCAGGGCAAGATCGCGCCGACCCTTCAGCTCGTAGGCAAGAGCCCTTGCATTGAAGCCGGCCGGACACAAGGGATCTAATCTGATCGACTGGTCGATATCTTCGATCGCCCGGTCATACTCTTGCATATCCAAGAAGGCCGAACCCCGAAGTAGGTAGCCGCGAGCATTGCCGGGATAGAGCTTGATAGCTTCGCCGAAGTCCACGATGGCACGGCCAAATTCGCTCATGTTCGTGTAGAGCGCCCCCCGCTCGAGAAAGGCAACGGATGAACTGGCATCGAGGCTGATGGCGTGATCGAGGTCTTCCCTGGCTTCGCTTAACTGGTGGTTCGCTGCACGGGCAGCACCCCGCTCCGCATAGAACCGCGGGTTTTCCGGATCGAGCTTGATAGCTTGGTCAATCTGTTCGATGGCTCGGTCGTAGTCACCTGTGAACTTGAAGCGCGTCGCAGCCAAGATGAAGGTGTAGCCCTTCTTGCTTTCGGGCGACGTCTTTCGAATTGCTCCCAGCGCCGCGCTCGGCGGAACACGACAGGCCGAAAGGATCTTGGCTGAGGGGGAATCTTCCGCTCGGGCGAGCTCTCCATTAACGCTGAAGGTGATGAGCTGTGTCGTCAGGCTGAATGCCGCTGCCAACGCCAAACTGGGCAGAGAATTTGTTCCGAAAATAGAAGAAACATCATCACCAGAGTGTTCTTGCTGCAGCTTCATGTACTTGCTTCAGTATTTGGCAGAACTTCGTTTGTCGATTCCGCAAATACAATGATAGCATGCAGTACGTCTATCCATCAACTTTGAGAGCAGGGAGGCCTCTTGCCCAATGCGCAAGCAGGCGTACTATTTAATTTGCTCTTGCCCCGCATGAAGAGCGGCGCGAGCATTGCCAAGCTCACAGCTTGCGAGGGTCCTGATGACCAAGCTGACCCGTTTTGCCGTCGCCCCGCTGCACAGCATGACCCGGCGTCTGGCCGACGTCGCCTCGGCGCGGATTGCGCCGGGTCTCGTCATCACTGGTGCGCGGCTGCTCTCGACCTATTCGGAGCGCATCCATCCGGGACGCGAGGTCTGGATCACAGGCGGCCGGATCGCGGCGGTGAAACCCGCTGGTGCGGCGAAGAAGGCGTGGAGTGACGTTCCGCTCTATGACGCCGCCGGCGGCATCATCGCGCCGGGCCTCGTCGACCCGCACATCCACATCGAATCTTCGATGGTGACGGCCTGCGCCTATGCCGAGGCCGCGCTGCTGAACGGCACCACCACGATCTTCTGCGACAGCCACGAGATCGGCAACGTCATGGACGTCGCCGGCGTCGAGGCGATGCTGGAGGACGCGCGCGAGGCGCCGCTGTCGATCTTCCTGACGGTGCCGAGCACGGTGCCGGCCACGTCGGCGGAGCTGGAGACCGCCGGCGGCGATCTCACGCCCGACAAGATCGCCGGATTGTTCGACCGCTGGCCTGAAGCGGTCGCGCTCGGCGAGAAGATGGATTTCGTCCCGGTGACCATGGGCGACGAGCGTAGCCATGCGATCCTCGCCGCAGCGCTGAAGCGCGGGCGGCCGGTGTCGGGTCACGTCTACGGCCGCGAATTCGTTGCGGCCTATGCGGCGAGCGGTGTGACCGACACCCACGAGGCAATTGACCGTGACATCGCCGACGATCTGCTCGACGCCGGTGTCTGGGTTTTCCTGCGCGGCGGACCGCCAACGACGCCCTGGCATTCGCTGCCGCAGGCGATCCGGACGGTCACCGAGCTCGGCGCCTCGCACAAGCGCACCGCGGTCTGCACCGATGACCGCGATGCCGACGATCTCATGATGTTCGGTCTCGACTGGGTGGTGCGCGAAGCCGTGAAGGCGGGGATGTCGCCGGAGCAGGCCTGGTCGATGGGCTCGCTCCATGGCGCCACGCGCTTCGGCATGGATGGCGATATTGGTGGCCTCGGCGGTGGCCGCCGTGCCGATCTCGTGCTGATGGACGACAATCTCGATCCGCAATGCACCTGGTATGGCGGCGAGCTCGTGGTCGAGCACGGCAAGATCACGCCGCGTCTCGATCAGGCGCTGTCGCAGCGCTATCAATATCCGAAGGCGGCCTACGCCACGGTGAAGCTGCCGGAGAAGGTCAAGCTGACGCCGGAGCTGCCGGCGAAGGCGTGTACCGTCAACGCGATCAAGACTGCGCTGCCGGGCATCACGCTGATCCATGAGAAGGTTAAGATCGAGCCCGCGAAGGACTGGCCGTCGCTGTTCGCAGGCTACGGCCTCTGCTTCGTCACGGTGGTCGAGCGCCACGGCAAGTCGGCCGGCAACGTCGCCCATGGCCTCTTGAAGGACTTTGGCCTGAAGCGCGGCGCGGTCGCCTCCAGCGTCGGCCATGACAGTCACAACATCATCGTCGCCGGCATCAACGAGGCCGACATGCAGGTCGCGATCGCGGCGATCAGGGAGCAGCAGGGTGGCGTCTGCGTCGTCGCCGACGGCAAGGTGAGGGCGCTGGTTCCGCTGCCGATCGCGGGGCTCCTGTCCGACAAGCGCGTCATTGATGTGGCCGAAGAGGTCAAGGCGCTGAAGAAGGAATGGGCCGAGGCCGGCTGCACCATTCCCTACATGGGCTTCAATTTGATTCCCCTATCGGTCATTCCGGAAATTCGCATCACCGACAAGGGCCTGGTGCTGGTGCCGCAGATGGCGCTGGCGCCGCTGTTCGAGTGAACTGCTTTCACGGATATCTCGATCTAACCGATTGAGACCACCGCGCTTTTTCTGCGGCTGCCGCATCGTGGAAAATAAAATCGATTTCGTTGAGATCGCATCTCTCGCGCCTGATGATCTCGCTCGCTGACGTGAAACAAGCGAGGTCCGATATGGCGAAGATGCGAGCCGTCGATGCTGCCGTCCGAATTCTGGAGAAGGAAGGCATCTCAACCGCCTTCGGAGTTCCCGGGGCCGCGATCAATCCGCTCTACTCGGCGCTGAAGAAGCGCGGCTCGATCCGCCACATTCTGGCGCGGCATGTCGAGGGCGCCTCGCACATGGCCGAGGGCTATACGCGGGCCAAGGCCGGCAATATCGGCGTCTGCATCGGAACCTCGGGGCCGGCGGGCACCGACATGATCACCGGGCTCTATTCGGCGATCGCCGATTCCATTCCGATCCTCTGCATCACCGGGCAGGCGCCGCGGGCGCGGCTCTACAAGGAGGACTTCCAGGCCGTCGACATCGAGTCGATCGCAAAGCCCGTGACCAAATGGGCGGTGACCGTACGCGAGCCGGCGCTGGTGCCGCGCGTGTTCAGCCAGGCGTTTCATGTGATGCGCTCAGGGAGGCCGGGGCCTGTGCTGATCGACATGCCGCTCGACGTGCAGCTCGCCGAAATCGAGTTCGACGACGAGACCTATGAGCCGCTCCCGGTCTACAAGCCGACCGCGACCCGCAAGCAGGTCGAGAAGGCGCTGGAGATGCTCAACGCCGCCGAGCGGCCGCTGATCGTCGCCGGTGGCGGCATCATCAATGCCGATGCCTCGAACCTGCTGGTGGAATTCGCCGAGATCGCCAACGTGCCCGTCGTGCCGACGCTGATGGGCTGGGGCGCGATCCCCGACGATCACGTGCTGATGGCCGGCATGGTCGGCCTGCAGACCAGCCATCGCTATGGCAACGCCACGATGCTCGAATCCGACTTCGTGCTCGGCATCGGCAACCGCTGGGCCAACCGCCACACCGGCTCGGTCGAGACCTACACCAAGGGCCGAAAATTCGTTCACGTCGACATCGAGCCGACCCAGATCGGGCGTGTGTTCAATCCCGATCTCGGCATCGTCTCGGATGCCAAGGCTGCGCTCGAACTGTTCGTCACCGTCGCCAGGGAGTGGCGGCGGTCAGGCAAGCTCCGCGAGCGCCAGGCGTGGCCCGCGGCTTGCCGCGACCGCAAGAAGACGATGCTGCGCAAGAGCCATTTCGACAACGTCCCGATCAAGCCGCAGCGCGTCTATGAAGAGATGAACAAGGCGTTCGGCCGCGACACAACCTATGTCACGGTGATCGGTCTGTCGCAGATTGCTGGTGCGCAATTCCTCGGCGTCTATCGCCCACGCAACTGGATCAATGCCGGGCAGGCGGGGCCGCTCGGCTGGACGCTGCCCGCTGCGCTTGGCGTACGTGCGGCGTGTCCGGAGCGCGAGATCGTCGCGCTCTCCGGCGACTACGACTTCCAGTTTCTGATCGAGGAGCTCGCGGTCGGGGCGCAGTTCAATCTGCCCTACATCCACGTCGTCGTGAACAATTCCTATCTCGGCCTGATCCGCCAGGCCCAGCGCGGTTTCGACATGGATTACCATGTCCAGCTTTCGTTCGAGAACATCAACTCCCCGGAGATCGGTGCCTACGGCGTCGACCATGTTGCGGTGGCAGAAGGCCTCGGCTGCAAGGCGATCCGCGTCACCGACCCCAAGGACACGCAGGCTGCATTCGCGACCGCGCGCGAGTTGATGGCGAAGCATCGCGTGCCTGTCGTCGTCGAGTTCATCCTCGAACGCGTCACCAACATCGCGATGGGCACCGAGATCGACAACATCGTCGAGTTCGAGGAGGTGCTGGATCTGCCGCTCGACGAGGTCGGGACCGTCAGGCCCGCCGTGCTGCAGCCGGCCGAGTAGGGGAGAGCATCCATGCCGAAATTCGCCGCCAACCTCACCATGCTCTTCAACGAGATGCCGTTCATCGATCGCTTCGCTGCGGCGAAGGCGGCCGGCTTCTCGGGAGTCGAATATCTCTTTCCCTATGATTTCGACAAGGCGCAGCTGCGCGAGCAGCTCGAGGCGCACGGGCTGACACAGGTGCTGCATAATCTTCCCGCAGGCAATTGGGCCGGCGGCGAGCGCGGCATCGCGATCCTGCCCGATCGCGCCGCCGAATTCCGCGACGGCGTGTTTGGCGCCATCGACTATGCCAAGGCGCTCGACTGCGAGCAGCTCAACTGCCTCGTCGGCATCGCGCCCAACGATGCCGATCCGCGCGAGCTTCAGGAGACGCTGGTCGGAAACCTGCGTTTTGCGGCCTCGACCCTGGCGCGGGAGAACATCAAGCTGCTGGTCGAGCCGATTAATACGCTCGACATTCCCGGCTTCTTCCTCAACGGCACCGAGCAGGCGATCCAGCTCATCTCCGAAGTGCGGTCGAACAACCTGTTCGTCCAGTACGATATCTACCACATGCAGATCATGGAGGGCGATCTCGCCCGCACCATGCAGGAATATCTGCCTGAGATCGCCCACATCCAGCTCGCCGACAATCCCGGCCGTCATGAGCCCGGCACCGGCGAGATCAATTATCCCTTCCTGTTCCGCCATCTCGACGCGATCGGCTATCGCGGCTGGATCGGCTGCGAATACAAGCCGCGCACCACGACCCTGGAAGGCCTTTCCTGGCATGCGGCACAGACTTTCGAGACGTGAGGAAACGCAGACATGATCGACATCGGCTTCATCGGACTTGGCACCATGGGACGGCCGATGGCCGGCCACCTCCTGGCCGCGGGCCATCGCGTGCTCCTGCATGACGTTGCGCCTGTTGCGCCCGAGCTGATCGCGGCGGGCGGCATTGCCTGCAAATCGGCCAAGGAGGTCGCGGAGCAGGCGGACGCCGTCATCATCATGGTGCCTGACACCCCGCATGTGGAGGCCGTGCTGTTCGGCAAGGACGGCGTTGCCAGCGGCATCTCCAAAGGCAAGATAGTGGTCGACATGAGCTCGATCTCGCCGCTGGCGACGAAGGAGTTCGCCAAGAAGATCGAGGCGCTGGGGGCTGATTATCTCGATGCGCCGGTGTCGGGCGGCGAGGTCGGGGCGAGGGCTGCGAGCCTCACCATCATGGTCGGCGGCCCCGAGCGGGCCTTCGGCACCATGAAGCCGGTGTTCGACAAGATGGGCAAGAACGTCACCCATGTCGGTGCCAACGGTGACGGTCAGACCACGAAGGTCGCCAACCAGATCATCGTCGCGCTGACCATCGAGGCAGTGAGTGAGGCACTGCTGTTTGCATCCAAGGCCGGCGCTGATCCTGCGCTGGTGCGCAAGGCGCTGATGGGCGGCTTTGCCTCCTCGCGGATCCTCGAGGTGCATGGCGAGCGGATGGTGAAGCGTAATTTCGATCCGGGCTTCCGCATCGAGCTGCACCAGAAGGATCTCAATCTTGCGCTGGACGGCGCGCGTGCGCTCGGCCTGTCGCTCCCGAGCACGGCGGTGGCGCAGCAATTGTTCTCGTCCTGCACCGCGCATGGCGGCAAGGCCTGGGATCACTCCGCGATGGTGCGGGCGCTGGAACTGATGGCAGGCCACGAGATCGCCGCTAGCTGAACTGTTACGCGGTAACAGTCTCCAGTCTTGCTGCATCCTTCGGCACGCGGGAACCGGAACAATGATCCGGGCCCGCGGTTGAAGGCGCAGGACAATCACTGGAGACAAAACAATATGAAAACCCGTCTTGCGATTTCGTTGGCTGCTGCGTCGCTGCTGGCGTCGAGTGCAGCCTTTGCCCAGTCGACGACCGAACAGGGCGCCAGGGACGGCGCGCGCGCGGGTGGCGACATCGGCGGCCCGATCGGCGCGATGGTCGGCGGCACCGTCGGTGCGGCCGTTGGCGCGGGTCTCGAAATACCGAATGCAGTGCTGGGCGGAATTCCTCGCAGCGATTCCGTCGTGGTGGAGGAGCGCGTTGTGGTCGGTGAGCCGCTGCCGCCGACCGTGGTGCTGCGTCCCGTGCCGAATTACACCGAGTATCGCTATGCAGTCGTGAATGATCGCCGCGTGATCGTGGAGCCGCGGACGCGCCGCGTCGTCAAGATCATCGACTGATCGGCAGCATTGCTAAGTGTTGAGAAGATGGGCCCTGCGGAGCGTCACTCCGCGGGGCCTTCGCTCGTTACGGCGGGTCCAGCGCGAAAGCGCGAGAACAGCCAATCCGCTCCGGCCGCGAGCGCAAAGCCGGTGCAGGCGGTGAGCGCGTCGACCAGAAAATCCTCCAGCCGGGCGTGGCGACCCGGTGCCCAAAATTGCATCAGCTCGAGCACACCGATCAGGACCACGGCGGCCGCTGCGATCAGCACGCGCCGATGCCGATAGGCCAGGCCGAAGGCCAGGCCCACCAGGATGAATGCGAGTGCATGCTCGCCGTCCTGACCGAGGTCGGAATGAGGCCGAAGGCCGGGGGGACCGAGGGTGGCGAAAGTCACGGCAGCCGCAAGCAGCCAGGCAATGGATCGAACCAAAATGGACATCCGTTGCGCTTAGCACGGATCGGCGGCGGACCGGTACCGTCCTTCCATCAGATCGGCGTGTAGTTAATGACGAAACGTTAAAGTGGCTCGCGCACGCCGAGCCCGTGCATGAAGCGCTCCCGGATCTGGACGGGGTCCCGCCGCGTGGTGCCGACGCCGGGCTTGTCGTCGATGCGGACAGCGATGAGGTGTGGCTCGGCGGCAGACATGGCCACGTCGACCAACCGTTCGAAATCCTCCTCGTCCGCGGCCCAGGCGCTGTTGGCAAGGCCGGAGCCTGCGGCGATGGCGACGATGTCGGCGACGCTGGCCGCGGGTGTCGGCTGGGCTCCGGTAATCTGGTAGATGCCGTTGTCCATCACGATCATGATCAGGTTCTTCGGCTTCAAGGTCGCGATGGTCGAGAGCGCGCCGAGCTGCATCAGCAGCGAGCCGTCGCCTTCGAGCGCGAAGACGCGGCGGTCGGGTTGCGCCAGCGCCACGCCGAGGGCGATCGGGAAAGCGAGCCCCATGCTGCCGAGCATGTAGAAATTCTGCGGACGGTGGCCGGCGGCCCAGAGGTCGAAATTGGTGTTGCCGATGCCGCCGATCACGGCTTCCTCGTGCTTGAGCTTGCCGATCAGGCGCGAGGTCACGTCGAAACGGTTCATCACCTTGGTGTTGCGATTGTCCATGTTCGAGCTCATTTGGCGCGCCTCACTTGTCGAACGTCTTGCCGCCGGTGAGCAGCGGGTTGAGGATCAGGGCCACGGGCGCCTGGGTCGTGACAGCCTGCTTGATCGAGCGGTCGGCGATGAATTCGAGCTCGTCGAGCCGGGTGATGGTGTGGTGTTCCAGCGCCAGCGAGTCCAGCACCGGGCGCATGGTACGGCAGACCAGCGACTGGCCGTAGTTGAACTCGCCGAGCGTGCCGCGCTCGGAGACGAACATGATCAGCGGAATCTGGTAGGGCACCGCGAGCGAGGCCAGCACGTTGGCCAGCGTGGCAAAGCCCGATGTCTGCATCAGCACCGCGCCGCGCCGTCCGCCCATCCAGGCGCCCGAGACGATGCCGACCGCCTCCTCTTCGCGGGCGGTGGCGAAGGTCGTGAAGAAGGGATCGGCATGCAGGTTCTTGATCAACGGGGTCAGCACGCGGTCGGGCACGTAGGGGACGAGGCTGATCTCGTTCCGCTTCAAGGTCTGCAGCACGATGCCGTGCCAGCTCCCGTCACTGGACCCTTGTGCCACCTGAGGCGAAGTCTGCCGTTGCGCAACCGCCATTGCGTTCTCCCTTGCGCCGCGCATGCTTCTTCTTCGGCCGTCGCGGCTGTCGGCCGAACTTGACGGAGCGGGCGGGATTGTCAACATGTCCGGGCCGGCACCGTGATCTGCGCCAGAGGGCCTGCCGTGGCCGGCACCGCTATGTCATAAGCGGCAATAATAATGAGAGAGCGGGAGGGACGCATGAACGGGGCGCGGTATGCGCTGGCCTTGCGGGTCTCCTCGAGAGAGCCGGAAGGGTCCTGATGTCCGTCAACAGCAAGCGCGTCTTCTACGTCAAATACCTGGCCAATCCGATCTATGTCGACATACTGAAGGCGCGGCCCGACGTTCGGCTCGATCGCATCGAGAACGAGAGCCCCGAAGATTTCTACGCGCCGATCCTGAGCGCGGCCCATGTCTACCAGATCGGTGCCGCCCGCGACGAGCTCGCGCCGCATTTCCATGTCGATGCCGCCCTGCTGAAGCGGACGCCGAACCTGCTGCTGGTCTCCAGCAACGGCGCGGGCTTCGACCCCGTCGATGTCGAGGCCTGCACGAACGCGGGGGTGCTGGTCGTCAACCAGTCCGGCGGCAACGCCCATTCCGTCGCCGAGCACGCACTGGCGATGATGCTGACGCTGTCCAAGCGCATCATCCAGTCTGATCGTCGCCTGCGCCGGGAAGCCAACGTCAATCGCAATGACCTCGTCGGCAACGAGGTCGAGCACAAGACCGTCGGCATCATCGGCCTCGGCAATGTCGGCCGCCGCATTGCCGCCCTGTGCAAGGGTCTGCTCGGCATGAAGGTGCTGGCCTATGACCCCCATCTGTCGGCCGAGGTGATGGCCGAGCGGGGCGGCGAGAAGGTCGAGCTCGACGAGCTCTTGCGCCGCGCCGATTTCGTCTCGATCTCCTGTCCGCTCGACAAGGGCAGCCGCAACATGATCAGCACGCGCGAGTTCGCGCTGATGCAGCCGCATGCCTACTTCATCACCACGGCGCGCGGCTTCATCCACGACGAGGATGCGCTGCTCCAGGCGCTGCGCGACAAGCGCATCGCCGGTGCCGGCCTCGACGTCTGGTCCAAGGAGCCGCCGCCACCGGAGCATCCGCTGCTCCAGTTCGACAATGTGCTGGCAAGCCCGCACACCGCCGGCGTCACGATCGAGGCACGCCAGAACATGGGCCGTATCGCCGCCGAGCAGGTGCTGGATACGCTCGACGGCAGGCGCCCGCCGCGTATCATCAATCCCGAGGTCTGGCCGGCTTATGCGGAGCGCTTCAAGCAGGCCTTCGGGGTGATGCCGGGGTAGTCGCGCCAGGGATCGGCGCGCGCCGGGTGGTTACCACGGCGGAAAGGCAACGCGCCGCATCTTACGCTTCGGATAAGTGAACGCGTATCACTTGTTCTGTAGTTGAAAGTCCATGAGCATATTCTCGATTGCGTCATCAGGACTTTCCGCGGCTAGTTTGCGTGCGAACGTTGCCGCGAGCAACATCGCCAACGTTCAAACGACCGGCCCGCTGCCGACGTCGGACGGATCGAGCCAGGCGACCTCTGCCGGCAGCTCGTGCATCGCTCCGACGTTTCCCGCGGCTTACGTGCCGTTGCGCGTCGATCAGGTCTCCCAATCGAGCGGCTCGACGCCCGGCGGCACGAGCGCGACCGTGTCGACGGTTTCGCCGAGCTATACCGTACAGTCCGACCCGAGCGCTCCCTTCGCGAACCAGGATGGCCTGGTCGCAGCGCCCAATGTTGATATCGCCAACGAATTCGCTCAACTGGCGGCTGCAAAGTACAGCTTCATTGCCAATGCGAAGGTCATTCAGGCCTATTCCGAGACGGAAAAGTCGCTGCTCGACATTACCACGTGAGGTCGGACTGCTGCCTGAATGGGCAGCGGGAACCTCGCCGACCTTGATCCGCGTCAAAATCTCCATCCCCCAAGAGCGTAAATGGGATTAGAGTGCTGCCGGGGCAGCAGGAGGTCCCATGTCCACTTATGTCGTCAGGTTCATGAAGGACGTGCTCGGGGAGTACGGCCGGCAGAGCGAGGTCTGTCAGGGCACGCTCGAGATCGACGCCGCCGACGAGGACGAGGCCAGGGAGCGGGCGAAGGCGCGGTTTTGCAAGGACCAGGCGTTATGTCACTGGTCGCTGCATGCCGATCGGATCCACGTCAGGCCGGCTGACTTTCCCTCGTAAGGCTTACCGGCCGGGTGCCGTTGCCGGCGGCGGAGCGGTGACGCCCGCGCCGAGCGAGCGCTGCACCATGACGGTGTCGGACCAGCGGCCGTGGCGATAGGCGACGCCGCAGAGCAGTCCAGTGCGCGCGAAGCCGAACTTCTCGTGCAGCGCCAGCGAGGGTGCGTTGTCCGCATCGATATAGCCGATCATCTGGCGGAAGCCGGCCGCCGCGCAGGCGTCGATCAATTCCTGCAGCAGAAGCCGTCCAACCCCGCGGCCGAGATGGGCATGATGGACGTAGATCGAGTGCTTGGCCGTGTAGCGATAGGCCGGTCGCTTGCGGAACAGCACGGCGTAGGCATAGCCGACCACCTCGCCGCGAAAGGTCGCGACCAGATGCGGCAGCCGGGTCTGCCTCAGGTTCTTGCGCCGGTCGCGCAAATCGTCCGGCTCGGGCGCGCCGGTTCCCTCGACATCGCGCGGCACGCCATTGCGGACGTGATGGCGGTAGATCGCCAGCATCGCCTCGACGTCACTCTCGCGTGACGGCCTGACCAGGACGGGCTCGTCGCTCTCGCGCACGGCTGTTTCGTTCATCGGTACCTACTCGGCAACGACGTAAGTATAGAGTCCGATGCGGCCGCTCGCATCGACCTCCTTGTAGACGCCCTGGATTTCGACGTCGAAGCCGGGAAAATTGTTGAAGCAGGTCTCGAACATCTTGAGGTAATCCATCATCGGTTTGGCCCGTTCCGTCAGGCGCTCGCCGGGCACGATGGTGGCGATGCCGGGAGGATAGACCACGAAAGGCGTAGTGGCGATGCGTCCCGCGATCGCCTCGATCGGCAGATAATCGACGTCGTTGCGGAACAGATAGCGCGCGGCATCGCGGGGAGACATCGCGATCTCGGGCATGTGCTCGGGCATGAACTGCTTCGCCTGGAGCATGCTGACATTGGCAGTGCGGAAGAAGCGATGCATGTCGCCGCAGAGGTCGCGCAGCCGCACACCGGCATAGCGCGCCTGCCGCCGCTGATGGAATTCCGGGATCGCGTCCGCCAGCAGCGCATTGTCGTCATGCAGCCGCTTGAATGCGACGAGGCCGGAGATCAGCGTGCCGGCCTTGCTCGCCTCGACACCGGGCGTGAGCAGAAACAGCAGGGAGTTGAGGTCGTTCTTCTCGGGGACGATGCGGTTCTCACGCAGATATTGCGCAACGACGGGTGCGGGGATGCCGTGCTCGGCATAGGCGCCGGTCGTGCGGTCGAACCCGGGGGTGAGCAGCGTCAGCTTGTTCGGATCGGTCATGGCAAAACCTTCTGCGAGATCGGGAAAGCCGTGCCAGTTGGTATCCGGAGAGAGTTGCCACAGCGCGGGATTGGTGGCGAGCTCGTCGGTGGAGAGTGTCTCCCAGGCGACGTTGTGCACAGCGCCCGGGCGGCTGACGTCGGGGATGGCGACGCGGTCGGGAACGAAGGGTTCGAAGAACCAGCGACGATCGGGATTCTGCTCCTTCTCCTCGAACTCCCGGCGCATCGCGCGGATCTTCTTGCGCAGCTCGATCCCGAGGCGGATCGTGTCGTCCCAGAGCACTTCGCCGGAGCGGCCCTTCATCATCTGTGCGCCCACGTCGAGGGAGGCGAACAGCGGATAGAACGGCGAGGTCGAGGCATGCTGCATGAAGCTTTCGTTGAAGCGGCGGTGCTCGACGCGTCGTTTCTGGCCACGGATGTGGCGGTCCTTGATGTGGATCTGCGAGGCCTGCGAGAAGCTCGCAAGCTGCTTGTGGGTCGATTGCGTTGCGATGATGCCCGGTGCTTCCGGGGACAGATTGGCAAGGCCCATGGCAAAGCGGCCGGCATAGAGCGGGTGGAATTTCATGAAGCCGGCCCACGCCTCGTCGAACAGGATGTATTCGCAGAGATGGCCGATACGCTTGATGATCATCTCGGCGCTGTGGATGGAGCCATCGTAAGTACACTGCTCGACCACGGCCACACGGAACGGCCGTTCCTTGCGCCAGGCATCCTTGTCGATGACGAGCGGATGGTTGCGGATCGCCTCGCGCAGGGCCTTTTCGTCGAGGACGTCCCAGCGCATCGGGCCGATCAGGCCCCAGGCGTTGCGGACGGTCGGGACGTAGACCGGAATGCCGCCATTGATCATCAGCGCGCCATGATGGGCGGCCTTGTGGTTGTTGCGGTCGAACAGCACGAGGTCGCCGTCGGTGACGAGGGCGCCGAGCGCGACCTTGTTCGACGTCGAGGTGCCGTTGAGCACGAAATAGGTCTTCTCCGCGCCGAAGATCGCTGCCGCTTCCTTCTGCGCCTTCAGGGCCGGGCCTTCATGGGTGAGGAGGTCGCCGAGGTCCAGCACGGAATTGTCGAGGTCGTCGCGGAAGACGGACTCGCCGAGATGCTCGACGAAGACCCGACCGATCGGACTGCGGTTGTAAAACACGCCGCCATTGTGGCCCGGACAGGTCCAGAGCTGGTTGCCTTCCTCGGCATAGTCGACCAGCGCCCCGAAGAACGGTGTCTTCAGCGTCTCGGCATATTGCTTCAGCCGGCTGATCAGATTCTTGGCGATGAAGGTCGGCGTTTCCTCGGACAGGAAGACATAGCCGTCGATGAAATCGAGCACCTCGACCGGCAGGTCCTCGAACCGCTTGCGCCGGATCAAGAGGATGATCGGGAAGTCGAGGCCGCGGCGCCGCATCAGATTGATCAGCGCCGAGGTCCTGCCTTCGAGGCCCTTTTTGCCCCAGTCCACCACCATGCAGCCGATCGCGGCATCGGTCTGCACCGCCATCTCGGCGTCCTCCAGCTTGCGGGCCCGGACCACCTCGAAGCCGGAGCGCTGGATCTCCTCGATGATCTGGTTGAAGCGGACACCTTCGAGATCGTCGGCGTCGAACATCGGTGCTGCGAACAGAAAGTTGAAGCGCTTGAAATAGTCCATGGTCTGTCCCGAATGTGCCAGAAGCACAGCTCTCGGCACATTCGATGACAGTTGGATGACAGCGGAGCCGGATGATTCCGGCTAGCGCTTCGCCTCGCCGAACACCACGGTAGGTACCGCGCGGTTGACGATCTCGCGCAGGGCGAAGCTCGATTGCACGCGCGCGACGCGGGGCAGGCGGGATAGCTCGGTGCGGTGGATGCGCTCGAAATCCTGGATGTCGCGGGCGAGCACGATGAGAATGTAGTCGTCAGTCCCCGACATCAGGAAGCAGCGTACGACAGAAGGGCATTTCACCACCTCCGCCTCGAACGCCTTCAGCGCCTCGTCGCTCTGGCTCTCCAGCGCAATGCGTACCAGCACGGTGGTGGTGAGGCCGAACTGGCCGAGGTCGAGCGCAGCCTGGTAGGCCTGGATGTAGCCGTCGTCCTCAAGTGCCTTCTGCCGCCGCGCCAGCGCCGTGCTGGATAGCCCGATCTTGTTGGCAAGCTCGGTGTGGCTGGCACGCGCATTGGTCGTGAGTTCCGCAAGGATCGCGAGGTCTTTCCGGTCGAGGGCCAAGGTTTCGTTTCCAGCGTGAAAGGGCGGCTTGGCGCCGGAAACCGGCGCGGGCCTGCCGAAACTAGCGGATATTTGCACGAAACCAAACCGGCGCCGTCGCTACGATGAGGAACAGAATCAAGGCTTTGGCGAGGGAGCTCAAGATGCGCGTCGGCGTGCCCAAAGAGATCAAGGTGCAGGAATATCGCGTCGGGCTGACCCCGGGCGCCGTCCGCGAATATGTCGCGGCCGGGCACGACGTCGCGGTCGAGACTGGCGCCGGCGCCGGCATCGGCGCGTCCGACGAGGTGTATCGGCGGGCAGGGGCCGCCATTGCCGAGAGCGCCCGCGATGTCTTTGCCAGGTCGGACATGATCGTGAAGGTGAAGGAGCCGCAAAAGAGCGAGTGGGCTCAGCTCCGGGAAGGCCAGATTCTGTTTACTTATCTTCATCTTGCGCCGGATCCTGAGCAGGCCAAGGGCCTGCTTGCCTCCGGCTGCACCGCGATCGCCTATGAGACCGTCACGGACGCGAGCGGTCACCTCCCGCTGCTTGCGCCGATGAGCGAAGTCGCCGGCCGCCTCGCCATCGAGGCCGCCGGCGCCGCGCTCAGGCGATCGGCCGGTGGCCGCGGACTGCTGCTGGGCGGCGTGCCCGGCGTGCAGCCCGCGCGCGTGGTCGTGCTCGGCGGTGGCGTGGTCGGAACGCAGGCGGCACGCATGGCCGCAGGCCTCGGCGCCGAGGTCACCGTGATCGACCGCTCGATTCCGCGCCTGCGCGAACTCGACGATCTCTTCGCCGGACGCGTGCGTACCCGCTTCTCGACCATCGAATCGGTCGAGGAGGAGGTGTTCGCTGCCGACGTCGTGATCGGCGCCGTGCTGGTGCCGGGCGCCAGCGCGCCGAAGCTGGTCACGCGCGCGATGCTGACATCGATGCGGCCCGGTGCCGTGCTGGTCGACGTCGCAATCGACCAGGGCGGCTGCTTCGAGACTTCGCACGCGACCACGCATACCGATCCGACCTACGAGGTTGACGGCGTCGTTCACTATTGCGTTGCCAACATGCCGGGCGCGGTGCCGGTGACCTCGAGCCAAGCGCTAAACAATGCGACGCTGCCCTTCGGCCTGATGCTGGCGAACAAGGGTTTTGCGGCGGTGCTGGAGAATCCGCATTTGCGCAATGGGCTGAATGTCCATCGCGGGCGGATTACCAACAAGGCGGTGGCGGAAAGTCTCGGGCTGGAGTTTGCGCCGGTGGGAAGCGGGCTGGCGGCGTAAGAGCGGTACCCCACCATTGCGAGTGCAGCGAAGCAGTCCATAATCCCTCCGCGGAAAGATCCTGGACTGCTTCGCTGCGCTCGCAATGACGACTTGGTGAGAGCGACGCCTCACCCCTTCGTCAACTTGTACTGCCGCAAATCCGGATCATGGGTCATTCGCCAGTAGTCGACGAACCGCCACGGCATGGCCGAGAACACCCGGCCACTTGAATTGCGGTAGTAGGTGCTCATGCCGGGGTGCGTCCAGATCATCGCCTCGTGCTCGGCATCGACCTTGCGGACATAGTCGTCGAGTACGTCCTGGCGGACGTCGATGGCGGCGAGGTCTTGCTCGATCATGCCGGCGAGACAGGCCGAAATGTAGCGGCTCTGGCATTCCGACTGGAAGATGACGCTGCCGCCATGGGCCGGTCCTGAATTCGGGCCGAGCATGCAAAAGAAGTTGGGAAAGCCCGGCACGGTGAGGCCGAGGAAGGCGGTCGGATTGTCGTTGGCCCAGGCTGTGCGCAAATCCTTGCCGTCGCGGCCGCTGATGTTGAGGCGGGCCGCCATCTCCGTCACCTTGAAACCGGTCGCGACCACGATGATGTCGGCGGGACGGTGCTTGCCGTCGGCAGTGACGATGCCGGTCTCGTCGAAATGATCGATCGTGTCAGTGACGAGCTCGACATTGTCTCGCGTCAGCGTCTTGAACCAGTTGTTGTCGAGCAGGATACGCTTGCCGTAAGGCGGATAGGTCGGCACGCATTTTGCGATCAGGTCCGGCCGGTCCTTCAACTCGGTGAGGATGAAATCGGTCAGCTCCTGGCGGTGCCGGTCGTTGCCCTTGTTGACCGCGCGCTCGGGGTGCGGCCAGGCCGGGTCCTTGCGCAGGAACGGCAGCAGGCCGTCGCCGTAGCGCCAGAACATGTTGAAGCGGTACCACTGCACATAGAACGGCAAATGCGCCAGCAGCCAGCGCGCGCCCTCGCTGATCGGATCGGCATAGCCCTTCACCGGCCGCGCCCATTGCGCGCTGCGCTGATAGACCGTGACCGAGGCGACGCGGCCGGCGATCGACGGCACCAGCTGCATCGATGTCGCGCCGGTGCCGATCACCGCGACATGCTTGCCGTCGAGCTTGATGTCGTCCGACCACAGCGCCGAATGCAGGATCGTTCCCTTGAAGCCCTCCTCGCCCTTGAAGTGGGCGCGGGAGGGGTCGTTGAGCTGGCCGATGGCCGAGACCAGGGCGGTGGATTCGATGGTCTGTTCGCCGTCCTTGGTCTTCAGCGTCGAGATCCAGCGCCGCCTGCTGTCGTCCCAGCGCGACGAGGTCAGCTCGGTGTTGACGCGCAGATGCTTGCGGATGCCGTATTCGTCCGCGACCTTCAGGAGATAGCCCAGCAGCTCGTCGCGCTGGCAGAAATAGCGGGTCCACGCATTGCCTGAGCCGAACGAGTAGGAATAGGAGTGATTCGGCGTGTCGACGCCGCAGCCTGGATAGCGGTTGATCCACCAGGTGCCGCCGAGCTCGGCGTTTTTCTCGACGATGGTGTAGGGGATGCCGAGATGGCCGAGCGCGACACCAAGCGCGATGGCGCAGACCCCGGCGCCGACGATCAACACATGCTGCTCGGCGAGCTTCTCGTTGGACGGACGCGCCGTCCATCGCGGCTCACGCGGCACAAAGCCCATCTCTTCGCGCATCAGCGGCGCATATTCCGGCGCGACGTTCTCGCCGAGGCAGGCGCGCATCATCCTCAGCAGAAGTTCGTCGCCGGGATCAGCGATGACGGGCTTCGGCGTGCCATCGGCGAACAGCCTGACCACTGCGGCGCGGATCTCGTCCTGGATCTCCCGGGGCACGCCGGCCTCGGGATCGGGGATGAGGCGGATATCGCGCTTTGGCAGGTAGGGCGGTTCGAGCCACTTCTCGTCGCCGGTCATGTGCACAAGCACCATCAGCAGGCAGCGGATGTCGCCCTCGGCGATCGCAGTCGTGAGGTCGAACGGCTTTTGCGGAGATGCGATGTTCATGGCGTGTCCTGATCTCCGGAGCTATTGAAGAGGCCGCGCGTCATCAGTTTGCGATAGGCGGAGATGACGTGATCGGGCACGGCGGTGACGCCGCCTTCCGAATAGGAGTAGCGGCGGCTGAGATAGCCGCGCGCGCCCATCAACATGTGGACGATGGCCTCGAACTCATCGTCGCTGTAATCCTGGATCGCGCCCGTCGCTCGCGCGCGACGCAAGATGCGGACATAGGCGACCGAGATGTTGTCGAGATGTTTCTGGTAGCCGTGAGGTGCAAAGAACTCGGCCTCGTTGAGGATGCGCAGGAATTCCGGAACCTCGCGGATGAAGTCGAAGAAGGCGGAGAAGCGCGCGATCTCCTGCCGGGCCGCATCCGCTGTGCCGGTGCGGGCGCGGATGAACTCGACCATGTCGAGGCCGATCTTGGGCAGCAGCTGGTCGAGCAGCTCCTGACGGTTCTCGAAATGATTGTAGAAGGTGCCTTGCGCGACGCCGGCTTCTTCCGTGATGCGGGCGACGGAGGCCTCCGCATAGCCATGCTTGCCGACGACCTTGGTCGCGGCGTCAAAGATCTTCTGCTTGGTCCAGGCATTGCGCTCGACGCGGTTGAGCTTGGTCACCTTGGCATTCGCTTGCGTCATTCAGACGTCTCCAGCTCGGCGCGCAGCACGCGCTTGAGGATCTTTCCGCTCGGGTTGCGCGGCAGGCTGTCGCGGATGACGAGCTGTTTCGGCACCTTGAAGCTCGCCAGCTGCGCGCGGCAATGATCGGTGAGGGCAGGGAGTTCGAGGTTTGCGCCCTCGGCCAGCACGACGACGGCGACCGGACGCTCGCCCCAGCGCGCATCGCGCAGGCCGATCACCGCGACCTCGCGCACCTCAGGCAGATCGTAGATGACACGCTCGACCTCAGAGGAGGCGATGTTCTCGCCGCCGGAGATGATCATGTCCTTCTTGCGGTCGGTCAGGTACAGGAATCCTTCCTCGTCGAGGTAGCCGACGTCGCCGCTGCGGAACCAATCGCCGAAGAAGGCCGATGCGGTCTTCTCAGGGTCCTTCCAGTAGCCGCGCGTGATCTTGGGGCCGCGCAGGCAGATCTCGCCATCGACGTTCGGCGGCAGCGTCCTGCCGTCTTCGTCGCGGATTTCGATCTCGACATGAGCGATGGCGCGGCCCGTCGAGCCGATCTTCTCGATCTCGCGGCCGGACTCCATGAAGGTGTCGCCGCCGACGGTCTCGGTGAGGCCATAGGCATCGATATAGCGTGCATTGCGGAAGAGTTGCGAGAAGGCGCGGATGCGTAGCTCCGGCGTCTTCTCGCCGCCGCCGATCGCCCATTCCAGGCTGGAGACGTCATGGCAGTCGCGGGTCGGGCAGGTGAGCATCGCGGTGGTCATCACGGGCGCGAACCAAGCGGCGTTGAGGCTGTCCTCCGCGATCGCCGCGAGCGCCGTCTCAGGCTCGAAATTGCGCTCGATGCGGATGAAACCGCCATGCCAGAGCACGGCGATGCCGGGCAGGTCGAGCGCGCCAACGTGATAGAGCGGGCCGACGACGAGAAGCCGCGTGTCGGCACTAAGGCCGAGCGCGATGGTCTGGTCGGCCGATTTCCAGTAGAAATTATCGTAAGTAAAAATCACGCCCTTGGGGCGGTCGGTCGTGCCCGAGGTGTACATCAGACGCATCAGGTCTGATGGCTGGCGCACGTGCATGGAGGCTGGCGGCGCGTCACCAGCAAGGTGCGTGATGCTCTGCTGCGCGGCTTCATTCAGCACGACAGTCTTCGCACCCGCTGCGTTGGCGGCGAGCTCTTCATCGGCGATCAGCAGCCGCGCACCGGCATTGGCGGTGATGTAGCCGACCTCGTCGCGGGAGAGGCGGAAGTTGATCGGCAGGAAAACCGCGCCGAGATGGCTGGTGGCGAAGACGAGCTCTAGGAACGCCGCGCTGTTCTTCATGAGCACGGCGACGACATCACCCGCGCCGATGCCCTGTGAGGCAAGCCAGCCCGCGACCCCGCGCACGCGCGCATCCAAGGCCGCGTAGGAAATCTCCTCGCCGCGATATTTCAGCGCAGGCCGCTCGGGCGTGCGCCGGGCATGGAAGGCGATGAAGCTCGACAGGTTGATCATTGCGCTTGTTTTGGGCCGGTTGCCGGCCTCGTTTCCTCCTCGATGAATTCTGACTCGTAATTCATCTTTGGCTTGACGTCACCCCCCTACCTCTGAAATCCTTGGGAACACGGAGACGAGACGATCTCCAGCAAGGGACCAGGAAACGCCGACCCGAAAGAGGGAGGGGAAAATGACGAGAACCCGCACGCCGGGCATCAGCCGCCGTTCAACACTGGCGCTGATGGGCGCCGGTGCGATGACGTTTGCCGCGCCGTGGGTGGCGCGTGCTCAAGCCAAGACGATCAAAATCGGAATGCCGACCATCCTCTCGGGCCGCGTCGCGCAGCTCGGCACGTCCTCGCGCAATGCCGTGATGCTCGAGGTGGAGAAGGTCAACGCCGCGGGTGGCCTCGCCGGGCGTCAGATCGAGATGGTGGTCCGCGACTCCAAGGGCCAGCCGCAGGAAGCAGCCCGCGTCGCGCGCGAGCTCGTCAACACTGACGGCTGTGAACTGCTGCTCGACGGCGAAGCGTCCTCCGGATCGTTCGCGGTGCATGAGGTCGCACGTGACCTCGGCGTGCTCTGCATCCACACCTGCTCGGAAGCCTCCTCGCTCACCGCCGATCCGAAGCAGCACATTCCCAACGCGTTCCGCTGCGTGCGCCAGGGCATCCACGATTCCATCGTCGGCGGCAGCTACGCCGCTGCCATCTCCAAGGCCAAGGGCCTGAAGAAATGGGCAACGTGCTCGCCCGACTACGCCTATGGCCGCGACACCACCGGCGAGTTCACGCTGTATCTGAAGCGCTTCGCGCCCGATGTCGAGATCATCAGCGAGTCCTGGCCAAAGCTGTTCCAACCCGATTACACCGAGGTGGTGACGAAAATTTTGCAGGCCAAGCCGCAGGCGCTGTATTCCTGCCTGTGGGGCGGCGATCTCACCTCCTACATCGACCAGGCCAACATCTACGCGATGTTCGGCCAGATGGAGGTGTTTGCGGTCAACATGGCCGACTACACCGCGCTCACCGTGGTGAAGAACCTGCCCAAGGGCATCCACTCCGGCAATCGCTACATCAAGACCTTCCCGACCACGCCGGAGAACGCTGCCTGGGGCGATGCCTACAAGGCCAAGTACAACGAATATCCGACCAACTGGTCGTGGCAGAACGCGACCGCGGTGATGTTCCTCGCCGAAGCCGCCAAAAAGGCGAACTCGGCCGACGGCAAGAAGCTCGCGGAAGTCCTGAAGGGCCTCACCATCAAATGCCCGTTCGGCGCCGACGGTACCGTGACGATGCGCGGCGATGACCACACGCTGGTCGGCTACGCCATCGGCTGGGGCACCACGATCCCGCAGGAGCCTTATGTGCCCGAGGTCAAGGCCGGCGATTGGAAGACGATCTTCGAGCTCGAGGCCGAGTGGAAGAAGAGCAAGGGCTACACCTGAGTTAATGCGCGGTGGAGACGGGTGACCGTCTCCACCGTTTTCGTTTGGCCCTCCGCCATCTCTGGCGCGCGACAATGAAAGTGCTCCCGTGGATCTCGATGCGCTTGCCGGCTGCCTCTCCAGCTCCGCCTGCCTGGTGACGCAGACCACCAGCGGCCTCATCATCGGCATGCTGCTGTTTCTGGTCGCGGTCGGGCTGACCCTGATCTTCGGCGTGCTCAAGGTGGTCAATTTCAGCCACGGCGCCTTCTACATGTTCGGCGCCTATTTCGCGATGGCGGCCTATCAGCTCACCGGCAGCTTTGCGTTGGCGATGCTGGCGGGGGCGGCTGGCACCGCCATCCTCGGCCTGATCTTCGAACGTGTCTTCATGAGCCGCGTCTATGGCGCGGATGTCTTGATGCAGCTGCTCGTCTGCTATGCCTTCGTGCTGATCTTCGACGATGTGGTGCGCATCATCTGGGGGCCGGAATTCAAGTCGATGGGGATGCCGTCCGCGTTCCAGGTGATGCCGCTGTTCATCGCCGGCGGCGTGGTGCCGCCTTATTATCTGTTGCTGATTGGTGTCGCGCTCGTCGCGGCCATCGTGCTCGGTGCTGGCCTGTCGCGCACGCGCATCGGCAAGGTGATCCGCGCCGCCGCGCATAATCCCGGCATGGTGTCGGCGCTCGGCATCAACACCGGCCTGATCTATGGCGGCGTGTTCGCGCTCGGCGGCATGCTGGCGGGGCTTGCCGGGGCGCTGGCGGCACCGGTGCGCTCGCTGACGCCGGGTATGGGATTTTCGGTGCTGATCGAGTCCTTCATCGTCACCGTGATCGGCGGCATGGGCTCGATCCTGGGCGCGCTGATCGGCGCGCTGCTGCTCGGCTTGATCCGCTCGTTCGGCTCGCTCGGCTTTCCCCTGTTCACGGAAGGCTTGATGTATTTGTTCATGGTGATCGTGCTGGTCTCCAAGCCCACCGGCCTGTTCGGCAAGGAGGCGGCATGACCGAGCTCGAAGCCGGCCGCGCGCGGGCGCTGGTGCCGGTGAGCAGCGGCGCGGCGCTGCAGCGCTATCGCGACGTCCTGATCGCGGTCATTGCGTTCGCCGTGCTGGCGAGCCTGCCGCTGTTCACGGGTAGCAAGGCGCTGCTCGATTTCGTCATCCGCTGCTCGGCCTACGGCCTGTTCGCGACTTCGCTGAATCTGTTGGTCGGCTACACCGGCCTGACCTCGTTCGGCCATGGCATGTTTTTCGGCCTCGGCGCCTATGGTTTCGGTCTGATCATGCAGAAGCTGGGCGTGCCGATTCCAGTCGCCTTCGTCGCGACGCTCGCGATCACCGCCGTGATTGCCGCGATCATCGGCGCGATCTGCGTGCGGCTGAAGGAGATCTATTTCGCCTTCGTCACGCTCGCCTTCCAGATGCTGATCCATTCGACCATTCTATCCTGGGCCTCCTTCACCGGCGGCGACCAGGGCCTGCGTGGCGGCATCCCCAGGCCCACGTTTCTCGGCATCAACCTTGCCAACCACATCCATCTTTACGTCGCCAGCTGCGCGCTGCTGATCCTCGGCCTGCTCGCGATGCGCCAGATCGCGCAATCGCCGTTCGGCTACACGCTGCGCATGATCCGCGACAATGCCGCGCGCGCGAGCTTCCTCGGCATCGACGTCTGGCGCGCCAAGCTCACCGTGTTCGTGCTGGCGGCGCTGTTCGCGGCGATGGGCGGCATGGTGATGGCGCTGTTCGTCTCCGGCGCCTATCCGGAGTTCGCCTATTGGACGATCTCGGGCGAAGCCATCTTCATCAACATGCTCGGCGGCGTCTCGACCTTCCTCGGGCCGATGGTCGGCACCGTGCTGCTGCTGCTCCTCAACGACACAGTGACGCGGTTCACTGAGTATCATGGCATCGTGCTCGGCGTGGTTATCCTGTTCTTCGCGCTGGGCCTGCGCAAAGGCCTGCTGGACTTCGTGGCCGAATGGTTCGCGCGACGGCGCAAGACCGGCGAGGGGCGCTAGCCATGCTGGAGATCCGCAATCTCGCAAAGTCCTTTGGCGGCGTGAAGGCGACCAATGACGTCACGCTGGACTTCCCCGACGGCTCGCTGACGGCCGTGATCGGCCCGAACGGCGCGGGCAAGAGCACGTTCTTCAATCTGATCACCGGTGCGCTCAAGCCAGACAGCGGGCAGGTGCTGCTCGACGGTGTCGATCTCGCCGGGCGCTCGCCGCCGGAGATCGTGCGCCACGGCATCGGCCGCGCCTTCCAGGTTGCGAGCATCTTCAAGTCGCTGACGGTGCAGGAGACCATGCTGGCCGCCGTCAGCGCCGATCAGCGTTCATCCGCAGTGCTGCACAAGCGCTTTCCCTTGCCCGAGACGCGCGACCGCGCCGAGCACGTGATGGAGCTGCTTGGCCTCGCCGGCAAGCGCCATCGCACGGCCGCAACGCTGTCGCACGGCGACCAGAAGCTCCTGGACATCGCGCTGGCGCTGGTGCTCGAACCGAAGGTGCTGTTGCTGGACGAGCCGACCGCCGGCATGGGGCCGGAAGAACGCTGGCGCATGATCGACAAGGTGCGCGAGCTTTGGGAGACCCAGAAGATCACCGTCGTCTTCATCGAGCATGACATGGACATCGTGTTCAAAATCGCGCCTGAGATCATCGTGCTGTGCTACGGCCGCATCCTCGCCACCGGTACGCCCGCCGAGATCCGCAACAACAGCGCCGTGATCGACGCCTATCTCGGCACCGAACATGCGGGAGCCGCCGCATGAGCGAAGCCGTCATCGAAGTCGACGATCTCGACGTCTATTACGGCACCAGCCAGATCCTGTTCGGCGTCGGCCTGTCGGTGCGGCAGGGCGAGACCATGGCGCTGCTCGGCCGCAACGGCGCCGGCAAGTCGACGACCATGAAGGCGATCATGGGTCTCGCACCGCCGCGGCGAGGGAAGGTCAGCCTGCGCGGTGCGGTGATTTCCGGCTGGCAGCCGCACCATATCGCACGCGCAGGTCTCGGCTTCGTGCCGGAGGATCGGCAGATCTTTCCGGAGCACAGCGTCGAGGACAATCTCGTCATTGGTCGCAAGAAGGGACCGGAGGGCCAGGACGAATGGCCGATCAAGCGCATCTATGAGGTCTTCCCGCTGCTCGAGCCGCTGCGCTATCGCATTGCCGGGCGCCTGTCGGGCGGCGAGCAGCAGATGCTGGCGATCGCGCGCACGCTGATGGGCAATCCCGCGCTGCTGCTGCTGGACGAGCCGAGCGAGGGGCTGGCGCCGATCATCGTGCAGCGGATCGGTGAGCTGCTGCGGCAGCTTCGAAGCATCGGATCGACCGTGCTGATCGCCGAGCAGAACATGCATTTCTGCCTCGGCCTTGCCAGCCACGCCACGGTGATCGACAAGGGCCAGATCGTCTATGCCGCGGGAATCGACGAGCTGAAGGCCAATGATGCCATCCGCCGGCGCTATCTGGCCCTGTAAGCCGGACGCCGGTGCCTCAGTAGCCCGGAAGAAGAAAACTATTGTCTCGACATCGTCCCGCGGAAGGAGTTTCCCCTCGTTGGGGTAAAAACGCCAATCGCTTCCATTGCCGTTTCGGCGGGAAACGACGACATTCCCATCAGAATTTGATGGATTGGCTACGGTCATGGAACGCACTGGATTTGAGCCCTTCGGCGAGCAGCTGGTGTCCGCAACGGACGCCCAGCCAAAATCGCGCGCTTCAAAGCTCCTGCTGCGGGCCGGCACCACGGTTTTCTGGTCGCTGGTCGCTGGCATCGTGCTGGCGCGTGCGGCCTTCTTCGAGCCGGGCATCTATGACGGCTTCAGCCGGGTTGCTTCGCTCGCCAAGAGCCTGATCTTCTAAGGCCGGCCCGATCTTCTGACCCCCGATTATTCCGGGCTGAGGACAGAACTTCGCTCGGCCCTGATATGCCGAAAACTTATTCCCCATCGAGCCGACGCTGCGTATAAATATTTCTCCTCTGGGAGAGATTTGTGTCGCAGAATCAAGCATCCACCCCGGCCGACGCCAAGCCGACCACCGCCGTTAGCCGCGTCGTCGCGCTGATTCCCGGCATTCTCCTCTGTATCGCCGTGGCCGGCGTGTCGGCCTTGCTGGAGCACCTGGAACTGGGGGTCTTCGAGCACCCCTATGTCGAGGCGCTGGTGATGGCGATCCTGCTCGGCATGGCGCTCCGCAGCTTCTGGAAACCGGCTCCGCGCTGGCAGGCCGGCATCGCCTTCAGCGCCAAGCAGCTGCTCGAAGTCGCCGTCATGCTGCTGGGGGCCTCGATCAGCTTCGCCGCCATCGCCGCCTCCGGGATCGCGCTCCTGGCCTCGATCGCCGCCGTCGTCGTGATCGCGCTTTGCGTCTCCTTCGGTCTCAGCCGGCTGCTCGGCCTGTCGACGCGGCTGTCCATTCTGATCGCCTGCGGCAACTCGATCTGCGGCAATTCCGCGATTGCGGCGGTGGCGCCCATCATCGGCGCCAACAATGACGAGATCGCATCCTCTATCTCGTTTACCGCCATCCTCGGCGTGATGATGGTGCTCGGCCTGCCGCTGCTGATCCCGCTGCTGCAACTGTCCGCCACGCAATACGGCATTCTCGCAGGGTTGACGGTCTATGCGGTGCCGCAGGTGCTGGCGGCGACGGTGCCGGCTGGCTTGGTTTCGACGCAGATCGGCACGCTGGTGAAGCTGATGCGCGTTTTGATGCTGGGACCGGTCGTTGTCGGCCTGTCGCTGATCGCCTCGCGCTGGCAGAGCGATGCCAAGAAGACCAATGTCGGCTTCTTCCGCCTGGTCCCCTGGTTCATCCTTGGCTTCCTCGCGCTCGCGACGCTGCGCTCGCTGGAGATCGTCCCGAGCACGGTGGTGGCGCCGATCACGAAGATCACCGGCTTTCTGACGGTGGTGTCGATGGCCGCGCTCGGTCTCGGCGTCGACGTGCGCGTGCTCGCCAATGTCGGCGGCCGGGTGACGGCTGCGGTGACGTTGTCGCTGATGCTGCTGCTCGGCATCAGCATTGCGCTGGTGCACTGGTTCAAGTGATCAGGTAAGGCTGCCGTAGGGTGGGCAAAGCGAAGCGTGCCCACGCATTTTTCGCGATCGAGAGACGTGGTGGGCACGGCGCAAGGGCGCCTTTGCCCACCCTACGAGACCGTCATCGACGCGAGCGTATCGGCTAAATCAAATCACATCCGCCAGCGAATGGCCGTGCAGCTCGATGTTGAGCCCCTGCATGCCCATGTCGTTGATCTCGCCGCCCATCGCCTTGAGGCTTTCCTCGCGGATCAGGGACATCAGCCCGCGGCGAAGTGCCAGAAATTCCGACGACATCATCATCGATTGCTGCCGCGGCCGCTCCAGCGGAATCGGGATTTCCGCCTTGATCGAGCCGGGACGCGCGGTCATGCAATAGACGCGGTCGGACAGGAAGATCGCTTCATCAATGTCATGGGTGACGAACAGCACCGAGATCTTCAGCCGCTGCCACATGTTGGTGAGGATCTGCTGCATGATGACGCGCGTCTGTGCGTCCAGTGCGCCGAACGGCTCGTCCAGCAGCAGTACCTTCGGTCCCGTCGCCAGCGCGCGGACGATGCCGACGCGCTGCTTCATGCCGCCGGAGAGCTTTTCCGGATAGTGCTTCTCGAAGGCCTCGAGACCCGCGAGCCCGAGCAGCGTGCGCGCAGCACGCTCGCGCTGGGAGCGCGGCATGCCGCGCATCTTCAGACCGAACTCGACGTTCTCCCGCACTGTCTTCCAGGGGAACAGCGAATATTGCTGGAATACCATGCCGCGCTCGGCGCTGGGGCCGCTCACGCGTTCGCCGTCGACCGTGACGATGCCGGTCGTCGGCTTGAGGAAGCCGGCGACGGCGTTGAGCAGCGTCGACTTCCCGCAGCCGGACGGGCCGACGATCGAGACGAACTCGCCGGGCTTCACATGGATCTGCGTGTCGGTGACGGCCTGCACCGCGCCCTCGATGGTCTCGTAGGCGAGGGAGAAGTTCTTGACTTCGATATGGCCTTTCGGCGTGTTGACCGAAACCTCGCTCATTTTGCGCTCCACGGCATCACCAAACGTCCCGCGCCCCTGATCAGGACGCTCGATCCGAGCCCGAGCACGCCAATCGCGATCATGCCGAGCGCGATGTCGGCGTACTGGACCAGCGAATAGGCCTCCCAGGTGAAGTAGCCGATGCCGTACTGACCGGAGATCATCTCGGCGGCGATCAGCGACACCCAGGCAACGCCCATGCCGACGGTGAGCCCGGTGAAGACGTGCGGCAGCGAGGCCGGGAAATACACCTCGCGGAAGATCGAGCGCTCGCGCGCGCCGAGACATTGCGCCGCCCGCACCAGCACCGGATCGACCAGCGACATGCCGTGCAGCGTGTTGACCAGGATCGGGAAGAACGAGCCGAGGAAGGTGATGAAGACGATGCTCTGCTCGTTGGTCGGCCACAGCATGATCGCCATCGGCACCCAGGCGATCGCCGGGATCGGCCGCAGCACCTCGGCAACGGGGAAGACGATCTCATGCACCAGCTTGAAGCGGCCCATGATCAGGCCGAGCGGCACACCGACGATCGCTGCCAGCGAGAAACCGATGAAGATGCGCCGGCAGCTCAGCAGGATGTGCATCAGGAATTTGGGATCGTGAATCGCCTTGCTGAAGCTCGCATAGACCGCCAGCGGCGAGGGCACGTTGGTGAAGCGCACGAAGAACACGACGCGGTAGGTCGTGAGCAGGTGCCAGACCATCAGGAAGGCGAGCAGCGAGATCACGCCGATCGCGGTCGCGCGCAGGCCGGCCCGGTTGAGCCGGTACCAGCGCAGTGCGAGTGTGCCGAACGAAGGTGGCGCTGTGGGCGGGGTGACGGCGGCGGGCGCGGGGCCCGCCTCTGCAAGTGCTGTTGCCGGCATGCTGTCCTCGGGATGTCTGACGAGGGCGGGACTGCTCACGTCTTGCCTCCGCCGACCGCAGCCCTCACCGCGTCATCGAAGCCGAGCACTTTGCCGCTGATCTTGGCGGCATAGGCTTCGGCGTCCTTCTTCAGCAGGAACGGGGCGACGTCGCCATTGCCGACCGCGAAGAAGGCCTGATCAGCGAACAGCTTGATGCCGCGCGTGGTGTCGAAGACATAGGCGACGTTGATCTTCTTGCCCTTGGCCTTGTAGTCGGCATAGGCACCGAGCGTGCAAGCCGCGGACGAGAAGGGCAGGATGCCGGCATCGTCAACCCAGACTTCGCCAGCCTTGCGGGGATCTGCGATCGGCTTCTTGCAAAAGGAATCTTCGCCCGAAATCTCGTAATTCTTCGTGCTTGCAAGCTGCGTGTCGTAGTCGAGCTTCATCTCGGCATAGGCCTTGCGGATGTAGCTGTCGTCGACCCACTTCTTCGGATCGAACTCCTTCATGCGGCCGAGGTTCTGCAGCACCTTGACGTCGGTCGTGGCGGCATCGATCAGCGCCGGCTTGACCGTGGGATCGGTGGTCATGTTGCCGCTGGGGCCGAGGAAAATATAGACGACTTCCTTGTTGATGCCGGTCCACTCCTGGATCTTTTCGGCGGCCAGCTTAGGGTCGTCGCGCAGCCACTGGTTGGCGGCGATCAGTGCCTTGAAATAGGCGACGACGACTTCCGGATATTTCTCGGCGAAATCGGTGCGAACGACGATGCCGTGGAAGGTCGGCAAATTGGTCTCGACGCCGTCGAAGATCTTGCGTGCGAAGCCGCGGAACGGCAGCAGCTCGGCGAAGGGGACGAAGTCGGCATGCGCGTCGATCTTCTTCTCCTGGAGATTTGTCGAGCCGACCTCCGGGCTCTGGCTGACGAGCTGGAAGAAATCGGAGGCATAGCCGCGATCCTGCATCGCCTTGAGCATCATGCCGTGCGCGGCGGAGCCGAATGGGACGCTGACCAGCTTGCCCTTGAGATCGGCGAGGTCGTAATAGGGCGAGTCCTTGTGGACGACGAGGCCGTTGCCGGAGCCGGAGAGGCTGTAAGCGGCGATGCCCATCAGCCGGCTCTTGCTCTCCGGATTGCTCTCGAAGGTGAAGCCGTTCACGATCAGCGGATAGTCGCCCATCATGCCGATCTGCAGCTTGTTCGCCATCATCGCGTTGGTGACGGGTGGACCGGAGGTGAAGTTCTGCCATTCCAGCTCGAACTTGATGTTCGCGTATTTACCGTCCTTCGGCAGGTACTTCTCCAGCAGATGCAGCTGGCGGATGACGACGCCGGCGGTCACCGTGTTGGTGGTGGTGTCCTGCGTTCCGATGCCGAGGGTGACGGTCTCCGCGGAGGCCGGCTGCGTGACGATTAGCGCCAGCGACGTCACCGACATCGCGATCGAGAGCGTGGGAAGATGGCGGACCATTCTCATCCTCATTCGGTTGGATGTGCTGTGGTTGCCATGATTGGGTGAGGGAGGGGACACGGCAAATCCGGAATGACGACGGCAGTCGATTAGTTGCCGGGAAAAGGTGATTGCATACTCCTTGAGCAGTCCTGCACTATAAAGCCGCTTGCCTGTGCATCGGCCTTGGCCGCAAATTCCTCTAATCGGATCCGTGGCCGCGCATTTCCTCGAGCACGTCGGTGCGGCAGACCACGATCTGCGAGCGTTTGGTCAACACGATTCCCTTCTCCTGCATGCGTTTCAGGCTGATCGTGACCCATTGCCTGGTCGCGCCGACCATGTGGGCGATGTCGGCATGGGTGAAGGCGGCTGCAATCACCCGGCCGTCGGCGTCCTCGACGCCGTAGAGCTCGACGAGGTGCAGCAAGAGATGCGCGAGGCGCTGGGTGATCGAGCGCGTCCCCAGCATCTGTGCCAGCGCCGAATAGCATTTGCCCTTGAAGGTGAGGCCCTCGATCAGGCCGATCGCGAGATTTGGCATCTCGGCGGCAAGGGACCGTAACTCCTTGCCGGGCAGATGCACCACGCTGCAATTGCTGGAAGCAACGCCGGACCATTGATGCACGGTGCCCTCGAACACTTCGGGTCCGCCAACGAAATTGCCGACATGCCAATAGGCCAGCGTGATCTCGCGCCCAAGCGGCGACGTGTAGAACACGCGGATGCGGCCGCTCTCGATCAGCCAGATGCCGTCATGCTTGCCACCCTGGCTGAACAGGGTCTGGCCGCGGTTCAGGACCTTTCGCCGACCCTGCTTCAGCACCAACTCCCGCTCGCGCGACGAGAGCTTGTCCATCAACGGTGGTGGACCGCCGATCCATTGCTGGTTCTCGGTGAGTAGCAGCGAGGAGCTGCCGGTAGGCCGGACTGTCGGGGGAACGGCCCCGCGAACCACACTCGCCGCCTGCAACATCGTCTGCCTCCGGAACGTTCAAACCGTTCTAGAGAGGAGCAATGTCCGTGCCAGATGGGGGCAACCTCCTGCGTCATTCCGGGCTCGCCCTTCGGGCGCCCCGGAATGACGAGCTGTGGGTAGGTGCGGCCTACCGCCCCGCCAGGCTCAGCAGATACGTCTTGGGGTAGATCCCCCTGTTATGCCCGTCCGAGAACGCGATGTTCAGACCGTAACCGAGATCACCGATCTCGGTGATCGCAATCCCCGGAAACGTTTCCGGGAAGCGGCCGTCGAAGCGGGCGCGGGTGCAGTGGGCGCATTTGCAGGAGAGGCGAAGTGTTTCGGCGGGCACGCGCAGCGCGTTGTCCTGCGCGGTGCGGACGAGCAGCGTCGCGAGATCATCGCTCGCTTCGTACTCGGACACGGTCGGGGCCACCAGAGTCATGGTCATCAGGAACCTCCGACCTCTATCTATGTCGGCGCAGGCGTGCGCGAATAGCAACTAATTGCCGGCGCGGGCCTGACCGCGTGCCTCGCCTTCGATCACCGTCCACGAAATGTGAAACTAATCGACCGGGAATTTCACTTCCGAATTGCCGGACTCTCTTCTCTCCGTGACCTTGGCGTCATCGACAAGGAGAGATGATGAGCGCATTTCAGAAGGAAACGGTTCTGTCGGTCCGGCACTGGACCGAATCCCTGTTCAGCTTCACCGCGACGCGCGATCCCGGTTTTCGCTTCCAGAACGGCCAGTTCGCGATGATCGGGCTCGAGGTCGAAGGCAAGCCGTTGATGCGGGCCTATAGCATGGCGAGTGCCAATCACGAGGAGGCGCTTGAGTTCTTTTCGATCAAGGTGCAGGACGGCCCGCTGACCTCGCGCCTGCAGAAGATCAGGGAGGGCGACATCATCCTGGTTGGTCGCAAGGCGACCGGCACGCTGATCACCGGCAATCTCATTCCGGGAAAGCGCCTCCTGCTGCTCTCGACCGGCACGGGTCTTGCGCCCTTCGCCAGCCTGATCAAGGACCCCGATGTCTACGAGAACTACGAGACCATCGTGCTCGCCCATGGCTGCCGACAGGTTTCGGAACTCGCTTATGGCGAGCACCTCGTCGAAGGCCTGCGCAACCACGAGTTCTTCGGACCCCTGATCCGCGACAAGCTCGTTTACTATCCGACCGTCACCCGCGAGCCGTTCAGGAACCGCGGCCGCATCACCGACCTGATCGCCTCGAACCAGCTGTTCGACGACATCGGCCAGGCCGGTCTCGATATCGAGACCGATCGCATCATGCTGTGCGGCAGCCCGGCGATGCTCGAGGAACTGCCGGCGATGTTCGCCGCGCGGGGCTTCGTCGAGGGCAATCACAGCCAGCCCGGCCATTTCGTGATCGAGAAGGCCTTTGTCGAGCGCTGAGGCGCAAATCGCTGTCCGGCGACAACTAATTGCTATCGCCGCGGCGCCCCCTGAACAAGTCTGATGCAAAGGCGCCGAGGATCGGCGAACCAGGAGCAAGTGATGTCACTAGATCAGATCGTCGACGGACTTTCGGAGGTTTCCTGCGATGTGCTGGTGATCGGCGGCGGCACCGCCGGCCCGATGGCCGCGCTGAAGGCGAAGCTGAAGAACCCGAAGGCCAACGTCGTCCTGCTCGAAAAGGCCAACGTCAAGCGCTCCGGCGCGATCTCGATGGGCATGGACGGGCTGAACAATGCCGTCATCCCCGGCTATGCGACGCCGGAGCAGTACACCAAGGAAATCACGATCGCCAATGACGGCATCGTCGATCAGAAGGCGGTCTATAAATACGCCCAGAACTGCTACAAGATCATCGAGGAGCTCGACAGCTTCGGCATTCGCTTCCTGAAGAACGAGAACGGCGATTACGCCGTCAAGAAGGTGCACCACATCGGCACCTATGTGCTGCCGATGCCGAACGGCGAGACGGTGAAGAAAGCGCTGTATCGCCAGCTCCGCCGCGCCCGCATCCTGATCTCGAACCGCTACATGGCGACGCGGCTGCTGAAATCAGCCGACGGTCGGATCGCAGGCGCAGTGTCGGTCAACACCCGCACGGCTGAAATGCTGGTGATCAAGGCCAAGGCCGTCATCCTCTGCATGGGCGCCGCCGGCCGGCTCGGTCTGCCGACCTCCGGCTACATGTTCGGCACCTACGAGAACGCCGCCAATTCCGGCGACGGCTATGCGATGGCCTATCACGCCGGCGCCGCGCTCGCGAACCTCGAATGCTACCAGATCAACCCGCTGATCAAGGACTATAACGGCCCGGCCTGCGCCTATGTCGCCGGTCCCTTCGGCGCTTTCACGGCGAACAACGAAGGCTCGCGCTTCATCGAATGTGATTACTGGTCCGGCCAGATGATGCTGGAGTTCTACAACGAGCTCCTCTCCGGCAAGGGCCCGGTCTTCCTCCAGCTCAAGCATCTCCACCCCGACACCATCTCGGAGATCGAATCCACACTGCACAAGGTCGAGCGACCGACGCGCGGCCTGTTCCAGCAGGGACGCGGTGTCGACTACCGTAACGACTCGATCGAGATGCACATCTCCGAGATCGGCTTCTGCTCCGGACACAGCGCCTCCGGCGTGTTCGTCGACGACAACGCCCGAACCACCGTGCCGGGCCTCTACGCCGCCGGCGACATGGCGAGCGTGCCGCACAATTACATGCTCGGCGCCTTCACCAACGGCTCGGTCGCCGGCATCGACGCGATGGAGTTCGCCGACAACCACGATTTCGCGGAGTTTGACGCGCAGGACGTGGCCAAGGAACGCGACCGCGTGATGGCACCAACCAAGCGCGAGGATGGCATTCCGCCAAACCAGGTCGAGTACAAGACGCGCCGCCTCGTCAACGACTATCTCCAGCCGCCGAAGGTCACACGCAAATACGAGCTCGGCATGCGCCGTCTCGCCGAAGCGCGGCAGGACATGCAGGAGCACATGATTGCGCGAAACGCGCACGAGCTGCTGCGTGCACTCGAAGTCCAGTCGATCATGGACTGCGCCGACATGGCGGTGCATGCCTCGCTCTACCGCGAGGAGAGCCGCTGGGGCCTCTATCACTGGCGGACGGACTTCCCCGAAAAGGACAACGAGAACTGGTTCTGCCACACGCTGCTGTCCAAGCAGGACGGCAAGATGACCAGCGAGAAGCGCGCCGTCGAGCCCTATGTCGTCCCGATCGCCGACGACGAGAAGGACCTTTACGACAAGCAGCGCATCCGCGCCTCCGCCTGATCGACCGCAACAGAACAACAGGAGACATCACATGCCTCTCGCGTCCTATCAGACATCGGTTCCGGTGGTCGTCGACGACGCCAAATGCATCGCCGACAAGGGCTGCACCGTCTGCGTCGACGTCTGCCCGCTCGATGTCCTGCGCATCAGCGACATGACCAACAAGGCCTACATGGCCTATGACGAGTGCTGGTACTGCATGCCCTGCGAAGCCGACTGCCCGACCGGCGCCGTCACCGTCAACATTCCCTATCTGTTGAGGTGATCATGTCGAGCCCGTTCGAATCCTACGACGATCTCGAAGACGCCGACGAGCGGCTGCAGGCGGCCGATCCCGCCGAGCGCCGCGTCGCCATCATCGCACTCGGCCATTCCGGCGATCCCGCCGCCGTCGCGCATCTCGCCAACATGGTCGCCGATCCCGATGCCGGCGTGCGCCAGCAGGTCGCGATGGCGCTCGGCGAGTTCGACGGGCCGGAAGCGGCGAGTGCTCTGGTCAAGCTGCTGGTCGATCCGGAGCGGATTGTTGCGGCGGCCGCAGCCGACAGCATGGCCGAGTTCAAGGATCCGGCCTGCGCCGAGATCATCCTGCCGCTGGTGAAACATGCCCATGCCTTCGTCCGCATGGGCGCGCTGCGCGCCTTGAAGGAGCTGCGCTGCAAGGACACGCTGAAGCCGGCGCTGGAAGCGCTCCAGGACGGTGATGCCGCGGTGCGCGTTCAGGCGATCGGCGTGATTGGGTTCCTCAAGCTGGAAGAGTCCATTCCTGCCCTGACCGCGCTGATCAATGACCCCGATGCCCACGTTCGTCGTGCTGCGGTGAGCGCACTGGCGTTCTCCCAGATGAAACCCGCCGCGGAGACGATCACGCGCGCACTGAAGGATTCCGACTGGATGGTCCGCGAGATGGCGGCGGAAACGCTCGGCCTCAACGTCAACGGTTCGCTCGCCGCCGACCAACTGGTCGCGTGCCTCGCAGACGAGTTCTGGCAGGTCCGGCTGAAGGCGATCCGCAGCCTCGGCAAGATGAAGGTCGAGCGCGCGGTGCGTCCGATCGGCAATTGTGTCAATCACGACCAGGCGAACCTGCGGAAGGAGGCCGCTGCGGCACTCGGCGAGATCGCCCATCCCGATGGTGAGGCGTTCCTGGCCGTCATCGCCGACGATGCCGATCCCGATGTGCGCAAGAACGCGCGTTGGGCGCTGCAGCAGATCGCGGCGCGCAAGGCGCGGGCGGGGGCATAGCGGCTCTTCGTTGTCGGTCTGGACTTCCCCCACCAGACGTTTATTGGTCTTCGCCAATGGGATCGGCCACCGAAAGAATGGCCGATCCGAGAACAGCGAGGACGCGACCATGACGACTTTGACGGTGAAGGACCTGCTCCCCGAGGACGGAACGAAGGGGACGCTGGTCGGCCGCGTCTGGCTGCCGCAGGTCAGTGGTCCGGCCGTCGTCGCCGTGCGCGGTGATGGCGTATTTGACGTTACAGCGAAGTTTCCGACCGTCAGCGTGCTGTGCGAAGAGGACAATCCGGCCAAGGCGCTGGCTGCGGTCAAGGGTGAGCGCATTGGCGATCTCGAAGCGATCATTGCCAATACCGCCCCCGATGGTCGCGATCCCAAGAAGCCCTGGCTGCTCGCGCCGGTCGATCTCCAGACGCTGAAAGCTGCCGGCGTCACCTTCGCGATCTCGATGCTGGAACGCGTGATCGAGGAGCGTGCCAAGGGCAACCCGGCCTCGGCCGAAGCGATCCGGAAGGAAGTGACACGCCTGATCGGCGACGATCTGTCAAAGCTCAAGCCGGGCTCGGATCAGGCGATGCATCTGAAGCAGGTGCTGATCGACCAGAACGCCTGGAGCCAATATCTCGAGGTCGGCATTGGCCCCGACGCCGAGGTCTTCACCAAGGCGCCCACCATGTCGTCGGTCGGCACCGGCATGGATGCCGGCCTGCATCCGAAGTCGACCTGGAACAACCCCGAGCCGGAATTGGTGTTGTTCGTCTCCAGCCGCGGCAAGATCGTCGGCGGCGCGCTCGGCAACGACGTCAACCTGCGCGACTTCGAGGGCCGCTCGGCGCTGCTGCTGTCGAAGGCCAAGGACAACAACGCCTCCTGCTCGATCGGTCCGCTGCTGCGCCTGTTCGACGACACTTTCACGCTCGATCATGCGCGCAAGCTCGATATCAGCCTGAACGTGACGGGTACCGACGGTTTTGTCCTCGACGGCCATTCGTCGATCAGCAAGATCAGCCGCGATCCGACCGATCTGGTCGCGCAGACCATCGGCAAGATCCATCAATACCCTGATGGATTCGTGCTGTTCCTCGGCACCATGTTCGCACCCGTCAAGGATCGCGATGCGCCAGGGCAGGGCTTCACCCACAAGCGCGACGACATCGTCACGATCGCAGCGCCCGAACTCGGCAAGCTCGTCAACCGCATGCGCACCAGCGACGCTTGCGAGCCGTGGACCTTCGGCATCGGCGCGCTGATGAAGAACCTAGCGCAACGCAAGCTGATCTAGCGCGCGGTCCTTCGCCTCTCCCCGCGTGTGGGGAGAGGCCGACACGCGAAGCGTGGCGCGTGAGGGGACTCTCAACGAGTCGTTTGGGTCGATAACGGCCGAGCCTCTATCCGCGTCATTGCGAGCGCAGCGAAGCAATCCAGAGTCTTTCCGCGGAGGGATTTTGGCTTCGCTGCGCTCGCAATGACGCGGAGAGAGTTCGTTCGACCGTTCATCGCCGTCGCTGCGGATCGAGCGCTCGCTCTTCAACGCGTCAGATTCCCTTCATCTCCCCGTTGCATCGCTGGAACAAAATCGCGCTGAGCGTGTCATAGAACCGCCCACCGTTGCCGCCTTGCGCGTTCCTTCAAATAGTCAAATAATATGACTAGTCGGAACCCGGCTCCTGTGAAATAGTGCCTTCCGCCGCCTCAAAGGTCGGCCTGCGGGTGCCATGTTACCAATCGGCGCCCCTGATAACATCTTGGGAGACACGCCTGATGACCCTCAAAGCCCTGTTTGCGGCCAGCGCCACGGCCGCGCTGCTGCTCGCGTTGCCGGCCAATGCCGGCCAGCTCACCATCGGCTTCTCGCAGATCGGATCGGAATCCGGCTGGCGCGCAGCCGAGACCTCGGTCTCCAAGCAGGAGGCCACCAAGCGCCAGGTCAACCTCAAGATCGCCGACGCGCAGCAGAAGCAGGAGAACCAGATCAAGGCGATCCGCTCCTTCATCGCGCAGAACGTCGATGCGATCTTCCTCGCACCTGTGGTCTCGACCGGCTGGGACTCGGTGCTGAAGGAGGCCAAGGAGGCCAAGATCCCGGTCGTGCTGCTCGACCGCGACATCGATCCCTCCGGCAAGGAGCTCTATCTCACCGCCGTCACCTCCGACAGCGTGCATGAAGGCGAAGTCGCCGGCGACTGGCTCGCCAAGACGGTTGGGACGAAGGCCTGCAACATCGTCGAATTGCAGGGCACCGTCGGCGCCAGCGTCGCCGCAAACCGCAAGAAGGGTTTCGACACGGCGATTGCCAAGCACGCCAACCTGAAAGTGGTGCGCAGCCAGACCGGCGACTTCACCCGCGCCAAGGGCAAGGAAGTGATGGAGAGCTTCATCAAGGCCGAAGGCGGTGGCAAGAACATCTGCGCGGTCTACGCGCACAATGACGACATGATGGTCGGCGCGATCCAGGCGATGAAGGAAGCTGGCCTCAAGCCGGGCAAGGATATTCTCACCGTCTCGATCGACGCGGTGCCCGATATCTTCAAGGCGATGGTCGCGGGCGAAGCCAATGCCACGGTTGAGCTGACGCCGAACATGGCGGGTCCCGCGCTCGATGCCGTCGCGGCCTTCAAGGACAAGGGCACGGTTCCGCCGAAATGGATCCAGACCGAATCCAAGCTCTATACGGCCGCGGACGATCCGCAGAAGATCTACGACAGCAAGAAGGGCCTCGGTTACTGAGGCGGGCGCTTTGCCGGATCGCCGTCTTGCTGTGGTCCGGCAACCCCCTTCGAAATCGCCGCGCGAACGCATAGGCTGGTGTCCGCTTCAATGCGGACCCCGTGGGAGTGACTTTGTCATGCAGAACAGCCTTGATCCTGCGGCCCCCCTGCTGGAGGTGCGCGGGATCAGCAAGAGCTTCGGCGCCGTGCACGCGCTGCAGGAGGTCGACTTTACGCTGCGCGCCGGGGAGATCCATGCGCTGCTCGGCGAGAACGGCGCCGGCAAATCCACGCTGATCAAGGTCGTCACCGGCGTGTTCCCGCGCGACGCGGGCATCGTCAGGATTGGCGGCGAAGAGATCGCGCCGCGCTCGGCCAAGGCCGCGCTGGCCGCAGGCATCGCCACCGTCTACCAGGAAGTCAACCTGCTGCCGAACCTCTCGGTGGCGCAGAACCTGTTTCTCGACCGCCAGCCGATGCGCTTCGGCATCGTGCGCGAAGGCGAGATGCGCCGCCGCGCCAAGGCGCTGCTCGCGGATTTCGGCCTCGACATCGACGTTGCCGCACCGCTCGGCAGCTATTCCGTCGCCATTCAGCACGTCACGGCGATCGCCCGCGCGGTGGATCTCTCCGCGCGCGTGCTGATCCTGGACGAGCCGACCGCGAGCCTCGACCGCCACGAGGTCGAGATCCTGTTTCGCATCATGCGCCAGCTCGCCAAGCGCGGCATCGGCATCGTCTTCGTCAGCCATTTTCTCGATCAGGTCTACGAGATCTCGCACCGCATCACCGTGCTGCGCAACGGGCGTCTGGTCGGCGAACGTGAAACGGCCTCGCTGCCGCGGCTCGAGCTGATCCGGCTGATGCTCGGACGCGAACTGGCCGAGACCACCAGTGCACGAGCATCAGCGGGTGAGCATAAGGCCCGCGAAGTCTGTGTCAGCTTCGAGAATTTCGGCAAGGCGGGCTATGTCGCGCCGTTCAATCTCGAGCTGCGTCATGGCGAGGTCGTCGGCCTTGCCGGTCTGCTCGGCTCGGGCCGCACCGAGACGGCACGGCTGGTGTTCGGCGCCGAGCGTGCCGATCGCGGGCAGGCGAGGGTGGAGGGCGCGCCCGTCCGCCTTCAGTCCCCGCGCGACGGCGTCCGGCATGGCTTTGGCTATTGCCCGGAAGAGCGCAAGACCGAGGGCATCGTCGCCGAGCTCACCGTGCGCGAGAACATCGTGCTGGCTCTCCAGGCCAAGCGCGGGCTGCATCGGCCGCTGTCGCGCCGCGAGCAGGACGAGATCGCGCGCCGCTACGTCAAGATGCTGGACATCCGTCCGGCCGATCCCGAGCGTCCCGTCGGCCTGCTCTCCGGCGGCAACCAGCAGAAGGTGCTGCTGGCGCGCTGGCTTGCGACCTCGCCGCGGCTCCTCGTGCTGGACGAGCCGACCCGCGGCATCGACGTCGGCGCGCATGCGGAGATCATCCGCCTGATCCGCGAGCTCTGCGACGATGGCCTCTCGCTGCTGGTGATCTCCTCCGAACTGGACGAGATCGTGACCTATTCGGACCGCGTCGTGGTGCTGCGCGATCGTGCCCATATCGAGGAACTCGCGGGCGAGGCGATCGATGTCGGCAACATCCTGGCGGCCATTGCCGCCGACAGCGTTGCTGTTGCGCTCGAGGCCCACACATGACAGCGCTGCTGCCGCGCCGCGGCCTTGCCCAGATCCTGGCGCTGATCGTCATCCTCGCGGTTGATCGCGTGGTGTCGCCGCAATTCTTCGATCTGCGCCTCCAGGACGGCCGTCTGTTCGGGAGCCTGATCGACGTGCTCAACCGCGGCACGCCGGTGGCGCTGCTCTCGCTCGGCATGGTGCTGGTGATCGCGACGCGCGGCATCGATCTCTCGGTTGGCGCCGTCATGGCCATCTGCGGCGCGATCGCCGCAAGTCTCGCCGACAGCCACAGTCTTCCGGTCGTGCTGGCCGCCGCGCTCGGGGCAGGACTTGTCTGCGGCCTCTGGAACGGATTTCTCGTCGCCGTGCTCGGCATGCAACCGATCGTGGCGACGCTGATCCTAATGGTGGCGGGCCGCGGCATCGCCCAGCTCATCACCGAGGGGCGCATCGTGACGTTTTCCTCGCCGGATCTGGTCTGGCTCGGCAACGGCTCGGTGCTCGGCCTGCCGGTGCCGGTCGTGATTGCCTTAGGGATGCTGATCCTCACCGGCGCGGTCGTGCGCGGCTCGGCGCTCGGTCTTCTGATCGAGGCGACCGGCGGCAATGCGCGCGCCAGCGAGCTTGCCGGCGTCGGCACCCGCGCGATGATCATAGCCGTCTATGTCTGGTGCGGCGTCTGCGCCGCGCTGGCCGGCGTGATCGCGGCGGCCGACATCATGGGCGCGGACGCCAACAATGCCGGACTTTGGCTGGAGCTCGATGCGATCCTCGCCGTGGTGATCGGCGGCACGTCGTTGTTTGGCGGCCGGTTCAGCCTCGTGCTCGCGGTGCTCGGTGCGCTGATCATTCAAACTATGAACACCGGCATCTTGCTATCCGGCTATCCGCCGGAGTTCAATTTGCTGGTCAAGGCGGTGGTGGTGCTGGCGGTGCTGCTGTTGCAATCGCCAAAGCTATCCGGCTTTGCCGGCATCGCCGCGCGGCTGAAGAGGACGAAAGCATGAGAGGCCTTCCGCCCGTCCTCATCACGACGATCGTGCTCGTGGCCGGCTTTGCGGCCTGCGCGATGCAATTTCCCAACATTGCCTCCACCCGCGTAGTCGGCAATCTCCTCACCGACAACGCCTTCCTCGGCATCGTCGCGGTCGGCATGACCTTCGTCATCATCTCCGGCGGCATCGATCTCTCCGTCGGCTCGGTGATCGGCTTCACCACGGTGTTCGTCGCGCTCGCGATCGAACGCTGGGGCGTGCCGCCGCTGATCGCCTTCGTCGCGATCCTCGCGCTGTCGGCGGCCTTTGGCGCGGCGATGGGCGCGGTGATCCACGTCTTCGATCTGCCACCGTTCATCGTGACGCTGGCCGGCATGTTCCTGGCGCGCGGTGCGAGCTTCCTGCTCTCCACCGAATCGGTACCGATCACGGCGCCTGTTTATTCAACGGTCTCTGACTTCGCGTTGCGCATGCCCGGTGGCGGGCGGTTGACCGCGATTGCGATCATCATGCTCGTCATCGTCATTGGCGGCGCCCTGCTGCTGCATCTCACGAGATTCGGCGCCAACGTCTACGCGCTCGGCGGCAGCCGGGCGACTGCGAGCCTGATGGGCGTTGCGGTCGGCAAGATGACGGTGAAGATCTACATGCTGTCAAGCTTGCTCGCAGGTATCGCCGGCATCGTCTTCTCCTTCTATACCAGCGCCGGCTATTCGCTCTCCGCCGTCGGCGTCGAACTCGACACGATCGCCGCCGTCGTGATCGGTGGCACGCTGCTCACGGGCGGGCAGGGCTCGGTGATCGGTACCTTCCTCGGCGTGCTGATCCAGGGAATGATCCAGACCTACATCAACTTCGACGGCACGCTATCGAGCTGGTGGACCAAGATTGCGACCGGAGTCTTGCTGTTCGCCTTCATCGCACTTCAGCAGGCCCTGGTCGCACTCGCGCGCCGGCCGGCCGCGAAACGCGAGGGAGCCGCCACATGACCTCGCGCATCGTCGTCATCCCGACGCGGCGGGCTCACTCCAACCATGCGGAGGTCGCCCGCTCGATCGGCGTCGACATCATTGCCGGGCGTTATGCGGAGGGCACGCGCCTGCCAGGCGATGCCGAGATGATCGCGATGTTCGGCGTGTCGCGGCCGGTGCTGCGGGAGAGTGTCAAGACCCTCGTCGCCAAGGGGCTGCTCACCACCAAAGCGCGCGTCGGCACCGTCGTGCGCGAACGCGCGGCCTGGAATATGTTCGACGCCGACGTGCTGGCCTGGCACCTCGATGCCGGCATCGACAAGCGTTTCCTCAATGACCTTGCCGAGATCCGCCTCGCGGTCGAGCCGCGCGCGGCGATGCTGGCGGCCGCGCAGCGGTCGGAGGAGGACCTCGCCGAGCTTCGGCGCAGCATGGACCGCATGCGGATCGAAGCGTCCGACTCGGTCGGTTTTGCTGATGCCGACCTCGCGCTTCACGTCGCCGTGGCGCGGGCCTCGGGCAATCTGTTCATGCGTTCGATCGGCCACGTCATCGAGGCAGCCCTGCGCGCCTCGTTCCTGCTCAGCGCTCCCGTGGAGCCGGAGGACCGCGACACCGTGCTGCTCTGGCACCAGAAGATCGTCGATGCGATCGCGGCGGGCGATGCGGAGGCCGCATCGGAGGCGATGGTCTTCGTCATTCACAACGGCATGCACCGCCATGAAGGCACGGTCGTCGAGACCGCGCCGGCAGAGGCGCTGCCCTCCGTGGACCCTGGAGAAAGATCGTGACCGAACTTCGCATCGCCATCGTCGGCTTCGGCAAGATCGCGCGCGACCAGCATGTCGGTGCAATCGCCGCCGTGCCGGGCGCGACGTTGACGGCGATCGCCAGCCGCAATGCCTCGCTGCCGGGACTGCCGCATTTCGCCACCGTCGAGGAACTCCTGGAGAAGGGCCCGCCGATCGATGCGGTCTCGCTCTGCACGCCGCCACAGGTGAGGCGTGCGCAAGCCGCCGCGGCGCTCGCGGCCGGCAAGCATGTCATGCTGGAGAAGCCGCCGGGCACCGGCGTTGCCGAACTCGATCCGCTTGTCGCGATGGCTGCGAAGGCAAGGCGGACGCTGTTTGCGACCTGGCACTCGCGCCATGCGCCGGCCGTCGAGCCCGCGCGACAATGGCTCGCAACGCGAGGCATCACGTCGGTGCACATCAACTGGAAGGAAGACGTTCGCGTCTGGCATCCCGGGCAGGGCTGGATCTGGGAGCCGGGCGGCCTTGGCGTGTTCGACCCCGGCATCAACGCGCTGTCGATCTTGACCAGGATCCTGCCCAAGCCGGTGTTCGTCACCGCGGCCGAGCTGGCCTTTCCCGCCAATTGCCAGGCGCCGATTGCGGCGAACCTGACGCTGGCCGACATCGAGGGCCTGCCTGTAACGGCCGAATTCGACTTCCGCCAGACCGGGCCGCAGAGTTGGGATATCCTCGTCGAAACCGACCAGGGCCGGCTGACGCTGTCTAACGGCGGCAGGCGCATGGCGATCGACGGCAACACCATTGCCGAGGCGCCCGATGAAGAATACCGGGAGCTTTACCGGCGCTTCGTCGAGCTCGCGGCGACCGGGGCAAGCGACGTCGATTTGGCGCCGCTTCGTCTCGTCGCCGACGCCTTCCTGCTCGGCCGGCGCACTGTCGTCGAACCGTTTGTGGATTAGACATGGCTGGCTCAAGGAAAATGGAAAAGGACGTTTTCGGAACGCTGCCTGACGGTCGCACGGTTGAGCGTATCGTGCTGCGCGGGGAGGGCGGCTTCGAGGCCCGCATCATCACCCATGGTGCGGTGATCCAGGCGCTGATCGCGCCGGATGCCAAGGGCCGCTATGACGACGTCGTGCTGGGCCATGACGGCTTCGCCGGCTATCTCGCCGAGCGGAAGTTTTTGGGCGCCACCGTCGGCCGCTACGCCAACCGTATCGCCAAGGGACAGTTCTCGCTCGACGGCGAAACCGTGCAGCTCCCGGTCAACAACGGCCCGAATGCGCTGCATGGCGGCCTCGACGGTTTCGATCGCAAGCTCTGGAATATCGCGGCGATCGATGAAGGCGCCGAGCCCGCTGTGACGCTCACCTATACGAGTCCGCATGGTGAGGAGAACTATCCCGGCAAGCTCGACGTCCGCCTGACCTATCGCATCACCGGGCCGACCGAGCTATCGCTTCTCATGGAGGCGCGAAGCGACCGGCCGACCATCGTCAATCTGACCAACCACAGCTTTTTCAATCTCGAAGGTGCGACCTCAGGCACGCCGATCCTTGACCACAAGCTCACGGTCGCGGCCGAGCATTTCCTCGCCATCGATCCCACCGCGATCCCGCTGTCCGGTCCGCCGTGCGCCGTAGCCGGCACGCCTTTCGATTTCCGCGACGCCCAAGCGGTCGGTGCGCGCATCCGCGAAGGCCATGAGCAGTTGCGTAACGGCAGGGGCTACGACCACACCTACTGCCTCGGGCGTGATGGCAAGCTCGCATTCGCCGCGCGGCTGGAGGCGCCGCGCTCGGGACGCATCATGGAGCTGCTGACCAATCAACCGGGGCTCCAGGTCTATTCCGGTAATTATCTCGATGGCACGATTTCGGGGAAGGGCAACAAGCTGATCCGGCAGTCGGACGCCATGTGCCTGGAGCCGCATAACTGGCCTGATGCGCCGAACCGGCCGGACTTCCCGAGCCCGCGCCTCGATCCCGGCCAGGTCTATCGCCATCACACGGTCTATCGCTTTGCAGTGAGGGCGCCATGATGGAACAGGTCGCCACCTCCGTTCTCTCGGACGATCCCTGCCATCTCGGTGAGGGCCCGACCTATGACGCGACCACCGACACCGCCTGGTGGTTCGACATCCGCGAGGGCCGGCTGTTCGAGGCGCAACTCGGCCGTGGCAATGTCCGCGTCCATGCGCTCGGCCGGATGGCGAGCGCGCTCGGGCGTATCGATGCCGAGCGGCAATTGATCGTCGCCGATGATGGCCTCTACATCCGCAAGCTCGCCGATGGCGCGATGACGCTGTTCCTTCCCCTCGAAGCGGACAATGCCGTCACGCGCTCCAACGATTGCCGCGTACACCAGTCCGGGACGTTCTGGATCGGCACCATGGGCAAGAAGGCCGAGCCGAGGGCCGGCGCGATCTATGCGCTCCATCGCGGCAAGATCTCGACGCTGTTTCCCGGCATCAGCATCCCCAATTCGATCTGCTTCTCACCGGATGGCGCCACCGGCTATTTCACCGACACCCCTCGCGCCGTGCTCTATGCCGTGCCGCTCAATCCGGACACCGGCCTGCCGCGCGGCGAACCGGAGGTCTTGCTGCGTCACTCCGGCATCGGCGGCCTCGACGGCTCGGTGTGTGACTCCGACGGCAACATCTGGAATGCCTGCTGGGGCGCGAGCCGCATTGACGTCTATTCGCCGCAAGGCGAGCGTCTGCGCTCGCTGAGCGTGCCGGCAAAACAGGCGAGCTGTCCCGCTTTCGTCGGCCCCGACCTGTCGCGTCTCCTGGTCACGTCGGCCTGGCAGGATATGGACGCGGCCGCACGCGCCGCCGATCCGCAAGCCGGTTACACCTTTCTTCTGGAGGCATCCGCGCGCGGCCGCGCGGAGCCCGACGTCAAGCTTGCATAGGAGGCGAGAAAGCAACCCACGACCACCTTCTCGACGAAACAAAGAAACAGTCTGACACCCAAGGGAGTGAAACATGCTGAAATTGAAGACGACATTCCTGGCGCTGGCGCTGGCCGGCGCTGCAACGATGGCCACAGGCCTCACCGCCTCCGCCCAGGACAAGGCGACCGTCGGCATCGCGATGCCGACCAAATCCTCGGCGCGCTGGATCGACGACGGCAACAACATGGTCAAGGTGCTGAAAGAGCGCGGTTACAACACCGACCTGCAATATGCCGAGGACGACATTCCGAACCAGCTCTCGCAGGTCGAGAACATGGTGACCAAGGGCGCGAAAGCCCTGGTGATTGCCGCGATCGATGGTACCACGCTGTCCGACGTGCTCAAGCAGGCCAAGGCGAAGGGCATCACTGTGATCGCCTATGACCGCCTGATCCGCGGCACGCCAAACGTCGACTATTACGCGACCTTCGACAATTTCCAGGTCGGTGTGCTCCAGGCGCAATCGATCGAAAAAGGCCTCGGTCTGAAGGAGGGCAAGGGCCCGTTCAACATCGAGCTGTTCGGCGGCTCGCCCGACGACAACAACGCCTACTTCTTCTACAACGGTGCGATGAGCGTGCTGAAGCCCTACATCGATAGCGGCAAGCTCGTCGTCGCCTCGGGCCAGATGGGCATGGACAAGGTCGCGACGCTCCGCTGGGACGGCGCAACCGCCCAGGCCCGCATGGACAATCTGCTCAGCGCCTACTACGGCAACAAGAAGATCAACGCCGTGCTGTCGCCCTATGACGGCATCTCGATCGGCATCATCTCCTCGCTGAAGGGCGTCGGCTATGGCAGCGCCGATCAGCCGATGCCGGTCATTTCGGGACAGGACGCCGAGGTGCCCTCGATCAAGGCGATGCTGCGCGGCGATCAGTATTCGACGATCTTCAAGGACACCCGCGACCTCGCCAAGGTGACCGCCGATATGGTCGACGCTGCGCTCGCCGGCAAGCAGGTCACGGTCAACGACACCAAGACCTATGAGAACGGCGTCAAGACCGTGCCGTCCTATCTGCTCAAGCCGGTCGTGGTCTACAAGGACAATTGGGAGAAGGTGCTGGTGGAAAGCGGCTACTACAAAAAGGCGCAGTTCCAGTAAGACTTCCTTCGCCCTCTCCCCGCGTACGGGGAGAGGGCGGGGTGAGGGGGAGTCTCCGCGAGGGAGGTGGCAATTGGACTCGCGGAGG
>NZ_CAKZJO010000038.1 GCF_936943645.1 uncultured Bradyrhizobium sp. | reverse complement strand
CCGGCCATGACGCGGAAAGAGATTGCCAAACTGCCATGACAATCCACCTCGAAACCCAGTCCGATCTCGAAGAGGCCGTCCATGCGCTCATCAAGCGCGATCCACGCCTGAAACCGATACTCGAGATCGCGGGCATGCCGGCGCTGCGGCGGCGCGAGCCGGGTTTCGCGGGCCTTGCCCACATCGTCTGCGGGCAGCAGCTCTCGACTGCGAGCGCCGCGGCGATCTGGGGGCGGCTGTCGACGGCGTTCGATCCGTTCGACCATGCGGCGGTGGGCCGCGCCCGCGCCGACCGGCTGGGACGGCTCGGGCTCTCGGCCGCCAAGATCAAGACGCTGAAGCATCTCGCACGCGAGATCGGCGCAGAGCGGCTGAACCTCGACGTGCTCGCCGAGGAAGATGCCGACGCCGCACATCACACCCTGATCGCGCTGCCCGGCATCGGGCCCTGGACCGCGGACGTCTATCTGCTGTTCTGCCTCGGCCATGGCGATGCCTGGCCCGCCGGCGACCTCGCCGTGCAGGAGGCCATCAAGATCGGCCTCGGCCTTCCGGCACGCCCGACGGAGAAGCAGATGGCGCCGCTCGCCGAACCCTGGCGTCCGCTGCGCGGCGCGGCAGCGCATCTGTGGTGGAGCTACTATCGCGCCGTGAAGAAGCGCGAGGGCGCGCTCACGGCCTGACCGGCGTATTCCGCGCGAGCAGAGCCACATGCTTTTCCTGCTCGGGTAAACCGCTTTCGGCACATTCCCAACCAGTATAGCCTCGACCGTAGAGGAAACGCCGCGAAGACGGCCACGAGGTCGCATGCTGGACAGGACGAAGGATATTTCCGTCGCCGCGCAAGCCTGGCTCGATGCGTTCGAGCGCATGCTGGGCAAGCCCGAGCGCGCCGCGCTGAATCAGCTGTTCCTCGCCGACAGCTTCTGGCGCGACGTGCTGGCGCTGAGCTGGAACCTGCAGACGCTCGCTGGTCGCGAGGCGATTGCGCCAGCGCTGGCCGCGCTCGCGCCCAAGGCCGCACCAACCAAATTCGAGATCGCGCCCAACCGTGCGCCGCCGCGCCAAGTAACGCGCGCCGGCACTGCCAGCATCGAGGCGATCTTCCATTTCGAAACCGCGATCGGACGCGGCAGCGGCATCGTCCGGCTCGTCCCTGATGCCGCCGACGGCGAGCGTCTGAAAGCGTGGACGCTGCTCACCGCGCTCGACGAGCTCAAGGGATTCGAGGAGCAGCTCGGCACCTCGCGCCCGCGCGGCCAGGCCTATTCGCGCGATTTCCGCGGGCCGAACTGGCTCGATCTGCGCAACGCCTCGCGCGACTATGCAAAGCGCGATCCGGCCGTGCTGGTGGTCGGCGGCGGCCAGGCCGGGCTCGCGATCGCAGCGCGGCTGAAGCAGCTCCAGGTCGACACGCTGATCGTCGACCGCGAGAGCCGTATCGGCGACAATTGGCGCAAGCGCTATCATGCTTTGACGCTGCACAACCAGGTGCAGGTCAATCATCTCCCCTACATGCCGTTTCCGCCGAACTGGCCGACCTACATTCCCAAGGACAAGCTCGCCAACTGGTTCGAAGCTTACGTCGATGCGATGGAGCTGAACTTCTGGACCGGCACGGAATTCGAGGGCGGCTCTTACGACGAGGCCAAGGGCCACTGGGCCGTCACGCTGCGCCGCTCCCACGGCAGCAAGCGGACCATGCAGCCGCGTCACGTGATCATGGCCACCGGCGTCAGCGGCATTGCCAACATCCCTGCTATCCCGACCCTCGACAATTTCCGGGGCACGCTGCTGCATTCCAGCCGTTACGAGGACGGCGAGAGCTGGACCGGCAAGCGCGCCATCGTCATCGGCACCGGCAACAGCGGTCACGACATCGCGCAAGATCTTCATTCCAGCGGCGCCGAGGTGACGCTGGTGCAACGCTCGCCCACGCTCGTCACCAACATCGAGCCGTCGGCGCAGCTCGCCTATGCCACCTACAATGAAGGCACGCTCGAGGACAACGACCTAATCGCGGCCTCGATGCCGACGCCGCTGGCGAAGAAGACGCACGTGATGCTGACGGAGCAGTCGAAGCAGCTCGACAAGGATCTGCTCGACGGCTTGGTGCGCGTCGGCTTCAAGCTCGACTTCGGCGAGGCCGGAACGGGGTGGCAATTCAAATACCTCACCCGCGGCGGCGGCTATTATTTCAACGTCGGCTGCTCCAACCTGATCGTCGAAGGCAAGATCAAGCTCAGGCAGTTCTCCGACATCGAGGGCTTCGTCGCCGAGGGCGCGCGGATGAAGGACGGTGCGATCATCCCCGCCGATCTCATCGTGCTCTCCACCGGCTACAAGCCGCAGGAATATCTGGTGCGAAAGCTGTTCGGCGACGCCATCGCCGACCGCGTCGGCCCGATCTGGGGCTTTGGCGACGGTTTCGAGCTGCGCAACATGTATGCGCGCACTGGGCAGCCCGGCCTCTGGTTCATCGCCGGCAGCCTCGCGCAGTGCCGCATCAACTCGAAATATCTCGCGCTGCAGATCAAGGCGATCGAGGAAGGGATGTTGGGGCGTGAGGCGAGCACTGCTTGAGCCCCCCGTCATTGCGAGCGCAGCGAAGCAGTGAGGACGCGGATGCAGACGAGTACAACTGGAGACAGCGAGAGGAAGGGACCACCCATGCCAGCCATCCTCGGCACCGGCGAGCACCGCTACCGCGTCGTCGAAAATTTCGCAAAACTGCCGGAGGGATGGCAGCTCAGCGACGTCGCCTCGGTCGCGGTCGACAGCAAGGACCGCATCTACGTCTTCAACCGTGGCGCCCACCCGATGGTGGTGCTGGACCGCGAGGGCAATTTCCTCCGCAGTTTTGGCGAAGGGCTGTTCTCGCGCGCACACGGCCTGCACATCGACGCCGACGACAATCTCTATTGCACCGATGACGGCGACCACACCGTGCGCAAATGCACCACCGACGGCAAGGTGCTGCTGACGATCGGCATCCCCGAGAAGCCCGCGCCGTTCATGAGCGGCGATCCATTCCACCGCTGCACCCACACCGCCCTGTCGCCGAAGGGCGAGATCTACGTCTCCGACGGCTACGGTAATGCGCGCGTGCACAAATTCACCCCCGACGGCAAGCTGATCAAGAGCTGGGGCGAGCCGGGCACCGATCCCGGCCAGTTCAACATCGTGCACAATATCGCCACCGATGCCGACGGCTGGGTCTATGTCGCCGACCGCGAGAACCATCGCGTCCAGGTGTTCAACGGCGAAGGCAAATACGAGACGCAATGGAACAACCTTCATCGCCCTTGCGCGCTGTGCTGCTGCGGCGGGGCGAAGAGCCCGACCTTCGTGATCGGCGAGCTCGGCCCCGGCATGGCCGTCAACCGCAAGGTGCCTAACCTTGGCCCGCGGCTGTCGATCGTGGACGCCAAGGGCAAGCGCATCGCGCGGCTCGGCGGCGAGGACGGGCCCGGCATTGCCAGCGGCAAATTCCTGGCGCCGCACGGCATCGCGCTGGACTCGAAGGGCGACATCTATGTCGGCGAAGTCGGCGTCACCGACTGGAAGACGAGCTTTCCGGACGAGGAGATGCCGGCAATCGTGCGCGCGAGCAGGTGCTTGCAGAAGCTGGAGCGGGTACGGGAGTAGCTTGCCACGGCCACGCGCGACGAACGGGGCCGGCGGTTCCGCGCCACCGGCTTTGCCGTTAGCGGGATCGCGGCTTTTTGAGCGCTTTTGCCACCCCGCCGCCGCATTGCTTGCGCCTGAATAAGTCGCTCAACGGGCTTCACAATCCCGTCACGCTGCATGTAGTATGTCAGGACATGCTGCTTCGCAGCGTATATTGGAGGCCGGGAGCGTTACTTGAACGCACATGTCTCGCAAGGCAGTTGGCCGGTGTTGGTGCTGAATGCGGACTTCCGGCCGCTGAGTTACTACCCGCTGTCTCTCTGGTCGTGGCAGGACGCGATCAAGGCGGTGTTCCTCGACCGCGTCAACATCGTCGCTCACTACGACCAGGCGGTCCACAGTCCCACGCTGCAGATGCAGTTGCCGAGCGTCGTCTCGCTCAAATCCTTCGTCAAGCCGACCACGCATCCCGCCTTCACCCGGTTCAACGTCTTCCTGCGCGATCGTTTCGCCTGCCAATATTGCGGCTCGCCCGAAGACCTCACCTTCGATCACATCATCCCACGCAGCAAAGGCGGCCAGACCACCTGGGAGAACGTGGTCGCGGCATGCTCGCCGTGCAATCTGCGCAAGGGCAATTTGACGCCGGCGCAGGCCAAGATGTTTCCGCGCCAGAGCGCGTTCGCGCCCACCGTGCACCAGCTCCACCGCAACGGCCGCCTGTTTCCGCCGAACTATCTGCACGACAGCTGGCTGGACTATCTCTACTGGGATACGGAGCTGGATCCGTAGGGGTTAGCCTCACGCCCCGATCGCGTTCCTGGCGACCACGTCGCGATAGAACGCGGCGCTCAGTTTCGGCACTCTCGCCTGTGTCTCGAAGTCGACGCGATACAGCCCGAAGCGCTTGCCATAGCCGAAGATCCACTCGAAATTGTCCATCAGGCTCCAGAGGAAATAACCGCGGATCGGCACGCCTTCGGCGGTCGCGCGCTGCATCTGGGACAGGTAATTGCGCAGGAACATGATGCGGTCGAGGTCGTAGACCTGGCCGTCGGCGGAAATCTTGTCCTCGGACGAGGTGCCGTTCTCGCTGATGTAGATATTCTCGATGTTCCAGGTCTTCGCAGCAAGGCGCGGCGCCCAGTAGATCACCTCGGGCCCGACGCGCAGCCATTCCGAGTTCATGTGCGGGAACGAGGTGGGGAACGGCAGCACGCGAAAGCCCGGCGCGCGGTCGGAGGTCGTCACGTAATATTGCGGCGCGTAGATGTTGAGGCCGACGAAATCGTTCGGCGTGCCGATGATCTTCAATTCCTCAGGCGTGAATTTCGGCGCGTCCGCGCCGGCGTAGGCGAGGAAGCCGTCAGTGTACTTGCCTTCGAGCACCACACCGAGAAAGCCGGCGTTGAGCTCGCGGGTCGCAATCTCGGCCGCGTGGATGTTGTCCGGCGTCGCGATCGCCGGCACGCAGGCCGCGATGTTCTCGGCGGCACCGACGCGGGTGCCGGCCCGCCCCGAGGCGCGGATTGCCTGCACGGCAAGGCCATGCGCCAGCGCGACATGGTGGCGGGCCTGGTTGAGCTGCGCGGCCGGCAACTTCAGGCCGGGCGCGTCGATGCCCCAGCCATAGCCGAAATTCACGAAGCGTCCGACCTCGTTCACGGTGAAGACGTTCCTGACGCGATCGGTCAGGCGCGCGGCAACATGGGCGGCGTAATCGGCAAAAGCCTTCGACGTGTCGCTCGACGACCAGCCGCCGACGCGGTCCTGGAGCGCCTGCGGCAGGTCCCAATGGTAGAGCGTGGCATAGGGCTCGATGCCGCTCGCGAGCAGCTCGTCGACGAGGCGATCGTAGAAATCGAGCCCCGTGGGATTGGGCTGGCCTGCCCCATCCGGAAACACCCGCGGCCAGGCGATCGAGAAGCGGTACGCCTTGACGCCGAGCGCCTTGATCAGCGCGACGTCCTCCTTGTAGCGATGATAGTGCTCGTTGGCGCGGTCGCCGGTCGAGCCGTCCTCGATCTTGCCGGGCGTGTGGCTGAAGACGTCCCAGATCGACTTGCCGCGGCCATCCTCGTCGACCGCGCCTTCGATCTGGTAGGACGAGGTTGCCGTGCCCCACAGGAAATCCTTCGGGAATGGCGCCGGCGCGAAGGCCGGTTCGTCATCTGCGGCCCGGGCCCCTGCGGCTGCGCCCAGCGCGGCGAGGCCGGCGAGCCCTGTAAAACAGCGTCGCGAGACATCGGCCAACATCGCTATCTCCGCGCCTGCTCCAGATCGATCTGATAGACGGATATGCGGTCGATCTCGAATGCGACGCTCATTGGCGATTCCGCGTCGACCTGACTGACGCCAGGAAAGAACTTCGACCCGATCGCGAGGTTGACGATCATGTACATGGGATCGTCGAAGCCGATCGGGACCTTGATGTCGGACACCGGCCTGCGGTCGATGAAATAGACCAGGCGGTCCTCCTGCCACAGCACACCGTAATTGTGGAATGCGCTGGAGGCGTCGCCGACCGCGAAATCGAAGCCGCAGGACTGGATCTTCTGGGTCGCGGGAATCCGCCAATGCGTCGTCATCACGAGATCGCCCGGCCGCTCGCCGCGGCCTTCCAGCACGTCGACCTCCGGCGGCCAGCCGCCGTCGTCCGCCAGCATCCAGAACGCCGGCCATACCGCATGGCCGACCGGCACCTTGGCGCGAATTTCGAAATAGCCGTGCTTCTGGGCGAACGTGCCCTGGGTCGTCAGGATGCCCGAGATGTACTCGTTGTTGAACAGCACCGGCTTCAATTCCGGCGGCGTGCGGCTGGCGACGATCGACAGCACGCCGTCCTTCACCCTGAACGGATCGAGCCCGAGCGGCGCCGCCGCGCGCCCCGCATAGCGCGGATCGACATAAATCTGCTGCTCGCCATTGGCACTGGTCTTGCGCTTGAAGTCGGAGCCGTCGCCGCCCCAATAGCGCGCCTCCGGCCAGGCCGCTCCGCCCGCATAATGCGGGACCCAGCGGCCGCTCGACAGCGGATGCTCGTCGAAATCCTCGCTGAATGTCTGGCGCAGCGGCAGGAACACGAGCGAAGCCGGATTGACCTCATCCAGCCGGCGACAGGCGATGGTGGAAGGATCGGTCGTGACCTGCAGCGACATGCTCGCCGGCGCGCCATCGAGCTCATCCTGGGCAGGGCACGGCGCAGCCAGCACGCCGAGGCCGATCACAACCAGAGCGCCCCTCGTCCAAAGGTCGATCATCACCGCACCTGACGATGCCACGACATCCGCGGAGGTTAGCTCAGCCGTCTTCGCGCAGGCAACCGCGGCATCCAATGACAGCGGGCGATTTGGAAAGCATTTCTCCCGCCTTTCGCCCCCCCCTCTCGAGGCGCGGGCGAGGCTATCCCCGCTGCAAGGCCAGCGTCACGCCACCGAGCGTGAGCGCCATCGCCGTCCATTCGCGATAGCCCAGCGGCTCGCCGAGAATGATCGCGGCGGAGACCACGCCGATCACCGGCACGATCAGCATGCCGGTCGAGGCCGTGGTCGGCGGCAGACGGCGCAGCGTCTCGAACCAGGTGACGTAGCAGACGCCCATCGGCACCAGCGTCATGTAGACGAAGCAGCCGAGCCCCAACGGAGTGATCGCGGTGACGTCAGGACGCTCGAACAGCACGCCGAGGACCAGCATCGCGCCGCAGCCGAGCCCGACCTGCCAGGCGACGACGACCAGCGGCGGCAGCGGCAGCGGCTTGCGGTTGAGCACGTTGCCGAGCGCGAACAGGATGGCGCAAGATAGCGCGAGCGCGATCCCGATCAGCTTGTCGGCGCTGAAAGCGAAGCCATTGCCGCTCAGCAGCAGCGTGACGCCGGCAACACCGAGGACGAGCCCGAAAATATCCCGCGGGGACGGCCGCGTGTGCAGCACCGGCCAGGCAAACAGCATCGCCCAGATCGGCATGGTGTAGGCGAGCAGAGCGCCCTCGCTCACCGTCACATATTTCATCGCGACCGTGCCGAGCCCCATCCAGGCAAACACATTGGTGAAGGTCGCGAACACCAGCCGCGGGATGGCCTCGCGCGGAACGGCGAACGACTCTTTCCGGCTCAGCACCAGAGTACCGAGAATGAGCGAGGCGCAAACGCCCGCCAGCCCACGCGCGAACAGAGGCGGCCATTGCTGGAGCAGCAGCTTCATCAGCGGCCAGTTCAACGCCCAGCCGAAGGCTGTCACGCAGAGGCAGAGAGAGCCGATCTTCCTGTCGCGTCGTGCCGAGTCCATCACTAGCGCTTAGCAGGCCGGCGCGCTCGGCTCCACCTCGGCCGGTGCATGCGGGCCATCACGGGACAAGGAACCCGAAGCGCCCACGCCCGTTCAGAGTCAACGCCATGCGCAGCCGCATGCGCGTTTGTACCGAACGCCTTCGTCGGCCGCAAACTGAACCAGGGGAAGACCCATGCCCGCAACCGAGAGCGATCACGTCTACAAGATCCTGGACCTCGTCGGATCGTCCGAGACCTCGATCGAGGACGCCATCAAGAACGCGGTCAGCCGCGCCGCCAAGACCGTTCGCGAGATGAAATGGTTCGAGGTGGTGCAGACCCGCGGCCATATCGAGAACGGTGCCGTGCGCCATTACCAGGTGACCCTGCGCGTCGGCTTCACGCTGGAGGGATGACGCCGCGCGTTCATCGCGGCGAGCTGGCGTCACCCCGGATTTGTCACCTGCGTTCCCGCGGGATATGACTGCGATCAGCGCCGGATGTCCGGCTGATCGCGAGTGCCGCCGTGACTGACGCCATCAAGCTCGTCCTGTTCGACATGGACAATGTGCTCTGTGCCTACGACAGGCCGACGCGCGTTGCCTATCTGGCGGAGCTTGCGGGAGCCGCCAGCGAAGCCGTCCACGCGGCGATCTGGGATAGCGGGTTCGAGTTGCTCGGCGATTCCGGCGCGCTCAAGGCTGCCGATTATCTGCGAGGCTTCGGGACACGCATCGGCTATCCCCTCTCGATCGAGCAGTGGGTGGAAGCCCGGCGCCGTTCCATGCAGGCGGATCATGCGATGCTGGAGATCGTCGACCGCTTGCGACAGAGCGTCGACATTGCCGTGCTGACCAACAATACCACGCTGGTCGCCGACCACATCGACACGCTATTGCCGGAGCTGCGTCCGCTGTTCGGCTCCCGCATCTACACCTCGGCCCAGTTCAAGACGGCCAAGCCGGACCCGAACTGCTACCGTCTCTGCCTGTCGGAGCTCAACGCATCGCCTGAGACGGTCCTGTTCGTCGACGACCTCCCGGCCAACGTCGCCGGCGCGCGACAGGCGGGGCTGTTCGCGCACCAGTACACGTCCGTGGAGGCTTTCAGGCAGGCCCTGTCGGAGCAGGGCGTGCCGCTCGGCTAGATCCGCGTTTTCGCGTTTCGTCAGGCCAGGTGGCAGGCCACGAAGTGCCCGCCCGCGCCTTCCTTCAGCACCGGCGCGCTCTCCGCACAGCGCGGCTGGGCGATCGGGCAGCGGGTGTGGAAGTGGCAGCCGGACGGCGGCTTCATCGGGCTCGGCACGTCGCCCTTGAGGCGGATGCGCTCACGCTTGAGTTTTGGATCGGGCACCGGCACCGCCGACAGCAGCGCCCTGGTGTAGGGATGCTGCGGATTGCGGTAGAGGTCGCTGGCCTTGGCGAGCTCGACGATGCGGCCGAGATACATCACCGCGACGCGGTCGGAGATGTGCTCGACCACCGAGAGGTCATGCGCGACGAAGAGATAGGTCAGGTTCATCTCGGCCTGGAGGTCCTCCAGGAGGTTGATGACCTGGGCCTGGATCGACACGTCGAGCGCGGAGACCGGCTCGTCGCAGACGATCAGCTTCGGCTCGACCGCGAGCGCGCGCGCGATCACGATGCGCTGGCGCTGGCCGCCCGAGAACTCGTGCGGATAGCGCCGCATGTGCTCGGCCTTGAGCCCGACCTTGACCAGCAGGCCCGCGACGCGCTCCTCCCGCTCTTTCGCCGAGGTCGCAAGATTATGGATGGTGAAGGCCTCGCCGAGGATGGCGCCGACCGTCATGCGCGGATTGAGCGAGGCGAACGGATCCTGGAACACCAGCTGCATGTTCCGCCGCATCGCGCGCAAATCGTTACCGCCGAGCTGGCGCACATCTTGGCCGTCGAAGATGACCTCGCCGTCGGTCGGCTCGATCAGGCGCAGCACGCAGCGCCCCGTCGTCGACTTGCCGCAGCCGGACTCCCCGACGAGACCCAGCGTCTCGCCGCGATTGACCGAGAACGACACGCCGTCGACCGCGTAGACGGTGCCGACCTGGCGCGACAACAGGCCGCCGAGCACGGGAAAATGCTTCTTGAGGCCGCTGACGCGGAGCAAGGGCTCGCTCATGACGCAGCTCCCAGGTTCGGATCGCCGAGATGGCAGGCCATGCGATGGCCGGGCGCGATCTCGCGCAGCAGCGGCTCCTTCTCGGTGCAGACGTTCATGGCGAACTTGCAGCGCGGCGCAAAACGGCAGCCGACCGGCGGATTGATCAGGATCGGCACCGAGCCGCCGATCGCTTCCAGCCGCGTCTTGTGCTCGCTGTCGAGGTCGATGCGCGGGATCGAGCGGATCAGGCCTTGCGTATAGGGATGACGGGGATCGCCGAACAGATCGTCGACGGGGGCCTCCTCCACCACCTTGCCGGCATACATCACGACGACGCGCTGCGCGGTCTCGGCGACGACGCCCATGGCATGGGTGATCAGCATCACCGCCATGCCGAAGCGCTCCTTCATGTCCTGCAGCAGGTCGAGGATCTGAGCCTGGATGGTGACGTCGAGCGCGGTGGTGGGCTCGTCGGCGATGATCAGCTTGGGCTTGCAGGCGAGTGCCATCGCGATCATCACGCGCTGGCGCATGCCGCCGGAGAACTGGTGCGGATAATTATGCACGCGGCCTTCGGCGTTGGGGATCTGCACCAGCTTCAGCATCTCGATGGTGCGTTCGAGCGCCTGCTTCTTCGTCACCGCCTCGTGCCGGCGCAGGCTCTCGGCGATCTGCTCGCCGATCGTGAGCACCGGGTTGAGCGAAGTCATCGGTTCCTGGAAGATGAAGCCGATTTCCTTGGCGCGGATCTCGTCGAGCTGGCTGCTGGTCAGCGGCACCAGATCGCGGCCCTCGAAGATGATCTGGCCAGCCGCGATCCGGCCCGGCGGCATCGCGATCAGCTTCAGGATCGACATCGCGGTCACGGTCTTACCGCAGCCGGATTCGCCGACGACGCAGAGCGTCTCGCCCCGGTTGATGGAGATGTCGATGCCGTCGACGGCCTGGAGAATGCCGTCGTCGGTGGAGAAGTGGGTCTTCAGTCCCTTGATCTCGAGCAGCGGCGCCATCAGATCACCCGTCGCGCATCGAGCGCGTCACGCAGACCGTCGCCGATGAAGTTGATCGCGACCACCGCGATGAAGATCGCGCCGCCCGGAAACAGCGCCCAATGCGGGCCGATGTCGAGGAAGTCCTTGGCATCATACAGCAGCCGGCCCCAGGTCGGCGTATCCGGCGGGAAACCGAGGCCGAGGAAGGACAGTGTCGATTCCGCGATGATCGCGGCGGCGACGTCGATGGTGCCGGCGATGATCACCGGGCCGAGCGCATTGGGCAGGATATGGCGCACCACCTGCCGCACCGGGCTGGCGCCGAGTGCGCGGGCGGCCTCGACGAACTCCTTCTCGCGGATCGACAGGAACTGCGCGCGCACCAGCCGCGCCACCGGCATCCAGCGCAGGCCGCCGATCACCAGCACGATCAGGATGAAGATGCCGCCTTCGGGCCCGAACACCTGCTTCAGCCCGTCGCGGAACAGATAGATCAGCAGCAGCAGCAGCGGCAGCTGCGGCAGCGACAGGAACAGGTCGGTGAGCCACATCAAGCCGTGCCCGAGCGCACCGCGCGACATGCCGGCGAGCGCACCGATCAGCGTGCCGATGAAGACCGAAACCAGCATCGCGGCGAGGCCGACCGCCAGCGAGATGCGGCCGCCATAGATCATGCGCGCCAGGATGTCCTGGCCGAGATCGTCGGTCCCGAACGGATGGGCCAGCGAGGGCCCTTGGAGCCCTGCGACGATGTCGATCTCGTTGATCTTGATGCGCCAGACGAAGGGGCCGACGACGACCGCCAGAATCAGAATGAGGAGCAGGAAGGCGCTGACCACGGCGAGCCGGTGGCGGCTATAACGCCGCCACGTCTCGCGCCAGGGCGAGTAGGCCCGCCGCTCAGCGGAAGGAGATGCGAGGGTCAAGCCAGCCATAAAGAACGTCCGCGATGAGATTGAACAGCACGACGAGGCACGCGAAGACGAAGGTGACGGCCATCACCACCGGCGTGTCGTTGGACAGGATCGAGGAGATCAGCAGCGAGCCGATGCCGGGGATGCGGAAGATCTGCTCGGTGACGATGGCGCCGCCGAACACCGCGGGCATCTGCAAGGCGATCAGCGTCACCACCGGGATCATGGCGTTGCGCATCACGTGCTTGATGATGACCTTGGCCTGCCCGAGCCCCTTGGCGCGCGCCGTGGTGACGTAATCGAGCCGGATCACGTCCAGCATCGCCGAGCGCACGAAGCGCGTCATCGACGCCGCCTGGAACAGGCCGAGCACTGCCACCGGCATGATCGCCTGACGGATCATCTCCAGCACCCAGTGGATGCCGGTCGCCTTGATGTCGGTAGTGTAGACGAACGGCAGCCAGTCCAGCGTGACCGAGAAGATCAGGATGAACAGGATGCCGGTGAAGAAGGTCGGCAGCGAGAAGCCGACGAAGGCGAGCGTGTTGGCGATCTGGTCGAACAGCGAATAGGGCTTCGTCGCGGCATAGACGCCGACCGGAATCGCGATCAGCAGCGCCAGGATCTGCGCCGAGCCGATCACGTAGAGCGTGGCCGGCAGACGCTGCAGGATCAGCTTGTCGACGTCCATGCGGCTGACGAAGGAGAAGCCCCAGTCGCCGTGGACCATGGCGTTGAGCCAGTGCAGGTAGCGAAGGTAGATCGGATCGTCGAGGCCGAACTTGGCCCGAAGTGCGGCCTGCACTTCGGGCGGAACGTTCGGATTCGTCGCCAGCTCCGAGAACGGATCGCCGGGCGCAAGCGCGAGCACGAAGAACAGCACGGCCGAGATTCCGAGCAGGCTCGGCAGCGCGATCAGCAGGCGACGCAGAACGTATTGACTCATGAGGGAACGCCCCGTCTAGAGCTTGGGGATCATTCCTCGCGATACCAGTCGAACAAATTGTCGGTTTCGTTGGCCCAGCCCGAGATCACCGGACGCAGATTGTTCGCGGCGGCCTCGACCTTGAGACGATGCATCACGGGGATGAACACCGTGTCTTCCCACATCAGGTCGTTGGCCTTGATGTAGAGCGCCGCGCGCTTGACCGGGTCCATTTCCATGTCGGCGGCGTTGATCGCGGCGTCATAGTCCTTGTTGACCCAGCGCGGGAAGTTCGTGCCCTGCCACTTGTTCTCCTTGGTCGCAACCGCCGTCGAGAGATAACGGCGCATGTGCTGCGAGGGATCCGGCTGGCTCAGCGGGATCTGGAACATCTCGAGGTCAGCGTAGAACTTCGGATAGGTGTCGGGATTGGCGACGTCCGACGAGAAGAACACCGAGGCCACCACCGACTTCAGCTCGACGTCGATGCCGGCCTTCTGACAGGCCTGCTTGATGATGGCCTGGGTCTTCTGGCGCGGACCGTTGATCGAGGTCTGATAGACCAGCTTGAGCTTCTTGCCGCCCTTCTCGCGGATGCCGTCGGCGCCGGCCTTCCAGCCGCCGTCTTCGAGCATCTTGGCGGCCTTCTCGATGTTGAATTCCCAGCTCGTGTTCTTGGACACGAACTTCTCGGGGCCGTTGAGGAAGTTCGCGGTGGTGCGGCCGGCGCGGCCGTAGATCGCCTTCTTGACCGACTCGCGATCGACCAGCAGGGACAGCGCCTTGCGTACCACGGGATCCGAGAACAGCGGATGCTTGGTCTTCATCGACGAACGCTCGCCGTCGACCTCGACGTTCGGGTCGGTGAAGTTGAGCGCGATGAACTCGGTGTCGCCGCCCACGGCGTAGACGGTCTTGCCCTTGCCGCCCTTCTCCAGGCGCAGCAGCACGTCGTCCTCGACCTGGATATTCCAGCCGAAATCATATTCGCCGGTCTGGATCACCGCACGCGCGGCCGAGACGGCGTCACCGCCGCCCTTCATCTCGAGCGTATCGAAATAGGGGCGGTTGGCCATGTGATAGTCGGGATTGATCACGCCGCGGATGAGATCGCCCGGCTTGAACTCGACGAACTTGTAGGGACCGGTGCCCACAGGTGCGAGATTGGTCGGAGCCTCGCGCGATTTGGAGCCGATGAAATCGGCGAACAGATGCTTCGGCAGGATCTGGCCTGCGCCGGCGCCGACGAAAGCGTCGGCCCAGAACGGGGTCGGCTTCGGGAAGTTGATCTTGACCGTGAGATCGTCGATCTTCTCGACGACGATGTCGCGATAGACGCCGATGGTGATCGCCGCGGTCGCAGGGTCCTTGGCATACTGCCAGGTGAACACGACGTCGTCGGCGGAGAACGGCTTGCCGTCATGCCACTTCACGCCTGGCTTCAGCTTCCAAGTCACCGACTTGCCGTCCGCGGCGAGCAGGCCGTTCTGGATGGACGGAATCTCCGTCGCCAGCACCAGCTTCATGTTGCCGTCCGGATCCCAGCAGGCGAGCGGTTCGTAGAACAGGCGCGAGCCGTCCTGGTCCTTGGTGCCGGTGGCGAAATGCGGATTGAGCAGGGTCGGGCCCTGCCACCACAACAGCTTCAGCGCACCGCCGCCGCCGCGCTTGGTCGGCTTGTAAGTCTGGGCGCCCTCGGCCATGGCGACACCGCCGAGCGCGAGGATCTGGTTGGCCAAGGGAGCGGTGAGACCGACCGCGGCCATGCGCGTGATGAAGGCGCGGCGATCCATTCGCCCGTCCTTCACCTGGCCGATCATCGAACGCAGTTCTTTATCCAGCATGGTTGTCCCCCGTCTGGTTCCCATCGTGATGAAGACGGCCGCGACAGTCGGCCGCCCAATTAGCTGGCAGTAGATGGCACACCGAATGGGGGGCGCGTCAACTGGGACCGTGTGTATGCAAACGGTCTTCTGGCTGTCCGTTGGGCAAAACTGCGTTCCGCAGCCCATCCGTTCGGCAATCCAGCATCAAAACATGCCGGATTGCACGCTGCACTGCGGAAAATTTGTTCGTCGGATCAGACGAAGTATCGAGGCGAAATTCTACGCCACGGACATGGTGAGCGGCGGCTCGACATGATCCGGCAGCGGACAGACATACGGCGTCCTCGCTGTCCGCTTCTTCAGGTCGGCTTTCGCCGCCTTGATCAGCTCCGGATCCGTCAGCGCCTTGATGCCGAGACCGGCCATCGCCTTGGCCGCCTGCACCATGGCCTTGTGGGCGTGCGAACTCTTTCCCTGCGCCACCACCTGCCAGGTGTGGAAGGGCGTGCCGATTGCAACTGTGGGTGCGTGCACCTGCACGGTCGGCACCACCCAGCTGACGTCGCCGACGTCGGTCGAACCGACCAGTGGGTTGCGCTTGGCATCGAGCGGCACCAGGAAATCGGCCAGCGGCCGATCCGTCGGCTCCATGCCGATCGCGTAATAGACCGACGCGATGTCCTTGTCGCTCAGCGTCGCGCGGATCTGGCCGGCAAAGCTCTTGTCCGCGTCGTCGAAATGCGGCGGCCCGAGCTCTTCCATGACCCGGTGCAGCGCCTGTTCCAGCGGCGCGTTGGGCAGGATGTTGGAGACCGCGGAAATGATCTTCATCTCCACCTTGGTCTCGGTCATCAGCGCCGCGCCCTCCGCGATCTTGCTCACGCGCCCGACCAGCTCGTTCATGCCGGGCAGATCACGCGCGCGGATCGAATAACGCACCCGCGCATGAGCCTGCACCACGTTCGGCGCGATGCCGCCGGTATCGAGCAACGCATAATGCACGCGCGCATCGCTCGGCATGTGCTCGCGCATGTAGTTCACGCCGACATTCATCAATTCCACCGCGTCGAGCGCGGAACGGCCGAGATGCGGCGAGGCCGCCGCATGCGAGGTGCGGCCGGTGAAGATGAAGTCCGCGCGCGTGTTGGCGAGCGACGGCGTCACCGCGACTTCCCAGAAACTGTGCGGATGCCAGGTGATGGCAATGTCGGCGCCCTCGAACGCGCCGGAGCGCACCATGAAGGCCTTTGCGGCGCCGCCCTCTTCAGCCGGGCAGCCGTAATAGCGCACGCGCCCGGCGACCTTGTTCTCGGCAAGCCAATCCTTCATCGCGGTCGCCGCAAGCAACGCCGCGGAACCGAGCAGATTGTGGCCGCAGCCATGGCCGTGCCCGCCGGTCTCGACCGGACGGTGCTCCGCGACACCCGCTTCCTGGCTGAGGCCGGGCAGCGCGTCATATTCCCCCATGAAGGCGATGACCGGACCGCCCTCGCCCCATTCGCCCATCACCGCGGTCGGAATGCCGCCGACCTTCTCGGTGATGCGGAAACCCTGATGACGCAGCTCGGCGAGATGCTCGGCGGCGGACCTCGCCTCGGTGTAGCACACCTCGGGCATGCCCCAGACCCTGTCGCTGAGGTCGATGAAACGCGCCTTGATCGTGTCGACGCCACGCCAGATGTCGCTGCGGTTATCCATGCTTCGATCCGTGATCCCTTGGTCAAACGAAGCGGCAATGGTTAGCAGCTTCACCGCACGGCGCCTAGCACCGCGCCGGACACCAGCCATGCGGCATGGGCCGGATCGGGGGGCATCTGCCGCCCATGCGCGCGGTGTTTTGCGTGCCTTTCGAAGATTTCACGCGGCGTTCTCCCGAATAGTTGGGAACGAGGCTTTCAAGACGGCCTCCCACGGCCTAAATTATGCGTGCTTCGCGCGTCACTCTGCAGCAATCCCGGAGCGATGCACCCAGCCAGGAGAACTCGATGTCCACCCTGACCGAATGGAGAGTGCCGCCGGCCAATCAGCCGCGTGCGAGCGATTACGGTTTCGATCTCGACCGCGCGCTGGGATCCGTCGTCGGCCTGCACGCCATCATCCCTCCGGACGCCTTCAGCGCCGAGACGCTGGGCACCGAACGCGCCGGCAATGGCGTCGTGATCGACGACGGACTGGTGCTCACCATCGGCTATCTCATCACCGAGGCGGAATCGGTGTGGCTGCACCGCGCCGACGGGCGGGTGGTCGAAGGGCATGCGCTCGGCTTCGATTCCGTCACCGGCTTCGGCCTGGTACAGGCTCTCGGTGAGCTCGACGTCGAGCCCTTGCCGCTCGGCAATTCGGCGGAGACCCGGGTCGGCGACCGCGTCGTGGTCGGCGGCGCCGGCGGCCGCACGCGCTCGGTCGCGAGCCAGATCGTGGCCAAGCAGGAATTCGCCGGTTATTGGGAATATCTGCTGGACGAAGCCGTCTTCACCTATCCTGCTCATCCGAACTGGGGCGGCACCGCGTTGCTCAACGAGCGCGGCGAGTTGATCGGCATCGGCTCGCTTCAGCTGGACCGCGAACGCGACGGCAAGGCCGAGCACGTCAACATGATCGTGCCGATCGACCTGTTGAAGCCGATCCTGGACGACCTGCGCAAGTTCGGCCGCGTCAACAAGCCGGCGCGGCCCTGGCTCGGGCTGTTCTCGACCGAGATCGACAACCGCGTGGTGGTGATCGGAATCTCCACCAACGGCCCGGCGGCCCGCGCCGAGCTCAAGACCGGCGACGTCATCCTCGCCGTCAACGGCGACAAGGTCACGAGCCAGACCGCGTTCTACAAGAAGATGTGGGCCCTCGGCGCCGCCGGCGTCGACGTGCCGCTGACCGTGCACCACGAAGGCGTCACCTTCGACGTCACGGTGACCTCGACCGACCGCTTCAAGCTTCTGAAGGCGCCGAAGCTGCATTGATCCCAGGCTCGAGGAAGCCGCCAAGGAAGCTGCAATGAGCGAGGCCGTGATCGACGACATCGTGGCCGTGCTGCCGCCGCTGCTGAACGCGCTGGAGGCGCTCGGGTTCTTCCAGCGAAATCTGCATCCGCCGGCCTTTGCCTCTGTCATGAACGCAGTCGGCACACCGGACGAGACGCTGCAGGCGGCGCGGGCTTCGATCGGGGATTGGCCGGAGCAGTTCGCGGGCTTGCGCGCACGACTGGATCGCGCCTGCGACGAGACGCTCGCCGCCTTTGCCGGCATCCGCGAGGTCGAGCGCGGCAACGGCGATCTCGTCGCGGTTTTCCGTGCGCTGCGCCACCTTCCGCGCGCGCAGGAGGCACTTTATCCGCTGTCGCTGCAGTTTCCACCGGTGAGCAGCTTCTTCCTCGACGCCGGCAATCGCGACAATGCGGATCTGTTGTCGCGGCTCGAAGCCGGAGCGAGCGAAGATACCGGCATCTTCCACGATCACAACGAACCCGGCAGCCGCGGCGGCTTCTCGGTCTATGTGCCCGAATATTACACACGAGGTCGCGCCATGCCGCTGGTGATGGCGCTGCATGGCGGCAGCGGCAACGGCCGCGGCTTTCTGTGGAGCTGGCTGCGCGAAGCCCGCAGCCTTGGTGCGATCCTGGTGGCGCCGACAGCGACCGGCCCGACCTGGGCGCTGATGGGCGATGATGCCGATACGCCCAATCTCATGCGCATCCTCGAGAGCGTGCGCGGCCGCTGGAGCGTCGACGCCTCGCGCATGCTGCTGACCGGCATGAGCGACGGCGGCACCTTCTGTTACGTGAGCGGGCTCGATGGCGCCTCGCCCTTCACGCATCTTGCGCCGGTGTCCGCGACCTTCCATCCGCTTATGGCGGAGATGGCCGACGCCGTGCGCTTGCAGGGGCTGCCGATCTTCATCACCCACGGCAAGCTCGACTGGATGTTTCCGGTGCAGACCGCGCGCCAGACGCAAGGCGCGCTCGCGGCCGCCGGCGCTGACGTCACCTATCGCGAGATCGACGACCTCAGCCACACCTATCCGCGCGAGATCAATGCGGAGCTGGTGCAGTGGCTGAATGCGGGATGAACAATTTCTCTCCTTAGATGCGCCGCATGGCCGCGGAACCATCACTGCGGGCCAACGTTATCGCCCGTCACTGGAGGTTCGCTATGAGAACGTTTTTTGGAATGATTTTGGGCGCCCTGCTGCTTGCTGGCGGCGTCTATGTCTACGACTCCATGCAGACCTCGTCCGTCGCCAATGGCGAGGTCGCAACCACCAATCGCACCATCGTGAACTGGGATGTCGCGAAGGCGGATTGGGATGCGCTACGCGATCGTGCGCACAAGGACTGGGTCCGCATCTCGCAGAAGTAACGCCCCCGACCAAATGAACAAGGCGCCGTCGCGGATCCGCGGCGGCGCCTTCGTATTGGCGGCAACGCCGCGCGTCAGTTCATCTTGGCCTTGCGGGCATCGGCGATGACCTGCTCGAACTCGGCCATGCTGAGCACGCCTGGAACGCGATACTTGCCGACGATGAAGGCCGGGGTGCCGCGGAAGCCGAAGGCCTCGGCCTGCTCGTTGTTGCGCTTGAGCAGGGCGTCGATGTCGCTGCCGCGGCCGGCGAGATCGCGCTTCAGGCGGTCCATATCGACGCCGGCGGCCGCCAGCAATTCATTGATGCGCGACTCGGTCAGGCGCGAGCTGACGCCCATCATGGCGTCATGGGCCTGGTGATATTTATCCTGGAACTTCGCCGCGAGCGCGGTTCGCGCCGCCGTGACCGAGACCGGCCCGAGGATCGGCCAATCCTTCATCACCAGCCGCACCTTGCCGTCGTCCTGGACGACCTGGCGCAGCTCGGGCTCGAGCTTGCGGCAATAGGGGCAATTGTAGTCGGACCATTCGACGATGGTGATGTTCCCGTCGGGATTACCGGCGACGGGCGTGTCGGGATCGCGCAGCACCCTGGCTTCGGTCAGCACCTCGTCGCTGTCGGCGGCAGCCAGCGCCGAGGTGATCCCGCCAACTGCGAGGGCGCCTGCCCCGATCAGCGTCAGCGCAGCGCGCCGCGTCGGCGCAAGGCCCTTAGTCCCAAATCCAGCCATATCTCGTCCCGTTTCGGTCCCATCCTCCCGAATACGGCTCGGGATCGGGAATTGTTACCGGTCATATAGAGTGTCGCGGCGGCGATGTCATCGCACCAGCAGCGTGACCGCCAAGGGGACCAGGAACGAGGTCACCAAGGCGTTCAGGCTCATGGCGATACCGGAGAAGACGCCGGCGATCTCGTCGACCTGGAAGGCGCGCGCGGTCCCGATACCATGCGCCGCAAGGCCCGCCGCGAATCCGCGTGCCCGGTAATCGGTGACCCCGGTGCGATTCATCAGCGGTGTCACGATGATGGCGCCCATGATGCCGGTGAGGATCACCGCCACCGCCGCCAGCGACGGATCGGCATGCAAGGATTCGGCGATGCCCATGGCGACGCCGGCGGTGACCGATTTCGGCGCCAGCGACAGCACCACCTCCCGGGGAAGGCCGGCGAGCTCGGCCAGCAGCACCACCGACACCACGGCGGTGACCGATCCCGCCAGCAGCGCCACCAGCATCGGCACGATCGAGGCAACCACGCGCTTGCGATTCTCGTACAGCGGCACGGCGAGCGCGACGGTGGCGGGCCCCAGCAGGAAGTGCACGAACTGCGCGCCGGCAAAATAACTCGTGTAGGACGTGCCGGTCAGCAGCAGGAACGCGCCGATGATCCACATCGCGTGCAGCACGGGATTGGCCAGCGGATGCCGCCGCGTCGCCAGCGACACCGCGTCCGTGGTCGCATAGACCAGCAGCGTCACGGTCAGCCACAGCAGCGGCGACTGCGAGAGATAGACCCACAGCGAGAACGGATTGTCCTTCATCGCGCATCCCCATGCCGCAACAGGCGGCTGACGAGGCGGAAGGTCAGCACCGTCGCGAGCAGCGTGACGATCACCGACAGCGCGAGCACCAGGACGATCGCGATGCCGTGGGACGCGAGCAGATCGAGCTTCTGCACGACGCCGACGCCCGCCGGGACGAACAGCAGCGACAGATGTGCCAGCAGGCCCTTGCTTGCCGTCTCGACGCCGGCGTTGCCCAGCGGTCCGCGCGCGAGCAACGCGAAACGATCGCGAGCGAGGAGGAGCACCAGGAGCAGCAACAGGCCGAGCACCGGTCCCGGCAGCGGCAGGCCGAGGCCGCGCACGACCGCTTCGCCGATCAATTGGCACAGCAGGATGAGACCGAGACTCGCAAGCATGATCCTCGCATCAAGGGATGCGTCGGCAGGCTTGTCAATCGTCGCTCGACGTGAGAGGCGCACGGCACACGCTAGGCAGCATTGCGGGGCAGCATCGCCATCAGCGTCGCGGTCATGGTGGCGATCAAGCTCGTCTTGCCCTCGTGCTCGGCAAACGCCTTGGCCTCGCAGAAGGTGAGCGTGCGGCCGGGCTTGACGACCTCGGCCTTGAACACGAACCGCCCGCCGCGGGCGGGGGCGAGCAGCGTGGTCTTGAACTCGACGGTGAGGATGTCGGCCTCGCGCGGCATCAGGCTGAAGGCGGCAACGCCGCAGGCGTTGTCGAGACCTGCGGTGATGATGCCGGCATGGATGAAGCCGTTCTGCTGCGTGAAGGCGGCCGAATGCGGCATCGCCAGCTCGACCGCGCCGGGGGCGAGGCGGACGATCACGACGCCGAGCGTATGCATCGCCGGCTGGCGGTCGAACATCGCGATCGCCGCGGCCCGATAGCCCGGATTTTTCGGCTCGAACGCAGCCATGGCTCAGGCCCTGGTCGGCTCGGCGAGATGCAGCAAGGCGATCTCGCGGATGGCATCCGCGAACGAAGCCGATTTGCGCTGGCTCCGATCCATGTGCACGCCGATGATCTCGCAGATTGCGGCGATCTCCCCGGTCTCGGCGTTCGTCATGTCATGCCGGAAGCGGATCGACTTGTCGCTGATATCGAGCAGATGGCTGCGGATCTCGACGATGTCGCCGGCGAGCAGCTCGCGCCTGTAGGTGATGGTCTGCTGCACGGCGGCCATGCCGCGGCCCGAGGCGCGCAGATAGCTCGGTGTCAGGCCGAGGCGGGCGAACAGATTCCAGTTCGCCTCGTCGAACTTGCCGACATACCACATGACGTTCATGTGGCCGACATGATCGCACTGCCACGGATAGACCGTGCCGCGATAGGTTGCCTCCCGCTCCATCGCCTCTCCCCGCTTTTGATTTTGATACGGTAGCGTATCAGGCACGGGACGGGTTAGCAATACGGCACCGTATCAAGAATCGGAGAGCTCGTTTCATGAGCGATGGCAAGGGCGATGTCTGGGTCGAGGCGGGGTTTGCCGAGCTCGCCCGCTCGGGAGTCGAGGGTGTCAGGGTCGAGGTACTCGCCAAGAATCTCGGCGTCACCAAGGGCGGCTTCTACCGCCGCTTCGCCGACCGCGCCGCGCTGCTCGACGCCATCCTGCAGCGCTGGCGCGAGGGCCGCTCCGCGTCGATCGCGCAGCAGACGCGCCTCGACGGCGAGGCGCCCCGCGAACGGCTGAAGGCGGTGATCCAGCTCTATTCGGAGCGGCTCAATCCGGAAGCCATGGCGATCGAGCTCGCGATCCGGCAATGGGCCCGCTCGGACGAAAATGCCGCATCGGCGGTGGCGAGCGTGGACGCGGCGCGGCTCAAGCACGTCGCCGAGCTCTATCGCGCCACCGGGCTTGCAGCCGAGGAGGCCGACGCGCAGGCCTTCCTGTTCTACTGCTTCATCTTCGGCCAGAGCCTCTTGTTCGTCGAGCGCGGCCCGCGCAAGCGATCGCAGCTGGTGGCGAAATCGGCCGAGAAACTGCTGGACTAAGCGAGATGGCCGGAGCGTTGCTCCGGCCATCGTATCCATTCGAAGCTCAGGCGGCGCCCTTCAGCTTCTTGGTGCATTCGCTGTAATAGCCGCCGCCCTTCTGGATCCACTTCAGGCCGCCATTGCCGTTGGTGGTCTTGTTCGCATTGTACTGGTCGACGCAGGTGTGCATCCGCGCCTTGCCTGGGGTCTCCTTGGCATATTTCGGATCGACCGCGTTCGGATAGATCGCAGGTCCGGCCGGCAGGACCGGCGCGGCGGCGGGAGCTGCCTCTTTCTTCGCCTGCTTCGGCTCGGCGGGAGCGGCGGGCGCAGCCGCCGCCGGCGCGGCAGCCGGCGTCGCGTCCGCGCCGCACTGGGCCTTGCGGAAATCATTCCACTTCATGGTGCCGAGCGAGCCGTCCTTCTTGGCCGCCTGGTACTTCGCGCTGCACTCCTGCGAGGTCAGCGCCTGCGCCGGCGCCGACACCGCGAGCGCAGCAAATCCCGACAACGCGATCGCGCACAGCAGTTTCGATTGGATGGTCATCCCTTGGGTCTCCTCCTTGGCCTTTCCCCGACGGGGAAGTGAAATGAGATTGCTATCCTAGCGTGCCGGCCATTCGCGACAAGAAAGCGATGGCGTCCGCCGCCAAAATATAGTGAGCGCGTCGTTCGGATTATTCATGTTGCGTTCAGCAACGCGAGCCGACCGTCCCACCCCCTCACAATTCTCAAGATGAGTGCAACAACATGACCCTCGCCTCCCGGCTCGCCGCCGTCGCCCTCGCCTCCCTGCTCGCCGCCGGCACCGCTTTCGCGCAGACCGCCGCGCCGGCGGCCAAGACCGATGCCGCTGCCACCACCGACAAGAAGGCAACGAAGGAGCGTACGGCCGAGTCGATCGAGTGCTCCAAGCAGGCGGACGCCAAGGGACTGAAGGGCAAGGAGCGCAAGAAATTCCGTCGTGAGTGCAAGAAGGAAGCAAAGGCTGGCGCCGCGGCGCCCGCCGCCCCTGCCGCCGACAAGAAGTAAGCCCGCCGCGATCCTCCGCGCGCGTCAGCGGGAGGCGCGCGCATTGCGGCATGACGAGCCTGCAATTGTGCGCCTCCCGCCGATTTGCGATAAGGCGGCGTGAAGCAAATCGTCGCCTCCCTGCCGTTCGAATGGCCGAGCCGTGCCAAGCTCCTGAGCACGGCGGAGACGCTCGTCATCGGCACGGCCGGCGGCCTGGTGTTTCTCCTCGCCGGCCTTCCCGGCGGGCTGATCTCGGGCTCGATGATCGCGGTCGGGATCGCCGCCATCGCCGGCCGCCAATTGGCGCTGCCGCCGCTGTTGACCCAGACCGTGCTGGTGCTGCTCGGCATTTCGCTGGGCTCGGTGGTCTCGCGCCATCTGCTGCAGCAGGTCGGTGCCTATCCCGTCACCATCGCCCTGCTTGCGCTTGCAACCTTCTGCTCGACCTTCGGCTCCAGCTATTACCTCCAGCGCGTCCATGGCTGGGACCGCACCTCGGCCTTCCTGGCCGGCAGTCCCGGCGCGCTGTCGCAGATCACGATCCTGGCGGTCGAGCGCGGCGCCGACCTGCCGGGGATCGCGGTGGTGCAGACCATGCGCGTCATCATCCTCACCGCCGCCCTGCCGATGGTGCTGGCGATCGCGGGCGTCGCCCCCTCCGCCGCGCCGTCGCTGACGACGACGATCGCCTCGCCGCTCGACCTCGTGGAGCTGGTCGCGGCCTCGCTCGCCATGGCCCTGTTCCTGCGACTGATCAAGTTTCCGGCGAGCTGGATGTTCGGCGCCATGATCGCCTCCAGCGTGCTGCATGGCGGCGGCTGGGTCGAGGGCGGCCTGCCGGACTGGGTGCGCGGCGTCGCGCTGGTCGGGATCGGCGCGCTGATCGGCAGCCGGTTCGCGCGGATGCGGATCAAGACGCTCGCCGGCCACATCAACGCGGCGCTGGGCTCGTTCACGGTCGCGATTGCCGTCTCCGCCGTTTTCGTCGGCATCGTCGCGCTCACCACGCAGGTCAAGTTCTCAGACGTCGTGGTTGCCTTCGCGCCCGGCGCGATGGACGCCATGCTGGCGCTGGCCTTGACCTTGCACATCGACCCGATCTTCGTCGGCGCTCATCACCTCTCGCGCTTCGTCTTCGTGACGATCGCAACGCCGGGCATCGTGCATCTGTTCGGACGCACGCAGGACGACGTGGACGATTGAGCCTAGCCTCTCGCCGTCCTCGCGAATCCCCACGCCGCGATCGCGGCCATGAACAGCGAGATCAGCACGTTGTAGCCGGCGAGCGAGAGGCCGAGGAAGCGCCACTGCACCTCGTCGCAGCGCACCACCTTCACGGTGTCGAGCCGTGAGAACAGATCGCCGGCCTTGCCGAGATTGACGACGGGACCGGTGCAATCGGTCGGCCCCTTCCAGAATCCCCATTCGACGCCGGAATGGTAGGTGCCGAGACCGGCATTGGCGAGCGTCGCCAGCGCGAGGATCGCGAGCCCCGCCAGCAGCAGCGGCCGCGGCGCGCCGCTTCGTGCCGCCATCGCCGTCAGCGCCCCGAGCGGGATCGCGACGTAATAGGCGTAGCGCTGCTCCAGGCAGAGCGGACAGGGCAGGATCTCCAGCACGAGCTGGAAGAACCAGGCGCCCGCGATGGTCGCCGCCGCAATCAGCGTGACGAGCAGCGAGGCCGTCAGCGCAGGGCCGCTGGCAGCCGGCTTGAATGCAGGTATGGCGGCACTCTGGGTCGTCACGGCAGCCTCTTTCCGATGGATCGCGCCCTCAAGGCTGTAGCTCCGGTCCATGCGGCTGTCGAGAACGGCCGGGATCACTTTGGCGCGGGTTGACCCCGCTTTGTCCATGGCTATAGTCCGCCGGCTTCGCGACGCTCCTCATCAAGAGCCGACCGAGGGCCCCTGTGGCGGAACTGGTAGACGCGCTCGACTCAAAATCGAGTTCCGCAAGGAGTGCTGGTTCGATTCCGGCCAGGGGCACCACGGAAAAAATCCTAATAGCAACAATAACTTAAGCTACTGGTTTGATTCCGGAGTTTTCCGGAAAGCTTTCGCGATGCATTGAAATACAAGCAAAAGCCGACTGCAGCCGTCAGCTTTGCTGGCATTTTTGCTGGTATCGCCAAGCCAAACGCGCCGCGGCGGATTTCGATATTCCCGACGAAGAATTCAGCGCGGGCATGCCCCGTTCGCCGCTTTACGCGTGACGTTCGGACGTCAATCTCAGTGACCCTTAGAGGAACGCGAACGCGTTCACGATCGCTTCGATGCTGATCAGGCCTTCTACCCGGCTGGCTGCATGTAGAAAGCGAGTTCTGTCCTCGGCGTATTCCTTTCGCCATGACCCGCGCGAGCGCTCGTGACCCAGCCTTCGCTGAGTTCAACGTGCATAGTTCGGCCTGCCGCGAAGCGATGCGCTGGCGTGGCTCATCAAGTACTGGCCCACCTTTCGATTTCCGTTCGGGTGCTGGACAGCGTGGTTGTTGGCGTTTGCCCTCCGAGGGCAAAGGTCACACGTTCGAATCGTGTCGGGTGCGCCTTGCCGACACGACTCCTTGAGCGCGGGCCATCCGGGCCCACTGACTGCTCGTTGGCACCCGCCAGCCCAAATTGGCGCCGCCGCCAAGGACCATCACGCCATGCTTTCTGTTCGTGGAGTGTGTCGATCAATCAAGATGTCTGCAAATCGTCAGCACTGAAGACTTGCAGTCTCGACCGCTCCAAAGGTTACATGCCGCACCCAATTAATCGTCCAATTTCTTTCAGAATTTTGTGACTCTCCACTGTCTTGCTGCAGCGATCACCGCGTCCCAATTTGATTTGGTGATCAGATGCGGAGAACGAAGAAGATGCGTGTACCTTTGGTGATGTTTCTCGCGGTGACCTCAGTCACCCAGGCCCAGGCAGAGGCGACGATCAAGAGTACGGACACCGCTTGTCGCTACACTTTAACAAGCGGCGAGACGTACCAGATACCCGCCGGCCAGACTCTCTGCTGGCGCGTACCTCCTCCCTCATACAAATCATACACGCTGCTGCGTTGTGATCCGCCGTTTCAGGAATTTAACCGGGTCCAATTGGGCGATGGCCGCTGCAACAGGTACGAGGAACGTCAATGACCCCGGCCGAATACGCACTTCGATCTCGGTCCTGATCGCGGCGATGAGTTCAGGTTACGCGCTTCCCGCCAACGCCTTGCGCAACCCGGCGGTGCTCAGCATGCGATGGACGCCCACGCGTCGCAGCCGGGTACGACCCGGCACACTTTGCCGGTGCCGCCGCGAAGTCGGCAATTTTTTCTCTCCGCCCAAGGCGGCCCGAACCAGTTAAAGGCGGGAAACACCGAAATCCCCACAAAAGCAATTTGGCACACGCGTTGCAAACCCGAAATCGTCGCAGGGGCCAAATATGCAAGTTTCGACTGGATCATCACTCTTCGCCTACCAAGCCGCGAAGGCAAGCTCTCCGACTATCGCCACAAAGACGACGGAGACGTCCACTGGCGGAACCGTGCAGGCAAACGAAGACGGCGCATCGGGCGACAGCAGCGCAGTCGCGGACTTCCTGAAATACGCGAAGATGAATCCCTTCGATCGTATGCGGGCCGGCATTTTGAAGAGCATGAATCTCACCGATGCCGACCTCGCCAAAATGTCCCCGGACCAGCGAACGGCGGTCGAACAGAAGATTAAAGACGCGATTGAAGAGCAACTTGAAAAGAAGGGCCAACAACCCGGTAGTCTGGTCGACCTCTCGGCATAGTGCGCGTGCAAGAGACCGGCGCAGGAAGCCAGAGACTATCCGCCCGTACTCAACTCCATCCTGTTCGAAAGGCTTGGCTCCTGAACTCGACGACTGCGCCTGAAGGTCGCTATGCCGAGACGGCCAACATGCCGCAAGCCGCCGGCGAGGTCCATTCCACTTCTCTGTCCAGAGAGAGAAGTCGTTTCGCAGCTACCAATGGAAAGTCGCCGCTTTCCCGATCTCGCAATCAAATGAAGATTCCTTGAGTACCGCGAAATTGACAGCGCCAAGAGTCGCCGTACGGACGTCGATCTTCCCGTTTGCATGCACCCTGAACGACAGGAATTCTCTGACCGACCTGTCCGACCTCACCGTCATATGCGTCGTCGCGAACGCGATCGTTCCATCTGCCTGGATCATATATCCATCAAACCGGATGCTCGCCTTGATTGGCGGCCCTGCGATATCCGCGCCGTGGACTTGACAAGCGGAGAGGTCGATCAGCACCCGGGGCTCCTTGCCCTCGAGGATTGCCTCGCTGAGGGCTGCATAATCGGCACTTTTGGGCTCGGCCGCGACTGCATCGCGCGGCAAGGAGGCGGATACGATCATCAGGGCGACGATCAAACTCGTGCAAAGGCTCGTCAAGCATGGCTCCCGAAGGTACAGGTTTCTTCTCATTTCATTGTTGATCGAGCACGTGACTACGTTCACGGCCTAGGTGGTTCTCGATCTGAACTTTATCGCCTCATGATTGGCGACAACTTCGCGGACGATCAAGTCGTGGAGCTTCTGAATGAACTCCGGGTCGAGCCCGCTCTGCCCGGCGAGGGCTCGCAACCGTTTCAACTGCGTTGATTCACGTCGGGGGTCTCGAGATGCCAATGCATGTCTGGCCTTGAAAAGTCCGATTGCATCGGTACACCGAAAGCGCTCTGCGAGAAGGTGCACGACCGCCGCGTCCAGATTGTCGATGCTGCGGCGCAGCTTCGCCAGATCGTCAAAACGCTCCTGATCATCATCCGTCATCGCTACTTTCCTCCTTGCACGCGCACAGCTCCAGCGGCTCCTCAGACGGCACGATCCTGTGCGGTCAACGTTCAATTGTCGCGGCAGGATTACGAATGCCAAGTTTCCTTACGGGCAGCGCAAAGGCCTCTGTCATCGACAATCATCCTCAGTGAACGTCACGGAGGACAGCCCGCCTTTGTGCAGGATAAAGTCTGCGATTTCAGCGACAGCCTGGCCGACCTTCATGTTGGAAAAGATGAACGGCCGCTCCCCTCGCATCCTCCGAGCGTCAGTTTCCATGATCGTCAGATTGGCGCCAACCATGGGAGCGAGATCGACCTTGTTGATGACCAACAAATCGGATCTCATGATCCCGGGCCCTCCCTTGCGGGGAATCTTCTCACCCGCAGCCACGTCGATCACGTAGATGGTGAGGTCAGCGAGTTCCGGGCTGAATGTGGCAGCGAGATTGTCGCCGCCCGACTCGACGAAACAAAGCTCAGCGTCCGGGAATTTCAAATTCATGTCGCGGATTGCTGCCAAGTTCATCGACGCATCCTCTCGTATGGCCGTGTGCGGACAACCGCCCGTTTCCACCCCCACGATACGGTCAGCTGGCAGTGCCTGCGCGCGTGTCAGAATGAGCTGATCTTCCTTGGTATAGATGTCGTTTGTGACGACGTAGATCTGGTAGAATTCCCGGAGATGCTTGCATAAAGCCTCGATCAGCGCCGTCTTTCCGGAACCGACCGGGCCGCCTATACCGACGCGTAACGGACCATTCGTTGACGGAACGCCAGAAGTACGGAACGAGCGGGCCGCGCCTGTGGTCGTGCTCATGAGCGAAACAACCTCGTATATTGCAGTTCGTGGGCGATGGACGCCAGCTCCGTCATCACACCCGCCGAACCAAGATCGTCAATGGTCTCGCGAGTTGCGATTTCACTCCGCGACAGGATCGCCTGCTCAAGCGCCGCGATGGCAAGCTGGCCGTCAGTTTGACCAAGCGGCACCAATCTCACGCCGGCACTAATGAGATTAGCGACGTAGCTGTGCAGGAATGCCGGAAGGGCAATGCTGACGGGTATCTCCAAGCGCGCCGAGCAGGCGCCGAGGATGACGGCCGATACAGGTGGGCATTTCGGATCCGAGAAAACATCCAGAATTCGATCCGGCCACACGCGACGCAGGGTTGCAAGATATGCACCCGACTGCTGTGCGGCTTCGAGCGCAAATTCCGAGGTCCCGCGCGACGCTGCGGCGAGTTCTGCCAGATGCGGCAGCCTGTCTTCCGCTGCCCCGATCACACGACGATACGCTTCGATAAAGAAGATGGCCTCGTTCCGACCCGAGCCATAGCAAAGGTCGGCCTCGAGCCAGTCAATGAGGCTGCGGCGGCTGGTAACGTGGCCGGCCTCGACGGCCCACTCCAGGCCGTGCGAATAGCTGTAGGCTCCATTCGGGAATGACGGTGAAAGCCAGGCCAGCAGTCGCAACAATGCCGACGCAGATAGTTCGCGATTGTCGTCCGTCATGGCACCACCATGCAACATCAACTCGTCAGTACATGAAGTAGCGCTGCGCCATTGGAACGACATCCGCCGGCGGGCACGTGAGGATTCGTCCGTCTGCCCGTACCTCGTAGGTCTCGGGATCAACTTCCATCCGAGGCAGCGCGTCGTTGAGGATCATGGAATGCTTTCCGATCGTGCGCGTTCCCGAGACCGGCAGGAGACGCTTTTCCAGGTTCACCGAGATCGTCGTTTCGAGCGAGGCTTTGCTCACGAACGTTACTGAATTCTTGGCAGGCGAACGGCCGTAGGCGCCGAACATTGGCCGGTAATATTCCGGCTGAGGCGTTGGTATGGACGCGTTGGGATCACCCATGATGGCGGCGACGATCATGCCCGACTTCAAGACCATATCGGGTTTGACCCCGAAGAACGCCGGGTCCCAGACAACGATGTCTGCAAGCTTCCCGACCTCGAGCGAGCCTATGTAGCGCGACATTCCCTGCGCGATCGCCGGATTGATGGTGTATTTTGCGACGTAGCGCCGGGCCCTGAAATTGTCGTTCTGTCCGGCCTCCTCCGACATCCGACCGAACTGCTTCTTCATCTTGTCGGCGGTCTGCCAGGTACGCGTGATCACCTCGCCGACGCGTCCCATCGCCTGGCTATCAGACGATACGATCGAGAACGCCCCGAGATCGTGCAGGATGTCCTCGGCGGCAATCGTCTCCTTCCTTATGCGGCTTTCCGCAAAGGCAACGTCTTCCGGGATACGGCGGTCGAGATGATGGGTCACCATCAGCATGTCCAGTGCTTCGTCGAGCGTATTCGCCGTATACGGGCGCGTCGGATTGGTCGAGGCAGGGATGATGTTGTTCTCGCCGCAGACCTTGATGATATCAGGCGCATGGCCGCCGCCCGCCCCTTCGGTGTGGGCGGCGTGGATCGTCCTCCCCTTGAACGCAGCGATCGTGCTCTCGACAAACCCACCCTCGTTCAGGGAGTCAGTGTGGATCATGACTTGCACATCCATGTCGTCCGCAACGGAGAGACAGCAATCGATGGCTGCCGGCGTCGCACCCCAGTCCTCGTGCAGCTTCAGGCCGCAAGCCCCGGCTTCGACCTGCTCGACCAGGGCCTCGGGTGCGCTGGCATTGCCTTTACCGAAAATGCCGAAATTCATGGGGAAGGCGTCCAGCGCCTCAAGCATGCGATGGATGTGCCACGACCCCGGGGTACAGGTCGTTGCCGTTGTTCCCGCGGCGGGTCCGGTGCCTCCGCCCATCATGGTCGTCACGCCCGAGAAAAGCGCTTCCTCGATCTGCTGGGGGCATATGAAATGAATGTGAGTATCCATCCCTCCGGCGGTGATGATCTTGCCCTCGCCCGCGATGATTTCCGTCCCCGGTCCAATCGCGATCGACACCCCTGGCTGGGTGTCGGGGTTACCCGCTTTGCCGATACCGGCGATGAGCCCGTCCTTGATCGCAATGTCCGCCTTGACGATTCCCCAATGATCCAGGATCAGCGCATTGGTAATGACCGTATCGACCGCTCCCCGCGCGCGCGTGAGCTGCGACTGTCCCATGCCGTCCCGAATGACCTTGCCGCCGCCGAACTTCACCTCCTCGCCATAGATCGTGAAGTCCTTCTCGGGCTCAATGAACAGGTCGGTGTCCGCCAGACGCACCTTGTCGCCGACGGTCGGGCCGAACATCTGCGCATAGGCTCTGCGGCTCATCGTGACGGACATCGTTCTCTCTCACTCGTCGAGGCCAAAGGCGCCGGAACGCGATTCAAGGGGGCCCATCACACCGCCGCTGAAGCCGTAGATGCGCCGCGCCCCGGCAAACGGGATCAATGAGACCTCGCGCGACTGCCCTGGCTCGACCCTCACGGCAGTCCCGGCCGGGATATCGAGGCGGCAGCCACGGGCAGCGGCCCGATCGAACACGAGTGCAGCGTTCACCTCAGCGAAGTGATAGTGGCTACCCACCTGGATCGGCCGGTCGCCTGCGTTGGCTACGTTAATCGATCGTCCCATTCTGTCGCGGTTCAGGACGATGTCGCCGTCAGCCGGAATGATTTCCCCGGGAATCATGTCGCGCCTCCAGCTCCTATCGAACCGGATTGTGAACGGGGACAAGCTTGGTTCCGTCAGGAAACGTCGCTTCGACCTGGATCTCGCGGATCATCTCCGGAACACCCTCCATGACTTGATCGCGGCGGAGAAGCCTGCCGCCTTCCGCCATGAGATCCGCAACCGACCTCCCGTCGCGAGCGCCTTCCATGATGGCGTCGGAAATCAATGCGATGCTTTCGGGATAGTTCAGCTTGACGCCCCTCCCGAGCCGGCCGCGAGCAACGATCGCAGCAAGAGCGATCATCAGCTTGTCTCGTTCCCGTGGCGTCAGATTCAAGTTGGTTCTCCCACTTTGCTGCGCTGTTAACAGGACCACATCTTCGGCACGCCGAAGGGACCTGTTCCCAGCTCGCGATCGAGCTGATCGAGGAAGCGGCGCAGACCCCGCTTGAGATCCGCACCGGCAGCTGCAGCAACGCGGACTACGATGATCGCGCCCACGAGAGTGACCCCGCACGCGCATCCCAGAGAGGCTGCGATCTGACGAAATCTTTCGAGCCGCGTCTCCATGCTCGGCCCGAAGTAAATCATTGTCGCGATCGCTCTCCAGTTTGAAAGCAAAGCCATTCTCCGCAATTGAGGGAATGTCTGGTCGCACGAAAGGAAGCCGTCCGCCCAGACGAGATGGCCGTCGACCCTGATGCGCCACGTGTCCAGAATATATCCGGCGATGACTTCTTCACCGCTCTCGGCGCGACCGAAAACCAGCCACTCCAGGGCCACCAGTTCAGCCCCCGATCCCACATCGACCTCCGTCTGCCGCACGATGCGCGCGTTGTTGAAGACGATCGTCTCTTGCGGAAGCCATGCAAGTCGAGCACCCGTCTCGGCCCTCAACCGCGTCAGGATTCGGGCAGGACGGTCCAGAGCGCGATAGACCTTCTCCGCGGCCTGCGTGGTTATCGCGACCGAGGCCTCGTCACGCGCAACAATTTCGATGTTGATCTCGTCGCCGCCCGCGATACCGCCTGATGTATTGATGAGAACGGTCTCCCTGTGTCGGCCATTGTCGACGTTCGGAAACAAGACGGCCATCGGAAACTTCCGATAAACATCGTTGACCTCGGTGCCATCTCCGGCACCGGAGAATGCCACCCGCGCCGCACCCGCAGCGCGCTGCAAGTCAAATTTCTGCCCGGGGCCCTCTTCCTCGCCGATGTGACTGCAGCGAATGACCGATTTGTCGCGAGCGCGCTCGTGATTTGCTTCAAACATCCGTCTTAGAACTCATGTCGCCCGCTTCCCGCGTTGGGCAAGAGAGATGCCGGACGTGGACCAGCGATGAGAACCACGCCCGGATCTTGTGTTCTCGAACCAGGTCAGAAGCCGGCGAGTCCCTGCGGGCTGTTGTACGGAATCTTGACGCTGCCGATCTCCTTCAACGAGCCGTCCGACTGAGTGCTGTAGCCGACCAGCTTCGAGGCGTTGCCGTAAATCTGATAGAGAAAGGCGCCGTCGGGGGTGAGCCAGCTATCGCTGGGACCGCTCGTCACGGTTCCGTTCAAACCCCTTGCGGTGCCGTCGCCGGGCACCCTGGGGCAGGCCGGATCGCTCGCAATTTCGAGACCGCCGCCGTTGATGCGATAGCTGCTGATGTTGCTGTAACCGAAATTCGTCGCGTAGATCGTGCGATCATCGGGGGAAATCGCAAGCCAGCACAGCTCCGACGGCAGGCCTGCACTCGTATCGATCTTGACCAGCGGGCCAATCTTGATCGCGCCGTTCTTCTCGATGGTACAGACCGAACATCCGTCGCCAACGGCATAGCCGATCACGAAGGTATCCGGTCGCTTGTTCAGGAACGCGATAAAGAACGGAGAACCGCCCTTTGCGTCGTAGAACCTGGCCGTGCCAAGCGAACCATCCTTCTGCAGCGCGAAGACGGCAAGGCCGTCCGGATCCGGCGCATTCGAGGCAATGGAATGCAACGCGCCGCCTGCCCGCTGGACCCAAAGAATAGGCGAACCGTCGGGATACAACCCAGTGTGCGCGATCGGCTCGTCGAATGTGGTACCGACCAGCACCATATCCTCGTTGGGCGAGACCACGACCATGGTGGAGACCCGATTCCGCTTGCTGTAGGTATTGACCGTGTAGCGCTCGGGCCGCGGCTTGAGCATGCCTTCTGCATCCACCGACATCAACCGAAGATGATCCGGTCCGAACGAGTGCAGAACGAAGAGCGTCCGCGTCGAAGGAGCGAAAGCGAGCGATTTCGCCGTACCACTTCTTCCATCGACTGGATTGCCGGTCGACTTCACGTCGAGCAGAGTAAGCCGCCCGTCGCTCTCCAGGCGGAAACTCGAAACGGAATTGTCTCCACCATTGGTCGCAAACAGAAAGCGTCGATCGGATGTGATGATGACGCTACCCGCACCCTCGAAGGAGTTGGGAGCGCTGTCCTGGCCGCTGATCGGCTTGAATTCGCCAGATCCGGCGCCGCCGGTCTTGATACGAGCGACCTCCACAAGGTTGCCGTCCGCTTGCCGGGCGTAGTGGATGACGGCATTCTCGATCTCGTTCGTTTGGGTGTAGAGATGACCGGCCTGTCCTTTGGACATTCCCATCTCGTTGGTCGCCTCTTTAGCCATCTCTCGCTCCTTTGATTGGCTTTTGTTGAATCGAATGACTTTCGACCGCCCGGCCGGCGCTATGGCTCTAGCGGCGGGTATCCATCGACGTAAACCCAGTCGGACGCCTGCGCTGGCACGTGGCAGCCCTGACATTGATCCCTGTAATTAGTCGTGGTTGTCTTTGACCGATCGCCCGCGTCGAACCAGGACCATCCCCAGCCATCGCCCCACAGCGCGCTATCCGGATGCCTGTTCGCGGTGTCCTTCATCATCACGAACCAGCCCTTCAGGACATCGGCTCGGCTGACAGTGCCGGTCGTCATCTCGGCGGTGGCGGACTTGAAAACCTCCTTGATCAACACCGCGCCATCCGGAAAGCGCTTGGTCTTTCGATAGGCATCGATCGTCCCGGGCGAGGCGTAGACGACGTGAACTTCCTTCGAGCCCTTGCCCTCGTCCGCCGCAATCGCCCAGCTTCCGAGGAGCTGATAGGTGGTGCGATAGTCATCGGGCACATGCAGGTGGCCCTCCCGGTCGGCTGCTCCTGCGCCGGTCGCGATGCCATCGGCAGCGCTCGCCCGAAACTGGGATTGCCTGAGCGCCGACCCAATCCCGATCGCCACGACCAGAGCGATACAGGCGATTTTGGGGAGCCTCATGCGCATCATCGCGCGTCCTTATTGTCCAGCAGCGGGTAGAATTGCGTCCAGACCTCATCCTTCTTGGCGTTGGCAATGTGGCAGTAGGCGCACTCGTCCTTCGACTTCACCTTGGCCATCGTCGCCTTTGGTTCATGATGATTGAAGTTGAAGTACCCCCAGCCATTTGTCTCGGCAAAGCGCTTGGAGTCCTTGACGGTCACGTCGGCTCCGTTCCACTTGCCCGGAAAATACCCGCGTCCCGACGCTTCCGTCCGCGAACCGTCGGCATTCTCCTGCGGCAACGTGAGCTGCAATTCCTTGAAGAGGATCGTCCCCTCGGGGAATTCGCCGGTCTTCTTGTAGATCTCGTACGAACCGGGCTCGATATAGACGTTGTGAAATTCCGGAAAGTTTGCTTGCCCCGCGTTGAGGGCATTTGGCGTCAAGGGTGAACCGACATAGACCCACTCGTGGAAATTCTTTGGCAGGAGCAGCTGTCCGTCCGCCGTGTATTGCGGCAAGTAACGCGCAGTGCTTTGAGCGCTGCTGTCCTTCAGCGATCCGAAAAACAGCATCGTCGCAACCGCACTGCCCGCGATGACCACCGCTGCTGCCTGAGCTCCAATCCGCATAGCTTTCTCCCGCGATTGCAACCGAGCGCGCATGGCGTCGGCACGAATGATCTGTCGGGGTCCGGGATAACCAATCGCAACAAGACTTGCGCGTCGGCGATTGCCCTCTCTTTTTCTATCTTGATGTATTCTGTTCGCACGGCGCCGCGCTGAGATCACTGGACATCGCGCACGGTGATCAGGCGGTCAGACCCGAAATCGAGGGTACTCTCAAGTGATGGTCCGTACGGCTCTCAAATGCTTGCCCGACCCGCAGAATGGCTTCCTCCTCAAATGGCTTGCCGATAATTTGAAGACCGATCGGAAGCCCATCGGGCGCGAAGCCACACGGAATGGAAGCTGCTGGAAAGCCCGCCAGATTGAAGGGAGCGCAGAATCTCGCAGAGACCTCGAAGACCGTCTCCTCCTTTGCGCCAATCTTGCTCATAGTCTGGCCGACCTTCATCGCGGTATTCGGCAAGGTCGGGGTGACCATGACCTCCACGGCTTCCATGGCGGCGCGCAGTGACGACCTCCAGGCATGCCGGACGCGCTGCGCATTGATATAGGTTGTGGCAAGCGTCAGCTCGCCGGCCTCAAGCAGAAATCGCACATCGCTCGCGTACAAGTCGCCTTTCGAACGGAGGCTCTGCTGATGATAGGTCGCGGCCTCCGCCAGGGCGATGGCGAGCCACGAGTCGATGATTGCTTCCATGCTCGGGACGGTTAGCGGGACGATCACTGCTCCCAGCCTCTCGAGCACGATCACGGCTTCGCCGACAGCATGCGCCACCGCGGGCTGGACGTCATCGAAGAAGTAATTGCTCGGCACGCCGATGCGGATCCCCCTGACGTCGCCGTCCAGAGCCTTCGTATAGTCCGGCACCGGAAGGTTCCTGCTGCTTGGATCATTCGGATCGACCCCGCTCATGACGCCGAGCAGAACCGCAAGGTCTCTCACGGTCTTTCCCATCGGGGCGGGATGATCAAGCGACCAGCTGACGACGGTGATGCCCGCCTTGCTCACGCGACCAAAGGTCGGCTTGATGCCAGCGACGCCATTCGCCGCGGCCGGTGTGCGGATCGAACCACCGCTATCGCTGCCTACGGCGGCCAGGCACAGCCGGGCCGCGAGGGCCGCCGCCGCGCCGCCGGTCGAGCCCGAAGGAATGTGGTCCAGATTCCACGCATTGCGCGTCGGGGGAGCGTCAAAGCCGAAGGCAAATTCATAAGTCGTGGTGGTCCCGAGCAAGACAGCTCCGGCGTCCTTAAGCTTACGGATGACGGCGCCATCGGCCCGTGCGGCATAGTTTTCCCGTACCCGTGAGCCGGAACGGGTCTTGACGCCGGCAATGTCGTACAGTTCCTTGACCGCGATCGGGATGCCATGCAGCGGACCGCGATATTGGCCGTTGCGAATTTCGGCATCGGCTTGCTTTGCGGACGCCCGCGCCTGCTCAGACAGCACTTCGACAAATGCCTTCAGATGAGGATCAATCCTGGAGATCCGCCCCAGCATGTGCTCGGTGAGGTCGATGGGCGAAAGGGACCGGGACAGTATCGCTTGAGCTGCCCCCGTAACGTCCAGACCGGCAATGTCCATTCTTCAAGCTCCGTTATCGTGGATCAAACACGAGTGCCGGAGGCGATTCGATTGGCAGCGTGTCCGCTCGCCGAATGACTGCCGCTCTCGCCGACGCCATCAACGCAGCGATCCCGACTCGGTCCACCTCTGCGATGGAGAGGTTCACTGTCGCTGCCAGTTCGCTCACGATTGCCGGATTCATCGGATCATCGCTCATTGAAAATCTCCGTCGCTCACAAGGCCTCGTCGGTCACGCCTGAAGGGGGCGCTCACGGCAAATTCGGTAATTGTCGTGCCATGGCCGAAGCCGCTCGAACGCAGCGCTCGCCGCCAGCACATCCGAATCGGCATTTCTCCGGCCTATGATTTGCATCCCGACCGGAAGTCCCTCGGACAGACCCGCCGGGATCGACGCCGCCGGATGTCCCGTAAAGTTGACAAAGTAGGTCAGGCACCAACCGATAAGAGGATCTATCTCCACGCCGTTGATGGACGTTGGACCGATCGTATTCCCGTCGCTTGAATTATCGACCGGCGGACACGCGAGAGTGGGCGTGACGAGCAGATCGAACTCCTCGAAAACACGCTGGAAAGCGTCGTACACCTCGGTCCGGACGGCCTGGTCTCGAAAGAAATCGAGACCAGACATCCGATTGGTCTTTTCGACCCAAGCCAGATATTCAGGCGGAAAGTCAGCGCGATGCTGCCCGAACAGATCGATGCCATCGCGCCTGATGTTCTCGATCGCCTGCAGGTTCAGAAGCATGTAGAGGCGAGACCAGACGTCGCTCAATTCCCGCTGCGAACGGGAGATGCCGAGCTTGACTTCCTGAACGTGAGCTCCGGCTTCCTCGAAGGCCATCAACGCGCGGCCAACCGTCTCCGCCACCTTTCCGTCGACCGGAAAGACATCCAGGTTCGGACTATAGGCAATCTTGAGACCGCGAATGGAACGTCGGGTCGCCGCCGTGAAGTCGACCGCCGGATCGGTCAGGCTGAAAGGATCCCGCGGGTCATGGCCTGCAAGGACGTTCAAAGCGACGGCTGCGTCCTCGACCGTCCTGGTGATAGGACCTTCGAAGAGGAAGGGCGAATCAGCCGCGCCGAATGCGTTAGGGCGCACCAGGAACGGCACGCGGCCAAAGGATGCCTTGTAACCGTAGACGCCACACCAGGCGGATGGAATGCGTATTGATCCGCCGGCATCCGTGCCTTCTGCAATGGGCAGCAGTCCATCGGCCACCGCTGCGGCACTGCCGCCGGAGGAGCCGCCGGAATTCTTGGAAAGATTGAAAGGGTTGCGTGTGGGACCAAATAGGTAATTGTCGCAGGTTCCCCGGAAGCCCATGAGGGAGCTGTTAGTCTTGCCCAGAAACACCGCTCCGCCACGTTTCTCCATGCGCTCGCAAAATGCGCAGTAGCCGTTCACGACGTGGTGCTTCAGCGCACGGATGCCGCCAAGGCTCGCTGGCCAACCCGGCTTGAAGTCGAACAGATCCTTGAGCGCCGACGGGATGCCATGCAGCGGCCCCAGCGGCTCGCCGGCACATAGTGCGCGTTCGGCCTCTTTCGCACTTGCACGGGCTCCCTCGAAATCGAGATAAACGAGCGCGTTGAGGCTCGGATTGCGCACTTCAATGCGCCGAATGAAGTCGTCGATCACTTCAACCGGCGACAATTCGCGCCGACGGATGCGAGCTGCCAATTCCTGAGCGCTGAGGTAAGCAAGCTCGTCCGAATGCAGCGCCCGCCTCACGTCCGACATCGTTACCTCCTGCTCGAACCACTCAAAATCGCTGGGCTCTAGATATTGAAATGAGCCGTGGCTGCGCTTTCGCGATTGCTCTGTCTTTCTCGATCTTGATGCATTCTCCGCAACGGCCATCGACAAGCCATCAACCGAGGTGCATCTGCGTTGGAGCGGGATCCACGGCACACCGATATCTCGTCCGGACTCCTGCGCGTCAGACACAAGGACACGCATCCATGGACCAGCCTATTGTTTCCCGTGGCTTCAGATCAAAACGACAGACTTCCGGAGCGGCCGAGTTGCCGCCCGGGCAGTATCTAACGACCGACTTCCCCGTGCTCTCCGCCGGACCGACACCGGACATCCGTGTCGCCGACTGGAAAGTTGCGCTTCAACTTGGCGGAACGTTGCTCGGCAGGTGGACCTGGGACGAATTCGAAGCACTGCCCCAGACCACGATCAAAACTGACATTCACTGCGTCACGAAATGGTCGAAGCTCAACACGGTTTGGCAGGGCGTCACGTTCGACGACCTTCTCAAGGTGGTCGGACTGGACGAGCCCCCCAATACGTTTGTCATGGCGCATTGTGACGGTGGTTACACAACGAACCTTCCCCTTGCGGACCTGGTCGGCGGAAAAGCGATGATTGCGACCCGCTATGAGGGCTTGCCGCTCGCTCCGGCTCATGGAGGCCCTGCGCGGCTTGTTGTTCCTCATCTATATTTCTGGAAGAGCGCAAAGTGGCTCCGGAGACTGCGCTTCATGCCCAAGAACGAGCCGGGGTTCTGGGAGTCGCGTGGCTATCACAACTACGGCGATCCCTGGAGGGAACAGCGATATGACGGCGATTGACGCGCCTCGGTTGCGGTCCCGGATCGAATGGCAGATCGGACGCGTGCAGGCTATCGTTGCCGAAACAAGCCGGGTGAAGAGCATCGTCCTGCAGCCCGCCCGTTGGCCCGGGCACCAGCCAGGACAACACGTCGACATTCGCCTCACAGCCGACGACGGCTATCGGGCTGAACGAAGCTACTCGATCGCATCGCCTCCGTCGGAGCAGCTCATTACCCTCACCGTGGAGCGGATCGAGGACGGCGAGGTCTCCTCCTATCTGCTCGATGAGCTGCAGATTGGTGACGCTCTCGAGTTTCGCGGACCGATCGGCGGCTACTTTACCTGGAATCAAACGGCCAATCACCCCATATGCCTCGTTGCCGGCGGCAGCGGGGTTACGCCGCTCATGGCCATGTTGCGTCACCGACGAGCATTGCGCGTCCCCATACCTGCATCGTTGATCTATTCGGCTCGCAGCCTGGACGACATCATTTACCGGGATGAACTCGATGCGATGTCATACAGCGATGCGGATCTGCGCGTGATCTATGCTCTTACTCGCGAGGGTCCTCGCGATTGGAACGGACATAAAGGACGGGTCGACGAAGTCCTGCTCGCGAAGAACAGCTTTGCGCGCGAGGAAGACCCCTTGTTCTTTGTCTGCGGTCCCGCAGGGTTTGTTGAGAGCATCTCAAGCATGCTGGTGAAGCTCGGCTTTGACCCGCTCGCCATCAAGACTGAACGCTTTGGACCATCAGGAGGATAGTTGTTCCATGTTCAACACTATCTCTGACCTCATCATCGGCGGCGACCCAGCTACACACCTACTTCAGGCACCCTTCGCATTTGACATCACCCTGACGAAAGTTCAGTGCGACGCATGCTGCACGATGGTCGGCCTTGGCTCTCTTGTCGCAAGCGGAGGGCGCTCGGAGGCGATCGTAAGGTGTTCCAATTGTGGAAACGAGCTGATCAGGGCGGTGCGTACCCGAGAAGGACACCTGCTTGAACTGAGCGGGGTGCGGCACCTGCGCTTCTGAACGCTAGCCCTGGTTCGCATACTCTTGGCGCGACTGCGAAGCGGCCCGCCACCGCGGTGATCGCAGCGGCAAAGTCCCCCGGAAAGCGCCGGGCCTCCTCAGCGATCGACCGCTACGGAGAACAACTTCGAAATGCTCGGGGTAACCCATGCCATGCTCTGCCGCGAAAGCCGGTACACGCGATCGGCGGCCGAATGGCATCAGGCCTTCCAAGCGCGTGCTTTCCGCCCTCGAGGGCATGCACCGAACTCAAATCGATTTCACCTCACCGCCATCCATTCGCAAGGCCGCCCCGGTCATCCAACGCGCGCCTGGCGATACCAGGAACGCCATCAGTTCAGCGATCTCTTCCGGCTCACCGTAGCGCGCGATACCGGCATCCCTGGGGAATTTCGTGGTCGCTTCCTCGACCGTCATGTTATGCGAAGCAGCCCAATGCTCAAGATAGGAGCGGCGGCGCCCCGTCATGACCGGGCCGGGCAGAACGCTATTGACTTGCACTCCATCGCCAATCCCCTTGTCGGAGAACGCCTTTGCCAGGGCGATGATCGCGGCATTGATGGTACCTACCGCGGCATAGGGCGCTTTGGGGAATAGGGCGGAGTTTCCGGACATCAACACCACGGCGCCCTTGGTTGCCATGAGCGATGGCCAAGCGGCGATGGTGAGCCGCCGGGCGCCGTGTAGTTTCAACGCCAGTCCGGCTTCCCACTGTTCGTCCGTCGTCTCGAACAAGTCGACCTGCGGCACCGCGCCTGCAATGTTGAGGAGAGCATCGATGCGGCCAAAGAGAGCCAGAGTCTGGTCGACGACAGCTTTCGCAGCGCGAGGTTCCGACAGATCGGCCTCGATCACCAGAGTTTCTGCACCGGCAGCCCTAGCCATCGCCGCAGTGTCCTCCAGATTGGAGCGATTTCGTGCAACGACAACAAGCGCCGCGAAATCGCGCGCCAGGCGCACCGCCGTTGCGCGGCCGATGCCCTGGCTTGCGCCTGTAACGATAGCAACTGTCCTTGACATAGCAGGTCCCCACGATTCGCCTTTGTTCGTCAATCGATCACGACGACCATCTTTCCGATCGCCTCGTTCGCTTCCATGACGCGATGCGCCTCGTGGATCTCGTCGAACCGAAATATCCGGGTTGGCTTGACATCGAGCCGCCCAGCCGCGGCGTCCGCGGCAATTTCTCCCAGAGGTACGTCGGAGAGAGGAAACCCGGGTGTCCCGAATACGAAGCTGCCGAAGAAGGTCAGATAGACCCCGCTTGCCATCTGCAATAAGGGGTTGAAATCGACAATCGGATCAAGTCCACCCAGCCAGCCCGCAAGACATGATCGGCCTCCGCGACGGAGCAGGCCGAGCGAATCGAGGGCGGCACTGTTGCCGACGAGATCCAGAACAGCATCTACCCGCTTCGCTTCGGGAAGATGCTGTGAGAGATCGCCCCGTTCGATTTCGCAACGGGTCGCGCCAAGTTTCTCCAGCATGGCAAAGCGCTCCCGGTTGCGGGTCGTCGCAATGACTCGCGCGCCGGCATTGATCGCGAGCTTGAGTGCGGCTTGACCGAACGAGGATGTCGCGCCGCGGATGACGAGAAGCTCACCGCGGCGAAGCGCCAGGTTGCGGAAGAGACATGTCCATGCCGTCGCAAAGGTCTCTGGTATGGCTGCGAGCTCTGCCCAGGGCAACTTCGAATCAAACAGGGCGACGTTCGAGACCGGAGCCCGCGTATACTCGGCATAACTTCCATTAATCGTCCGACCGAGACCGCCCATCAGTGCGGCCACCTTCGCTCCGACAGGGAATTCGCCGCCCGGACACGACTTCACGAGGCCCACGCATTCAATTCCGCTGATCGGCGCCGCTTCAGCCCATTCGCCTCGGCGCATGTGCATCTCCGCGTGATTAATGCCGAATCCCTTCACTTGGATGACGGCATGACCGTGCGAAGGCTCTGGCTCCGGAACATCCCGATAGGCCAGGCTGTCCAAGCCGCCGAATTTTTCAAGGACGATGGCGCGCATCATGTTGTCCTGGCGCTCGCTGCTGCAAGTGCATTCATTCGAGCGTCTGACGTTTGCCGCACAAGAAACTCGCCGATCACGGCCGCGATCTCCGTTGCATGTGTTTCGAGGGCAAAATGGCCCGTGTCGAACAAGCGCACCTCCGCGTTTGCGATGTCGCGCTGAAACGCGTTTGCGCCCGCTGGTAGGAAGAACGGATCGTTCTTGCCCCAGACAGCGAGAAAGGGAGGCTGATGTTTGCGGAAGTAGGCCTGGAATTCCGGATACATCGCGACGTTGGTTTTGTAATCCGCGAACAGATCGAGCTGTATTTCGTCGGCACCGGGACGCGCGAGATAGTGATTGTCCAAGGTGTATCCATCGGGGGAGACCAGCGAGGCATTCGGCACCCCGTGGGTGTATTGCCAGGTCGTCGTTTCCGGCGAAAGCAATACGCGCAGCGCCGCCCGGTTCTCCTTCGATGGGTCCATCCAGTAAGTCCGGATTGGATCCCATCCGTCGCTCAGCCCCTCTTCGTAAGCGTTTCCGTTCTGCGAGATAATGGAAACGATGCGTTCGGGGTGGCGGACGGCCATTCGAAAGCCCGTCGGCGCGCCATAGTCAAAGACGAACAGCGAGAAGCGAGCGAGGCCTACGACTTCAGTGAACCGCTCGATCACCTGCGCCAACGCCGCGAATGTGTATGTGAAGCTTGCGCGGCCGGGCATGTCGGACTGGCCAAATCCGGGCAGGTCCGGCGCCACAACCCGGAAGCGACTTGACAGGGCCGGGATCAGGTCACGGAACATATGGCCAGCTGTCGGAAAGCCGTGCAGCAGCAGCAGCACCGGCGCGTCGGTCGGTCCAGCCTCGCGATAGAATATCTTCAGTCCATCCACGTCAGCTTTGCGATATCGAATGCCTGTCATCCGCAGTCCCTTTCTGTTCGCCCTTCAACGCCCGGGCGGCTGCCAGAACGCCTAAATGATCATCCGCAAGCGGCACTCCGGGCGTGCCGATTATTTCGCGGCTCGCAATGCCCTGGTTACAAGCCTCCCGGCGATTCGCTTCATTTGAGCTCCCTGCGATAATTGGTAGGCGTCCAACCCGTCGCTTTTCGAAAGGCCGAGCTGAAGGAGCTCGTCTGCGCATAGCCGAGACTGAGCGCGATGTCGGTGATCGAGGCCGCCCGATCAGCCAACCGCAATTTCGCGAACTCCATGCGTCGAAGAACCTGGTATTGATAGGCGGGCATCCCGAAAGACCTTTTGAACGCTCGGCAAAAGTGGTGAACGCTCAGCCTGGCGAGCTCGGCGAGCTTGAGCAGGCAGACCTGCTCTCCCAAATGCTCTTCCACGTACTCGACGACGACGCGCTTCTGCCAACCTGCCAAACCTCCACGACTGACGGGTGTCGGCTCGCGAACCAAGTCGCCATCGGGCATTGAGAGCTCGTGGGCGAGCACGCCGCAGAGGGCTTCCAGATAGGGCGCGCACTCCGTTCCGCAGCTTTCTATAGCCTTCTTCAACTTGAAGGCCGTTTGCCAAACGAGCGCATCCTCGAAGTACACCCTCGGCAAAAACTGAGCGTTGGTGGCTTCCGATAGGCGAAGCGCAGCGGGATCGAAGTAGAGAAATGTCACCTCTGTAAAGGAGGCTGTCTCATGCCATTCCCGGTAAGCGCGTCCCGCCGGGACGAATGTCAGAAGGTGGTCGGAACCGCGCAGCTTCGAGCGACATACACCGTCGACGGACGCCTCCCCTCTTTTCCCGGCGCCTTCGTTGTAGAGTGCGAGAAGATGCCTCGACCCCTGAAAGCGAAACTCGGCTCTGCTGCCGCAAGGCAAGTGAACACTCTCCGAAACCCACCAACGCCGCCCCATCTCGAGGCGCGTCACCGGATCGGCAGGGGTTATGCCAACTCTTGAATCGAGGGCGACTGTGGAAGACTTGACCGCCTGCGCTTCGCCTACCAATCGCGCCGGTGAAGCTGAGGCTGCGCCTCGTTGCTTGCTCTCACTCGAATTTGCTAGGTTCATTCCCATCATCGTCGCCCTACCTTGTGCTCCGGATGGCAGTGTTCGCTCATCAACGAACTTCCGTGCCGAGGGGATGCTTGGTTGTCTGTTCGCAGGTGTTGAAGCCGCAAGCTGCAAGGGCGGCATCGCTTCTCCGGCCAGGTGCGCTGCCAATCAATGGAAGCACCTCACAGGGAGAGCATGCTGTTCAAACGCCCTGTCAGCAATCTCACGGTTGTACGGGCTCAGCCCATACCTAGGTATGGGTGCCGGGGCGTGAGTCGCGCCGGCGATTTCAGCATCGGCTGCTTGTCTAGCGCAACGATCTATCGCTGGAGTTGAAGCGCCTCAGCCATTCGAACGAGCATCGCCGCCGTTCTTGCTCCCAGCTTCCGCATGACGCTTCCGCGGTGCATTTTGACCGTAGCTTCACTGATGGAGAGTTCGTTGGCGACCTGTTTGTTCATCAACCCGGATGTCACAAGCGTCATCACCTGCCGCTCGCGAGCGGTCAGCAGCGAGAACTTTTCCTGCAATTGCGCAATATGTGCACTGTCGTCGCGTCGATCGATATCCTTTCGAATCGCGGCGGTGACGGCATCCAGAAGATCCTGGTCTCGTATCGGCTTGGTGAGGAAATCGACCGCGCCCAGTTTCATGCCTCTGACCGACATGGGGATGTCGCCGAAAGCGGTCATCAGGATCACCGGGATTCCGACATTGATCTTCGTTAGGTATTCCTGCAACTCAAGACCACTTGTTCCAGGCAGTCTGACGTCAAGCACCAGACACGCCGGCGCATCCGATAGCTCGACCTTCAAGAAGTCCGCTGCAGACGCGTATAGCGCGACCTTGTAGTTCAATGATTCGAGGAGATCCCCGAGGGACTCGCGGACAGCGCGGTCATCGTCAACAATATGGACGATCCCGGATTGAGACGCGTCTACTGGATTCTCGACCCCCGAACTGCTTGGCGGCGCGGGAGACTGAACGTGAACCTCGCTCCGCACCTCCCGTTTTCTTCCACCCATAGCTTTCCTCCGTGAAGCCTGACTATCTTCCGGCAGATCGATAGTCCCAGACCGAGCCCGGCTCCCTTCGTCGTGTAGAGAGTCTCAAAGACTCGATCTCTATCGGCCGGATCGACACCCGTACCCGTATCCGCGATCGCAACCGAGATCATATCATCAGCGATCCACGATGAGATGGTCAAAATGCGGTTCCCCTCTCCTACTTCGGTCATCGCCTCTATGGCGTTGCGCACAAGGTTAAGAGCAACCTGCTGGATCTGCACTCGATCCGCCTCGAGACGAGGCGCCGTCCGGTCGAAATCCGTACGTACGACGACACCAGCTCGCTCGACCTCTCGCTTTGAAAGCAGAAGGACTTCTGCAACCGCGTCGTTGATATCGAATTCTGCAAAACGAACCTGGGCGCCTCGTACCAGGGACCTGACCCCTGTCACCACATCTGCGGTTCGGCGCGCCTGCCTGATAATGCGTGCAATCGATTTTCGCGCTTCCGCAGCCTCGGCGGGATCCCTGTCGAGCCACCGCGCGCAAGCCTCTGCGCTTGTGAGTATGCCCGTCAGAGGTTGATCGATCTCGTGAATGATGGAGCCAGCGAGTTCACCAAGCGAGGTCAGACCCGACGCATGCGCAAGCTCATTCCGCGCGTCTGCAAGCGCCTGCTCCGCCGCCTTCCGCTGTGAGATGTCAGTGATGATGCCCTCGAGCTCCAAATCTCCCGTTGGCCCCTCGTCGAATTGCCCAACAGCGACGACATGCAAGGATTTTCCGTCCCTATGAATGACGCGATATTCGTGAGCAAATGGCGATTTGGTGCTGATGGCCTCGCCAAGCGCCCGCTCCAACGCAGGATAGTCTTCCGGATGGATTCGACTTATGAACATTTCGAACGGCACGGGATTTACATCCAGATCAAGATCCAGGATGCGGTAGCACTCGCGCGAACCTCGGGAGAGGAGAGTCCTCGTATTCCAGCGATAGCTACCCATGCCACCGATCTGCTGACCTCTGACCATCCACATGTTGGTCTCACGTAGTGCCTCGAACAGCCGAACCGATTCGAACGAAATGGCGGCTTGACTGGCCAGCATCGAGATCACCCGCACGCACTGGGGCGTAAAGATCCCTACATCGTCGTCGGACTCGAGATAGATTACGCCGATTGCCCAATTCTGATGAACCAGCGGCACGCATAATTGAGCTATCTTGCCGGACGATGGCTTCGTCGCGTCAATGAGCGCCGAGCTCGCAGCTCCGGCAACCCTCACCACCGTCCCTTTTCTCCCGAGGACCTCTTCGGCGAGATCTTCAGGTAGACTGAATTGCGCGCTTTGAGGGAAGGAGGCAAGAAAGTTTGCCCTCTCGCGAGGGAAGCTCGCATCCGCCTTGGCGAGCATATCCCGTTGTCCGCTGAGCAGGATCGCGCCGCGGGTTGCACCGGAGTAGCTTAGCGCCTCGGCGAGGAGGGCTTTGGCCAATCCCTGATAACTGATTTCCCTCGAGATGACCTGGAATGCCTTCGCGACCAGCTCAAGTTCGCTCGTCTCGCTTTCCCGGCTCATGCGAGTTGCCCCTGGTGACCGCTGGAGCCGTTCGGCGAGACGCGACGCATTCCGGTCGAGGTCGAGCGCTCCAGAGAAGGGGCCCTCATCGATAGCGGCGACATGCCGCTCTTCGCTACGACTGCGCCATTGAGGTTGCAGGAGGAGCCTGCCCTGCAGTCCTGAGCGCGCAGGACAGGTGCATTGCATCTCGCGCAGCCTTTCTCTGCACGCGCGTCGAAAATGCCCATGAACATCCACGAAACCGCAGGCGACCCCACCGGATTCATTTCGAACCTCGTTACACAGACTTTGGTTGGTGAAGGGAAGGAACAACGAGCATCGGTCAACCAACCTCGTGCCGGCCGGCCGCTGCGTGGTCCAGATCGACCAGCAACCGACAGACGAGACCATCGGGCGCGAAGTCAAGATCGACCTCGGCGTTCGGCAAGGCCCTCTCGATCAGCTTCGTCCCAAAGCCTACGCGGCCCGGCTTTCTAACACTTGGTCCGCCGCGCTCACGCCACTCTATCGCAAGGGCCTGCCCCGTGAGGTGGGGCGGCCGATCCCAGCTGATTTCCACCGCGCCTACAGCTGACGACAACGCACCGTGCTTGCTGGCATTGGTAGCCAATTCATGAAAGATGACGTGCAGGGACAAGGCAACGTGCGGCTCCAATCTCACGTCAGGCCCGGAGAGAAGGATGCAGTGGCGGTGCGACATCGCGTGCGGCCGGAGCGTGCGCTCTAGAAGCCATGCCAGCAACACCCGACGCTCTTGCGCGCCCTCAATCATCCGATAGGCGTCCGACAGGGCTGCGATTCGAGCCGAAAGTGCTAGACGAAGTTCGGAAGCAGTATCCGCGTCAGTCGTATCGACGAAGCACAGAACGACGCTGAGGAGATTGCGCATTCGGTGCTGCAACTCCCTGACAACGAGCCCGAGCGTGTCGCTGCTCATTTGAACCGCCCGCCCACAACCCGCGTATCCAGTTTCGGCCTTGGCTGAGTATGTGTCAGTGCGCCTCATGTTCGGACCTACCATCTGCCTTGACGTTGGGAATTCAGCACCCGCGACATATCTTCAACTTCTTGTCGAGCTCCGCATCGAGGTCCTGCTGCTTCTGATTGAAATCGGTTATGCGTCTCTGCAACGCGTCAACAGCCTTTGAATTGGGCATGAAGGCACTCCCGCGCGGCTGCACATGCACGCTCTCGGCCATACCTGGTTCAACGGACGATGGGGGCGTGGAGACTGGGTCCGCGAGGGCGGAGAGAGGTATCGCAGCGAAGCTGATAAGAAGGGATGAGCGGAAATGCATGGCCTCACCTCGGTACGGTTGGTTCGCGTGAATGCTCTCTCATTATGCAGCACACGGACCGATCCTGCTGTTCGTGGATTGCCGTAATTGAGGTTACATTGTTTGAATCACTCCCGTTGACGGACGGCCTATGGTGCCGCTTGCGGCGGCTCTTGCTCCGCGAGAACGACAGAGAAGAGTCCTGCATCGTCCGTCCAGTCCGCCACCGGCTTCCATCCCCCAGCTCGCAAGAGGATGAAGGCCTCGCCTCGCCCGTATTTGACGCTGTTCTCGGTGTGGATGGTCTCACCTTCCGCCAAGAAGAAGGCGCGACCGCCGACATCGAACCGGACGTCTCGGATCGCCTCCAGATGCATTTCGATACGAAATTCTGTATCGTTCCATCGTGCCACATGACGAAATGCGCCCAGGGGAATCGACCCACCCAGCTCGCGGTTGATCCGATGCAGGAGGTTAAGATTGAACGCCGCGGTGAGTCCCTGCGGGTCGTCATACGCCGGCAGCAGAACCTCTCGACCCTTGATACGATCGATGCCTATGAGCAGCATGGATCCGGCGCCTAACGTCCCGGCCAAAGCCCGCAGCAGATCGACCGCTGCATGCACTGTCAGATTACCGATCGTCGAACCGGGAAAGAAGCCAAGGCGGGGACTCCTGGCAATCTGCTTCGGCAGCGCGAAAGGGCGCGTGAAGTCCGCCTCGGTTGGGTAGATCGGAACTGTTGGAAACGCAAGCGACAGGCCTGCTGTCGTGTCCCGAAGAAACTCTCCGGAGATATCGATCGGAACATAAGCCGATGGCTCGATGTCTGCCAGCAACAGCCTCGTTTTGGCCGATGAGCCTGAACCGAACTCAACAAGGGCGCGGCCCGGCCCTGCGATGGCAGATATCGCCGGGAGCGCGGAAGCAAGAATCGATCGCTCGGTCCGGGTTGGATAGTATTCGGGCAACAGGGTGATCGCTTCAAACAGAGCCGACCCGCGGTGGTCATAAAGCCACCTCGCTGGAATTGCCTTTGGGTTTCGAGTCAGCCCTTCAAAGACATCGTTGCGGAATGCGATCGTCGCGTCAGCCATCTCGCATGGCAATTCATTCTGGAGTGGGAACAACCTCAATTTCTTCACACCTTTGTCTTGGTCCGAAAGCCCCGAAATATCTCAAGAGACCATTGCCGCCAGTTTCTTCATCCCGCGATGGATATTGATCTTGACGAGCTCGACTGACTGGCCGGTCGCACCGGACGCTCGGGCGATGCTGAAGCCATTCAGCTTGACGAGGCGGATCACGTTCTCTTGCGCGGGCTTCAGTCGGCCGAGCAACTGATCGATCGCGACGACGCTGATTGCTGCGCTCTCGTGGCCTTCAGTTGCAGTCTCTTCCTCTGGCGCGAGGGCCTTGTAGCGCGACGCATCGCGGACCAGATCGACCCACTTGTAGCGGGCAATGGCCGCAACCCATGCGCCGAACGGCTTCGACGGCTCGAACGTGTGGCGCTTGGCGTGAATGGCCATAAGCACCTCCTGCCTTGCGTCTTCTGCAGCGCAGAATGGGAGCCGCCGAGCGTAGTAGGCACGCAACCACTGATTCAACTCGCGTAGCAATTGTTCATATGCCGCTTCATCTCCCGAGCGTCCCGCGAGCATCAGCTCGGACCATCGGCGCGAGCGATCTCTCCATCTATCTCCGGATGCAGCGTTGGACCGATCCAGTCTTGCGCGGGCGACGTTGCTTGGGGGCCGCCTGCCAAGCGACTGCGCGGACATGCCTGCTACAGCATCGTAATGCGAGAACGCGTTCATCGTCGAAAGCTCTTGTCGAGACACTCGAGCAGGACGCTCGTTTCAAACGGCTTTCTGATAAGGCAAAATGCGCCGATCGATCTTGCTTCCTCGTCCAGCTGCTTGTCCGGGAGACCGGTGATGAGGATCACCGGCGATCCTATCTTCCGTCGCTGGAGCTCCCGAACCAGGTTGAGCCCACCCATACCCGGCATATGAACGTCCGCTATGATGCAATCAAAGCTCGAAACAGCCGTGTAGCTCAGCAGGGCTTCAGCTCTGTCAAACGGTTCAGAGCGGAATCCGACAGATCGCATCAAATCCACCAAGGACAGGCACAGAGCCTCGTCGTCATCGACGACTCCGACAAAAGGGACCTTCACCTGACTTACCCTCGCAAGACGCGATCATCATCGAGATGCGATCGTGACGTGGTCGATCGGCGCACAAGCCGCCTCCCCGTCGACCAGGCTATCGATATCGCGGCGTTCGACAATGATTCGCGAGAGGCGCATGTTCGATGCCCCGTATAAGAGCTTTCCAGCAGCTCCGCGGAGGCTTGTTGCGCAGCTGAGCCTGGAGCATGCGGTCAGTTGATTTCCTCCACAATCTCACGATTGGGATGCACAGACCCATACTTTGGTATGGGTTTTGCCGGCGCGGGGAACCAGGCGGGCATCGCATCAAGGCCCGCACGAGCGAGTTGTGCGCCGATGCTTTCAATGCAACAGCGCGTTCATTGCCCTGTCCTCGTGAACCGGCGCCTGACAAGGTCAGCGTCGCGCCGCGTAACGAGCGATGAGTTGCTGGGCGACATCGGTGAGATCACTGCCAATGATTTGCGGCTGAGGACCAACTCCGATGAGTTCGTTATCGGCCCGTCTGACAAAAGCGGCGCTCCAGCCTGCCGCTACTGCGCCTAGCGTGTCCCAAGCGTGGCAGGCGACCATGCAGAGCTGCGACGGCTGAACCGCCAGTTCACGCGCGACATGGTCGTAGGTTTGCGGCCATGGCTTGAAACGATTCACGCTGTCCACACTGAACAACCCTTCAAAGAACCCCGCGATTCCCGCGCGTTCGAGCTGGTGAGCTTGAACCTCGGCCAGGTTGTTCGTCAGTGTGAAGAGCCGAAAGCCGGCATTGCGCAGGCTCTCCAGTGCTCCCGGCACCTCCGGATAGGGCGGCATCGTAGAGAACTTCTGCCGAAGTTCATCGCTATCCGCCCGCTCGAGCCTGACGCCTTGAGTATCCGCAAGCATTTTGAATACGGCGGCGCCGATATCCGTAAACGGCACATACGAGCGCGCTGCCGTCAGGGCGAGCGAATACAGCACGAGGTTCGCGAACCAATGCCGCACATCGACTTTATCTTGGAATACTCGCTTGAAGACCGGCTCCACCGTCCGGATATCCAGTAGCGTTTCGTTGACATCGAAGACGATCAAAGGAAGGTCAGACATGGTGCAAGCTCCATCTTCGCTTCAACCGGTTCACCTGATCTGCGCAGATTCTGGCTGGATCAGTACACGGTGCCTGGCGTCATTCGCGGCAGGGCACGGCTTGGTTACAGCGCGACATGAAAGACCGTCTGACGCGGCGAAGGCTCGTTCACGCGGCAGTTACCGGTGCCCCAGATAGATTGCAATGTGCCGGCAACACGCATAGCAAGGTCGTCGAGTACACGAGGTCCAGGATTGCGCTTCCGGCGCCCCGCAGCCATCCCAGTGAACTGGTCGGCTGGCGGCTCGGGAACCTGACGAGCCAGTTGGGTCCATACGATTGTGGGAAGCCGGCAGATGAACGGCACTTTGGAAAACGGGGTAACGTTCCCGGAAGTGGCCAACTCCAGAGTTCGCCAGATGCATGAATGCTCAACTCCTAACGGAGGTGCCAGTCTCGAGATCTTGTGCGATGACGGAGCGCGTGTCCTTTGTCGCCAGTGGTCCCGAGACGATGAAGGCAAAGTCAGCAGTATCCTCGTCGTAAGAGCCACTCTGGAGTATCCTCCGGCCGAGGTCCTTGAACGCTTCGCCCACGAACTCGCTTTGCGCAGTGAGCTCGACCGTAGCTGGGCCGTGCGGCCCCTGGAATTGATCCGCAGCGGCGGCCGAACTCTATTGACGTTAGAAGATCCTGGCGGCGAAGCTCTGGAGCAATTGCTCATCGCGCCGATGAAGCTGGATCACTTTCTACGGTTGGCTGTCGCCATCACGACGAGCGTCGAATATCTCCATCGACGCAACCTGGTTCACAAGGACCTGAAGCCGGAAAACATTCTGGTGATTGGGGAGAATGAGGTCCGAATTACCGGATTCGGCCTCGCATCTCGCGTGCTGCGAGAGCGACAGCAGTTTGAAGCAGCAGAGACCATCGCAGGAACGTTGGCCTATATGGCCCCCGAACAGACCGGTCGCATGAACCGGTCCATCGATTCCCGCAGCGACCTGTACGCACTTGGCGTGACATTCTACCGGATGCTCACGGGTTTACTGCCGTTTAACGCCGCCACTCCATTGGAATGGGCGCATTGCCATGTCGCAAGACTGGCAATTCCGCCCCACGAGCTGACGAATCGCGTACCGGCAGCCGTATCGGCGATCATCATGAAGCTTCTCGCCAAGACGGCCGAGGACCGCTACCAGACCGCCGCCGGCCTCCGGAACGACCTCAATCACTGCCTTGCGGAGTGGGCCACGCACGGACGGATCGAGCAGTTCCCTCTCGCGCAATCGGATCGGTCGGACCATCTTCTGATTCCGGAAAGCCTTTATGGCAGGGAGCACGAGATCGAGGCCTTGCTCGCCTCGTTCGATCGCGTTGCCCAAAGTTGCGTGCCAGAATTGGTCCTGGTGTCGGGCTCCTCCGGAGTGGGCAAGTCCGCGCTTGTCGACGAGATGCAGAAAGCGATAGCGCAGTCTCGAGGGCTGTTCGGGTCCGGCAAGTTCGATCAGCACAAGCGCGACGTGCCCTACGCATCGCTCGCACAGGCATTCAGCGGGCTTATCAGGAACCTTCTTGCCAAGGAAGAAGCCGACCTTGCACCCTGGCGCAACGCATTGCGCGAAGCGCTTGGCCCGCTTGCTCAACTCATGGGCGATCTCGTGCCGGAGCTGCGCCTTCTCATTGGAGATCAACCATCTGTCCCCGATGCATCACCGCGAGATGCGCAACGGCGTTTTCAACTTCTCTTTGCCCGCTTTATCGGTGTGTTCTGCAAACCGGCCCATCCGCTCGTTCTCTTCCTGGATGACCTGCAGTGGTCGGACATGGCCACGCTCGACCTGATCGAATATCTGCTGGCCCGGTCCGATCTGCAAAATCTACTCTTGATCGCCGCGTATCGTGACGGCGACGTCGAGATGGGACATCGGCTGGCCGCACGACTCGCCGAGATCCGCCAATCCGCCAAGAACGTTCAGGGCATCAATTTGCTTCCCCTCACCCGGGAATCTGTCGGGCAATTCGTGGCCGATGCGCTTCGCCGCGATCTGCCATTCGCTTTGCCAATCGCGGATATTGTCTACGCGAAGACTCGCGGCAGCCCGCTCTTCTTTACCCAATTTCTACGAACACTGGCGGAAGAGAACCTGCTTCTATTTGATCACGCTGAGGGAGAGTGGCGCTGGGATCTTGCTGGCATCAAGGAGAAGAGCTACTCCGACAACGTTGCCGATCTAGTCGTCGGAAAGTTGAGCGGCTTGCGCGACGACGCTCGTGCCGCGTTGTTGGAGCTGGCGTGCCTTGGCAATGCCGCCGAGATCGAAACTCTCTGCCTTGTGCACGGCACGTCGGAGCAGGCTCTCCACTCGGACTTGAATGAGGCGACACGTCTCGAACTGGTCCGACGCCTCAACAATTCATATGCATTTGTGCACGATCGCGTCCACGAGGCGGCCTATGCGATTGAACCGCACCTAGACAAGCAAGCCGCCTTGCATCTCCGGATCGGCATGGCTCTTGCCACACAACTGACACAGGCCGAGCCGAGCGAACGGATCTATAGCGTAGCCAGCCAACTCAACCGCGGCGTCGCCGCTGCGAAGACCGGCGACGAGAGAAGCACGATCATTGCCATCAATCTCGCCGCAGGTCAGCGCGCGCGCGGTGCGACAGCTTACCATGCCGCCGTAGTTTACCTTGAGATGGCCCGCAGATTGATCGAGGAAAAACGGTCTGCGCAGCATAGCCAGATCGCCTTTTCGATCGGCCTGCTCCACGCTGAATGCAAGTTTCTCCTTGGCGATCTAACCACCGCAGAAGCAGAGTTACGGGCCTTGTCGCAGAGTTGGTCCGATGTTGTGCGGAGTGCGGAGGTCACGAGCCTTCGTGCGCAGCTGTACACCGCTGCGGGACAACTGGAGCCGGCGGTCGACGTCTGCCTGGCATTTCTCCGGAAGGTCGGAATTGACTGGCACCCTCATCCGACTCGCAGCCAAGTTGACGAAGATCGTCGACGATTGCGAGCTTTGGCCGAAACATCGTCTGACGAACAGCTTCGCACACTCGCGCCGATGGCCGATCCGGATCATCGCGCGATCATGCGTGTCTTGGCCGACCTCGTCACACCTGCGTTTCTCACCGATCGCAACCTATCTGACATCATGCTCATGGAGGCCACCCGGCTGACCCTCGAGCACGGGATCAGCCCTGAATCGTGCTATCCGCTGACCGCCATATTCGGTGTGCTCGCGAGCGATTCGACCGACGCGGAACTTGCCTTTCGCCTCTCGCAGTTCGGCGCATCTCTGGCTGAGACACGCTCGGAGACAGGACTGAGCGGCCGTGCTCTCCTGGTATTTGGTCTCCATGTGACTCCATGGATCCGTCCCGTCCGATCCGGAAGGTCATTCGTTCAACGCGCCCTCGAGATCTGCCTGACCACCGGAGATCTCGCCTTCGCGGCGTATTCGCATCGGGGGCTTCTGGCGCTGGATCTATTCAGCGGCGAAGCACTTCCAGGCGTTCTGTTGCATGCCGAGCAGGCGCTGGGATTTGCGGAAGCCTTGGGTATCCGGTTGAATTCCGAATGCCTGGCGACGCAACGGGCGCTCGCGCTCAGCCTGATGGGGCGTGATGCGGATTTCGATCCGAGCAAGCCGAGTTCAATTGAGGCCCCGGCCACAACGGAGCCGTTGAGTTCGTTCTTCGACTATGTCGTGCGGGTCCAGCTCGCGGTTCTTGCCGGACGTAGCCATGACGCTATCGCTTTGGCCCGATGCGCAGCCGAGTACGCGTGGTGCGCCAGAGCCTATTGTGAGTTCGCCGAGTACCGGTTCTATACAGGGCTTGCCCACGCCGCCGCCTATGACGAGGCGCCGGAACAGGATCGCGAGCAACACGTCATTTGCCTTCGCGAACACTACCGCAAGCTGGTTGCATGGTCCGACCGCTGCCCGGCCAATTTCGCCGCCCGTTGCACGCTGATTGCCGCGGAGTTGGCGCGGATCGAAGGCCGCGAAATCGAAGCCGAAAGGCTGTACGAGGCAGCGATACAATTGTCGCAAGAAGGTGGGTTCCTGCAGATCGAGGCTATTTCGGCCGAGCGCGCGGCTGCGTTCTACGAGATGCGTGACATTCGTACGGTCGTACTGTCGTACGTCACGAATGCACGAGACTGCTATGCGCGCTGGGGCGCGAGCGCAAAGGTCTACCAGCTCGAGGAGCGCTATCCGAGCATCCGAGAAAAGGGACATGTCGTCCACGCCGCCAGTACTATCGGCACGCATGTCGAGCAGCTGGACCTGGCGACGGTTCTCAAGGTGTCCGAAGCCGTCTCGGGCGAGATCGCGCTGGATAAGCTCACCGAAACCCTATTGCGTTCGGCGATCGAACACGCCGCCGCAGAACGCGCCGTGCTGGTTCTGCCGCAGGGCACGGAACTGAGAGTTCGGGCGCAGGCAGCGATCGGCGACGGCTCTATCGCCTTTGACTTGGCAGATTTGCCCCTCTCTGGCGAGGCATTGCCGCTATCGATCGTACTTTACACGGCTCGTACGCAGGAAAGTGTCGTGCTCGACGATGCGTCGACGAGCAGCGCGTTTGGCGGCGATCAATACATCCGGCAGAAAGGTACCCGGTCAGTCCTGTGTGTCCCACTCGTCAAGCAAGGTAAGGCGGTGGCTTTTCTGTATCTCGAGAATAATCTTGCTTCGCGGGTCTTCACTCCCGGCCGGATCGCGATCCTCAGATTTCTTGCGTCCGAGGCCGCGACGTCGCTCGACAACGCCCGGCTGTACCGGGAGTTGCAGGAGCGGGAGCACCGATACCGGGAAGCGCAGATGGAGCTGGCTCACGCCAACCGTGTTGCGGTGATGGGGCAGCTGACTGCATCGATTGCCCATGAGGTTAACCAGCCGAACACAGCCGTCATCTCCAGCGCCCAAGCTGCATTGACCTGGCTGAATCACCAGCCCCCCGCACTGCAACAAGCGCGGAGGGCGCTGACGCGCGTTGTCGAGAACAGCGTCAGGTCAAGCGAGGTCATTGGGCGAATTCGAGACATCGTGAAGAAAGCGCCTCCCAGGCGGGATGCCCTGGCGATCAATGACGTCATCGGTCAGGTCATCGAGCTCACACAAGTCGAAGCCGCGAGAAACCGGGTCTCGATTCGGACCGAGTTCGCCGACCGCCTGCCCAACGTCATCGGAGATCGCGTCGAACTGCAGCAGGTGACCCTTAATCTGATCCTGAATGGGATCGAGGCAATGAGTGAGACAACGGAGGCCAGGCGAGATCTGCTGATCCGAACCGCGAGAGCGGACGACGAAAGCGTACTGGTATCAATTGCGGATTCAGGGCCGGGATTGTCTCCCGAGAGCCTGGCCCGCCTCTTCGAACCCTTCTACACGACCAAGCCGACTGGTCTTGGCGTTGGGCTGTCGATATGCCGATCGATTATTCTTTCGCATGGCGGCCGGCTGTGGGCGGACACCAGCGAAGCCCGAGGAGCCGTCTTTCAGTTCACAGTCCCTGTCGATGACGGGCTGAGCGTGATCTAAGCTCTCGAAAAAATGTCGTCGGATGGAAACCTGCCACGACACACTTGCCGCACGCCCGCGTGCTTTCGCTTCACTCGCTCCAATCTGGAAATGGTCGGCTCCAATAGGCCGCCCTAAGCATCTGAATGCTTGGCACGCCTCCACTCGCCGGGTGTTAGCCCGACCTTTCGCAAGAATACGCGACTGAGGTGGCTCTGATCCGCAAAGCCGCACTCCAACGCGATTTCGCTGATCGATTTTTTCCCGCGTAGCAGATACCTGGCACGGTCTATCCGTTGCTCAACGAGCCACTGGTGTGGCGACGTTCCAAGCGTCCTCTTGAAGGCACGCGAAAATTGCCCGGCGGACAGTCCACACGCCTGCGCCAGCTCGGCTACCGAGCGATCCGCACCGACATCGTCGAGAAGCAACTCCTTGATCCGGGCCACCTCGTGGTCGGACAGCTTTGGGCCGGCTGCGTTGCCAGTCGGATTCAGGCCGCAATAGGCGACCAGCAGACGCGAGCGCAGCGCCGAGAACACGTGGTCGACGAACAACATGGGAATTTCGGCCGGGCTATCCAATGCGGGCAGCACGGCGCGGGCAAGCGACGTCGCGACATCATCCCTGTATTCTCGCGCCACATCGTAGTTGAAACCCGAGAAAGTCGAACCAAGCTCGCGTGCGGTCTCGTCAAAGGCAAGATCAGGGATGAAAAAGTTCAATGCCTCGAACGGCGCCATATTGTCCCCTTCCCAATGATAGCGCATGTCGAAAAGAGAAATCGCTCCTGCTCGCATCGCCGGTCGCATCGCGTGATGGCCGTCTTTCCAGACATCTTGCGCCTCGGGATGATCCGTAAGATATACGGTCACCATGTACATATTCTCGCGGAGATGCATTGAAGTCATCTCCGATCCCTGTCGACGCCTGAGCGTGTGAACGGCGTTAAGGCCGGCTTTGGCAAACTTCGCGCCAGCGACCTCTCGAACCAGGCAGATGCCGTCCTTGGGGTCGGACAAGAAGTCCGACGGCTTCTCTTCCACCATCCTCCTTCGACTTCTCACGCTCTGCTCCGCTTGCTGATGAAGATCCGTCCGCTAACTCATGACTCCCGCTTCGTTGAGAGACGTCTTGACGGTCATTGGAATGAAGCCGGTCATCGCGCCGATCAGATTCATCCAAAACGAACGTCAGGTCTTTTCAAGAACCACGACGTCGCCTGCCGTACGATATCTCCAGAAGGCGAATGGGTCACCAGCATCTCGCATGCTGCATCGCGACAACGAAGCGGTGGGTGCTGAACGGCCACTCGAAGCCACGGTTGCGGAGCATCGGGATGGATTTCTTCGAACCAAGGACGGCGGCCAATCATTCCTTTGATGGAACCGACCTCGAACACGATCGTCAAATGCGGCTGGCGCACCTCGGGGAACTCGCCGGAACAATCATTCATGAGGTCACTCAGCCTCTCGGAGCCGTCATTTCCAGCGCCGACGCCGCTTTGCGCTGGCTCGACCGCGAAACGCCCAACATCGCTTGTGCTGTGAAGTCCATCCAGCGCATCCGCGTCACAGTCGGCCGATGCGGGCGGACCATCGCGGAGTTGCAGCAATTATCGGCCAACATTTTGACCGACCTTATGGAGCAGTCTCTGAATGCCATAGTCGACGAAGCGCTTGCCTTATCTGAACCCCAGATCGCCCTCGCAGAGATCGTAACGAACATCAGCTTTGATCCTGATCGCCAGGTGACAAAGGCGAACAGGGATCTGCTCCTTCAGGTGATGTTGAATATCATTCAGAACGCGATCGACAGCCTGCTTCACGTTACGGATCGCCAAAGAACGCTGAACATTCGAACGTTTACCTCGTCGAACTCCGTCGTGCTCGAAATCGAGGACAATGGCGTTGGCCTTCCCGACGGGACAACAGACATTTTCAATCCCCTCTACACTACAAAAGAGGGCGGCCTCGGCCTCGGCCTCGCGCTATGCCGGCGCGTGGTGGTTGCTCATGGCGGGGCTATCCAGGTGAGGCCGAACGCCGACTGGGGGACGACACTCGTCGTAACTCTGCCGCGAGTGGAACCTTAGTTGCCGCCACACCTCTCGAGCCAAGTCAGCGAAATCGCCGAGCAGCACCGCCTGAAGGCCCCGTAAAAAATATCGCGTTGCCTGTAACTCCGGCCCCTTTGCGCCCGAAATAGCCGGACGAGACCGGATTGGCCTGAACAGGCGGTCCTTTGACGAAAACGAGGAGGCAGATGTGGGACTATCCTGGCAACAAGGCCCGCTATCAGCCGGCGCGGTTGGACGCTTTCTCGTCCCCGAGCCGCTGCCCAAACGGCTTTTGTACATTGAGCCGCTGCGCCGTCGCATGCGCGTGCGCTTGGGCGAAAGCTGGATCGCAGATAGCGAGCGGTGCCTCCTGCTCTTCGAACCAGGTCGCTACCCCGTAGCGTACTTTCCTGAGGCCGATGTGTCGCAACAGCTCATGCAGCGAACCGAGCATATCACTCAACACGCCGACCTCGGCCCCACGTCCTGGTACAGCGTTCAAGCAGACGAGCAGCGCATCGCGGCGCGGGGAGCATGGCAGCACACCAATCTGCCCGCCTATGCGGGCGATTTGCGGGGTCATATCGCTTTCGCCTGGCGTGCCATGGATGCGTTCTATGAGGAAGATGAACGCATCGTCGGTCATGCCGCCGATCCCTATCACCGCATCGACATCCGCCAAACCTCTCGCAATCTCGTGGTCAATCATGAGGGCCGGATCATTGCCGATACAAAGCGACCGCTGGTGCTTTACGAGTCCGGCTTTGCGCCCCGCTGGTACGTTTCACGTTCCGATATAGATGAGTCCGCCCTCACCCCAGTGAAACTCCAGACTTTCTGTCCATACAAGGGTCTCTGCAGCTATTACTCCATCGGAGACGCGCGCCAGGCGGCATGGTCCTACCCCGAGGCCTATTCCGAAGTCGGTCGGATCTCGAATTTGGTATCGTTCGAACCAGATATCGTGACGGTTCTTCTCGATGGCAACCAGATACGTCTCGAGCCGGGCCAGTCGGTCGTTCCACATGGGCCCGACCGGAATCTCGACGTTGCCGAGATAGTCCGCGAACCTGGCGCCTGAAACCCAGTCCACGGCTCATAAGCGGCAAGAAGAACTGCTCGCCAACAGAGAGCTGCATATGGCGCATCTTGTGTCAGTAAACGTTGGGCTTCCGCGCGAAATCGCGTGGAAGGGCCGCACGATACGCACGGGCATTTGGAAAACCCCTGTGCGCGGTCGCTGTCGGGTTGGCCGGCTCAATCTAGAGGGAGATGGGCAAGGCGACCTTAGCGGGCACGGCGGTGAGCAGCGGGCAATCTTCGTCTACCAAATCGAGTCATACCGCTACTGGCAGATGCAACTGGGCCGTACCGACTTCGTACATGGACAATTCGGCGAAAATTTCACCATCGCAGGGCTACCCGACGATAGCGTTTGCATAGGCGATCGCTATCGAATTGGCAGCGCCGTCTTCGAGGTCACTCAACCGCGCGTCACCTGCTACCGCGTCGGCATCCGGACCAACGAGCCGAAGATGCCTGCCCTTCTGACATCCAGTGGACGGCCGGGATTCTATTTCCGTGTCCTGAGTGAAGGCGAAGTTGGGGTCGGCGATCAAATCGTGCAGGTTGGTGAAGCGTCCGAACGGATGACCGTCGCCGAAATCAGCGCGCTGCTCTACTCTCCAGATCACCCGCGTGATCGGCTGGAGCGGGCATTGAGGATCGAGGCACTTTCGCCGGGATGGCGCTCGTCGTTTGAAGCATTGCTTCAGAGCCAAATGGCAGGTGCGGGAGGGAGCGGCAATGCAGGTCTTGCTCCGGCGACCGCTGCTAGTTCGACCGCGCCTGGATTTTCTTCGCTCTTGGTTGCGGCGATCGATCGGGAGACCGTGGACGTCCTCTCTCTTTCCCTTCAGCATCCGCATCGCGAGCCGTTGCCTCTGCCGCTCCCCGGCCAATACGTGGTCGTGCGCCTTCCGCGCGCCGATGGCCCGCCGCTCGTTCGCAGCTATTCGCTCTCCGGTCCTCGATCGACCGAGAGCTATCGGATCAGTGTGAAGATCGAGCCGAATGGAGCCGCTGGAGACTATCTGAAGAGGGTCCTCCAGACCGGCGATGTTCTCGAAGTCAGCTTCCCCCGCGGAGGCTTCATCCTGCAATCCCGAGAGCGGCCAGTCGTGCTCCTCAGCGCGGGCATCGGGGCAACGCCCGTTCTCGCAATGTTACACGCGCTTGCAGCGACCCACTCCGCCCGGCAGGTATTCTGGCTCCATGCCGCGCGCGACGGGCAGCATCATCCATTCGCCGGCGAAGTCCGCCGGCTCGTGCTTGCCCTTGCCCGGGGCCACAGCTTTATCTGCTACAGCAGACCGGCTCCGCGCGACAGGCTCGGCGAAGATTTCGATGCGCCAGGCCGATTGTCGCAATCGACATTCAAGGAGATCGGAATCCCGCACGAAGCGGATGTCTACCTCTGTGGGCCGGCCCGTTTCATGGCAGACATGAAGCAGGCGCTTGCAACGTTCGGCATAGTGCCCGATCGGATTCATGTCGAAGTCTTCAATGGCGGCGAGCCATTGATGCCTGGGATCGTCAACGCAGTTCCCCGAGCTCCTCATCTGCCCAGTGATGCCCGCGGCGGTGGTCCATTAATATCCTTCGCGCGAAGCGGCATCGCTGTCCATTGGAAGCCGTCCTCTTACGGGAGCCTTCTGGATCTGGCCGAAGCGTGTGACGTCCCGGTCCGCTGGTCATGCAGGACTGGCGTTTGCCACAACTGCGAAAGCGGCCTGATTTCAGGCGCAGTGGCCTATGATCCACTTCCGCTCGACATGCCGGCCGACGGCAATCTCCTGATTTGCTGCTCACAGCCTATACGAGACGTCGTCATCGATTTGTAGGTCACAGGCGATGCAATCAATGAGGCCCTCATGAAGTTCTCGGTCGAAGTGATCACCGTTCCCGTGAGAGATGTCGATCGGGCACTGAGATTCTATGTCGATCAGGTCGGCTTTGCCCTCGACGTCGATTACCGCCCCAACGACGCATTCCGCGTCGTGCAGCTCACGCCTCCTGGCTCGAACTGCTCGATCCAGATTGGTAAGGGGATCACCGACGCGCCCGTCGGCTCGCTCCGTGGCACTTGTCTCGTCGTCACGGATCTGGAGACCGCGCACCGCCACCTGCTGGGGCGCGGCGTCCAGGTCAGCGATATCAGGCACAAGACGCCGACCGGCGCATGGGACGGTGGCTTCGCGCCGGGCCTGGATCCCGCGCGCGGGGACTACGCCAGTTTCGCTGATTTTTTGGACCCGGACGGCAACGGCTGGGTGCTCCAGGAACGGGGCTACCGCGCGGCTTGAGGCGTGCGTCGCTGGACATCGTCATTCCATGTAGGCGACCGCTCCGGCCCACCCCAACGAGCCTCCGCCCGCAGCACGAAGAGCATCTGGCCTGGAAGACTGGCCGTGTCGACCGGAGCGGCCCTCTGAGCTGGCCGGCTTTCGTCCGACCGAATCGGTCATCTGCGAGTACCCCCGATCTACCTGCTACGCTGGCCTCACATTCGATCACTGCCGCAATAAGGCCGTGTCAACACCGGGCGGAGCAGTCCAGCTCCACCAATGGCTATGAGACGAACGAGCACATCTTAGAGATCGCCCGGCATTCGGTCTTTGGCGTGCATGACTATCGTAGCTCCCACGGAGCCGCTCATCACGAGCCTCCACCAAGGGAGTTCCGCCATGACCCAGATGTCGATCCAAGCACGTTCGAGCCACCCTGTCCTTGCAGGAATTCTTCTCGTCGCCTTGCTGTCCCCCGCATATGCATCCGATCGGAGCACCTCTCTCGACGCCCTCCACGGGCTGCAGGGACGCGCAGCCGAGCAGCTGGCTTCGGTCGAATTGACATCGCATCGGCCGTGGCTCGCGCCGGTTGGCCATCACCAGCCGAGGCGCGACGACGCACCTCATTCAGGCACTTTGTCAGCGTTGGAACGTGAGCAGCAACAGCGCGATCAGATACTGGACCGCAAGCTGATCATCTGCCGCGGATGTTGAGGTGGCCAACCATCTCAAGCACCTGCTGAGGTGCTTCCAATATCCGACGTCACCTCTGCGCTCTTCGTCAGCTCCAGTTCGTCAGCCGTCGCCGATGTTTGCGCTGCCTTTCGCCATTGCGCAGGCGTGATCCCCATGTGGCTCTTGAAAGCCCGCTGGAATGCTGCCTCGGACAGATATCCGGCCGCTTCCGCCACCGCTCCCGTCGAGATCGACGATCTCCTCAATTCGTTCGCTGCCAATGTCATGCGGATGTCGGTCAGCAGATCGCTTGGGGAACGACCAAGCTTCTCCTGAAACTGGCGCGCGAGTGTGGCACGCGACATGTTGGCGAGCTGTGCGAACTCCGGAAGCGTCCATGCGCGCGCCGGCTCGTTGAACATTGCGGCGACCACTGGCGCCAGGCGAGGATGTCCCGCGAGCGCAAGCAGTCCCCGAGACATATCCCCGGTCTCGCTGGCAAGGCGCAACACGAGCGCGAACATCGCAGTCGACAGCGCATTCAACATCGCGCGGCCTCCCAGTCGATCACTTGCCGTTTCGCCGCGCATCAAGGCAACGAGGCCCGCGAGTTGCCCCGCAGTCCCCTGCTCTCCATCCGTCGCGCCGGCGCTGACGACCAGCACCGGCGGCAGATAATTTCGTAGCAACCTGTCGTGCGGCGGGGCGATCGAGAAGTGCCCGCACAACAGATCGAGTCGCTGGTCGGAGCCGGGATTCTCGCTGATCATGAAATTGAGCGACGCGCGGTTGCGCACCGTCAGCGGCGCGGCGCCGCTGCCATCATGCATGATGTGCCGCGGGTTGCCCGGAAGCAGCACGATGTCGCCAGCCTTGAGGTGCAGCGGCCGGCCACTGGCCGGATCGTCCAGCACCGCCGAGCCTGCCAAAACGGCATGGTACGGGATCTCATTGACATTGCCCGGCCCCTGCTCGATCCGCCAAGGCGCCCCATAGGAGCAACGCAGGTCCAAACGGCCGTGGACTGGCATCATCTCGAACAGCCGGCTCAACCAATCCATCCAAACCCCTCACGACATCCAATTGAGACGAACAAGCATATATTTGCGCCGTATTGGCATTCAATATCTCATCTTGGGACCCCATTGTCACTCCGCAATCATTCACCGGCCAACAAGGAGTGCCACCATGTCCCGCCTTTCCATCCCGAACCTCGACGCTGACGCCGGCCCGTCTGGCCAGCTCTACGCCCAAATCAAGAAGGCCATCGGCAGCGTGCCGAATACGTTCGCGGCCATTGCCGCCCATGGCCCTGCGGCACTCAAGGCCGTCCTCGCTGCCGATACGGTCTTGGCGTCCGGCAGCCTGAGCAAGTCCGACAGGGAGATCATCAAGCTCATCATCAGCGAAGCCGCCGGCTGTGACTACTGTGTCGCCGCCCACAGCCATCTCGGGTCGCTCGTCGGCGTTACGCAGGAAGTGCTGAAGCAGGTGCGCGACGGTAAGCCCACGGGCGATGCCCGGCGTGACGCGTTGGTCACGTTCGTGCGCAAGCTCGCGCGCACCAGCGGCACCATCAGCGACCAGGACTATCTCGCGATCAAGGCCGCTGGCTACAGCGATGCGCAGCTCGTCGAGATCAGCCTTGCCTTTGCAACCACCGTCTTCACCAACGTCTTCAATCGTATCAACGATACCGAGATCGACTTTCCGGCAGTGGCGTAGCGCAACTGTAGCGCATCGTCATCTCGAATCAGGAATCAGGATCATGACTACGCTTGCCAATACCAAATTCGCCCAAAGCCCCGTTCTTCGCATCCTGCATGGATCCGGCTTACTCGCTGTGGATCTCGATTATCACATCGTTCGCGCCTCCATGGTGATCATGTTCTTCTTCTTCGGCTACCAGAAATGGTTTCCGTATGAATTCGAGAGACTGGTCCCGTTCATCGGCAACGGGCCGCTGATCTGGTGGCTTTATCCCGTGTTCGGCCACGCGGGCGCCAGCTACTTCCTGGGCGTGTCGGAATGGACGTTTGGCGCGCTGCTGCTCGCAGGCTTCTGGAGCAAGCGCCTTGGTGTTCTCGGGGCACTCGGCTCGACCGGCACGTTCGTCGCAACTGTCACCATCATTCCTTTCATGCCGGAGGGCTGGGATATTGCGGCAGGAGGCTTTCCAGCGATGACCGGCAATGTGCCTTTCCTGATGAAGGACGTCGTCCTGCTCGCAGTCTCCTTCTACCTGTTGAGACAAGATCTGGTTCGACTGGCACGTCGATAGCCATCGCGCCGACCCTGATCCGTCACCGGCGAGCACGCTGGCTCGCCGGTGAGGCACGAAGCTCGTGTCGAGATCACCGCTTCCAGCGAAGCTCCGCGGTGGCCGGTGTTCGAGCAACCCATACTTCAGTATGCGTTACTGCATCATAATCGCTAGGTTGTGAGCCGCCGTTTCAAGGGGCACCGTGCGACAAGGCACTGCATTCGACGAGACCTTCGGCGAGCCAAGATCCAACCGGGAGGGTTCTCGCGTTCCGTTGAGTTGCGAATCGGAAGCGCCATGGTCTCGCGTTGGGGCACGCCGTCAAAATATCTGCCGCCCAAGGACAGCACAACCAGACGAGGCGTACCATGAACACGGGTCAGAAGGTTGTCGTCGTCACTGGAGCTTCGGGAGGCCTGGGCGAGGCAATCGTCGATGGGTATCGAAGCCGCAATTATTGCATTGTCGCGACTTCTCGGTCGATTGCACCGTCCCGCGATCCGAACTGCCTGGCAATTCGCGCCGATATCGCAGATCCGGAAACCGGACGACGCGTCATCGAATCCGCTCTCGAGCGGTTCGGACGTGTCGACACGCTGATCAATAATGCCGGCATCTTCATCCCTGGACCGTTCGAGAATTACACCGAGCAAAACTACAGAGACGTTCTCGCGACCAATCTGAACGGCTTCTTCTTCATCACCCAGCATGCCATCAAGGTGATGATGCAGCAGAAGAGCGGGCACGTCGTCCAGATCACCACGACCCTGGTCGAATACGCCAACTCGAATGTTCCTGCCGTTCTGGCATCGTTAACCAAGGGCGGCCTCGCAGCTGCGACGCGCGGTCTCGCAATCGAATACGCCACCCGCGGCATTCGGGTAAATGCTGTAGCTCCCGGCATGATCAAGACGCCGCTTCACGCTCCCGAGACATACGAAGCCGTGGCGTCGCTGCACCCTCTCAAGCGCATGGGTGAACCCGAGGATGTCGCGCAAGCGATCCTCTACTTGGAAGATGCGAAATTCGTAACCGGAGAAACCATTCACGTCGATGGTGGCCAAATCGCAGGTCATTGACTGCGAGCGCCACTGCATTTGGCGATCGCATCCTCCGACCTATCCCCTGGTGCCGCACCATCATGGCGCGGTTCCTCATTCATTCGTCAACAGGAGAAAACACGCCATGAACTTCATCATCGACACGCTCGGCCGTTCAGTGCTGCTACGGCGCGATCTCGATTACCATCTGCTCCGCACATCGATGGTGATCATCTTCGCGTGGTTCGGATATGACAAATGGTTCGATTCCGAGATCAGAGGTCTCGTGCCATTGATCACCCACGGCCCATTTATCTTCTGGACGATCCCGGTCCTGGGTATCGGCGGCACGAGTGTTCTTCTCGGAGCTTCAGAATGGACTTTTGGTTCGCTATTGCTCCTGGGATTTTGGAATAAGAAGCTGGGCGTGCTTGGCGCCCTCGGTTCTTGCTGCACCTTCATTGCAACCGTTACGATTTTCCCGTTCGCGCCAGACGCCTGGGATGCCGGCGCCGGAGGGTTCCCGGCCATGGGAATGGTCGCAGCTTTCCTCCTGAAGGATCTCGTCTTGCTGACCGTCTCTGTTTATCTGCTGAAGCAGGATGTCGAGCGGGTTATCGCGGCGCGCGACAAAACGACATTGTCCCGAGGGCGTAGCGTCCTGTCCGCTACGAGCTAAGAAGTTCGAATCAAGATCCCTCCCGACATCGTAACAACGATGACGACATGCATCGACCGATTTGGAACACGATGAGAAAAAGGACAATCGCATGATATCCGCAGCATTTCCGTATGTGAAAAAGCGACAGCGGGTTCTGAATCGGGAGATGGCTTATGTGGAGGTTGGAGAGGGCGATCCCATCTTGCTGCTACACGGCAATCCAACCTCCTCGTACCTCTGGCGCAACGTATTGCCACATGTCGAGCCGCTTGGCCGCTGCATTGCTCCCGACCTCATTGGCATGGGCGATTCAGACAAATTGCCCGACAGCGGCCCGAACTCGTATCGCTTCGTTGAGCACCGCCGTTACCTTGATGCCTTGCTCGACGCTCTGGATGTGCGCGAGCGTGTCACCCTGGTTCTTCATGACTGGGGCTCTGCTCTCGGCTTCGACTGGGCCAACCGCCATCGGGAATCGGTGAGGGGAATTGCATTCATGGAGGCGATCGTAGCGCCCCAAGGCGACGATCATTGGGACAAGATGGGCATGCGCTCGGCCCTGGAGGCCCTTCGTTCGGATGCCGGCGAAACGATGGTCCTGCAGAACAATTATTTCATCGAGCAAATCCTGCCGAACGCCATCATCCGGAAGCTCTCGGCTGAGGAAATGGCGCACTACCGAAGGCCGTTCCTGGAGCCTGGGGAGGGACGACGTCCAACATTGACCTGGCCCCGGCAGATACCGATCGAGGGTGATCCAGCCGATGTGGTCGCGATCGCCACTGATTATGCGAACTGGCTGGGGACGACCGATGTACCGAAACTCTTCCTGAAGGCAGAGCCGGGTGCCATTCTTGACAATCATAGACTGGTCAACCTCGTGCGCAGTTGGCCGGCTGTGACTGAGCGGAGCGTGGCGGGAATCCATTTCGTTCAGGAGGACTCGCCCGACGAGATCGGACACGCGATTGTCGACTGGATGAACACGCTCGCCTAGCTAAGGAGAGCCACGGTGCTCCGAGGATTGGCGATCAAGAGCAATTCATCTATTTGTTGATCGGCGCCTCGGATCAATCCCAACCGTAGCGGCACGCGGTCGGTCCGCGACCAAGGCGTTGAGCGGCCTGGTCGCGCAACGCCTTGGCGGCAATATTATGGGCGCCAAAGGACTCCCGCGTGCGCAGGAGACTGAGGTAGGAAACACGGCGAGCCCTATCAGCTGACACAGTCTCGGCCGGTACCGATGAACCTCGTGCCCACTTCATTAGAATGCGAGCTGGGTACGCATTGCTACCGCGTCAAACGTCGCGCCCCGATCTGCCGTCGAAGTCGGCGATTGTTGCCTGGCGACGTCGCCGTGCAGATAGTCCAGCATGAGACGAAGATTGCCGTTGATGTACCAGTTCAAGGCCGCCGTATAGACGGTCTGCCGACCACCTGCGACCCCGGTTGCGGTCGCCAGCCCGTCGTTGAGATCGATTGTTGAGACGCGACCCGCGACTTCCCAGGCGCCCCAGCCGCCGCTCCGCATTGAGAACGGATCCGCCGGCTTGATGCCGTTGTATGAGCCGGTCGATGCATTGTAGGTGCGGGCCTCGCCGGTCAACACGTAACTTGCCTGGGCATAACCACCTTGAAAATGCAAACTCGGAGCACCGATCGGTGGCAGTCCCGTCGATGCGCCGCGATCGACATTGTACCAGTAGTACTCGCCCTGGAAGTAGAGCGACCCATAGCTCGCAGCCGCTTCCGCACCGTAGACCTGTGCACCCGAGGCGTTGGCAATTGCGCCGGTCGAAATCAGCGCCGTTGGATCGATCCGAAGTTCGGGACGGTCACTGAACGAAACCGTCTGCGCGTTGGTCACGAGATTGCGCGACGGCTGAACGAGCCACTCGGCATTGGCGCCAAGGTGTAAGGAGTAGTTGTTGCCGCTGATGAGCTGGCCCGCAACGCGCGCCACCGCACCGAACTGCTCGGTGGCCCCCGCAGGCGCGACGCTCGAGGCCGAATGGATGGAACCTGTGGTCGGACCGGTCACATAGCCACCGGCCCAGAATGAGTCGTTCCACCAGCGTGTGCCGAAAGTCGAACGAAAATCGCCGGCGGCCACGTTGACCGCGATGACCTGGGCTGATGAGCGTTCCATAAACGTGATGTCGTTCGAGCTGGTGGCCTCGTCGATCGTCCAGGGGATGTCCATAATGCCGCCTTCGATTGCCATCTTGCCTCCGAACGGCTTGAGCCCCGTGTAGCTCAGGTAGGCATTCTCCAACCCCGAGAGCCCCCCGCCGGGAAGAGATCCCGCCGCCGCGCCGCCGAAGCCATCTGACGAACCACCGAAGTCATAGACCAGGGCAAAATTCCAGTCGCCGAAGAACTTGCCCGCGAGACCGATGCGCGCACGGCGGACATTCTCGCCGGAATTCAGTCGCTGCGGGGAGGTCGCCGCGGTATTGGGATGATAATCGTAGCCACCGACGTCCCAGTGGACGCGGCCCGTGATACCGACACAGTTCTCGCCGTCGTCGGTGCAGATGGTCGGTCGGTTGTTCGGCATCGACACGAGCGCGCCCGCCGCCAGCGGCGGCGCTTTCGCTCCGTTAGAGGTCGTTAACGCGGCTCTTGCTTGTGAATTTGCCGCAACCTTTGACTTTGTGGCCCCCGCTGCGCTCCCCTGTTGCAGCTTGTCGAGCCTTTGTTCGAGCAAATGCAGTTGCCGCTTCAAGGAAGATATCTCAGCACTGGTCTGGCCCGCGCCGGCCGCGCGCGCTGAATGGAGTGAAGCCGACGTGAGCGTCGTCGCCGCGAGCATCGCAGTGGAGAAGAACCTACTGATTTTCATTTTTGGCTCCCAACAGGGTATGGCTCAAGACATCATCCGAGGATGGCGAGGACGCACCACATCGACGATCGGGCTTGGCCCACGAAACGCAAGCTTCGCGGAGCCCCGTCTATCCCTTTGCGGACTTTAGACCGGTGCCAGGATTGACCGGCTTAGCGATGGGCGGCACGATTGCTCCACGGCCTTCACTGGCCTTGTTCCTAGCTTCGCCACAACCGGATGGCTTGGGCCGCAACGCCAGGCAAATCGGGCGCAACGATTTGGGGCTGAGGAAGCTGATCCACGAGAAGCGGCGCGTTCCCGGAACGGGTGATCAAGGCACCCGAGTAGCCGACGCTCTGCGCCCCGATCGTGTCCCAGACATGAGCTGCGACCATGCAGAGCGAGGATGGCGCAACGTTGAGTTCTTCGGCCACGAGATGATAGCCTTGAGCAGCCGGCTTGAACCTGCGGACCCGATCTACACTGAACGATCTCTCAAACCATTCAGAAAGACCCGCGTGCTTGAGGGGACTGGCCTTTTGGTCGGGCGGGGAATTCGTGAAGCTCACCAGACGGAAGCCCGCATCCTTCAGCCGCTTCAATCCCGCGAGAACGTCGGGATGAGCAGGCATCGTCAGCATTCGCGTGCGAAGATCGTCGATATCCGACGCAGTGACCTTGGCGCCATGAATCGTGCCAAGCATCTTCAGGATGCCCTGACCTAGATCAAAGAAGGTAACGTAGGGACCCGACAACGTTACTGCGTCGGAGTAGAGAATAAGCTGGTTGAACCATTCGCGCATGACCTTGCGGTCATTGAACACTCTTTCGAAAACAGGGCTGATGTACTCGATATCGAGAAGTGTTTCGTTGACATCAAACACGAGGATCGACGGCGCGTCGGACGTGTCTCGAGCCGCAGCGGCATTCGCAGGCCCCGTATGACCCAGTAGTTTCGCAGTGACACCGCCCACTGCTGCCGTACCTAGTCCCGACAGGAGCTTACGACGATCCATCGGCGTGGGGGCTTCGTTCTGCATCATGGTCTGTTCCATCTGGTTTGACTGACTTCAGCTTCCGTGCGCCGCAAACTGCGGTCTTCCCATCAATCTTGATCGCCTGAATTGTCGGTTCGCCTCGACTCCTGAAGCTTCAGCTGCTTGCGCAGGACGGCAACGTCGTCCGGGTCGATTGCGGAAGCTCGATTGCCCCAATTGTTCCGGACAAAGGTCGCAACATCCGCGATCTCCCGATCGGAGAGCTTCCACGAAAACGCGGGCATGCTCAGAGGCGAGGGGCGGCTCGGTGTGGCTGCAATGCTCGTCCCCGCCAGGATCAGTTGCTCCAGGCCAGTGGCATCAAGTTGTTGCACCATGGCGTTCTTGCCGAGAGGCGGAAATAGTCCCGGCTGCCCCTTGCCGCTCTCCAAATGGCATGATGCGCAGGCATCCGAATAGATCTCGCGCCCGCGAGAAAGCGATGCCGCATCCACCAGCACTGTGGGAGATTTAGAAGGACTTCCCGGAAGATCCTTGAGATACACCGCGATGGCTGCGCGATCCGCATCGGTCAGGAGCGATGTGGAATAGGTTACGACATCGGCCATTGCGCCTCCCGCTCCCGCGTGAGCGTTGCGGCCAGTCTTCAGATATTCGGCGATATCCGCCTCGCTCCAGGCACCAAGCCCCGTACGAACGTTGCCGGTCAGATCCGGGGCGGTCCAGTTGTCGACAACGGCACCCTTGAACTCCTGACCGGCTCGATCGGCGCCGAACGCGTTCTTCGGGGTATGGCAGGCACCGCAGTGGCCGGGCCCGTTCACCAGATACGCGCCCCTGTTCCAGGCTTTCGATTTTTCAGAGACCGGCGCGGCCTGATCATTCTTGAGGAACAACAGGTTCCAGCCGGCAACGAGGCTCCGGTAGCCGAGGGGAAAGATCAACTCGTTTGCCGGCGGCGTATAGCGGACCGGCGCTGTCGTCTTGATGTAGGCAAGCAGTGCATCGTCGTCCGCACGGCTCATGTTGCGAAACCACGGGTAAGGAAAAGCCGGGTAAAGGTTCTCACCATTCACCCCATGACCATCGTGCATGGCGCGATAGAACTGGTCTGGCGTCCACCGCCCGATGCCGGTTTCCAGATCCGGAGTGATGTTGGACGAATAAATAATTCCGAATGGGGTTTTAAGTCCGAGTCCGCCGGACAGCGGCTCACCGCCTTTGCGCATATGACACGACACGCAATCGCCGGCACGCATCAGGTCCTGTCCGTGGCGCAGCTTCTCGGCATCTGCGCCATCGGGGATCTGCGCGGTTAGAACCGCGAGAGCCGTGACCGCTGGCGAGCGATGCCGGGGCAGTGCCGACGTCTGACCTTCAGCCCAACCGATCGCAGCGAGTGCTGCGACACCGAGGCCCAAGGCGGTGGTCATGAAGTACAGTGAGCGCTTCATGCGTGCACCATAGGACCAGGGGCCTTCAGATAGCGCGCTATGATATGTTGAGCAGCGTGATAGGTAAGCGCTGCGACAGTCGCTGTCGGATTGTAGCCGGGGTTCTGCGGGAAGGCGCCGGCGCCCATCGAGAATACATTCGGCACGTCCCACGACTGCAGATACTTGTTGATGACGCTGTTCTGCGGATTGTCGCCCATGATGGCGCCGCCCGTGTTGTGCGTTGTTTGATAGGGAACAACGCTCCAGGATCCTTTCCGACGATTTTCCTTGATCTCCCGGGGATTCATTGCTCGCGCAATCTCTGCCGTCCTGTCGGTGAGGTAGTTCGACATCTTCAAATCGTTTTCGTTGAAGTCGAACGTCATCCGAAGCATCGGCCGGCCGAATACGTCACGGTAGGTCGGATCGAGATCCAGGTAGTTGCCACGCGAGCTCATGCTTGAGCCGTGGATGCTTAGATTGAACGAACGCAGATAGTTTTTCGCGGCGGAATGCTTCCACTCCAGGCCCCAAGCCGGCGTACCCTTCGGCGTGTACATCATTTCGATGGGACGCCCGCCGGTGACCATGCCGGCGATATAGGCACCACCGATGAAGCCCAGGCCCGAGTGATCGAAGTTGTCGCCGTTGAAATCGTCGACCACCGTCGCCAGCGCACCGGCGCCAATGAACGGATTGATGATCTTGTCGTCGAAGAAGACATTCACAGACGACATTGTCTGGTAGGCGTAATTCTTGCCTACCAGGCCCTCGCCTGTTCTGGGGTCGTATGGCTGCCCAATGCCGGACAACAGTAGGAGCCGTACGTTGTGCAGGATATACGCTCCCAAGAAGACCATCTCGGCCGGCTGGAAGAACTCCTCGCCCGCGCTGTTCACATAGGTAACGCCAGTCGCTCTCTTCTTGTCTGGCGTAAGCTCGATCCTGAGCACCTCGCACTCCGTGCGGAGCTCGAAATTCGACTTCCGCATCAGATATGGAAGCACCGTCGTTTGGGGGCTCGCTTTCGAATAATTTCCGCAGCCGAACTTCTCGCAAAAGCCGCAATAGGTGCATTTCCCCAACTGGCAGCCCAGCGGGTTCACGTAGGATTGGCTGAGGTTGCCTCCGGGATGCGGGAAGGGATGACGGCCGAGCGAGGCTGCAGCTTGGCCGAACAGAGTAGGGCCGTAAGTCTGCTTCATTGGCGGAGTGGGATATTCGTCCGAACGGGCCCCCTCGAATGGGTTGCCCCCGGGCTGAATTTGTCCCCTCAGATTTCCTGCCTTGCCGCTGGTGCCACATAGCTTGTCGAACGCATCGTAATGAAGCTCAAGCTCATCGTAGGTCACACCCCAGTCCTGCACGGTCAGGTCGTAGTCTGTGACCGCGTTCCTGCCATAGCGCTCCTGGTTGTGGCTCTTTGTCCGAAAGTCGCTCGGAAGAAAGCGCCATATCTGGCCGTTCCAGTGCACGCCACCTGAACCGACGCCCGTTCCGAGCAGGAATGAACCCAGATGGCGCATCGGCAGCGCTTCCTGGCTCAGATTGTTTCGAATGGTGAGAGTGTCATCCGAAACGTTCTGGAACAGGTGGTGGCGCCACATGTAACGCAGCTCATCCTGCGCGAAGCCCGTAGCAAATTCGGTGGGCGTATCTCGCCAGGGGCCGCGCTCGAGTCCGAGCACATTCAAACCTGCATCGCAAAGTTGTTGGCTCATGATCGCGCCGGTCCAGCCAAACCCGACCATGACCGCATCAACGGGCTTCAGAGTGGTAGCCATGCTCAGGCCTCCCGCCAGCCAGGACGGCCCTTGAATGCCACCGGCGGATAGGGCACGCGCTCCCCATGCCGCTCCACCCACTCGCTATAGTCGTAGTGCGCACCAGGAAAGCCGATCATCTTCCAGGCGGCCATATCCTTGTTGCCGCCATAGATCGGATCGGAGAAATAGCCCTCCTTGGTATTTTGGAGGAGCATCGCAAAAAATATGCGCGCATTGACTCCGCCATCAAGCGCGATGCTGCCGTCCTCGAGCCCCTTCAGAACACGATCCCTGTCGCTTCCGCTGAGTTGAGCGAAGGAAGCTCTGTTGAATTGTTCGGACGTATGGCTGTTGATCGCCTTGATCGCAGCTCGATACAGTTGCGCCGGCGAGAAGCGTAGCTGATAGCCCTGCTCCGGGGCACCTTCCTTCCAAGGTCCGCCGAGATAGTAGTGGTCGCCGCGCCCAAACGGGCCCGCCAACTGCCGATCCAAGAAGAACGGCACATTTGCTTCGACTGCACCTGGTCCAACAGCATCCGGCGGGATCAGTCGGTCGACGGCCGCCTCGACAAATTCCCGCTCTTCAGCTGTAAAGAATTTGTAGTCGGTGCCGCGAACCTCAGGTGGCGAATCGGCTGCGCCCTCTTGAACGGGCATCGATCCACGATAAGAGCGAGGGGGTGCCCCCAGTTCGCCATCCCGTATTGTAGCTGCCGCTGCCGTAGCTGCTCCAATCATTGCGCCGCCCAGGACAAAGGACCGGCGCGCGAATCCGGGAGTCTGTTTTGTCATTCGCCATCTCCGCGACTGGCCGCGTCTCGCGTTGAAAGACAACGACAACCAGCCAATACAATTGATGGCGAAACATTGGGATCGGCCTCGACAGCTTGTCAACGAAGCCTATGTTGACCCACGTCGATTGCAGCAAGTTTCGCAAAGGCACGCACATTTAGAGACGATTGCGGTCGTTGTTGCATCCATCGACGTTACGGATCCCGAAGTCTAACGAAGACATAATCAGATATAGCAGCTTGGTGGGCGGTCACGTATGAAGCAATTGTGTGCGCGCGCTTAGCAAGATATCGGTGTCGAAATAAGAACCCATTGAGCTGGCTGTCGGCAATGGGCCGATCTCATTCTAGTTCTGGTTCGCTGCAATCGAATCGTAAAGGCACTTTGTTCGAGGCGCTCGCCGAGCCTTAGAATGGCCTGCCAGGAAGTTTGGTCAGCACCGGGCTCGATTCCCGTCGGGACAACTGTCGCGACGGAACGGCATGGGCATGGCCGCTACTGTGAGCCTGCTGAAAATTTCTTTATCTGTTAATGGCGCGGCCACTTGCTGGTATTTGTGCTGGTATCAGCAGCAATTGACGATGAAATTGACTTCAAATTCAATTGCTTACGGTACTAAGCGATTACCGGCCAGGGGCACCACGCTTCGCCCTTCGGGCTTCGCGTGGCGCAGCCCCGCTAAACCGAAGGGCGAAGCGCGTCCGGCGTAGCCTCTTGGCGAAGACGGACCGGCTCAGCAAGCTCTGCTCTCCCTTCCCATCCCCGCATCCCCCCTGTATAAACCGGTAGCTTCTTCCGTTATTCGAAGGAGCAGATATGAACGACCTGCACGCGTGGCTTTCGCAACAGCACCACGGTTTGCGGACCTTCCAGACCTTTCAGCACAAGCTCGAGGCGCTCGGCCGGCGCGATCCCGCCCAGCGTGGGCTGTGCCGCCTGCTCAGCGGTATCGTCGGCAGCTATGTCGAGGCCTTTGACGAGGCCCCGCTTCCGGTCGAGACCGCCGACGGCGCCTATCGTCGCCTGCTGACATTGGTCGAAAGCCTCGATCTGCACGGAGATGCCGCGCGCCGCCTCGCCGACATCAACCGCGTGGCGACCTGCGAACTGTGGCAGTGATCGGCAGGATCGGCGGGCACGCCCCACGATTTCAAGCAACTGGACATGCTTCCGCGCTCTCGCGGCGCCTGACGCCCGAGTCCTGTGCTTCTCTTGACGCCCTCTCCTAAGCAAGGGCGCAGGGAAGGCCGGGCGCCGGCTGGCACCCGCGGTCCGCTGTGCGCAAATTGCGCGAAAACAGATGCACAGCGGCATACAGGGCAGCCCGGGACATCCCGGCCTTTCCCCGCGCGATGGTTTGACGGCTTATGGCGTGCTCTCCCCGGGGAGCGATGCACTATTGCCCCCGTCGTCTTGCGGATGCTCGGTGCACGCCCGGTTGGGCCGCTTCACCACCGCAAGCCTTGACGCACAGACCCCGGGCGTCAGGACGACACGCTTTTGCCGTACGCGGACCGCACCGGTCGTGTGCGCGCTGCTCAATTGCTCACGGGCCAAACCCGCCCTGCGATTGCTGGCGCGCCGATGCACTCCACGTCCACCGCCACCCCGCCCGCGTATCGTGACGATCGCGAAACGCCCCTTTTCCTTGGGCCGGGATGACGGAGAGATACGACATTTCCGAATTTCGGTCAAGCAGAATTTAGGCTTATGGCACGGCCGGCGCGTCCCGAGGCATTCGACTTCGCCCCACCACTCCCTATATCCTGTGGCAACCGATGTGATGCAGTGGACAGCTTGATGGCCAGGAGACGCACGACGGACACGGACGCCGACGACCTTCCCCGCTATTTCGTCTGGGTCCGGGGGCTCGAAGGCCCCGAGCCGCAGAAATGGACGGCGATGGATTTCGGCATCGGTGACTGGAAGCGGCCGCTTGTGCTGGCCTATCTGGAGCTGCCGGCGGACGAGCGGCGTCTGTCGCTGTCGATGCTGGCCCGGCGCTATCCGCCGCCGCGGGTGGACGTCTAAACCGCCTCGGCGCACCATTCAGCCCGAGGCTGACGCGATCCCGCTTGCTACCTCGACGGGATTGAGTGCAGAATACACCTGCTTTTCATGACGCAGCGATTTTTACACCTCGGGAAGTCCAGCCCGGCTTGAGCCTGACGCTTTCCCGGTCGAGTTGCCGGAGGGCCCATGACGCATCATGATATCGGCCGCAATTCCGAGTCTCCCGAGCCGCAACGGGCGTCCAGTGCCGCGAATGCCCGCGGAAATGCGGCTGCCGGCCAATCAAATCGCAAGCTGGTGCTGTTTGCCGACGGCACCGGCAATGCGTTCACCACCCAGGAATCCAGCGTCTGGCGTCTCTACGAGGCGCTCGACCACACCCAGCCGGACCAGATCGCCTACTACATCAAAGGCGTCGGCACAGCCGGCTGGGCGCCACTTGCCGCGCTGGACGGCGCCACCGGCATCGGTGTGCCCTCCAACGTCCGCAAGCTCTATCGTTTCCTGTGCTGGAACTGGCGACCGGGCGACGAGATCTACATCTTCGGCTTCAGCCGCGGCGCCTTCACCGTGCGCACACTGGCTGCGCTGATCGCAAGTCAGGGCCTCGTGCCCGCGGAGATCGAGAACGTACCGGTCTCGCATGCCGAGATGGAGCGCAACGCCATGGCGGCGTGGCGGGCCTATCGCAAGAAGTCGGTCGGCTATTGGAGCCTTCCGACGATCTGGTTTGCACGCTGGATTCGCGACCTGCTGCTTCTCCTCTATCATTTCATCTGCGGTCACCGCTCCTATTGCACGGTCCGCAAGGCCATGGCGGGCCGGAGGAACGTCAAGATCGAATTTCTCGGACTGTTCGACACGGTCGAGGCATTCGGCGTTCCGCTCGAGGAGCTGCGCGTCGCGATCGACTGGTCCGTCTGGCCGATCTCGTTTCGCAACCACGAGCTCTCGCACGCAGTGAAGCGCGCCTACCACGCGCTGGCGCTGGACGATGAACGCACCACCTTCCATCCGTTACGGATCGACCAGAGAAATCTGAAACGGACGCATCAGGTCGTCAAGGAAGTGTGGTTTGCCGGCGTGCATTCCGACATCGGCGGCGGCTATCCGGAATCGACGCTGTCCTTCGTTCCACTGGTCTGGATGGTCGACCAGCTCGACGGCAAATTGCGTTTCCAGGACGGCACGATCGAGCGGTTCCGCGACCGGCAATCGGCGCTCGGCCCCCGGCACGATTCGCGCAGCGGCGCGGCGGTGTTCTACCGCTACGATCCGCGCCCGATCCTGGAAAGCAAGGCCAACGGCGGCACGCCGGTGGTTCACTTCTCGGCGGTCGAGCGGATGCTGTTCGGATGCGACGACTACGCACCAATCATGCTTCCCGCGAACGCGCGCGTGCTGATGCCGGACGGAAGCATCCAGGAGCTCACCGACGACTCCACGCACAAGGCAATGCAAGACGCCTATCTTGAAAAGAAGGGCCCGGCAGGCGAGGCGGACGCCGACGCATTCACCGCAATGGCAACGCCCAACGACGAGATGGTCAAACTCGCGCACGGCGCCGTGTGGTGGCGACGCGTGGCCTATTTCTCTCTGCTCGTCATGGCGGGCGTGATCGTGGCCTGGCCGTGGATCGCGCGCAAGATCGTCGAATTGTCGGTGAATAACGGCCTGCGCGATACGCTCCTGCTGCGGATCGTCACCGACATCGACTGGGGCCTCGGTGCCGTGATCGGGTCCATCGCCAACCTGCTCAGGAACGTAATGCCGTCCTATGCCGGACCTTGGCTCGACATCGCGCTCTACTATCCCACGCTGACCTTGATCGTCGTACTCCTGACGCGGGGCGTCTGGCGTGTGAACGCCCGGCTGCGCGACGGCATCCAGGAGCGCGCGCGGCTCGCCTGGTACCGACCGGATCGCAAGGCGAGCCTGAAGAACCTCGGCAGGCTGAACCTGTTGATCAGATTCGGCGGCTTCATGCAGGGGAACGCCTGGTGGATACACGTCCCGTTCGCCAAATTCATCATACCGGTCGTCGCCATCATCGCGATCTACGGCTTGGCGCTCCTGATCGGCTCGAGCAGCTTCTTCACCTGGCGCCTCGCAACGGGGCAGGTCTGCGAGAGCCCGGAAACAAGAGCGAAAAGCGGGACAGGAGCAAAGGCGTCGGCGAATATCGCGCCGACGATTCCGGTCGGTGACAACGCCGTCCAGGCGACCGAATTGTTCAAGGTCGACCAGTTCTGCTGGGCAAGCAGGCTCTCGGTCGAGAAGGGCCGCAAATACCGCGTCTGGATCGACATGGAGGACCCCTGGTTCGACCGCACGATCATGACCGGCGTCAACGGATTCCAGACCTACGAAACACATCACTACGCCGCCCTGCCGTTTCGGCGGCTGTTCGGTGCGGACTGGTTCCAGCCGCTGGTGCGCGTCGGCGAGAAGGGCTTGAACGATCAACCGCTGCAAGCCGTGAACACGATGTCCGCCGACGAGCTGCCGCGCAGGATGAATCCGTTTCTCGCTGCCGAAAAGGACAATGACAAGTCGAAGAACAGATTTCCCGTGCACGTGGAAGATGCAACGGAGCTGCCGGATCCCCTCGACACGGAGAAGCTGAAGAAGCTCAGAAGCGACGTGGCGGGGATGGGCACGTTCGATGCGCTCCCGGACAGCGATACGGCCCGCAAGGTCTGGGACACGCAGAAACTGGCAAAGCGGATGGTCGCCGAATTCGTGGCGCCCGACTCCGGCGAGCTGTTCTTCCACGTCAACGACGCGGTGCAGATCCTGCCGGGATTCCTGCAGTGGGTATTCCCGGCGAGATACGCGGACTTTTTCGGACCGGACGATCAATACTACAAGAACAACAGTGGCACGGCGCGGATTACCGTCCAGCGGCTGCCGGCACCCGGCACGCCGGCGTCCTCGCCGGCGAACAAATAGCATGACCGGCGCGGTGGGCCGCGTTACGAAAGGCTTGCCGCCCCCATGATTATGGGTGTCGTGGCATCCGCGCGGCAGCTAGACTTGCCCTTGCGCCGCGGGGGACACGCGGGCGCGGGACCATGATCATGACCGAACAAGGCGAGACGGGTGACGTCATCACCATCCTCCTCGTCGAGGACGACGCGCCGACCTGCTGGCGGCTCCAGGATGCGCTGGTCAAGGCCGGCTATCAGGTGCGCAGCGCCGGCACGCTCGGTGAAGCCCGGTCGGCCCTGGCCGCCGGCGCGCCACGCGTGCTGCTGACCGACCTGCGGCTGCCCGATGGCCACGGCATCGAGCTCATCCGCGAGATGCGGCAGCGCTTTCCCGACACCGAGATCATGGTGATCTCCGCCCTCGGCGACGAGGAGAGCGTGATCTCCGCGATCACGGTCGGCGCCACCGGCTATCTGCTCAAGGACGCCTTCCCCACCGACATCGCCACCACCGTGCGCGATCTCGTTGCCGGCCATTCGCCGATCTCGGCCTCGATCGCGCGCTTCATCGTGCGCCGGACCCAGGGTGCCGCGCAGAGCTCGGCGGAACCGCCGCCAGGACCCGTGCTCAACACCGCGAAGCTCACGCCGCGCGAGATCGACATCCTCTGGGGCATCGCCAAGGGCTTCAGCTATGCCGAGATCGCGAGCCATCTCGGCCTCTCCAAGCAGACCGTGCCCGGCCACATCAAGAACATCTATCGCAAGCTCGAAGTGCACACGCGCAGCGAAGCGGTGTTCGAGGCGGTGCAGCAAGGCCTGATCAAGCTGTGAGCGAGGTCACGGCCAAAGCATCGATCAAGGCACCTGGCAAGGCACCTGCGCGTCCGCGGCGCCAGCTGATCGCCTCGCGCCTCGTACCCTATCTGCTGCTCCAGGTCCTGATCGTGGTCATCACCATCGTCGGGCTGGGGTTGCTGCAGCCGATCGACCCCGACGAGCTTGCGCTGAACGGATTTTCGCTGCGGGAGAACGGCGTGACGCGTCCGGTGACGCTGCCGCATTTCACGACGTCGCGCTATTCCCTGGACGATCCGCCGTTCTACACCGGCAGCTTCACGTTCCGCCGCGGCGATGCGGCGGCGGGGTGGTCGGTGTATCTGCCGCGCTTCAGCAACGCCGTGGAGGTCGCCGTCGACGGCGTCGTCGTGCTCGACTCCCGGCGCGATGCCAATGCCAACCGGCCCGACCGCAACACGCCGCAGATCGCGGCGATCCCCGCCTCGCTGCTGCGCGAAGGCGCCAACGAGATCACGGTGCGGCTGTTCGTGTGGGGACCCCTCAAGGGCTTTCTCGACACGGTCTATGTCGGTCCGGATGCCGCCTTGCGTCCGGCCTTTGAGACCCGCACGCTGCTGTTCGTCACCCTGCCGGTGGTATTCTCGGCCTGGCAGTCGATCCTCGCCGTCATCCTCGCGATCATGTGGCTGATGCGGCGTCGCGAGCCGGTTTACGGCGTGCTGGCGGTGGCGATGGTGCTCGGGGTCATGCAGGCCTTCATGCCGCCGCCGGTGCCGCCGGCCACCGTGTCCCGGCTCGCCGCCGTGCTGCTGGCCTCCGCACCGATCGAGAGTGCGCTGATCGTCGTGTTCGGCGTGCTGTTCTTCGGCTGGCGCTGGCCGCGCTACGGCACGCTGCTGTTCGCCCCGGGGCTGATCGTGTTCGTGGTCGGCCTGATCGCCGGGCCGCCACTGCCGCGCATCCTGTTTCTGCTGCTTGGCATCCCCACGGTCGGGATCTGCCTGTTCCTGATGGCCTGCGTCACCGCGGCCGCAGTGGTGCGGCGCCAGGACGCGGCGAGCTTCACGATCGGCTGCGCGGTGACCATCGTGCTGACCTGCTGGGTGCACGACATGCTCTCGGTGTCCGAGATCGTGACCAACGAGCGCATCTTCGTCTCGCGCCTGTCCTATTCGGCGATGCTGGTCGCGATCGGCGCCGGGCTGACCTGGCGCTTCGCCCGCGCGCTGAACCAGGTCGACAGCTTTGCCGGCCAGCTCGTGACGCGCGTGCGCGAGGCCGAGGAGCGGCTGAAGGCGAGCTTTGCCCGCGAGGAGGAGCGCGCCCGCGCCGCCGCGCTCGCCAACGAGCGCACGCGCCTGATGCGCGACCTGCATGACGGCCTCGGCGGCCAGCTCGTCAGCATCGTCGCACTCTCCGAGCGCGGCCAGGACGGCGCGACCATCACAGATGCCGCCCGGGCCGCGCTGAAGGATCTGCGTCTCGTCATCGATTCCATGGACGACATCGGCGGCGATTTGATGCTCGCGCTCGGCTCCTGGCGCGAGCGCGCGACGGCGCAATTGCGTCCGCACGACATCACGCTCGACTGGCGCGTGGCGACCCCGCAGGGCGTGCCGCTGCATCCCGAGCTCAGGCCATGGCACGTCATCCAGATCGTGCGCATCCTCGACGAGGCCGTGACCAATGCGGTCAAGCACGCACAGGCCCACCGCATCACGGTGACCATCGACACGTTCGACGCGGGCGAGGGGCCATACGGCGTGATCAGCGTGACCGACGACGGCCACGGCTTCGCGATTGCCGGCGATGGCGAGGCCGGACGCAACGGCCAGACCGCGCGCGGCCTGCGAAACATGAGAAACCGTGCCGCGCGCTGCGGCGCCGTGCTCGACCTGAGCTCCGATGCCTCGGGGACGCGCGTGCGGCTGCAATTGCCGCAGCGTTTTCCCGACAGCGACATGGCTGCGAGCTGAAAAACCCCCTCCCCGAACGTGTGGGGCGCACGGAGAGAGGGGACGGGCCGGGTGAAATCGCCTGCGGAGGACGGGGGGTGTTCGTCCGCAGGCCCCGTTGGCCCGAACTCTTCTCCCTCGCCCCGCTTGCGGGGCCGCGACGAGCTTCGCTCGCGCCGGGAGAATCGGGGTGAGGGGGAGTCTCCACAGGGACAGAGGCAGTTGGATTCGTGGAGAGTCCCCCTCACCCGAATTCGAGCTCCGCTCGAATTCGACCTCTCCCCGCAAGCGGGGCGAGGTGAAGAAGCAATCAGCGCACGCCGACGCGATTGACCGGACCGCCGCGATTCATCGGCGTTCCCGCGCGGACGCCGACACCGGGCGCACCGACGCCGGGCGTTGCGACCGCCGCGGCCGCAACCGGCGCTCCCGGGGCAACCACCACCGCCGCCGTCGGCCGCACCACGCAGCCCTTGGGCACGCCGACAGTCTTGCAATAGACCACCGCCTGCGCCGGGCTCGTGCCCAGCGACACCATCGCCGCGCCCGCGAGCGCCATGACCGTCAGTGCCGTGACCGTCAGCCTTGCGCTCAGCGCTCCAGCTCTCTTCGACATTCTTGCTCTCCTGCTTCCCGTTCGGCGTCCCGATGCAATCACCGGGTTTCGCAGCCGAGGTGCAGCCTGAATGACAAAAGACGGCGCGCGGATACATGCCATGAAGATGGGGGTACCGCGCCCCCCAGGGCCTGCCGGTGCCATGAACATGGCATGGACCCCCGCCCGGCCTTCGCGGGATGGTCCGGCCCGATTGATCCCGGTCGGGACCAACGAGGATTCCAGAAGAGGTGCTTTATGAAGATTACGGTTCTTGCCGCGCTGCTGCTCGCTGCTGCCGCCCTGCCCGCTGCCGCGCAATCCGGTCCGTCAGTCCAGGAGCAGATGGCCTGTCGCGGCGACGCCAGCAAATTCTGCGCCGAGCATATCGGCAAGCCGCCGCAGATGAACGCCTGCCTGCGCGAGAACAAGTCGAAGCTCTCGGACAGCTGCCGCAAGGTCGTTGAATCCCGCGGCGGCTGATCCGTCGTCGTTCTCGCGAAGTAAGAGAGGAGCGGCGCGCTGCCGCCCTCTCACCCCCCGGCGCTGCTACTCCTGCATCATCTCGCCGCTGCCGCCGAACTCGGCCGGAAAATCCTTCAGCTTGGGCAGGCCGTCGCGCATCGGCAGCACGGTCTCGGCATAGTTGACGTGAACGCCGGGCGCGAATGCGAGCGTCGGGATGGTGGCGGTGAAGACGTCGACCAGGCCGAGCGGCGGATGGTTGGTCATGAGATGACCGCCGCATTTCTTGCAGAACTGCCGCTGGCTCAGCGGCGTCTTGGCGAAGGTCGCGACATTCTCCGCGCCCTCGGTGACGCGCACGGCCTCGGGCTTCCACAGGCTGAAGGCGTTGACCGGACCGCCCGACCACGACCGGCAGGACCGGCAATGGCAGTAGCCCATCGCCTCCGGCGCACCCGTGACCTCGACCGTCACCGCGCCGCAGAAGCAGTTTCCGACATGTTTCATTGGGTCGTCTCCGTTTGATGGAAGGGGATCCTCTCCCCGCTCCTCGTCCACAATATGTCGGGACCGATGGGATGCGGGGAGAGGCGTCGGGATGAAGGGGGACATCACCCCGGGGGACGTTGGGGGGACGGGCGCGTGAGATGCTCGCGTACCGCACCCGGCGTGCCTGCGCGTCCTCCGTTCGGCGGACGCGCGCAATGCCGCGCCGAGGTTAGAGTGACCGGCGCCAGGGAATAAGCATCGACACCCGTTGTTTGTACTGCCGGTACTCGTCGCCGAAGAGTGCGACGAGATCGTGCTCCTCCAGTGCGATGCCGACGAAGATGTAGAGCGTGGTGACGACCGCGAACAGCAGATGGCCCGCGGTCATGGTCGGCGCCGCCCAGAACGCGATGATGAAGCCGAGATAGATCGGATGGCGCACGAAATTGTAGAGCAGCGGCGTCTTGAAGCGCGGCGGCGGCGTCTCCTTGCCGATCAGATGGTTGGTCACCTGATGCAATCCGAACAATTCGAAATGATTGATCAGATAAGTGCTGGTGAACACCAGGATCCAGCCCGCAAAGGACAGCGTGACCAGAATCACGGCGAGATCCGGATTCTCGACGTTCCATATGATCGCAGGCAACGGACGCCACTGCCAGAACAGGAGCAGCAATGACAGGCTCGCCAGCAGCACATAGGTGCTTCGCTCGACCGGCTTGGGGACGAACTGTGTCCACCACGCCTTGAACTGCTGACGCGCCATCACACTGTGCTGAACGGCGAAGATCGACATCAGGACGAGATCGATGACGACGGCCTCGATCGTCGGGGCCTGGGGTCCGATGTCAATGGTCTTGGGCACCACCAGGCCCGTGACGAAGCCGATGGCGTAGAGAATGGTGACGAAAAACACGAGATACGCCGCAATTCCGTACAAAAAGGCGATGAACTTGAAAATGCGAGAGCCCGCAACCTCCGGGTCAATCGAATGAATTTGATGATCGAGTTGGGTCATGAAAACAGCTCCGTTGTGCCGGAACGCCGGCACCTCGTTGGTTGCTCCACCATGCCCCTCGGACGGGTTTGAAGCTTTCGCGGACGATTGATTTTCGCCTGAGACGACTTTGATTTTTGCTTGAGACGAACAACGTGCGATTCCGTTTTGAAAACAACGTGCTCGACGGCAACCTGCGGGAACTCACCTGCGGCGGGGCGACTGTTCCGTTGCAGCCGCAAGTGTTCGATCTGCTGCTCTATCTCGTCGCGCAACGCACCCGCGTGGTCAGCAAGGATGACCTGATCAGCCAGATCTGGAGCGACCGGATCATCTCGGATTCGGCGCTGAACAGCCGGATCAACGCGGCGCGCAAGGCGCTCGGCGACGACGGTGCGACGCAGCGGCTGATCAAGACCATTCCGCGCAAGGGCTTCCGCTTTGTCGGCGAAGTCCGGGAAGAAGTGGCAGCATCGATCGTGCCGGCCGAGGCCAGGCCCACCCTGCCGCGCGTGGCGGACCGCCCGGCGGTCGCGGTGCTCGCCTTCGAGAACATGAGCGGCGATCCCGCACAGGATTATTTCGGCGACGGCATCAGCGAGGACATCCTCACCGCGCTGTCGAAGCAGCGCTGGTTCATGGTGATCGCCCGCAACTCGTCCTTCACCTACAAGGGGCGCGCGGTTCATATCAGGCAGATCGCCGAGGAGCTCGGCGTCCGCTACGTGGTCGAAGGCAGCGTGCGCAAGGCAGGCAGCCGGGTACGCATCACCGCGCAGCTCAACGATGCCAGCTCAGGCAGCCATCTCTGGGCCGAGCGCTATGATCGCGAGCTGGTCGACGTCTTCGCCGTCCAGGACGACATCACCAACGCGATTGCCGCAGCGATCGAGCCGCAGATTCACGCGGCGGAAAGTTTCCGCGCCCACAGCAAGCCGCCCGCGAGCCTGGACGCATGGGATCTGCTGATGCGGGGGCTGTCGCATTTCTGGCGGGTGACGCGGCGCGATCACGAGGCCGCGCGGACGCTGCTCGAACGCGCCATCGCCATCGATCCGAGCTACGGCCAGGCGCTGTCGCTGCTGGCGGCCAACCACATGTTCGGCGCGCATCTCGGCTGGGGCGACCTCGCCGCGGTGGCGCCGGTGGCCGAAGCTGCCGCGCTCGCCGCGGTGCGCTGCGACCACGAGGATGCCTGGGCGCATGTCGCGCTCGGCAGCGTCTATTTCTCGACACGCAGGCTCGCGGACGCGCTGTCCGGGTTCGAGCAGGCGCTCGCGCTCAACCCGAACTTCTCGCTGGCGCAGGGCTATTACGCGCTGGCACTGTCCTATGCCGGACGCTCCAGGGAGGCGTTCGAGGCCGCGCAAAGGGCGATCCGGCTGTCGCCGCGCGATCCCTCGCTGGCGATCTATCAGGGCATCGCCGGCTATGCGCGCTTCACCGAGCGCCGGTATGACGAGGCCATCGCGCTGGCGCGCGAGGCGATCCGCCATCGCGGCGATCTCACCGGCGCCTACCGCGTGCTCGCGGTCTCCGCCGGCATGACCGGCAACGACATGCTCGCCGAGACCGCGCTGGGCGAGCTCCGCCGCGCCCAGCCGGGCATCTCGCTGCACTGGATCGCGACCCAGCTGCCATGGGCCAATGACGCCGATCGCGCGCACTACCTTGAAGGATTCCGGCGCGCCGGATTGCGCTGAGGTGCAGCGGCGCTCCACAGAAGGTCGTCATGCCCGGGCTTGTCCCGGCCATGACGACGCGGAGATTACTGCGCCCAAAAGTGCACCGCTCATTTGCGGCGGCCCTCTCCGAGGGGAGATAATCGCTACACGCGCTTGCGGCGCAGATGGACGATGACGTCGAGCCGCGCGATCTCGTGGCCGGGAAGCGCCTCGGGGATCCTGGTGAAGGTGAGGCCTTCGGCGACGTCGACCAGCATATCCTCGCCTTCGAGATAGAAGTGCGGATGGATCGACGTGTCGGTGTCGAAGAACGACTTGAGGCCGTCGGCGGCGATCCGGCGGAGCAGGCCGGCCTCGGTGAACTGGTTCAGCGTGTTGTAGACGGTCGCCAGCGACAGATAGGCGTTCGCCGCCATCGCCTCCTCATAGAGGCTCTCGGCGGTGACGTGACGATGTCCGTTCAGGAACAGCAACTGGCCGAGCGCGAGACGCTGGCGCGTCGGGCGCAGGCCGGCGTTGCCGAGCAATTGCAGGCAGTGCTGCACGCCCGGATCCGGCGCCGCCTCGAGGCCGGCGACATCGGGTCCGTGATCGTCAGCCGCAAGGATAGTGGTGGCCTGAATGTCCATCGCTCGTCTCACGCCCAAGGGAGCGGGACACGCAGTGCCGGGCCCCCGCCAGTTGCTATTCGATCGCAAAAGCGGCGGCCTGACTTTGATCCGGATCAAATCCGGAAGCCGCCTCTGACCTATCGCAAGGCGGCCCGATCTATTCCCGGCGAGATTTGGCCGTTATCCAACGAGGCTCACATGTCCAGGCCGGTTCCCGACAAGGCAGAGGTCGCGCTCGAATACCCCGACAAGTTCTATGTCGGCACGTTCGAGCGTTCGTCGAAGTTCGAGGCGCGGCTCGACGGCAGCGGCGTTGCGCTGGTGCTGCAACATCCCGGCGCGGACGACGAACGCAAATCGGTGCATCTGCACCTCAATTTCGGCCTGCTCGCCGGCATCCTGCGCGAGCTCGCCGGCAGTGTCGCGGCCATTCCTGCGGACGACATCGCTCACCGCGAGCAGCTCGCGGAGGCGCTCGACGAGTTGCGGCAGGCGCTGCGGACCTCCTGAAGGCTACTTCGCTTTCGCCGGGATCGGCTTCGGGGCGGGCATCGCCGCCCATTCCCTGTCGGCGCGCGGGCCGTTGAGATCGCCGGTCAGGCCAATGAGCTGACCTGGCAGCACATCGAGCGTCTGCTGCCAGGTCTGGGTCTGGCACAGGAATTTGATCAGACAGCCTTTCAGCTTGAGCCGCTCGGCAGACTCGCGCCAGATCGAGACCGAATAGAACTTGCCGTCCTCGGCATTATAGATGTCGCCGGCGAAGCGCCCTTCCGGCGTCGCCTGCAGGCCCATGATGAGCTGGTGGCCGAGCAGTGTGCGGGCGCGCTTGTCCGGATCCGGATTCTGGGTGTCGCGATAAGGCTGGCCGCGCTTGTCGGCCGGCTCCTTCATCCAGACGATGAAGCCGCAAAGGCGGTCGCGCGACGGCCCGCAGCGCTCGAGGCGAATGCGGGCGCGGCCGTCCTCGACCAGCCAGGTGCCGCTCGGATCGGTCGGCGCAGCCGCGCCGGCGCGGCCACCGATGATCATCATCACGACGGTGATCGCCACACGCAGCACGAAGCGAAGGAGAATGTTCATCGGCAGCACCTTTCGTTGAATGGATCGCGGCGTCAGTTGAGCTGCGCCATCAGCGCATCGGCGCCCTTGTCGAGGCCGGCCGTGGCGGCCGCGAGCGCGCCGGCGGTGGCCTTGATGTCGTAGGCGGCTGGATATTGCTTGGTGACGTAGGCAGAGAGCAGACGCGAGGTCGTGGCGTCGAAGATTTCGACGCCGTAGATGACCGAACCGGTCATCATGCCCTCGCCGTCGCGCGCAGCCTGCACGCCGTTGTAGACCGCGCCGGCCATATCGAAACGCGACAGCGTGCCGAGCACGGGCGTGTTGGTGACGGCACCGGTGAGCGTCAGCCTGATCCGCAGCGTGTTCGGTCCACGCTCCTGCACCAGCGCGAAGCGTCTGCGCAGCCGCTCAGTGAAACAATTCTGCATGTAGGCGGCGAGCGTCGCCTTGTCCTTGGCGGACATATCGCCGAACTGGTGGTCCCGCCCGCGATAGACCACGACGGGATCGAGGATCACCTTGTTATAGGCGCGCCAATCGACCGGCGTGGAATAGCGGTAGGGCACGCGGCCGGAGGCGTCCGATTTGTCGGGAGCCATGTAGGCCGAGGACGCCATCTCCGAATAGGGCACCGGCGCGACCGAGGCGCAGCCGCCGACACCCGCGCAAAGCACCGGCGTTCCCAGACCGCGCGCAGCGATCGAGCTACTCATTCCAGACTCCTCTTGCCAGACGCCTCTTGGCGCTGTTCGGGCGATGGCGACCGCAGCCGCGTCAGGGACCGGACGCGGCTGCGGGGCTCACCATTGCCAACCCTCGGCTTCGTCCGGGGCCATGTCGGAAGCTTCGGGTTGCCTCAGTGTCCGGATCTATAAAACCGACTAGACGGTTTGTAAATAGCCGAAATGTGGACCTGATGCATTTCGCCGCTGGCGCGGCTTTGTGCAGGTCAAGACGAGCTTTCGTTAAGGACGAATCAGGCGCGCTTGCGCCGGGTTGCAGCCTTCGCGGCTGGCACCGTTGCGGATTTGACGGCGCGCGTTGCCGCCGGCTGTTCAAGGCCGCCCCATTGCGAATCGTCGACCAGACGCGCGAACAGGCGCTGATGCTCGTCCTTGCTGAGCGGCGACATGCCGAACAGCGAGGTCAGCAGCAGTCCCATCGCGCCGGCCCAGCGCAGCATCGCCAGATCCGGATCAGCGGCCTCGTCCCTGATCGCCGCCATCCTCTCCATCTCGCGCTCGCGGGGCAGCGCCATCAGATTGGGATTCTCGACCATGGCCGCAACCAGCGCCAGCGCAGCGGAATTCGGCGAGGTCGCCGCTTCGCGCACGGTCGCCAGCTGCGTCGCCAGGTTGGGATTCGCGGAGGTCTCGCTCGCCTTCGCCATGTAGCGCGTCGAGAACTCCTCGAAATGCGCCATCTGCCGGTCGAGCAGCGCCTTCAGCACGGCTTCCTTGGTGCGGAACTGGTGCATCACGCCGCCCTTGCTGAGGCCGCTCTCGCGGGCGATCGCGTCGAGCGTCAGCCGTCCGGGCCCGTCGCGCGCGATGATCGCGATGGCCGCTTCGAGTGCAGCATTGCGGGATCGTTCGGAGCGCGTGGCATTGTCCATGGCGAACTTGTCTCCCGTGACACGGGAATGAATCAAGTGAAAACAGGACGCGCTGTACATTTTTTGTGCGACCGCTGTCGAGACTTTCATCTTGCGGCGCCGAACGAGACTGTGTGAGCCTCGACACCGGATGGGGACTGGGATGGGCTGGCCGCAGCTTCGCACGTCGTGACGTCGCGAAGCGCTTTCGGCTGGTCGCGCTTGAGAAAGATACGACATGCCGAAACGAGTGTTGCTTGGTCTCCTCCTGGCTTGCGGGCTTGCGGCCCCGGCGCTGGCGCAAGAGCCGAAGACGGGGGGCGTGATCAATGCCGTGATCCAGCCCGAACCGCCCGGCCTGATGCTGGCGCAGGTCCAGAACGGCCCGACCCAGATGGTGTCGGGCAACATCTTCGAAGGGCTGCTGCGCTACAGCCCGAAGCTCGAGCCGCTGCCGGAGCTTGCCGAAAGCTGGACCGTCAGCGAGGACGCCAAGACCTACACCTTCAAGCTCAAGAAGGGCGTGACCTGGCATGACGGCAAGCCTTTCACCGCCGCCGACGTCCTGTTCTCGATGGAGATGCTGAAGCAGACGCATGCGCGTGCCCGCACCAATCTGGCGCAGGTCGACAAGATCGAGACCCCGGACGACTATACGGTGGTGTTCACGCTGAAGCAGCCGTTCGGTCCGTTCCTCGGCATCTTCGAGGTCGGCTCGATGCCGATCGTGCCGAAACATCTCTATGAAGGCACCGACTGGAAGACCAACCCCTACAACAACGCGCCCGTCGGCACCGGCCCCTTCATGTTCAAGGAGTGGCAGAAGGGTTCGTTCATCCGCCTGGTCAAGAACCCGAACTACCACGAAAAGGGCAAGCCCTATCTCGACGAGATCTACTGGCAGATCATTCCCGACGCGGCCGCGCGCTCGGTGGCGTACGAGACCGGCAAGGTCGACGTGCTGCCCGGCGGCTCGGTCGAGAACTTCGACGTGCCGCGGCTGTCCAAGCTGAAGGACACCTGCGTCACCGGCGCCGGCTGGGAGTTCTTCTCGCCGCTGGCCTGGCTCTGGCTGAACAACCGCCAGGGGCCGCTCGCCGACAAGCGGGTGCGGCAGGCGATCATGTACGCGGTCGACCGCGATTTCGCCAAGGACGTAATCTGGAACGGGCTCGGCAAGGTCGCGACCGGCCCGTCGGCGTCGACCATCAAATACTACACCGACGACGTGAAGAAGTATCCGTACGATCCGGCCAAGGCCAAGGCGCTGCTGAAGGAGGCCGGCTACAAGGGCGAGAAGATCCGCCTGCTGCCGCTCGCCTATGGCGAGACCTGGCAGCGCTGGGGTGAAGCGGTGAAGCAGAACCTCATGGACGTCGGCATGAACATCGAGACCATCGCCACCGACGTTGCCGGCGGCAACCAGAAGATCGGCGACTGGGACTACGACATCGCCTTCACCTATCTCTACCAGTATGGCGATCCCGCGCTCGGGGTCGGCCGCAACTACATCTCCAGCAACATCGCCAAGGGTCAGGTGTTCAACAACGTCGAGGGCTATTCCAACCCGGAGATCGACAAGCTGTTCGCCGACGGCGCGGTCGCGACGCCCGATTCCAAGCGCAAGGAGCTCTACGAGAAGGCGCAGAAGATCCTGGTCGAGGACGTGCCGGTGGCCTGGATGCTCGAGCTGCAATTCCCGACGATCATGCGCTGCAAGGTCAAGAACCTGATCACCACGGGGATCGGCGTCAATGACGGCTTCAAGGACGCATGGCTCGACAAGTGAGTTGTGACATTCGATCGATCGGCGAAGGCGGTGCACCTCTCCCGCTTGCGGGGGAGGTCGGCGCGAAGCGCCGGGTGGGGGCTCTCTCC
>NZ_CAKZJO010000037.1 GCF_936943645.1 uncultured Bradyrhizobium sp. | reverse complement strand
CTGCCGACGAACGAGTCGTTGACGGTGTATTTGAATGCATCAACGACTTTCTCACCCTTCGCCAGCGCATCGGTATCCGGATCGCTGTTGTCCAGATGATAAACCCACTGACCACGCGCGGACAGACTGAGCGTGCCGAATTCTCCATGGAACTTGCCGGTTTTGCTCACAGTCAGGGGATCAAAATCCGGGTCGCTGTCGTTGGACAGGACGTTGCCTTTGGCCACGGCATCGCCGGGAACGCCGCGTCCCGCCTCAATGACGGCATCGCCGCCATTGGTGTCGTCGCGGGCAACCGGAGGCCCGTTGCGGCCTCGCGCCACAAGATCACTGTCCTCGCCGGAGGCAGCCGCCCGAGCCTGGACAAAGTCGAGGACCTGTTCGGAGCCGTAGGGGGGCATGCCTGCGCCGGCAAAGCGCTGTACCGGATCGAGCAGAATATTGTCCTCGGATACTGCGCGCCTGTCCATGGCATCCTCTATAGCGGTGTCGGGCAAGCCGGCGGTCACCGACTGGAATGCTGATGTTGAAGTTGTGGCGGGGAGTGAGAAAGTAAGCTCCGCCCCGACGTGATGAAGAGTAGGATGAGTTGAATATACGGGCAAGGTAAATCCATGCGCGTGGGGCCGGAAGAGAGTATTACTCGCTGACTATTTTTGGGGGAAATTGATTGTCGACCGCCATGGCTTCGACATTCTCGCCGCTTCCGGCTGACACGTCCTGTGTTAGGCCCTGTTGACAAAGTGGATTCCCAAATCAGTGGGATTATGATTCAAGACTGCTTTTTAGGAGGCGGTTTTGGCTCGTGGAGACTTGACGGACGCCGAATGGCGGATTGTGGAGACGCTTTTACCTACGGAGCGTGGACGAAAGTCTCGTCCCGCCCACGATAATCGGCAGTTTCTCAATGGCATGCTTTATGTTCTGCGGGTCGGTTGCCCTTGGCGGGACATGCACGAGCGCTATGGAAAGTGGAATTCCGTCTATGTGCGCTTTCGCCGATGGGCTGAGCAAGGCATTTGGGATGCGCTTTTGGAAACGCTGGTCGAACTGGGCCTGACGGATGACTGGCGGCATATGATCGACAGCACCACCGTTCGGGGTCATTCGCAAGCCGCCGGCGCAAAAGGGGGACTTATCAGGAGGCTTTTGGTCGATCACGCGGCGGCTTTACGACAAAAATCCATGCCCGCGCAGACGGTCAGGGACGCCCTCTTGGCTTTCTCCTGACCAGCGGCCAAGCCTCTGACTATAATGAAGCTTTGGCTCTTTTGGCTTTGCCCGTCAATAAACCGAAGCTGTTCATGGGCGACAAAGGTTATGATGGCGACAGTCTTCGCCAAGACTTGCTGATCCACGGCATCTTGCCGGTCATCCCTCCCAAGTCCAACCGCAAGGATCCGCCGTCCTGCGACTATGACGCCTATCGCGACCGCAATAGAATCGAACGCATGTTCAACAGATTGAAGCAGTCTCGTCGGATCGCTACGCGCTTCGACAAAACCATAATCTCCTTCATGGGCTTCCTAAACTTGGCCGCAATCCGGATTTGGTTGCCAAACTTTGTCAACAGGGCCTAGCTTACAAACCGCCGCGCCAGACCTGCCGACGCATCAAATCTCGATGTCGCGCCTAGGTCAGTGCGGTGACGAGGGATAGGGATTTGAGCGAACGCTGTTCGCGAAGAGGTTCGCCGCAAATGAAAAACGTCCAAGCTGTGCGAATCGCTATCTACGACCAATTTCAGAACTCACTTGCTGTCCAGCGCTATTTCTTTCGAGATGAAAACAAGGATGTGTACGCGGCCTACTACACGTCAATGTTCCTGATACAAGACACGGCCGAGGCCATATATGTGCACATGGCTCGCGGCTTCTCGCCTGACCCGATGATGGCTTACATCGAATTCTGGGGGGGGTGATGCAAGCCATAATCATTCAACAGGACGCCATCTCCGAGCTATATATCGCCGTTGTCGGACACAAATGGGCCGCTAAAGGAGGGTCGGCTTGGCAGGAGCTTCGCGACAAGCGGAACCTGTGCGCGGGCCATCCGGCAAATCGCAGGGCAGGTAAGCAGAAAACGTTTATGGGCCGAAGATTCGGCAGCCACGACCAGATCACATACGAACTGTATGATGCCCATACTAAAGCAATCACTCATTCATCATTCGACCTGCGAAAAATGATCGACAAGTATGATACCGAGGCAGGCCATGTTCTGGGAAGCATCCTCGGAGCTATGTGTGAAAAGTGGCCTTGACCCCGGAGCCGTACTACCTCGGTACTGCCTTGGTCCATACTCAGGCAGTGCGGTAATTAGTAGTCTATGCAAGCGATTGATTTCTCTTGAACTTCTGGTGAGCGCGATGGGATTCGAACCCATGACCACGTGGT
>NZ_CAKZJO010000036.1 GCF_936943645.1 uncultured Bradyrhizobium sp. | reverse complement strand
GCAACGACGGCCAGGACCACACGGTTTTGCCGTACGCACGGCCCGCCATTTCGCCGCAGTATTCCCTGACACCGTCGACAGAGCCGGAAACTTACAGACGAGACGAAGCCTAGCAGCGCCGTCGTCCGCACGAAGCCTCGGGCTCACAGGGACTACCCGCCCTGCCCGCGCCTCTCGCGCACGACGCTGCCGCGTCCATCGCAACCCGGCCCGCGTTTCGAACGACTCGCGAACCGCCCCTCTTCGTCGGGCCGGGCTGCGTCGATCTATGCCGCAATTCCGAATTTCGGTAAAGTGGAATATTTTTGCGGGAAGGGGTTGACGGGGTACGAGGTGTTTTGCCTGACAGGCAAATTCGCCGATGCATCCAGCGTTCTCCGTGTCCCGGACGCGCTGCCGCGTGCAACGCTGCCGCGCAGGGCCGGGACCCAGAAGGCGACAGGGATCGCTCGGAGCCATGGGCCCCGGCTCTGCAGCGCACCGCTGAAGGAGCGCTGCACTGCGTCCGGGGCACGAGACCTCCTTACGCCACCGCGGCGTCCGGAATCCGCGCGGCTTCCATCGGGGCCTTGCCCCGAATGAGGTCCGAGGCACGATCCGCGATCATCATGGTCGAGGCGTTGAGGTTAGCCGAGATCATGCGCGGCATCACCGAGGCATCGATGACGCGGAGGCCCTCCAGGCCGTGGACGCGGAGCTGGTCGTCGACCACCGCCCAGCTCGAGTCCGCCGGGCCCATGCGGCAGGTGCAGCCGGGGTGGAAGGTGGTGGTGCCGCGTTCGGTGGCGGCGGCGAGGAACTCGTCGTCGGTGTTAATGTTGGGGCCGGGGAAATCCTCGTAGGCGTAATAGGGCGAAAGCGGCGCACTCTTCAGCAGACGCCGCGCGAGCTTCATGCCGCCGACGATGACGCGGCGGTCGAGCTCGGCGTCGAGATAATTGGTCTGAATGATCGGGGGCGCGAAGGGATCGTTGGAGCGGATGCGCACGTAACCGCGGCTCTCCGGGCGCTGCTGCCAGGAGGCCACCGTCATGCCCGGCTCGTCCTCGAGCTGGCCCTGCACGCCTTCCTTGTAGGACGCCGGCGTGAAGGTGAGCTGCAGATCGGATGAATCGGCGCTCTCGCCGGAGTGCCAGAAGCAGTAGACCATGGTCGGCGACAGCGACAGCAGGCCCTTGCGCTGGGTCGCCCATTTCAGCGCCTCGATCCACAGCGAGAAGCCGCGGCGGAGCTCGTTGATGGTCTTGATGTCCTTGACCCGCGCCACCGTGCGCGGCGCGTAATGGTCCTGCAGGCCTTCGCCGACCGGCAGCGCGTGACGCACGGCGATGCCGTGCTGCTGCAAGAGATCGGGCGAGCCGACGCCGGAGAGCTGCAGCAGCTGCGGCGAATTATAGGTGCCGCCGGACAGGATGACTTCCTTGTTGGCGCGCACCTCCACCGGCGTGCCGCCTCGGCCGCCCTTGGTGTAGCGCACGCCGACGGCGCGCTTGCCCTCGAAGATGATCTCGGTCGCGTGCGCATGGGTATGCACATGCACGTTCGGCCGCTTCATCGCCGGCTTGAGGAACGCGGTCGAGCCGGAGACGCGCAGGCCGTTGTCGATGGTGCGCTGGCAGTAGGAGACGCCCTCCTGGACGGCGCCGTTGTAATCGGGATTGCGGGGGATGCCGAGCGAGACCGCGCCTTCCATGAAGGCTTCGCAGAGCGGATCGCGCCAGTCCATCGTCGTAACGGTGAGCTTGCCGTCGCGTCCGCGGAACGTGTTGTCGCCCTCGCCGACCCGCTTCTCCAGCCGCTTGAAGTAGGGCAGCACATCGGCATAGCCCCAGCCGCGATTGCCCATCTGCGCCCAGGTGTCGAAATCCATGCGCTGGCCGCGGTTGTAGATGTGGCCGTTGATCGAGGACGAGCCGCCGAGCGTCTTGCCGCGCGGCGCGTAGATGCTGCGCCCGCCGGTGTAAGGTCCGGGCTCCTGCTGATAGGCCCAGTTGATGCTCTTCATGTGGAAGGTCTTGATGAAACCCGCCGGCAGGTGGATGTAGGGGTGCCAGTCGCTGGGCCCGGCTTCCAGCACGCAGACGCTGGTGTTGGGATCTTCGCTGAGCCTGGAGGTGAGGATGCAACCGGCCGAGCCCGCGCCGATGATCACATAATCAAATCTGTCCATGATGAACGTCCTTAGCGCGCAATCAGTGTTGATCGAATGGTGCCGGCCACGAGCACGCTCCACCTCTCCCGCTTGCGGGGGAGGTCGGCGCGAAGCGCCGGGTGGCGGCTCTCTCAACACGGGGAATCCCACCGCGGAGATACCCCCTCCCCAACCCTCCCCCGCAAGCGGGAGAGGGAGCGCAGCCCGATCGCGGATGCATCAAACTCAGCCTCGTGCTCATCGCTAGCGCGGCTTTTCGTTGAGTTGATAGTTGAGATGCGCCTTCACCGTTGGCCATTCGGCGGCGGTGATGCTGTAGACCACGGTGTCGCGCAGCGTGCCGTTCGGCGCGACCTGATGGCTGCGCAGGATGCCGTCCTGCTTGGCCCCCAGGCGCTCGATGGCGCGGCGGCTCTGGTGGTTGAAGAAATGCGTGCGGAATTCGACCGCGATGCAGTTCAGCGTCTCGAAGGCATGACCGAGCAGCAGCAGCTTGCACTGGGTGTTGAGCGGGCCGCGCTGCGCGCTCTTGCCGTACCAGGTCGAACCGATCTCGACGCGGCGGTTGGCGGCGTCGATGTTCATGTAGGTGGTCTGCCCGACGATCTTGCCGGCGGCATCGAACACGGTGAAGGGCAGCATCGAGCCGGCGGCCTGCAATCCCAGGCGGCGGTCGATCTCCTTGGCGACGTTGTCCGGCGTCGGGATCAGGGTATACCAGATGGTGTAGAGATCGCCGTCCTTCACGGCCTCCACCAGCCCCTCGCGGTGCTCTTTCGACAGCGGCTCCAGACGGGCATGCTGTCCGCGCAGGGTGATGGGATCAGGCCAGGGCATTTGAGACTCTCTCCGTTGTCATTGCGAGCGAAGCGAAGCAAGCCAGAATTTTACCGCAGAGGCAGTCTGGATTGCTTCGTCGCTTCGCTCCTCGCAATGACGGTCACTAGCACCGTTTACTTGTTTAGGAAATTGAGGGGCAATCCGCCGCGCGGCCAGTCCATGGCGACCAGCTCGCCCCTGCCTGACAGCGTGATGTAGGCGGTCTTCAGCTCGGGGCCGCCGAAGGCGATGTTGGTGGTGACGCGGTCACCGGTCGGGACCTGCTCCACCAGCGTGCCGTCGGGCGCGATCACCGAGATGCAGCCGGAGACAAGGGTGGCGACGCAGACATTGCCGCCGGCTTCCACCGCGAGCGAATCGAACATCTGGTAGCCGCCGAGGCCGCAGATCGGCTTGCCCCGCTCGCCGCGATAGATCACGTCACGCGGCTTCAAGGTGCCCGGCGCGGACAGCTCGTAGGCCCAGAGGCGGCCGGTCGGCGTCTCCGCGATGTAGACGGTACTTTCATCCGGCGACAGGCCGATGCCGTTCGCCGGCAGGATGCCGTGCACGATCTCGACGAGCTCGGTCATGCCGGGCTTGAGGTAGTACATGCCGCCGACATCCATCTCGCGCGCGCGGCGCTTGCCGAGGTCGGAGAACCACAGGCCGCCCTGCCTGTCGAACACGAGGTCGTTCGGCCCGCGCAGATCGTGCTCGCCGCACTTCGTGACGACGGTCTCGACCTTGCCGGTCTGCAGATCGACGCGCTGGATCGAGCCACCGAGATAATCGTCGGGCTGCGGACCCGGCATGATCATGTTGCGGGTCGGGATCCAGGAGAAGCCGCCATTGTTGCAGATGTAGATCTTACCGTCGGGTCCGAGGGCTGCGCCATTGGGACCGCCCGGAATTTTCGCCACGATCTCCTTGCGGCCGTCGGGGTAGACGCGCGTCAGGCGCTGGCCGCGGATTTCCACCAGCACCACCGAGCCGTCCGGCATCACCACGGGGCCTTCGGGAAATTCGAGGTCGGTGGCGAGAACGCGGACGTCAGACATGTGAGACCCTCCCGGCTGCTTGTTATGACTTGCACGGGATGTCCGGCTCGGCCCCACACGCAAGATTTGCCTGCGGTTATGACAAAGTCACTTCCGCTTGCCAAGCAAGCGGGACGGTATGCCAGCGTTGCGCTGCATTATCCGGCTGCGGCGATGACGCAGCGCCCGAACGACCACTGGCAACGCCCCGGCATTCCCAGCTACACTTGCTGCAACCGCTCACCAGAAAGAGGAACCGCGTCATGGAGATCACCGATGTGCGGGCGCACCATATCCGCATCCCCTATGACGCCGGTGTCGCAAGCTTTCGCCAGGGCGCGTCCGCGATCTCGGCGCTCGACATGGTGCTCATCGAGGTCTCGACCGATGCCGGGCTGACCGGCTGGGGCGATGCCTTCGCCTATGTCTGCCCGCGCACCACGCGCAGCGCGGTGGAGGAGATGATCGCGCCGCAGGCCCGCGGGATGAAGGTGCCCGATACCGCCGGCATTCCCGCCGCGATGGAGCAGATCCAGCGCAATCTGCATCTGTTCGGCCGCTACGGCATCACCATGTTCGCGATCTCGGGGCTCGACATCGCGCTGTGGGATCTGGCGGCGAAGGTGAAGGGCGTGCCGCTGCATCGCCTGCTCGGAGAGACCAGGCGCACGGCCATTCCGGCCTATGCGAGCCTGCTGCGGATCGGCGCGCCCGACAACATCGCGGCCGAATGCCGGAAGGCGCTCGCGCTCGGCTATGGCGCGATCAAGCTGCACGAGACCACGGCGCCTGCAGTGTTCGCGGCGCGCGAGGCGATCGGGCCGAGCATTCCGCTGATGGTCGATATGAACTGTCCACTCACGGCCGAGCAGGCGATCGCGTTCGCAACCTCATGCCGCGATGCGCGGCCGATGTTCCTGGAGGAGCCGGTCTGGCCGCCGGAAGACTTTGCCGCGCTCGCCGAGGTGCGCCGCAAGGGCGGGCTCGACATCGCCGCCGGCGAGAATGCCTGCACCGAATTTCAATTCCGCCAGATGATGGCGGCGGGCGCGGTGAGCCACGCCCAGCCGTCGGTCACCAAGGTCGGCGGCATCACGGAATTCCTGAAGGTCGCCGAGCTGGCAGATCGGCTCGGCGTCAAGATCGTGCCGCACTCCCCCTATTTCGGTCCCGGCCTGCTGGCGACGTTGCACCTGCTCGCAACGCGCGAGGACGGGCTGGTCGAGATGTTCTATCTGAAGCGCGAGGCCTGCCTCTGGGGCGGCCGCGCCGATGCCGATGCCACCGGTCATGTCGCGGTGCCGGCAGGACCCGGGCTCGGCTATGAACCTGATCGGGGCGTGATGGAGCGCTATCGCGTGGCGTGATCGTCGCGCCTATTTCGCAGCGTCCTTGTTCGTAGCATCCTTGGGTGGCGGCGCGTCCTGCTTCTTCTTCAGGTCCTCGGCCGTCTTCGCCTGCGCGGTCTGGAGATCGCCAAGCGTCTTCTGCAGGCCGGCGACGGTCGTCTTCAGCGCGTCGATCTGACGAGCCGCCGCGTCCAGCTTCTGCTGATGATCGAGGTTCAGCTTCGTGATCGTCTTCTGCAGGAAGTCGACATTGCTCTGCAGGCAGCTGGTGCGCCGCTCCATCGTCTTCTCGACCGTGCAGATCTCGATGCCGGGCACGTCCTGCGCGTGCACCGGCGCATCCGCCAGCGTTGCGAGCAGCAATATCGCGAAACAAAGCCCGGCGTTTCGAAGCAGCATGCAGGTTCCTCGTCCATTCGATCACGGCAATGTGCGCTGTTTGCGCGCAGCCGCCAAAGGCTACCACACTCGTACCGCATTCTCGCGTTGAGCTTGGCCTGTTCCCCTGGGACGGGGAGCAGTGAACGGCACGCGGAAGGGGTGGGCGCTCTTCCCGCGGCTTTGATTAGGGGAGATTTTTGGAATGGCAACGCGCGATAGACGATTGGCGGAATTCGACGGCGCCGGAGAACCACCGCCGGGCCTGGCGCTCGAAGTGCTGTGCGAGGATCACAGCGGAACGTACCAACTGCCGTTCGCCTGCCGCTATGTCGAGGGACGCTGGCAGAACCATGAGGCCGGCATTGCGGTCGAAGCGACCGTCATCGGCTGGCGCCTGCCGCGCGTGAAGCAACGCGGAGCTGCCTGAGACCGTCCTCTGTTCCAAAATGCAACGGCGCCGCGCTCCGCCTTAACCTTCGGAACGCGGCCCGAACGAATCACGTCCGAATCAGCCGAACGGCCGTGTACGCAGCTGTTCACGGCTAGATGTCGATGCGGCTGTGCAAGCGCGTACAATATCTGTGCGGCGGGGCGAACGGCAGCGACCTGAAACAGGCGCCAAAGGTTAATCCGGACAAGGGCCTAGCTTGCTCTGACCGGCGCAACCGGTCCCGCCCCCGAAACAGGCAAGGGCACCCCGTGCCTGCCTAATATTCGACCTCGAGCTCCTCGATCTCGGCCGGCTCCTCCCGCGCGGCCGCGATCCACTCGACCATCTCGGGCATCGCCATGATGGTATCGGCATAGGCCTTCAGCAGCGGCTCCAGCTTGACGTCGTAGGTGACGAAGCGGGTCACCACGGGCGCGTACATCGCATCCGCAATGGTGCGCCTCTCCCCGAACAGGAACGGGCCGCCCGACCTCTCCAGGCAGTCGCGCCAGATCGACCAGACGCGGTCGATGTCGGCCTGCGCACGCGACCAGATCTTGAAGCCGGGGAAACGTCCTTTCAGATTCACCGGCAGCGAGGCGCGCAGCGTGGTGAAGCCGGAATGGATTTCGCCCGAGATCGCGCGGCAATGGGCGCGCTGCACGCGGTCATCGGGCAACAGGCCGGCGGCCGGCATCACCTCGTTGAGATATTCGGCAATCGCCAGCGTATCCCAGACCACCGCGCCCTCGTGCCGCAGGCACGGCACCAGGATCGAGGACGACAACAGCAGGATCTCCGCGCGCGCCGACGGATCGTCCGGCGCGGTGACGATTTCCTCGAAATCGAGCCCGGAGAATTTCGTCAGCAGCCAGCCACGCAGCGACCAGGACGAATAGTTCTTGCTGCTGATGGTCAGTGTCGCCTTTGCCATGTGGCTCTTCCCTTAACGCCGGATCGCGGGCGCCGCGCCGCCGCGCGGGCCTGGCCGAGTCCTGTGCTTCCCGCACGAAGCGCAGCAAGCGACGTGCCAATTTGGGAGGCGGCCGGCCCCCGTCTGGCTTCGATATTGCATGACAGCAACGGGACAGGTGGGCGTATCCGTATGATGTCGATGTACTATCAGGCTTTTCAGAACCACATGGACCTGACCGCGCCGTGGCGCGCGGGAGCTTCGTCCGCGCTCAAATTCCTCAATCTGGTGCCTCAGGGCATGTCGGATCAAATGGTCGGCCGCCTGTCGGCGGCGCTGGAGCTGATCTCGCGCTCCACCCTGACCTATCACCGTCCCGCCTACGGCATCGACAGCGTGATGGTGGGCAACCGCGAGATCGCCGTCACCGAGGAAATCGCCTACGCGACGCCGTTCGGCTCGCTGCTGCATTTCAGGAAGGACGGCGTCGGTGAGCAACCGCGCATGCTGCTGGTGGCGCCGATGTCCGGCCATTTCGCGACGCTGCTGCGCGGAACCGTGCAGACGCTGCTGCAGGACCACGACGTCTACATCACCGACTGGCACAACCCGCGCGACATTCCGCGCAGCGAAGGCCGCTTCGGCCTCGACGACTACACCGAGCATCTGATCGATTTCTTGGGGCAGCTCGGCCCGCGCCCGCACATGGTCGCGATCTGCCAGCCGTCGGTCTCGGCGCTCGCGGCCGCCGCGATCATGTGCGAGGACAACCATCCCTCGCGGCCGGCGACGCTGACGCTGATGGCCGGCCCCATCGATACGCGCATTCAGCCGACCAAGGTCAACGACTTCGCCAAGAGCAAGCCGATCGAGTGGTTCGAGCAGAACCTGATCAACTATGTGCCGGTGCAATGCCGCGGCGCGCTCAGAAAAGTCTATCCCGGCTTCGTGCAGCTCACCGCCTTCGTCTCGATGAATCTCGAGCGCCACATCAAGCAGCACATGGATCTCGCCAACCACATCGCGAAGGGCGAGAAGGAGAAGGCCGCGACCATCAAGACCTTCTATGACGAATATTTCGCGGTGATGGATCTGCCGGCCGAATTCTATATCGAGACCGTGCGCGACGTCTTCCAGGAGCACCTCTTGCCGCAGGGCAGACTGATGCATCGCGGCCGCCCCGTGAACACGAAGGCCGTCAGCCGCATGGGGCTGATGACGGTCGAAGGCGAGAAGGACGACATCTGCTCGATCGGCCAGACGCTCGCCGCGCAGGACCTTTGCACCGGCGTCCGCGCCTATCGCCGCGTCCACCACATGCAGGCCGGCGTCGGCCATTACGGCGTATTCTCAGGCCGGCGCTGGAACAACGAGATCTACCCGCTCTTGCGGGACTTCGTGCACGTCAATTCGTGAGAGGCTTCAAGGAAGAGATCCTGGCACCGCTAGGCGCCCCTTTCAAGCCCCGCAAAAAGCTCGTTAGTCAAATAGCCGCTCGAATATCGCTTTGACGATTTCGGCGATGGTCACCTTAGCCGCGACCTTTGCGAGATAGATCAATATCTCGCGCTGAACCCCGGGCGATACCGCTTTGTGTCCGGGGATGACGATGCTGATTTCCTCCCCCGTATCAGGGTCGCGGAAACGCAGAGCGCGGTGACTCCCTTTGCCACGAGCCTCATCGAGCTCGAGCTCCAGACCGTGCTTTCGGCAGACCGCTCGCAAATCGCGCAACAATTTCCGGGCGTCTTTAGGTTTCATCGAACGACTCCCTGAAGGACGATCTTCTGAACCCCCGCTAACAATCCATTAACATATCCCATTCAGAATTCCAACCATTTCAACACAAAATTGTGTGGCGACACAAAATTGCGTTTTATGGTTCCGCACAAATTTGTGTTTGACATGATTTGATAAAGAGAGCATCCCACCGCAGCGAATTTGCCAAATCGGCCCATGAATTTCAGCAAACAGGGAGCCGCACCGTGAACCAGTACGTCTACAGCTTTCGGACCGAAGCCAGCCGTGGAGAGACATTCTTCCGGTTCACGAAGTTTCCGGAGATCATCTCAGCGATCCCGACTTCCGAGTTTCGAAAGCTGAGCCAGGACGAGAAGGACGCCCATGCAGCAGACGCCGTCATAACAGCGCTACAGGCGCGTATTTCCGGGCGTAGAGACATCCCAAACGGGGATCGTCCCGGTGCTATTCAACGTGGTGGCCAGGTGGCTCTTTCCGTTCGGCAGGCCATGAAGTTGGAGTTGTACAAGACATACCTTTCGTCCGAAGCCGATTCGGTAGCGGACTTGGCCCGCAAACTGGGCAAGGCCGAAACGCTGGTCCGAAGACTTCTCGATCTACGCCATCCATCGTCGTCACAGGAGATCGAGGACGTGATCGGCGCACTCGGGAAACGTCTCGTGCACGGCTGGGCTGTTCAAACCCCATTAGAGAGGGCAGGCACCCGCAGCCAAGGCCGCTACAACCAAGCTGCCGAATAGTCGATATTTGACTTTTGCCACAATCAATGATTGCATTTGACAAACTTTGTCGAATTTCAATCAGCGATTTTGTCAAAAGCAATGTCTTTTCAGCCGGATCACATCGGGCAATCCGTCATATTCGAGTGTCTTCGCGATCTTCGCACGACGCTTGGTCAGAGCGCGAATGAGCAGGCTCAGGATATTTGGCGCCATGATCAGGGCTTGACTACCGAGCGCATCGTGGAGGTGCTGCGCGGAGCGAACTTAAAGAGGGCTCTCAAGCAGCGGATAGCTCGAGCGGCGCTGCCGGTTCTTCTTGAGCATCGCCAAGCCCTACTAGATGGCTATAGCGATGCACGCACAAGAGCGATCGTGGCAGCTCTCCTTACGGACGAGGTTGACCGCCCGCAAGAGGAAGCTGCCACGCCGAGCACTTCGATCTTTGAAAACTGGCTGACGAAGTCTCATCCCACACAACGAATAGATACGGCGATCTACCAGCTCTTCCGGCGATACAAGCCGATCCGCTCAGGTGATCCTTCTGAAGACTTAGAATGGACCGACGACAATAATCACTTCGTCATCTGCGAATTGATTTTCATCGATATCATCAAGCGCCACTGCTGGCTGCTCACCGCAGAAGGCGAAAAGTATTTTGGTTCGATCCATGTTGGCGAGAGTGATACGCTTTTTGCACTGTGTCAGCGGCCCGTCGAGGAAAAGCGCGACGCCTTCAACCACCGCTTTCTTGCCCTCGATTTGGCGCCCCAAGTGAAGCACTTGTTCTCGGGTGTGATGGTAAAAATCGGAGATACCATCCGCAAGCCGCTAGCAGCGGAATGTTTGATGCACAAAATTCCCACATCTCATAGCGAGCTCTACGAGGCGTTTCAGATGGAAGTCGTTAAATCGCAGGAAGCGTCTCCTCTTCCGTCGGACTCTCTCCTCCTCAACTACACGACCTGCCCTCCTCCGACGACCCGCTTCGACGAACAAGACCCGCAATGGAAAAGAGTAAGACGGGTTAGGGACTTCAAGATTTTGAGTGACCTGGCCAAGCGCAAGAATGAACTCGGTAAAGCCTATTTGCGCGAACCTTCGCGGTCTTTGGCCGTCGGGGAAGCAATGGGGCTGGCAAAGAAGGAATGGGAAGTCTTCGATCAGCGAGAGCACCCGGCCAGCAAACGCTAGAGTATCGCCGCGTCCACCACATGCAGGCCGGCGTCGGCCATTACGGCGTATTCTCGGGCCGGCGCTGGAACAACGAGATCTACCCGCTGCTGCGGGACTTCGTGCACGTCAATTCGTGAGAGGCTTCACGCCGACCACTCCTCGCCCCAGGCCTGCACGACGTGGCCGGGCGAGACTTCGCGATAGTGCCGCACCGGCGGCTGATAGTCCGGCGCGCGCACCGGGCTTCTGATCTCGTCGTTGGCCACCTCGCGCCGCGTGCCGCGGCGTGACGGATCGGGCACCGGCACGGCGGCCATCAGCTTTCTGGTATAGGGATGCTGCGGATTGCCGAACACGTCGGCGCGCAGGCCGATCTCGACGATCTCGCCGAGATACATCACCGCGACGCGGTGGCTCATGCGCTCGACCACGGCGATGTCGTGGGAGATGAAGAGATAGGCAAGGCCCATGCTGGCCTGCAGATCGAGCATCAAATTCACGACCTGCGCCTTGACCGAGACGTCGAGCGCCGAGACCGCCTCATCCGCGACGATCAGTTTCGGCCCGAGCGCGAGCGCGCGGGCGATGCAGATGCGCTGGCGCTGGCCGCCGGAGAATTCGTGCGGAAAGCGCGCAGCCATGTCGGCGGTCAGGCCGACGCGGATGAGGAGATCGGCGACTTTCTCGCGTGCTTGCGCGGCGGTAGCGAGGCCGTTGGCGAGCAAGGGCGCGGCGATCGCCGTTCCCACCGACATGCGCGGATTGAGGCTCGCGAACGGATCCTGGAAGATGATCTGCATCTGTTTGCGGAAGTCGCGCAAGGTGCGGCCGCTCATCGCAAGTACGTCCTGGCCGTCGATCAGCACCGTGCCGCTGTCCGGCTCGGTCAGCTTCAGGATCGAACGGCCCGTGGTCGACTTGCCGCAACCGGATTCGCCGACCAGCGCCAGGGTCTCGCCGGCGCGCAAGGTGAAGGACACATTCTCGACCGCGTGGACGCGGCCCGAGACTTTTCCGAACAGGCCCGAGCGGATCGGAAAGCGCGTGGTCAGCCCCGCGACTTCCAGCAGCGGGCGCTCGGCCGTCGAGACCGTGTCGGGCGTCTCGGCCGGCTCGTCCGAGGTGCCCGTCACCTTGTCGACGATCGGAAAGCGCATCGGCCGCGCACGTCCCTCCATCGAGCCAAGGCGCGGCACGGCGGCAAGCAGCGCGCGCGTATAGGGATGCGAGGGCGCGTCGAAAATGCGCGCGGTGGCATCGGTCTCGACTGCCTGCCCGCCATACATCACCACGGTGCGGTCGGCGATTTCCGCGACCACGCCCATGTCGTGGGTGATGAAGAGGATCGCCATCCCCTCCTCCCGCTGGAGCTCCTTCAGGAGCTCCAGGATCTGGGCCTGGATGGTGACGTCGAGCGCGGTGGTCGGCTCGTCCGCGATCAGGAGCTTCGGCTTGCAGGCCAGCGCCATCGCCATCATCACGCGCTGGCGCATGCCGCCGGAGAAGCGATGCGGATGCTCGTGGAAGCGCGATTGCGCCGCGGGGATGCGGACGCGATCGAGCAGCCGGACGGTCTCGGCCTCCGCCGCCGCGCGCGACAGGCCGCGATGCTGCATCAGCGCTTCCGCGATCTGGAAGCCGATGGTGAGCACCGGATTGAGGCTCGTCATCGGCTCCTGGAAGATCATGGCGATTTCGTTGCCGCGGATATCCTTCATGCTGGCTTCCGGCAGCGCCAGCAGATCGCGGCCGGCCAGCGTGACGCGGCCCTCGACGCGGCCGATCTCCTTCGAAATGAGCCGCATGATCGACAGCGCGGTGACGCTCTTGCCGGACCCGGACTCGCCGACGATCGCCACGGTCTCCCTTGCCGCGACGTCGAAGGAGACGTTGCGGACGACGGGAATCCATTTTCGCTCGAGCATGAAGGAGGTGGTGAGGCCGGAGACGGACAGCACGGGTGCTTTCGTGTCGGCTGCGACTTGATCTGCTCTGGTGGCGCCCATGCTCATGCGCGGTCCCCTGCACGTGACCCAGCGCAGGTGCGCTCCCTCTCCCGCTTGCGGGGGAGGGCTGGGGTGGGGGTGTCTCCACAAGCGAGGGCCCCCAAGAGGAGAGAGCCCCCACCCGGCGCTTCGCGCCGACCTCCCCCGCAAGCGGGAGAGGT
>NZ_CAKZJO010000035.1 GCF_936943645.1 uncultured Bradyrhizobium sp. | reverse complement strand
CCCATCCACGTTCTTTTTCGCGCGCAAGTTCGTGGATGCCCGGGACAAGCCCGGGCATGACGAGAGCATAGGTTACGGCAGCTTCAGCGACGTCTCCGCATTGTACGGCTTCAGGGTCTCGTCCGCGGCCTTCTGCGCTGCAACGAGGGCCTCCTTCGGCTGCCTCTTGCCGTTGAGGACCAGCATCACCTCGTCCTCGAGGTTCTTGCGGACAGGGACGGTCTTGTAGGTCGCGAACCAGGGCTTGGCGACGTCGAGCTGCTCGACGGCGGTCTTGGCATCCGGGTTCTTGTTGAGGAATTCGACCATCTCGGGCGTCTTGTAGGCGGCCATGTTGGGCGCGAAATAGCCGGTGGCGCGGCTCCACCAGCCGCTCTTCTCGGGCGAGGTCATCCACTTGATCAGCGTCCAGGCTGCCTTCTGCTTGTCGGCCTTGAGGCCGGCCGGGACGATCAGCGAGGCGCCGCCGATCGGCACGGCGTTGCGGACGTTGCGCGGGATGAAGGCGACCTTGTAGGCGAACTTGGCGTTGTCGCGTACGTAAGTGAGCGAGCCCGTCGACAGCATCATCATCGCGGCGTTGCCGGAGATGAAGGCGGTGCTGACGGCAGGCCCAGGTGTCGCGCCGGGCGGGTGCACCTTGTGCTTGGTGACGAGGTCGTTCCACCACGTCAGCGCGCCGAGCATCGAAGGCGTATCGTAATAGACTTCGCCGCCGAACTCCTCGTTGTAATAGCGCCCGCCATTGCTCATGGTGAGCGTTTCCATCATCCAGCCGCAATAATCGTAGGCGCAGGGGATTTCGAGACCCCATTGGGTCACCTTGTCGCCCTCGCGCTTGGTCAGCTTCTTGGCCCAGTCGGTGAGCTCGGCCCAGGTCTGCGGCGGCTTGCTCGGATCGAGGCCGGCTTCCTTGGCCTTGTCGGCGTTGATGTAGAGCAGCGGCGTCGAATTGTGGAACGGCACGCCGTAGACCGAGCGGTTGATCACCGCGTTGCCCTGCAGAGCCGGGAAGAACTGGCCGAGGAACTGCTCCTTGGTGGTGCCGTCGGCCTTGATCAGCGCATCGAGATTGGTGAGCTCGTTCTCGATCTGCATGTCGAGCAGGAAATTGGCGGACATGATCACGGCGGACGGCGGCTTGCCGGCCTTGATGGCGGCGCGCGTCTTGATCAGTGTGTCGTCATAGGAGCCGGTGTAGACGGCAGTCGCCTTGATGTCGGGGTGACCTTCGTTGAACTCCTTGATCAGGGTGCCCATGTCGCGGGCGAGCTTGCCGTCGACGGGGACTGGGAAGAACAGATCGATCTCGGTCGGGCCCTCGCCGGCGAGGGCCGGGAAGGCGAGGGCACTGGCAAAAGAGCCTGCCATGGCAAGGCCGAGCATGAGCCTGCGGGAGAACAGCATCGGAAAATCTCCTATTTGATGCCTGAGGTGACGAAAGAGCTGATGAAGCGCTTCTGGAAGATCAGGAAGGTGACGAGCAGCGGGGCGATCACCATCAGTGTGCCGGCGGCGATGGTGCCCCAGGCCTGGGTGCCTTCGGCGGTCTTGGTGAACACGGATAGGCCGACCGTGAGCGGCCGCTTGTCCGGCGAATTGATCACCATCAGCGGCCACAGGAAGTCGTTCCAGTGGCTGGTCACGGAGATGATGGCGAAGGCGGAGAAGCTCGGCATCGACAGCGGCACGTAGATGTGGCGGATGCGCTGGAGCAGGCTGGCGCCGTCGATCAGCGCGGCGTCCTCCAGCTCGGTCGGAATCGCCTCGAACGCCTGGCGCATCAGGAAGGTGCCGAAGGCGGAGGCGAAGAACGGCATCATCACGCCGGTCAGCGTGTCGTAGAGGCCGAGCTGCGCCACCAGCGACAGGTTCGGCACGATCAGCAGAACCGGCACCAGCATCAGCTGCATCAGGAACAGATAGAAGATCGGCGTCTTGCCGAGGAAGTCGAGGCGCGCGAAGGCGAAGCCCGCCAGCGTGATGGTGACGAACTGCACCAGCAGAATGCCGGCGCAGATGATCGTGGTGTTGAGCGTGTAGCGTGGGAAATCGCCGATCTCCCAGGCATCCCTGACGTTGTCGAGCGTCGGCTTCAGGCTCGGCATCAGCTCGGCCATGGCGTTGATGCCGTCGGAAGCCGGGCGCAGCGTCGCCACGACCATCCACAGGAACGGAATGAGCCAGACGATCGCGAGCAGCACGGTCAGCAGGAAGCCGAGCTTCGGCGTGATCTCGCCCCTCGTGGCGAGCGGGGCATCCCTGAACAGGCGGTCGAACAGTTTCATGGCCCGCCCTCGCGGTTCGCCATGGTGCGGAAGGAGAGCGCGGTGAGGCCCATCAGCGCGGCGAGGGTGAGCAGCGTCGCGGCCGAGGCCTTGCCGACGTCGTAATGCTCGACCGCCTGCTGATAGATGTAGAACAGCACGAGGTTGGTCGAATTTGACGGCCCGCCCTGGGTCATGACGAAGACGTGGTCGACTTGCGTCACCGCGTTGAGCGTCGCGATCACGATGACGAACAGGAAGGTGGGCTTGAGCTCGGGCAGGATGATGTGGCGCAGCCGCATGTAAGGCCCGGCGCCGTCGAGATGCGCGGCCTCCATCACGTCCTCGGGCACGGCCTGGAGGCCGGCGAGGAAGAACAGCATGTAATAGCCGGCGTTCTTCCAGATCGTGATGACCATGATCGCGTAAAGCGCGACATCGGGGTCGCCGAGCCAGTTCGGCAGCACCGGAAGCAGGCGACCGATGTAGAAGTCGAGCAGGCCGACATTGGGCAGGAAGATGAACATGAACAGCGCTGACGCCGCGACCATCGGGATCAGCACGGGAAGGAACAGCGCGGCGCGCAGCGCGCTGCTGACGGCGTTGGTGCGCGACAGGGCCAGTGCGAACAGCAGCGCAAGCGCGATGCTCGGGATCGTGGTGCCGGCGGCGTAGACGAGATTGTTGACGACGGCGCCGGTAAAGGCGGGGTCGGCCAGCACTGCGCTGATGTTGTCGAGGCCGACGAAGCGGACGGGCGCCTTGGGCGTGGCACGCTGGTAGAGCGCATCGACGAGCACGCGTCCCATCGCGCCGTAGGTGAACAGGGCGAGGAAGACCAGCGAGGGCAATAGCAGCAGATAGGCCGGCAGCGAGGCTTTGAAGCGGGTGGTGAAGCGCCGGAGGACGTCCAGGCGCGGCGCCGCCGAGGTCGCGACCGCGAGAGAAGCGGGTTCGGCGAGGCTCATCTCACCGCGCCGGGAACTTGAGCGCATAGTCGCGGCCGTCCATTCCCGCCGGCGGCTCGAAGGGGAAGCGCAGACTTTCGTCGAGGAAGTCGTGACTGTGCACGACGATGTTCTGGTCGTCGATCAGCACCACGCCATAGGCCGGCGGCTCGTGGCTTGCGAGGTGCGGCGCGTTCGCGTCGAGCTCGAACCAGACCTGGTGGTTGGTGCCGCGCAGGGTCGAGAACGGGATCTTGCCGTAGCTGCCGAAGATCGGACGGTGCACGTGGCCGAAGAAGAGATGGCGGATGCGCGAACGATAGGGCGCGATCACCTCGGCGAATTCGGCGCTCTGCTTCAAGCCGATCTCGTCCATCGCGTGGACGCCGATCGGGAAGGGCGGGTGATGCATGAAGACGACGAATTCCTGGCCTGCCGGCGCGGAAGCAAGCGTCTTCGCAAGCCAGTCGAAACGCTTGGCGCACATCTCGCCGGCGTGGCTGGTCTCGTCCAGCGTGTCGAGGAAGACGAACAGGCCATGCTCGGTGGTGCGCGTGCCCTGCACGAAGCCGTTGGCATCGCGCGGCGCGGCCTTCAGCGCGTCCAGGCAGATCACGCGCTTGTCGTGATTGCCGACCATGGCGATGTAGGGAATCTTCAGCGCGGCCATCGCGTCGGCGAAATTGGCGTAGGATTCAGCCTCGCCCCAATGGGTGAGATCGCCGGTCACGACCGCGAAGGCGGCATCTGATTGGTGCTTGTTGATGTCGGCAATCGCGGCGTCCAGCCGGGCGCGCGGGTCGAGGCCATAGAGCGTCGAGCCGGGGTTCGCCAGATGCGTGTCGGTGATGTGGATGAATTTGAAGGGCACGGCGCGCTTGTCAGGATCGTTGGAGGATGGGCGCCTCCGGCGAGACGACCCTGACAGGCGGTTAGATGGCGTGTGTTTCAGTTTGATGACAGCGGTTCCCGCGCGCTTCGAATTCCACAGGAAGCGAAGGGGTGAAGCGCAAGCCGTACAAAATCGCGAAAACAACCCCATGCACAGTAGCCGATGATTGCAAGATCAATGGCTTGGCCGGCGCTCGCAGCCAGATGCTGATTTTACGAAAAAGATTGACTCGTCGGGCAAAACAGGGGCATGATGCCATCATCGGAAAATCAGCAGATGGCTTGTGGTAATGGGTGGAGCGCCGCGAAACCCGTCATTGCAGCCGCCCTCGATCTCGACGGGTTTCGCGGTGCTCTACCCACCCTGCGAAGAAATCGCGCGCAGACGCTCGATCTCGGCGATCAGTCTCTGGATGTCCTGCCGCGCGTGGGCGATGAACTCTTGATCGGCGAGCGTCGCGCCGGTGAGATAGATGTCCTCGCCGCCGGTTTGGATGAAGTCTGAGCCGCTGAATTTGTCGCGTGTTTCGACAAACGATTTCCAGGGACCCGCGGTGGCCTGCTCGCAGCGTGCCTTGATCGCCTCGATCTCGTCTTTCGTTAGAATGGGGGGCTCGGTCATCTTGCGGTCCACTGCGTAGGATGGGTAGAGCGAAGCGAAACCCATCATCTTTCCGCGTATGATGGCGATGGGTTTCGCTTCGCTCAACCCATCCTACGGACCTTTTACGTCCCGCAGAACGTCCGCAGCACTCGCTGGTCCGGCAGCGGCGGATCGGCGTAGGCGGCGTAGTCCGGCTGGTCCTCGAACGGTTTCGCCAGCACCTGCACCAGCTCCTCGAACGGCGTGTAATTGTCATCGTCGACGGCAGCCCGGATCACGGCTTCGACGCGGTGGTTGCGCGGGATGAAGATCGGATTGACGGCGTGCATCGCGGCCTGCCGTTCGGCTGCACTCTGCGGCTCCAGCGCAATGCGGGCGCGCCAGCGGCCGGCCCATTCGTCGAAGGCGGCGGGCTCCATGAACTGTGCGCGGGCGTCGGCGGCGTCATCGGCTGCGGCCTCGCCGAGCTTGCGGAAGGTGAGGGTGAAGTCGGCCTGGTTCTTGGCCATGGCGTCGAGCAGATCCTGGATCAGCGCCTCGTCGCCGTCACGCTCCGTGAACAGGCCGACCTTCTGGCGCAGGCCCGCCTGATAGGCGTCGCTGAACTGGTCCGAGAAGGCGCCGAGAATGTCCTGGGCTTCGGCGACCGCCGTCTCCTGCTCATCCGAGAACAGCGGGAGCAGGCATTCGGCAAGGCGCGTCAGATTCCAAAGCGCGATGCGCGGCTGGTTGGCATAGGCGTAGCGGCCCATCTCATCGATCGAGGAAAACACCTGCGCGGGGTTGTAGGCGTCCATGAAGGCGCAGGGGCCGTAGTCGATGGTCTCGCCTGAGATCGATGAGTTGTCGGTGTTCATCACGCCGTGGATGAAGCCGACCAGCAGCCAGCGCGCGACGAGGTTTGCCTGGCGCGCGACGACGCCGGCGAGCAGCGCGTGATAGGGTCGTTCCGCGTCGCGCAGCTCCGGATAGTGCCTGTTGATGACGTGATCGGCGAGCCGGCGGATCGCGTCGGTCTCGCGGCGGGCGGCAAAGAACTGGAAGGTGCCGACGCGGATGTGGCTGGAGGCGATGCGGGTCAGCACCGCGCCGGGCAACGCGGTCTCGCGGAGGACGTGCTCGCCGGTGACGACCGCGGCGAGCGAGCGCGTGGTCGGGATGCCGAGCGCGTACATGGCTTCGCTGACGATGTATTCGCGCAAGACGGGCCCCAGCGCCGCGCGGCCGTCGCCGCGGCGGGAGAACGGGGTAGGACCCGAGCCCTTGAGCTGGATGTCGCGGCGGACGCCGTCCCGGTCGATGACCTCGCCGAGCAGGATGGCGCGGCCGTCGCCGAGCTGGGGCACGAAATGGCCGAACTGGTGGCCGGCATAGGCCATGGCGATGGGGTCGGCGCCGGCGGGAACCGTTTTCCCGGCCAGGATCGCGGCACCTTCAGGCGTGTCCAGCAGGTCCGGATCGAGCCCGAGCTGGATGGCCAGCGGGCGGTTCAGCTTGATCAGCCGGGGGGCCGCGACCGGGGTTGGCGCGACGCGGGCAAAGAAGCTGTCCGGCAGCGCCGAGTAGGAGTTCTGGAAGGGGAAATGCACCGTCATGGCCTCAAGATAGGGCTGGAACGCCCGATGGCAAAGGTTCGGCCTCCGATATGCCAAAAATGGGCACTTCCGGCCCCAAACAGGCCGTTCCCTTGGTTGCCGCCTTGGGTCGCGTCGGGTAAACCCTGCCGCAATCTCGGACCGGCCCACGACAGGCGGTTCGATTCGTTATCCTTCAGACATCGATTTTGGGACGACCATGCATCGCTACCGGTCACATAAATGCGGCGCGCTCCGCGAGAGCAACATCGGCGAGACCATCCGCCTCTCGGGCTGGGTCCATCGCGTTCGCGACCACGGCGGCGTGCTCTTCATCGACCTGCGCGACCATTACGGCCTGACCCAGTGCGTGGTCGACCCGGACTCGCCGGCCTTCGCGCTGGCGGAGAAGCTGCGCTCGGAATTCGTGGTGCGGATGGACGGCAAGGCCCGCCGCCGCCCCGAAGGCACCGACAATGACGAGCTGCCGACCGGCAAGGTCGAGGTCTATGTCACCGAGATCGAGGTGCTGGGCCCGGCCGGCGACCTGCCGCTGCCCGTGTTCGGCGACCAGGAGTATCCCGAAGACATCCGCCTCAAGTACCGCTTCCTCGACCTGCGCCGCGAGAAGCTGCACCAGAACATCATGACGCGCGTCGAGATCATCAAGTCGATGCGCCGGCGCATGGAGGGGCAGGGCTTCTTCGAGTTCAACACCCCGATCCTGACCGCGTCATCGCCGGAAGGCGCGCGCGACTTCCTCGTCCCCTCGCGCATCCATCCCGGCAAGTTCTATGCGTTGCCGCAGGCCCCGCAGCAGTACAAGCAGCTGCTGATGATGTCGGGCTTCGACCGCTACTTCCAGATCGCGCCCTGCTTCCGCGACGAGGATCCGCGCGCCGACCGTCTGCCGGGCGAGTTCTACCAGCTCGACGTCGAGATGAGCTTTGTCACGCAGGAAGACGTATTCGCGGCGATGGAGCCCGTCATCACCGGCGTGTTCGAGGAGTTCGCCAAGGGCAAGCCGGTGAGCAAGAACTGGCGCCGCATCCCGTTCGCCGAGGCGCTGCGGAAGTACGGCAGCGACAAGCCGGACCTGCGCAATCCCATCGAGATGCAGGACGTCTCCGAGCATTTTCGCGGTTCGGGCTTCAAAGTCTTTGCTCGGATGCTCGAAGACCCCAAGAACCAGGTCTGGGCGATCCCGGCGCCGGGCGGCGGCAGCCGCGCCTTCTGCGACCGCATGAACTCGTGGGCGCAGGGTGAGGGCCAGCCCGGTCTCGGCTACATCATGTGGCGCGAGGGCGGTGAGGGTGCGGGCCCGCTCGCCAACAACATCGGGCCGGAGCGGACCGCTGCGATCCGCGCGCAGATCGGCACCAAGGAAGGCGATGCCGCCTTCTTCGTCGCCGGCGACCCCGACAAGTTCTGGAAGTTCTCTGGCCTTGCCCGCAACAAGGTCGGCGAGGAATTGAACCTCACCGACAAGGAGCGGTTCGAGCTCGCCTGGATCGTCGACTTCCCGATGTACGAGTACAATGAGGACGACAAGAAGGTCGATTTCTCGCACAACCCGTTCTCGATGCCGCAGGGCGGCCTCGAGGCGCTCAAGGGCCAGGACCCGCTGACCATCAAGGCGTTCCAGTACGACATCACCTGCAACGGCTACGAGATCGCCTCGGGCGGCATCCGCAACCACGTGCCGGAAGCCATGGTGAAGGCGTTCGAGATCGCAGGCTATGGCGAGCAGGAAGTGGTCGACCGCTTCGGCGGCATGTACCGCGCCTTCCAGTACGGTGCGCCGCCGCATGGCGGCATGGCCGCAGGTGTCGACCGCATCGTGATGCTGCTCTGCGGCACCACCAACCTGCGCGAGATCTCGCTGTTCCCGATGAACCAGCAGGCCATGGACCTGCTGATGGGCGCGCCGTCGGAAGCCACCACCAAGCAGCTCCGCGAGCTGCATGTGCGGGTGAACCTGCCGCAGAAGTGAGTGTTCTTTGCCTCTCCCCGCACGCGGGGAGAGGCCGCATCGCATCGCAGATGCGAGGCGGGTGAGGGGGGCTCTCCACGAGTCCACTCTCACCGTGATTGCGGAAGCAGCCCCTCACCCCAGCCCTCTCCCCGTAAGAACGGGGCGAGGGAGCGCACCGCCGCTGCGGCCCTACAACCCCGTCGACGCCTCGATCCGGAATTGCGCCAGCGCGATGATCGGCTCGTTCTGGAGAACATCCATCAATTGAAGCACCGGCAGCTTGCCGAACGGCGTCAGCTTGATGCTCAGCGTTTGTCCCGACGTTTCGACGAAGCCGGCGCATGCATCGACCGCGCTCCTGGCATCAAGATTGGAGGCCGCGATCTTCTCGCCCTGTGCCCGTATCATCTCGACGATGGCGCTGCGCGCGGCGTCGCGGCTGACATTCTGCATGCGCGCAAACTGGGCCACGATCAGGTCGACCACGCCGCGGTCGCGCAAGGACAACTCGATCGCGCCGGTCTCGACCTGCGCCAACTGGCCCATGGCCTCCAACGGGTCCGTCGTGGTGAAGATCTCGCGCGGCACCTTGGCGAGCGCCACGCTGACTTGGGCTTTGGCGAGGTTGCCGAGATCGAGCGTGGCCGGCGCCAGCGCGAACGCGCCTGATGCCTCCGTCCAGGCCGCACCGAGATCGAGGTCGATCGCAAGCTTGTCCACGCCTGCCACGATCAGCGGCTGCAGCGCCGGATTGGCGGGATCGGTCGGCGTCACCATCTTCACGACCAGACTGGCCTTGCTCGGGATCGATCCCACCAGCTGACCCCAGTTCAGGCTGATCGTGTCGACAGTGATGGGCTGCCGCGTGTTCTTATGGGGCGCAACCAACCCCTTGACCTCGGCGCCTTCGAGCACCCGGAACAGTCCCAGCATCTGATCGGGCGAGGGCGGCTGTCCGGCGGTCCTAAGGCTTGCCGCCCAGCGCATCAGGTTCGGTATGCTGAAGGATTTGAGCGCGAAGCGCTCTATCTTGAACGGACCCTGCGGCGAGGGGGCATCGACGCCCTCGATCGCGAATTCGCCCTGCTGGTAGCGAATTGCGTTGATCTTCCCTGACTTCTGCGGTGTGGCAATCGAGGTCTTGCCGATTTCGGCCTTGCCGATGCGAATACCCTCGTAAAATCCGGCGACCCTCTCCATCAGCTCTTGCGTCTGCGCCGGCGTTGGCAGGACCGACTTGTCCTGCGGCAGCTTGGCAAACATCTCGAACAAATGGAGCTTCGACGGCTGCACGTCGATGTCTTCCAGGTCGAAGCCGTCGATGTCCAAATGCAGGCCGAGCGCGGACTTCAGCACGTAAGGGCCGGCGGAGATTTGCCGGTAGACCCGGCGGTAATTGTCGTCGCTGCGCGCCTGCGGATCGAGCGCAGCGAGGATCGGGGCCGCGTCGAAATCATTGACGATGATGCCGGAGATTTCGCCAGTCAGCTTGTCCGCCTTGCCCGGCTGCGCAACGTTGATCGCGAAGGTGGCGCGGTCCGTCTTCATCGCATCGACTTTGCCGCGGCCGAGGTTTTGGAGCGCAAGGCCGGAATAGATCGCTTCGCCGCTGCCGGCGCCGCGGCCAGCGTCGAAATTGACATTCAGGGACGGGATCGTCACAGACGTTGCCGTCACGCTCGCGAACTGGTCGAGCACGAACCGGTACACGTCGCTCAGGGAGTTCGATGCCGGCACGTTCTGGACGCGGAGAGGACCCGCATAGTCGCGCAGCGTCACCTGCGGGATCTTGTAGGCCACTTTCATCTTGCCGGGGCCGACTTCGTCAAACGCGATCTCGACGCCTGAGATGTCGATGCCGTCAGCGGCAAAGCGCGTCTCGCCGATCTGGCGGACGCCCGTGCTGTTGAAGGCGCCGATCTTGACGTGCCCCTGCGACGGGTTGCCGGGCTCGACCGCGATGTCCTCGATCGTCAGCGTCCGGCTCATCACGTCGAATGTGATCTTGCCATGGCTCGCCTTGCCGCCGCCCGAGCGCAGCTGCGCGAAGGCCGCCTCGACCTCGTTGGTCGCCCGGTGCTGGACATAGAGATTGAAGCCGAACCATCCGCCCGCGCCGAGCACGAGAGTTGCGATCACGCCGATCAGGATGCGCTTCATTCCCAGCTCCAGTTGCCCGTTTTGCACCGCGCAACCTGCCATATTCGCGAAACGCCGCGCGGTCCAGGGAAAGCTATGGTTTTCAGATATTTGACCGCGCCCCCTGTTGATGGGCGCGCAATCGGATGTTGCCACCGGGGCGCCCGGCGTGCTTCATCCCGCTTCCATGACCCGGAAATTCGGTCCGCTTGGATGGCGGCCCCGGATCGTGCATTTTGAGGCCGGTAAAGCGAGGCGAGACACCGCATGTCGTCCTATTCTGATGATCTCCACCAGGCGGCGCTCGCCTACCATCGTCTGCCGCGCCCCGGAAAGCTCGAGATCCAGGCAAGCAAGCCGCTTGCCAACCAGCGCGATCTCGCGCTGGCCTATTCGCCGGGCGTTGCCGCGGCCTGCACCGAGATCGCCAAGAATCCGGCCGAAGCCGCCACGCTGACCACCCGCGCCAATCTGGTCGCCGTGGTCTCCAACGGCACCGCCGTGCTCGGCCTCGGCAATATCGGCCCGCTGGCCTCCAAGCCGGTGATGGAAGGCAAGGCCGTGCTGTTCAAGAAATTTGCCGGCATCGACGTGTTCGACATCGAGATCGCCGCGGACACCATCGACCGCGTGGTCGAGACCGTGGCGGCGCTCGAGCCGACCTTTGGCGGCATCAATCTGGAGGACATCCGCGGACCCGAGTGCTTCGAGATCGAGACGCGCCTGAAGGAGCGCATGAAGATCCCGGTCTTCCACGACGACCAGCACGGCACCGCGATCATCGTCGCCGCCGCCATCACCAATGGTCTGAGGCTGAACGGCAAGAAGCTGTCGGACGTCAAGATCGTTGCGTCGGGGGCAGGGGCCGCGGCGATCGCGACGCTCAATCTCCTGGTGTCGATGGGCGCACAGCGCAAGAACATCTGGGTCTGCGACATCGACGGTCTCGTGCACGAGGGCCGCAACACCTCGATGGACCGCTGGAAGGCGGTCTATGCGCAGAAGACCGACAAGCGCACGCTCGCCGACGTCATCGGCGGCGCCGACATCTTCATCGGCCTCTCGGCGCCGGGCGTGCTCAAGCCCGAGATGGCCAAGGCCATGGCCGACAAGCCGCTGATCATGGCGCTCGCCAACCCGACCCCGGAGATCATGCCGGAAGAGGCGCGCAAGGCGCGCCCTGACGCGATGATCTGCACCGGCCGTTCCGACTACCCGAACCAGGTCAACAACGTCCTGTGCTTTCCCTTCATCTTCCGCGGTGCGCTCGACGTCGGCGCCACCGCCATCAACGAGGAGATGAAGCACGCCGCCGTCGAGGCGATCGCGCAGCTCGCGCGCGAGGCACCGTCGGATGCCGTCGCGCAAGGTTTTGATACCGGCGAGACGCAGGGGTTCGGCCCGGGCTCCCTCATTCCGAGCCCCTTTGATCCACGCCTGATCCTGCGCATCGCCCCCGCGGTGGCGAAGGCTGCGATGGAGTCCGGCGTCGCAACGCGGCCCATCACCAATTTCGACGAGTACACTGCGCTGCTCGAGCGCTTCGCCTTCCGCTCCGGCCTCGTCATGAAGCCGATGTTCGCCAAGGCCAAGACCCAGCCGGTACGCGTGATCTACGCCGAAGGCGAAGACGAGCGCGTGCTGCGCGCCACGCAAGTGGTGCTGGAGGAGAATTTGGCGCGGCCGATCCTGGTCGGTCGTCCTTCGGTCGTGGACGCGCGCATCAAGCGGTTCGGCCTCTCGATCCGCGCCGGCAAGGATTTCGATCTCGTCAATCCCGAGGACGATCCGCGCTACCGTTCTTACGTGCAGTCCTATGTCGAGGTCGCCGGCCGCCGCGGCGTGACGCCGGACGCGGCGCGCACGGTGGTTCGCACCAACAACACGGTGATCGCGGCGCTCGCGGTCACGCGCGGCGAGGCGGACGCCATGCTGTGCGGCGTCGAGGGTCGCTATATGAGCCATCTGCGCCATGTCCGCGAGATCGTCGGCTTCTCGCCCGGAATCAGCGATTACGCGGCGCTGGCGCTGCTGATCACCAGCAAGGGCGCCTTCTTCATCGCCGACACCCAGGTGCGGCCCAATCCGAGCGCGGAAGAGCTCGCCGAGATCGCCTCGCTCGCTGCGGTCCATGTCCAGCGCTTCAACATCAAGCCGAAGATCGCCTTCATCTCGCATTCGGATTTCGGCAGCTACGATACCGACTCCTCGCGCAAGATGCGGCTGGCGACCCAGCTGCTGAAGGACAAGCATCCGGAAATCGAGGCTGACGGCGAGATGCAGGGCGATACGGCGCTTTCCGTCGCGGCGCGAAAGATGGTGCTGCCGCATTCCAAGCTGGAGGGCGAGGCCAACATCCTGATCATGCCGACGCTGGACACTGCCAACGTTGCCTATCAGATGATCAAGTCGCTCGCGGACGCGCTGCCTGTCGGCCCGATCCTGATCGGCCCGGCGCGTCCGGCGCATATCCTGACGCCGTCGGTGACGGCGCGCGGCATCCTCAACATGACGGCGGTGGCCGTCGTCGAAGCGCAGGAGCGCGCCGCACGGCAGCAGCCGACGCTGTTTACGTAAGGGCGAGCTGCTCTTCCCTTTCCCCTTGTGGGAGAGGGTGGCTCGCCGCGG
>NZ_CAKZJO010000034.1 GCF_936943645.1 uncultured Bradyrhizobium sp. | reverse complement strand
AGCCCTCACCCGCGCCTTCGGCGCGACCTCTCCCGCAAGCGGGAGAGGTGAACCTATGCCGCGCGGATCGCATCCAGGAACTTGCCGACCTCGGTCTTGAGGCGGGTGCTTTCGCCGGACAGCGACTTGGCCGACGCCAGCACGTTGGAGGACGCCGAGCCGGTCTGGCTCGCGCCGCGCTGCACGTCGACGATGCTGGCGGAGACCTGCTGGGTGCCGCGTGCGGCCTGCTGCACGTTGCGGGAAATCTCCCGCGTCGCGGCGCCCTGCTCCTCGACCGCCGAGGCGATTGCGGATGCGATCTCGGACATGCGGGTGATGGTGTCGCCGATCGCCTTGATGGCACCGACGGACTCCTCCGTCGCGGTCTGGATTCCCGAGATCTGCTGGCTGATCTCGCCGGTGGCCTTGGCGGTTTGCTCCGCCAGCGCCTTGACCTCGGAGGCGACGACGGCGAAGCCGCGCCCGGCCTCGCCAGCACGCGCGGCCTCGATGGTGGCATTGAGGGCCAGAAGATTGGTCTGGCCTGCGATCTGGCTGATGAGCTCGACGACGTCCCCGATCCGTCCCGCGGCCCGGGCGAGCTCGCCGACATGGTCATTGGTCCGCCCGGCCTGCTGCACTGCTTCGCCGGCGATGCGCGCGGAATCCTGCACCTGGCGGCTGATCTCGTCGACCGACGAGGCCATTTCCTCGGCTGCCGAGGCGACGGTCTGCACGTTGGTGGAGGCCTGTTCGGAGGCGGCCGCGACGGTCGCGGTGACCTTTTCCGATTGATCGGCCGCGCTCGTCAGCGTTCCCGCGGACGCTTCGAGCTCCGACGAGGCCGACGACACCGTGTTGATCACATCGCCGATCATGGCTTCGAAGTCGCGCGCGACCTGATCCATGCGCTGGCTGCGCCGCAGCTTCGCATCGGCCTCGACCGCGGACGCCTCGTCGGCAGCCTTCTTGGCGAGCAGCGAATCCTTGAAGTGCTGCAGCGAGCCTGCCACCTGGCCGATCTCGTCATCGCGCCCCGTCGCGGGGATCTCGACCTCGTGCTGTCCGGCGGCGAGCTTGCCGATCACGTCCGCAATCCGGCCGAGCGGCGTCACCACACGGCTGCGCAGCATCATGGTCACGCCGGCGAGCGTTCCGAGCAAGGCAAGCACGGCGACCCCCGCCAGCGCGAGCATCGCCAAGGCGCCGCTGCGCGCAGCCGAGGCGCGCTCGGCCGCTTCGGCCAGCGCGGCGTCGCGCACGCCGTAGAACATCTGGATGGCGGGGACGATGACGGTCGCCAGCTCCTCGGCATTGACGCCGTACTTCCCGTCCCCCCTCGCCGCGGGCATCTCCTTCTCCACGACCGGCGCGGCTTTGCCGAAATAGGACTCCGTTGCCGCCTTCAGCGCGGTGGCGATCCGGGGCGGATTGCCGAGCTGCTGCATGCCGGCTTCGATGCGCTCGCGGTCGGCTTCCACACGTCCCTGCATGCGGTCCATCAGCGAGAATTCGGCGGCCACGAGCGGACGGCGCGCGGATAGTGCCGGCGACAGCGTGGCGGCGCGGCTGCCGGCCGAGACGCGCAGATCCTGCGCCGTCCGCGCCAGGCTCAAGAGCGCCGCAAGCGAGGAATCGGCGTTGACGACCTGCCCTTCGAGCCGGTTCATGATCGGCTCGATATTGTTGATGATCTCGGCAACGGCGGGCAGGAAGCCCTTGACCACAGCGCTGTCGCGCGCCGCCAGGGGAACACTCATCGCGCGATCCGCTGCCGTGGTGACGTCCTTGAGCCGACGGGCGGTGCGATCCAGGGTGTCGATCATCGCCGCGCTGTCATCGAGCACCATGATGGCGCGCCGTGCGGCCTCGAAGCCGACATCGGCCGCTTTCGCGGCCTTCCCGGCAGCTTCGTTCTGGGCCGGCGTCGCAGCACCTTCCTGGAAGATCGGTGAGATGTAGGGCGCACGAAGCCCGGCGACGTGCTGGCTGACCGTCAGCATCGCACCGAAAGCATCGACGGTCTTGATCGCGTCGGAGCGGTTCGTGAAGATGCGGGTCTGCGGTATCAGCACTTCGGCGCCGAGGATGACCGCGAAAACCGTCACCGTCAGCATCGACAGCGCGAAAAGTTTCCCGATGCGCATCTTGGGTCCCCCGAATGGATTTCTGCAATGTCGAAAACCTACCCAGCGTCCACTAAGGGGTCGTTAAGCAACAATCCGTAGTTCCGCGGAGCGTCAGGTCGTCGCGGAGGGCTCCAGAAGCGCGTGGGACATGGGTTCCCAGCGCTGCGAATGCGCAGAATTGCCGGCACTTCCTCGCCGAATACCTATATCAATGGCTTGTGCTGCCATCCGGCCACACTTGCTTACCTCCGGAACATCATGCTCTCGCTGGAACTCGTCATCGTCGTCGTCCTGATCGTCATCAACGGCTTGCTCTCCATGTCCGAGCTGGCCGTGGTTTCGTCCCGCCCGGCGCGGCTGTCGCTGCTTGCAGCCAAGGGCGTGCGCGGTGCCGAGCGGGCGCTGACGCTGGCGGCCGATCCCGGCAAGTTTCTCTCGACGGTGCAGATCGGCATCACCCTGGTCGGCGTGCTCTCCGGCGCGTTCTCCGGCGCGACACTCGGACAGCGGCTGACGCAATGGCTGATCGAGCTCGGCCTGTCCTCCGGCATCGCCGACATCGTCGGCGTCGGCATCGTCGTCACGCTCATCACCTACGCCACCCTGATCGTCGGCGAGCTGGTGCCGAAACAGGTGGCGCTGCGCGATCCCGAAAGCATCGCGGTGAGAGTTGCGCCGGCCATGCACGTGCTCGCGAAGGTCTCGCTGCCGCTGGTCTTTCTGCTCGACCTCTCCGGCAAGCTGATCCTCACCTTGCTCGGCCGCGGCGGCAAGGCCGAGGAGAAGGTCTCGGAGGACGAGATCCATCATCTCGTCAGCGAAGCCGAGAGCGCAGGCGTGCTCGAGCCCGGCGAGAAGGAAATGATCGCCGGCGTGATGCGGCTCGGCGACCGACCGGTCGGCGCGGTCATGACGCCGCGCACGGAGGTCGACGAGATCGACCTGAATGACGATCCCGCCGCCATCCAGGCCGTCATCGCGGGCAGCCCGCATTCGCGCTTTCCCGTCTCCGACGGCGACCGCGACAAGCCGATCGGCGTGCTCCAGGCCAAGGATCTCCTGGTTGCCTATATGAACGACCGCGAACCCGACCTGCGCGCGCTCGTGCGCGAGGCGCCCGGCATTCCGGCGTCGGCGGACGCGCGCGACGTGCTGACCATCCTGAAGGCCGCCCCGGTTCACGTCGGTCTCGTCTACGACGAATATGGCGGTTTCGAAGGCATGGTGACTGCGGCCGACATTCTCGAATCGATCGTTGGCGCCTTCCATTCCGAGAAGGGACCGCCGGAGCCGGCCTTCGTCAAGCGCGCCGACGATTCGCTGCTGATCGCAGGCTGGATGCCGGTTGACGAATTCGGCGAGCTGCTCGGCATCGAATTGCCGCCGCACCGTTACAACACCGTGGCGGGGCTGGTGCTGCAACAATTCAACGCATTGCCCGCTGTCGGCGACGCCTTCGACTTCGGCGGCTGGCACATCGAGGTGGTCGACCTCGACGGACGCAGGATCGACAAGATCCTCGCGAGCCGGTTGAGCGAGGTCGAGACGGGGTGATTGAGCGGCGGCGCGCGTGCGCGCGCTGGTGTGGCGCATGCTGCCGCTCCAATCCCCGCTCGTCGTCCCGGACAAGCGCGCCTCGAGCGCGCCGATCCGGAACCCATACTCCCAGGACGTGGTTTGGCGAAGAGCCGCTATTCGGTACTGCCACCAACCGCGATCGACAGATCACGCGGTATGGGTCCCGGATCTGCGCTGACGCTTGTCCGGGACGACAGCTGAAAACGCAGCAGGCAACGAGGCCCTACCCGAATCGCACGCCGATCCGCTTCTCCTTGCGCCAGACCACGGTGCAGGACAGATGGGTGCCGTCGGCCTGGACGAACAGGGTGAAATGCTCGGGAATGCCGAGGGGACTGGTGACGTCGAGCGCGGCGCCGGTGTCGGACAGGTTGCGCACGGTGCAGTCGATCGCGCCGCCGCCGAACTCGATCGTTCCGGCCTTCAGCACGCGATGCCTTGCTTTGTCGCGTCGTTCGTCCATGGGCACAATCTACACCCAAAGTTGAACCAAACGTTAAAGGCCCGCTCTGCTCGCGACGTGCCTTGCGCGGTATCGCAGTGGGGCGAGCGCCGCGCCTACAGCGCCGGCTGGAACGTGTCGGCCTGCGCCATCCGCCAGGCGTCGCGGAAGCGCGGGTCTTCCGTGCCTTCGAGCAGCTCGCCCGGACGCAGCGCCGGATAGAGCTGCGCAAAGGATCTCACGTCGGTGGTCGATGTGCGCTGGGTGAAGTGGATCGGACGCAGCTGCTGCGGATGCTCGAGGCCGGCGGCGGCGATCAGCTCGGTCAGCGAATGCAGTGTCGCGTGGTGATAATTGTGCACGCGATCGATCTTGAGCGGCACGTAGAGGGCGCGTGCCCGGGTCGGATCCTGCGTCGCGACGCCGGTCGGACAGCGGTCGGTGTGACAGCTCAGCGACTGGATGCAGCCGAGCGAGAACATGAAGCCGCGCGCCGAGTTGCAATAGTCCGCGCCGATTGCCATCGCGCGCGCCATGTCGAAGGCGGTGGCGATCTTGCCGGACGCACCGATCTTGATGCGGTCGCGCGCGTTGATGCCGATCAGCGCGTTGTGGACGAAATTGACGCCCTCGCGCATCGGCATGCCCAGATGATCCATGAACTCCAGCGGGGCCGCGCCGGTGCCGCCTTCGTTGCCGTCGACCACGATGAAATCGGGATAGATGCCGGTCTGAAGCATCGCCTTGCAGATCGCCAGGAATTCCCAGGGGTGGCCGATGCACAGCTTGAAGCCGGCCGGCTTGCCGCCGGACAGGCGGCGCATCTCGGCGATGAACTGCATCATGCCCACGGGCGTCGAGAAGGCGCGATGCGAGGCCGGTGAGATGCAATCCTCGCCCATCGCGACGCCGCGGATTTTCGAGATCTCCTCCGAGACCTTCGCCGCCGGCAGCACACCGCCATGGCCGGGCTTGGCGCCCTGGCTGACCTTGAGCTCGACCATCTTGATCTGGTCGTCGGTCGCGACTCGCGCGAACGCTTCGGGATCGAAGGTGCCGTCGAGATGACGGCAACCGAAATAGCCGGAGCCGATCTCCCAGATGATGTCGCCGCCCATCTCGCGATGATAGGGGCTGACACCACCCTCGCCGGTGTCATGCGCGAAGCCGCCTTTCTTGGCGCCGGCATTGAGCGCCCGCACCGCATTGGGGCTGAGCGCGCCGAAACTCATCGCGGAGATGTTGAACACCGAGGCCGAATAGGGCTTTGCGCAGTCGGGCCCGCCGATGCTGATGCGGAATTTCTCCTGGGCATGCGTCTTCGGCGAGACCGAGTGATGCATCCACTCATAGCCCTCGCGATAGACGTCCTCCTGGGTGCCGAACGGGCGCTTGTCCAGCTCCATCTTGGCGCGCTGATAGACCACCGCGCGGGTGTCGCGCGAGAACGGCATGCCGTCCTTCTCGCTCTCGAAGAAATACTGCCGCATCTCCGGGCGGATCTCTTCGAGCAGGAAGCGGATATGCGCCGCGATCGGATAGTTGCGCAGCACCGCGTGGCTCTTCTGCAGGAGATCGCGGACGCCGAGCAGCGTCAGCGCACCGAAGATCAGGATCGGGACCAGCAGGATGTCGAAGATCTTGCGATCGACGATACCGATGCCGATCAGGAGCGCGGTGACGACCGCGCAGATCGTCAGCACGATGAAGCGCGGCGAGAATGGCAGCAGCAGGGTTTCCATGATCCCCTCCTCCGCCAGCGGCAGGCGTTTGGGGGATTGCTGAGTCTTGTTGTCGTCGGCCACGATCCGATCCTCTCGCCAGCATGAGGCGGTACGATACGCCCTCGCCTGTCATACGGATATGACGCGGCCCTTGTTTCAGGCTAGCGAAATCGGCCGTGACAAATCAATCAGCCGAGAGGATAGGCTTTTGCAGTGCAACAGAGGGGTGGTGGAGGAAAGGGTTAGAGGGGCTTTTAGGGGTGGGCCACACTGGTTTCCACACGCCAAGCTGTCGTCCCGGATCGGCGCGCGCCTGAGGGCGCGCTTGTCCGGGACGACGGCGGAGTGGATGGCTAAGTGTTCGGCGAGACGACGAACAAAACTCAGCGCTCGACGAACGCCTTCTCGATCACGAAATGGCCGGGCTTGTTGCCGGAGCCTTCGATGAAGTCGCGGCCCTCGAACATCACCTTCAGCTCTTCGAGCATCCCCGGGCTGCCGCACATCATGACGCGGTCGGTTGCGATGTCGAGGGGGCCTTGGCCGATGTCGTTGAAGATCTGCTCGGAGTTGATGAGGTCGGTGATGCGGCCGCGGTTCCTGAACGGCTCGCGAGTCACGGTCGGGTAGTAGATCAGCTTGTCCGCGAGCAGCTCGCCGAACAGCTCGTCTTCGCGAAGGTTCGCGACGAGCTTCTCGCCATAGGCGAGCTCGGAGACCTGGCGGCAGCCATGCACCAGCACGATCGACTCGAACTGGTCATAGACCTCGGGGTCCTTGATCAGGCTGGCGAAGGGCGCAAGGCCGGTGCCGGTCGAGAGCAGCATCAGCCGCTTGCCGGGAAGCAGGTTGTCGGTGACCAGCGTGCCCGTCGCCTTGCGGCCGACCAGGATGGTGTCGCCTTCCTTGATCTTCTGCAGGCGTGAGGTCAGCGGGCCGTCCTGCACCTTGATCGAGAAGAACTCGAGCTCTTCCTCGTGGTTGGCGCTCGCCATGCTGTAGGCACGCAGCAGCGGACGGCCGTCGACCTCGAGGCCGATCATGGCGAACTGACCGTTTTGAAAACGGAAGCCGGTGTCGCGCGTGGCGCGGAAGCTGAACAGCGTGTCGGTCCAGTGCTGAACGGAAAGAACCTTCTCTCGGTAAAACGCGCTCATGATTTTCGATATTCCGAATGTCTGCGGTTTTAGGGGCAAAAGCGTTGCCCGGCCCTGAAAACGGGGCGGACACCATTGCCATGGCGGAGGATTTCGCGTGTGTGATCTACGCCATTGAGACCAATAATCAACCTCGTTTCGGATGCAATTGATGCCGATCAAACCGGCATTTGCAGCAGAACTGGCCGCATCATTAATGAATCTGCTGCCCGGCCTGCGGCGAGGGCAATTTCTTTTCCCTGAAGGGCTCGATGGCAGCACTTAATTTCCGTCGCGCTCGCGAGAATTTCATTAAGAATAGCTCTGATTTCCATCCCGGTTTGGCGCCGATCCCCGCATTTTTGCGGCTTTTGGCGCCAGGAGCAGCGGTTGAGGCAGATGGCGAGCGGCGAGCGAATCTTCGTTCAGGCGATCAGACACTATTGCGCACGCCACGGCATCGCGGTCGAAGTCCGCGCCGGCGGCTGGCTGATCGCGATGAACAGCGGTGAGGCACGGCGCTTCGCCTTCGGCTACGACATCGGCCTCAACAGCGCCATCGCGCATCGCCTCGCCAACGACAAATCGGCGACATCGGAGGCGCTGGCGATCGCGGGCGTGCGCTGCATTCCGCATCACCTCTCCCTCAACCCGAAGCTGGGCGAGAAGGTCGTTGGCGCCGACTGGCGAAAGGCGATGCTGGACCTGCTGCGCGACAATCCGCAAGGCGTGGTGGTGAAGCCGAACGAGGGGACCTCGGGGCGCGCGGTGTTCAAAGTGACGACCGAGGCGGAGCTCGACCACGCAACCGGCGAGGTCTTTGCGATGAGCACGGGGCTCGTGATCTCGCCCTATGTCGCGATCGAAGACGAGGTCCGCGTGATCCTGCTCGATGACGTGCCGCTGGTCGTCTACAGCAAGCAGCGCGGCACGGATTGGCGGCACAATCTCGACGCCGGCGCGAAGCCGGTGCTGTTGGAGGATGGCGAGATGCGCGCGGCCTGCGCCAAGCTTGCGATCGACGCTGCGCGCGCCATCGGTATCACCTTTGCATCGATCGACATAGTTCGCGTCGACGGCGACTGGCGCGTGCTCGAGATCAATTCCGGCGTGATGATGGAAGCGCTGGCCAAGCTGCATCCGGAGCTGGTGCAGGCAACCTATGACGCGGCACTGGATCGGGTGTTTGCGGGACAGCCGCACTAGCCTCGCCGGAGGCTCCCACCCTCCCCTGGAGGGCAGGGCTATCGCATATGGGAAAAAGCAAAGCGCTGTCGACACTTGTAAAGCACACGTTCGAGAAGTGTCGCTCCAGCTTCGCGGTTCGATTCCGTTTTGTTCTCGATCCGATTCCGCTGCTTGGCAGCGTCGCGCAAGCACATTGCCGGCTAAGCTCCGGAAGAGACTCGCGATTTCCACATGCGATAGCCCTGCCCCTCCAGGGGCCCTCCAGGGGAGGGTAAGAAAGAGAGCCTCAGATCTTCGCCGCCGTCTTCGGCCAATATTTATCGCGCAGATGGCGCTTCACCAGCTTGCCCGTCGGCGTGCGCGGCAGCTCGGCTTCGAAATCGATCGAGCGCGGACACTTGATCGCGGAGAGACGACCCTTGCAGTAGGCGATCAGGTCGGCCTCCAGCGCCTTGCCGGCGCGGCTCATGTCGTGCGGCTGTACCACCGCCTTCACCTCTTCGCCCATTTCCTCGTTCGGCACGCCGAACACGGCGACGTCTGCGACGTCGGGGTGCGTGATCAGCACGTCCTCGGTCTCCTGGGGGTAGATGTTCACCCCGCCGGAGATGATCATGTAGGACTTGCGGTCGGTGAGGAACAGGAAGCCGTCCTTGTCGAGATAGCCGACGTCGCCGAGCGTCGACCAGCCCTTGGCGTTGTAGGCCTTCTTCGTCTTCTCGGGATCGTTGTGATAGGTGAACGCCGGCGCGTCGGCGAAATAGACCGTGCCGATCTCGCCGACCGGCTGCTCCTCGTCGTTCTCGTCCAGGATCTTGATCTTGCCGACCACGGCGCGGCCGACGCTGCCGCGATGCTCCAGCCATTGCTGCGAATTGCAGACGGTGACGCCGTTGCCTTCCGAGCCCGCGTAATATTCGATCAGGATCGGGCCCCACCACTCGATCATTTTGGCTTTCACGTCGACCGGGCAGGGTGCGGCGGCGTGGATCGCGCCCTTCAGTGTGGAGACGTCGTACTTCGTGCGCACCTCGTCCGGCAGCTTGAGCATGCGCACGAACATGGTCGGCACGAGCTGGGACTGCGTGACCCTGTACTTCTCGACCAGCTTGAGGAATTCCTCGGCGTCGAAATGCTCCATGATGATGGAGGTGCCGCCGAGCACGATCGCCATCATGTTGAAGCGCAAGGGCGCTGCGTGATAGAGCGGCGCCGGCGAGAGGTAGGTGCTGTCTGCATTCATGCCGCACATGTCCGCGCAGAGCACGCGCAGGAAGGCGTTGGGGACGTCGATCTTGTTGCCTTCGAAGGCCTTCTTGATCCCCTTCGGGCGGCCGGTGGTGCCCGAAGAATACAGCATGTCGTAGCCGGCGACCTCGTCCGTAACAGGCGTGGTCGGCTGCGCGGCGGCTTCCTTGTCGTAGGAGCGGAAGCCGGCGAGAGGCTCGTCCATCATGTAGAAGACCGGCTCGCCGGGCGCGCCCTTGATCAGGCCCTTGATCTGGTCGGCGCATTTCGGCGTCGTGATCACGACCTTGGCGCCGCAATCGGCGATGATGTACTCGATCTCGTCCTGTTTCAGATAGCGGCTGATCGCGGTGTAATACAGCCCGCTCCGCTGCGCGGCCCAGCACAGCTCCATGAAGGCGAGGCGGTTTTCCATCAACAGCGCGATGTGGTCGCCGGCCTTGAGTCCGAGCGAGCGAAACAGCTGCGCGCCCTGGTTCGAGAGCTCGTCGAGCTCGCGATAGGTGATCGCCTTGCCGGTTCCGGCCATCCGATAGGCGATCTTGTCGGGCGTGGTCTTGGCGTGAATGGAGGGGTGGGTCATTTGGGAGGTCTCGCGGCAAGCAAGGTGTCGTCCCCGCGAAGGCGGGGACCCATAACCACAGGACGCGGTTGTTGAAACGAGATGGAGCTCCGGCGCAGCATAACCACAGTCTCCTGTGGTTATGGGTCCCGGATCGGCGCGCGCTTGTGGCGCGCTTGTCCGGGACGACACCGTTTGTGTGGCGACGTATCGGCTTACAGCCGCTCCACGATCGTCACGTTCGCCATGCCGCCGCCTTCGCACATGGTCTGCAGGCCGTAACGCTTGCCGCGCTGGTGCAGGGCGTGGACCAGCGTCGTCATCAGCTTGGTGCCGGAGCCGCCGAGCGGATGGCCGAGCGCGATGGCGCCGCCGTTGACGTTGAGGCGCGCCGGATCTGCGCCGGTGGTCTTCAGCCAGCCGGTCGGCACCGAGGCGAAGGCCTCGTTGACCTCGAACAGGTCGATGTCGTCGACCTTCATGCCGGCCTTCTCCAGCGCCTTCTTGGTCGCGTGCAAGGGAGCATCGAGCATGATGACGGGATCGCCGCCGGTCATGGTCATGTGATGGATACGCGCCAGCGGCTTCACGCCGAGCTGCTTGAGGCCGCGCTCGTTGACGACCATCACGCCGGAGGCGCCGTCGCAGATCTGGCTGGCGCTGGCCGCGGTGAGCTTGCCGTTCTCGGCGATCAGCTTGACGCCCTTGATGCCGTCGAGGGTGACGTCGAAGCGGATGCCTTCGTCGATGTGGTGGGTGTCCTTGCTGCCGTCGGCGCGGGTAATCTCGAGCGGCACGATCTCCTTCTTGAAGTGACCGGCCTGCGTTGCCGCGATCGCGCGCTGATGGCTGTTGTAGGAATATTCGTCGAGGTCATCCTTCGACAGGCCGTACTTCTCGGCCATCATCTCGGCGCCGGTGAACTGGCTGAACACGATGTTCGGATAGCGCGCCTCGATGCCCGGGCTCTTGTAATGGCCAAAGCCGTTCTTGGCGGCGAGCTGCGAGGACAGGCCCATCGGCACGCGCGTCATCGATTCCACGCCGGCGGCGATCACGACGTCCATCGCGCCGGACATCACGGCTTGCGCGGCGAAGTGCAGCGCCTGTTGCGAGGAGCCGCATTGACGGTCGATCGAGGTGCCCGGCACGCTCTCCGGCAGCTTCGAGGCCATGATCGCGTTGCGCGCGACGTTGTTGGACTGCTCGCCGACCTGCATCACGCAGCCCATGATCACGTCCTCGACCAGGGCCGGATCGACCTTGGTGCGATCGACCAGCTCGTCCAGCACCTTCGCGGCGAGGTCGGCCGGATGCCAGCCGGCGAGGCGGCCCCCCTTGCGCCCGCCCGCGGTACGCGCGGCGGCGACGATGTAAGCCTCGGCCATGTCGGTTTCTCCCTGAATTCTTGCTTGGGTTGGTTGTCGGGGACGGATTTAAGGGACGGGAGATCGTTTAGTCAATCGATCAATTAACTCTTGTGATGAGGCGCTGCTTGAGCTTATCTGCGCCCCGCTTCGAGCGGCGAACAGGGATCTTCCGTGGCTACCAGCGTACCGACCAGGCTCCCGAGCGGAAGGAATTCCACGGCGGAGAAATTGCTCGTGGCCGCGAGCGAGCTGATGATCGAACGTTCCTCGATCGAGATCTCGCTGTCCGACATCGCGCAGAAGTCGGGCGCCAACGCCGCGCTGGTCAAATATCATTTCGGCAACAAGGACGGCCTGCTGCTGGCGCTGCTCGCGCGGGACGCTGCGACCGAGATGTCCAATCTCGAATATCTCCTGGCGCAGCCCATCACGGCGACGGCGAAGCTGAAGCTGCACATCGCCGGCATCATCCGCGCCTATCACCGGTTCCCCTATATGAACCGGCTGATCCACTATCTCCTCCATGAGACCAGCGCGGGCTCCGCGGATGAAGTCTCAAAGTTCTTCGTTGCGCCGCTGCTGGATTTTCACCGCCGCCTGCTCGCCGAGGGCGTCAGCCGCGGCGAATTCCGCGCCACCGATCCGGTGCTGTTCTACACCAGCCTGATCGGCGCCTGCGATCACCTGTTCTTCGGCCGGCACGCGATGTCTCGCGCGACCGGCGTCGGTCCGGTCACCGATGACGTTTGCCGGCAATACATCAGGCACATGGAAACGCTGATCTGCGGCGGCATCCTCACGCAAGCCGGGGAAGCTGCCGCGGCCGGATAATCCGGCCATCACTCTCAAAGTTTAGAGAAGAAACGCCCAAGGAAAAGGCAGAGGAAAGGTACTAGCGATGGAATTGAAAGACGTAGCCGTTCTCATCACCGGTGGTGGTTCCGGTCTCGGTGAAGCCACCGCCCGCGCCATGGCGGCCAAGGGCGCCAAGATCGGCGTGATCGACCAGAACAAGGACAACGCCGAGAAGGTCGCCGCCGAGGTGAAGGGCGTCGCGCTTCATGCCGACGTGACCTCCGAGGAGCAGATCAAGGCGGCGATTGCCAAGGCGGAAGCCGCGCACGGCGTTGCGCGCGTGCTGATGAACTGCGCCGGCATCGGTGGCTCGCAGCGCATCGTCGGCCGCGACGGCGTCTATCCGCTCGAGAAGTTCGCCCGCATAATCAACGTCAACCTGATCGGCACTTTCAACTGCCTGCGGTTGTTCGCCGAGCGTCTCGTCACCATCGAGCCGGTTGGTGAAGAGCGCGGCGTCATCATCAACACCGCTTCGGTCGCGGCCTATGAAGGCCAGATCGGCCAGATCGCCTATTCCGCTTCGAAGGGCGGCGTCGTTGGTTTGACCCTGCCGGCCGCACGTGATCTCGCCAGCCAGAAGATCCGCGTCAACACCATCGCGCCCGGCCTGTTCTTCACGCCGCTCCTGATGGGCCTGAACGAGGAAGCCCGCAAGAGCCTGGGCGCGCAGGTGCCGCATCCCTCGCGTCTTGGCGATGCCAAGGAATACGGCGCGCTCGCCGTGCACATCGTCGAGAACGCGATGCTGAACGGCGAGACCATCCGTCTCGACGGCGCCATCCGCATGGCTCCGCGGTAGGCGGAGCGCTTCTTACCCTCCCCTGGAGGGGGAGGGTCGATCGCGCGCAGCGCGAG
>NZ_CAKZJO010000033.1 GCF_936943645.1 uncultured Bradyrhizobium sp. | reverse complement strand
GACCCCTCCCCCGCCGCACTCTGCGAGTGCGTCGGCCTCTCCCGCAAGCGGGAGAGGCGGGAGACCGTGGCCACCCACCCCCCAATACAAAACGACCCGGACGGGGGCATCGTCCGGGTCGCTGGAGGTCTTGGGAGGTTTAACGAAACCGTATGCAAGCTTTATAGGGAGGAAGTTTTTCCGCCTGATGTTGTGCTTTGTTTCAATTGTTTCGTCGGCAGTAACGCTTCCGTGTCCGGGGTAGGGCCCTTATCAGGCCCTATCCCTTTGAAATCCTTGGTCTCAGGCGGCGAAACGCTCGACGCCGGCGCCCTTAAGCAATTCGGCCAGCTGCTTGCGGGCGTAGAACATCCGGGTCTTCACGGTGCTCTGGGGGATGCCGATGATCTGGCCGACCTCTTCCACCGACTTCTCGTGGTAGTAGACGAGGTTGATGATCTCGCGATGCGCGGGCGACAGCTTCTGCACGCAGGCGCGCAGGATGGCGCTGGTGTCGCTGCGGTCGAGCGAGGTCTCCGGCGTGTCGGCGCCATCAGGGATCTGGCGCACGTCTTCCTGGTCGATGTCCTCGAAGCGACGCTGGCGCATCGCGGTCAGGGCCTTGAAGCGGGCGATCGAGAGCAGCCAGGTCGAGACCTGCGAGCGGCCCTGGAACTGGCCGGCGGTGCGCCAGACGTCCAGAAACACCTGGCTGACGAGGTCTTCGGCCGCGGTGGCGTCACGCACGATGCGCAGGATGAAGCGGTATACCCGCACATTGTGCCGGCAATACAGGATATGCATCGACGTCCGGTTGCCCTCCGCAATGCTCTCGAGGAGCATGTCGTCCGAAGTCGCCTGAGCGGCGATGATGCTCTGGCTGGCCTGGGCGTTGATGGCGATGACGTTCGGCATTGACTTGGCTCCCCGTAGCGCCGCAACCGAGCGGCGTTTCCTTGGACCAAAGTGTTAATGAGCCAACGTTTCGGGACGTCTGCACGAAAAGGGGAAAATGGTTTCGTGCGCCGCCAAATTGTTTCGTCGGAAGGAGCGCGACGAAACATTCGAGGCAAAAAGCTGAGGAATTTCAATATACGGAAAATACGGGGGTGGGGATTTTGGGGCGCGCCGCGCCGCGCGGAACGTATTTGGGGGGATTGCGTTCGGTCGCGCGGCACCCATTGGTGTCGTCCCGGGGCGCGAAGCGAACCCGGGACCCATCACCACAGGGAGAGGTTGCCGAGCGAGCTGACAACTCCGAGTCTTCGCCAAACCACGGCCGGTGGTTATGGATCCCGGATCGGCGCGCGCCTGAGGGCGCGCTGGTCCGGGACGACAGCGGAGGGTGGCGCGCCCTTAACTCCCCCGCGCCGTTACGCCTTGTCGCCCTGCGGCGAGAACAGATAGCCGCCGCCGCGGATGGTGCGGATCACGGCGGGCTTGGCCGGATCGGGCTCGATCTTGCGGCGGATGCGCATGATGCGCAGGTCCACGGCGCGGTCGAAGGCTTCGGCGTCGCGCGCGTTGGCGAGCTCGAGCAGGCGCTCGCGTGACAGCACGCGCTTCGGATTGGCCGCGAACACCCTTAACAGCCCGAACTCGGACGCGGTCAGCGGATGCTCGTTGCCCTCGTCGTCGCGCAAAGCCTGGGCCTCGAGATCGAGCCATTTGGTGCCGAAGCGCACCAATTGCTCCTTGTCCGATTTCGCCGCCGCAGCCTCCGGCGCTGCGGCCTTGGCCGGCACGCTCCGGCGCAGCACCGAGCGGATGCGCGCCATCAGCTCGCGCAGCTCGCAGGGCTTGGCCACGTAATCGTCGGCGCCGAGCTCGAGCCCGACGACGCGATCGATCGGGCTCGCGGTCGCCGTGAGCATGATGACCGGCACGTTGATGCGGCTCTTGAGGTCGCGGATGATCGAGAGGCCGTCTTCCTCGGGCATGTTGAGGTCGAGCACGACGAGATCCGGCATGCTGCCGTCGATCGCCGCGCGGAGCGATTTGCCGCCGTCGCACAGCGTCACGGTGAAGCCGTGCATCTTGAGATAATCGCCGACCATCTCCCGGGCCGGGGCCTCGTCGTCGACGATCATGATGTGCTGGCTTTGGGTCATGGCGGCTTGATCACGGCATTTCGGTCGCGGGAAGGGTGATGGTGAAGGTCGAGCCCTTGCCGGGCCCGTCGCTGTCGGCGGTCACCTCGCCGCCATGCATGTCGACGATGCGCTTGACGATGGAGAGCCCAAGCCCCGTCGAGCTCTCGCCGGCGGTCGGCTTGGCCGACAGCCGCTGGAAACGGCCGAACAGGCGGCCGAGATCCTCCGGCGACAGGCCGGCGCCCTCGTCGCTGACGCGGACGATGGTGTCGTTGCCCTCGTGGCTGACGGCGACGTCGATCCTGCCGCCGATCGGCGAGTATTTGATGGCGTTACTGATGAGGTTGTCGATGGCTTCGCGGATGCGGTCGGTATCGCACATGGTGACGATGTTGGCGGGCGCGGTGACGCTGATCGTCTGCTGCTTGTTGACGGCGAGCGGCTGGTTGGCCTCGGCAACCTCCTTGACCAGCGCGGCGACGTCGACCGGCTCGCGGCGGATGGTGATGTCGAAGGCATCGGCCATCGCATCCGAGATCAGATGGTCGACCATCGTGGTCAGCCGCTTGGTGGCGTCGCGGATGTGGTCGACCTGGGCGACCACGCCGGTTTGCGAGGCGCCGGTCGAGATCAGCTCCTTCAGCATCTCGGTGCGGCCGAGAATGACGCCGAGCGGATTCTTCAGATCGTGCGCGACCGTGCCCAAAATCTCGTTCTTGAAGCCGTTGGCGCGCTGCAGCCGCAGCCATTGCGCGGAGAGGCGGCGGTTGGCCTGCATCAGCGCGCGGGTGCGCTGGGCGACGCGGTCCTCGAGCTGCGTGTTGGCGTCCTGCAGCTGCTGGTAGAGGATGACGTTGTCGAAGGCGATCGAGAGCCGGCTCGAGAAGATCTCGACCAGCGAGCGGTCGGTCTCGGACAATTCGCGCTCGGCCTGCAGCAGCACCACGACCTCGCGGCCGGATCCGGTGCGCAAATAGATCACGCTGCGGTGGTCGGCGAATTCGTTCTTGCGGCCCTGGAAGGCGGCTTCCACCATCTCGCGCAGATCGGGGTCGAGCGCCTTGGACGAGGTCGTGCCGATGAAGCGGCTGTAGCAGCCGCTGCCGGCGAGCACGGAAAGTTCGGGGTCGATGCCGCCATTGTCGCGCAGGACCAGTATGCCGGCGCAGTCGACGTTGAGCAGCGAGGCGAGCTGGGTCAGCACGCCCTCGGCGAGCCGCTGCATCGACTTGAAGTCGTACAGCGTGGACGCCGCGTCGATGATGATCTCGAGCCCGCGCCGCGTCTGCACCATGCGCTCGAGCTGCTGGTAGGAGCGCAGCGCCGCGGTCAGCGAGGTGAACAGCTTGTCGGCGGTGAGCTCGGTCTTGGCCTTGTAGTCGTTGATGTCGTACTGCACGATCACGCGCCGTTCCGGCGCCTGGCCGGGCTGGCCGGTGCGCAGGATGATGCGCACGGTCTCGTTGCGGATCTCGTTGCGGATGAACTCGACCAGCTCGAGGCCGGCGACGTCGGTCTCCATGATGACGTCGAGCAGCACGGCGGCGATGTCGCTGTGCTCGGCCATCAGCTTGCGGCCTTCCGCCGCGGAGTAGGCCGACAGGATCTCCAGGCTCTGGCCGTTCAGGCTGTAATCGGAGAGGGCAAAACGGGTGCCGTCATGCACCGCCGGATCGTCGTCGATGACGGCGATCTTCCATTTCCGGGCGTTGCTATCCTCCGACGCGGAACCGGTATCGTCGATCAGGTGGAGGACATCGTCCTGTTCGGCCATTGAGAAGTCCCGTCACTTTCTGTGCTCTGCGCGCCGCCCTTGGCGACCCGGGGCATGATAATGCGAAAAGTAGTGCCTTGTCCCAGCTTGGATTCCAGCATCATGCGGCCGCCGAGCTGCTGGGAGACGAGGTTATAGACGATATGCAGGCCGAGGCCCGTGCCGCCTTCATTGCGCCGGGTGGTAAAGAAAGGGTCAAAGGCCTGGCGCTGCACGTCGGGGGTCATGCCGGCCCCGTCGTCGGTGAAGATGATCTCGATGTCCTCGGTCCCGCGCGGCCGCGCCGAGATCGTGATGGTGCCGGCCCGCCCGTCGGCGAAGGCGTGGTTGGCGGCATTGAGGAAGAGATTGGTCAGGATCTGGCCATAGGAGCCGGGATAGCCGTCCAGCAGCAATCCCTCGGGCACGTCGACCTGCAGTGTGATCGGCGAGCGCTTCAGCACGGGCCGCAGGCTCGCGATGATCTGGTCGGTGGCCTCGCTGAGCGAGAATTGCCGCCGCTCGGCATGGGAGCGGTCGACCGCGACCTGCTTGAACGACTGGATCAGCTCGCCGGCGCGCTGGAGATTGGCGACGAGCTGCTGCGAGGCGTCGCGCGAGGACTGCACGAACTCTTCCAGCTGCGAGCGGCGCAGGCCGCCCTCGCCCTTGAGCTGGGCCTCGAAGATTTCGGTGCGCCGGGCAAAGCTCGAGGCAACCGTCAGGCTGATGCCGATGGGGTTGTTGACCTCGTGGGCGACGCCGGCAACGAGGCCGCCGAGCGCGGCCAGCCTCTCGGCGTCGATCAGGTTCTGCTGCGCGGTGTTGAGCTCGAGCAGCGCGCTTTCGGCCTTCTCCTTGGCGGCGCGCAGCTCGTCCTCGGTCTCGCGCTTGGCGATCGCGTTCTCGCGGAACACCTCCACCGCGCGCGCCATGGCTCCGACCTCGTCGCGTGCCTTGGTGCCCTGCACCTCGCGGTCGAGGTCGCCGAGCGTGATCGCGCGCATCGCGGTCATGATCTGCTGCAGCGGCAGCCGGATCGACAGCGCGATCATCACGCCGGCGGTGAGGATGATGCCGAGGAAGATCACCGCGATCGACAGCACCCGCCGGGAGATGTCCGCAAGCGTGCGGTCGAAGGTCTCCTGCGCCTTCTGCTCGCGCTGGCGCATCATGGTCGAGAGATCGTCGATGGCGCCGATCGCCTCGGCCTGGCTGGCGTCGATGGTGTTGCGCAACAGCTCGGTGCGGCTCGCGAGCTGCTCGGAGAGCTTGGCAAAGCCCTCGCGCAGCGCGGCGGTGCGGGCCCCGAGCCGCTGCAGCGCCATGCGCTGCAGATCGTTGTCGGCGAGATCGATCATGACAGGGATGGTCTTCTCGATCGTCTCGGTGTTGCGGCGGGCGTCGTCGGCCGCGCCCGTCTGCAGCGACAGATAATAGGAATTGGCCGCCACCAGCATCGCGGTGAAGGCCTCGCGGGATTTGCCGAGCGAGGGCCAGATCAGCGCGTCGCGATGGCCGGTGGCGCCCTCGATGATGGAATAGAGGCCCGCCATGTCCCGGGCCGGGCCCTGCACCTGCTCCTCATAGGTTTTCGCGATGGTGGCCTGCACGCTGCGCAGCTCGCCGAAGCCGTTGAGGAAGCGGTCGGTCGTGCGCTCCAGCTCCTCGACCGAGCCCGACAGCATCGGGTCCTTGGCGGCACGATTGGACAGCGTGCCCAGCACCGCCTCGCGCAGCAAGAGGATCTCGGCGAACAGGTCGGGGCTCGGCTGGTTGATGTAGCGGTGGATCAGATTGTGCAGGCGACCGGTCTCGCTTTCGAGCAGCGCCAGGATCCGGTCGGATTCGCGCACCTGGCGGACGTCGTCCCAGGCTGAGCCCAGCACCTGCGCGCCGTTCCAGATCATGGCGACCAGCACCACCACCACGGCGGAGTTCAGCGCGGCGATCGACAGGATGCGCCAGCGGATCGGCACCGCCCGCAGCAGGCCGACCAGGCGCGCGCGCAGCCGCCCGATCGGGCCGGGCGGCCTGTCTGCGTGCTCGCTGTGTCCAAGCGCAGCCAACGCGGCTCACTCCACCTTGCGAATGCGTTCGATCAGCGCCGCCGCGGCGGGATCGCGCGCGGCCTTGGCGTAGATCGGGATCATCGCATCCTCGAACGGCTTGCGGTCGATGTCCCTGATGATGGTGACGCCGGCTTCCTGGGCCTTGCGCTGCGACTGCTCCTCGAGGTCGCGCCATTTCTCGCGCATGAACCGGCTGGAGCGCTGCGCGGCCTCGCGGAAGATCTTCTGGTCGTCCGGCGACAGGCTCTGCCAGGCCTTGAGCGAGATCACCAGCACTTCGGGGCTCATCGTGTGCTCGGTGAGCGAGTAGTAGCCGGCATGCTTGTAATGGTCCGTCGTCACGAAGGATGGCCAGTTGTTTTCGGCGCCGTCGATCAAATGGTTGGCGAGGCCGGTGAGCACCTGCCCATAGGGCAGCTCGACCGGCTCGGCCCCGAGCGCGCGGATCATCTGGCTCATCAACTCCGACTGCTGCACCCGGATCCGCAATCCCCTGAGATCCGCGAGGCTCTTCACCGGGCGGACCCCGTTGTAGATCGACCGCGCGCCGGAATCGTAGAAGGCGAGCCCGACGAAGCCGTAGGGCTCGAAACTGTTCAGGATCTCGTTGCCGACGGGCCCGTCCAGCACTTTCTGCATGTGCTCGATGGACCGGAACAGGAACGGCATGGCGAGCACGTTCATCGCCGGAACGAAATTGCCGATCAGGGCGACATTGGTCCGGTTGAGGTCGATCGCACCGGCCCGGGTCTGCTCGATCGTCTCCTTTTCCTCGCCGAGCTGACGGGAGTGGAACACCTTGATCTCGTGGCGGCCCTTGGTGCGCTCGGCGATCAGGGCGCCCATGTAGCGCAGCGCCTGGACGGTCGGGTAGTCCTCGGTCTGGGTGTCGGCGGCGCGAAATTCGCGCGCAACGGCGCCCGTCGCGCGCATACTCATCGAGACTGCGGCAAGCAGAAGCGCGACGACAATCACCCCGGTCCGCGAGAGTTCGGCACGGCTTAGCACTGGCACACTCAACCCCTCAGTGGTGGAGTCTATGGCGGGAGCAAAAGGTTCAATGCAATCTAGCAGATGGTAAAGGGAAGGCCATCCCGCTGCGGCCCCCGGGCTGATTGTGCGGCGCGGCTGTCTCTCATTCCCGGTTGAAACCGGTTATGCCGCGCCTTAAGCAGGGGCGGTCGCCGCTTGCCGCTCCAGATGGAAGAGCCGTCGTGATTTCAGCATTGCGCCTTTTGCCGGTCGTTGCCGTCCTCGCGGCCGCAGCATTCGTCTCGAAGGCGCAGGCCGCCACCGACATCGCCTGGTGGCACGCCATGTCCGGCGAGCTCGGCAAGCAGCTGGAGAAGCTCGCGTCCGACTTCAACGCCTCGCAGTCCGACTACCGCATCGTGCCGGCCTACAAGGGCAATTACACCGAGACCGTGACGGCTGCGATCTTCGCCTTCCGCTCGCGCAGCCAGCCTGCGATCGTCCAGGTCAACGAGGTCGCCACTGCCACCATGACCGCGGCCAAGGGCGCGATCTATCCGGTGTTCAGCCTGATGCGCGACCAGGGCGAGCCGTTCTCGCTGACCGACTATTTGCCGGCGGTCTCCGGCTATTACACCGACGCGGCCGGCAATCTGCTGTCGTTTCCGTTCAACTCCTCGACGCCGATCCTCTATTACAACAAGACCATGTTCCGCGACGCCGGGCTCGATCCGGAAGCGCCGCCGAAGACCTGGCCCGAGCTCGGCGCGGCTGCCAAGCGCCTGCGCGACCGCGGCGCGGCCTGCGGCTTCACCACGTCCTGGCCGTCCTGGATTCATGTCGAGAATTTTTCGGCGTTTCACAATCTGCCGCTGGCCACGCGCGCGAACGGCTTTGGCGGCCTCGACGCGGAATTGACCATCAACAATCCCCCCCTCGTGCGTCACGTCGCCCAGCTCGCCGAATGGCAGAAGACAAAACTGTTCGATTATGGCGGCCGCGGCCAGGCAGCCGAGCCGCGCTTCCAGAGCGGCGAATGCGGCATCTTCATCGGCTCCTCGGCGACGCGCGCCGACATCAGGGCGAATTCGAAATTCGAGATCGGCTACGGCATGATGCCGTATTGGCCCGACGTGAAGGACGCGCCGCAGAACTCGATCATCGGCGGCGCCACGCTGTGGGTGCTGCGCGACCGGCCGCGCGAGGAATACAAGGGCGTGGCGCGGTTCTTCGCCTATCTGTCGCAGCCCGGCGTGCAGGCCGCCTGGCACCAGAACACCGGCTATCTGCCGATCACCCGCGCCGCGTCCGAGCTGACGCGCGCGCAAGGATTTTACGAGCGCAATCCGGGCTCGGCGATCTCGTTCGAAGAGATCACGCTGCATCCGCCGACGGAGAATTCCAAGGGCATCAGGCTCGGCTCCTTCGTGTTGATCCGCGGCGCGATCGAGGACGAGCTGGAGCAGGCCTTTGCGGGGCAGAAAAGCGCGCAGGCAGCGCTCGATTCCGCCGTCGAGCGCGGCAACAAGCTGCTGCGGCAGTTCGAGCGTGCCAGTCCGGACAGGTAGGGTGTGTTGCGATGAAGCCCGGCTCTAGCCGCACGGGAGGCGCGCCCCCTCCCGCTTGCGGGGGAGGGCCGGGGAGGGGGCTCTCTCAACAACGGGACAATCCCCAAGAGGAGAAAGCCCCCACCCGGCGCTGCGCGCCGACCTCCCCCGCAAGCGGGAGAGGTGCACCGCCTCCTCGGCTGGCACCCGGTGAAGCAAAGCGAGCGCCCGCTGTCTCTGCGCAACGACCAATGACAAATACATCATCACAACAACTCCCTGACCTCACCGACTCCGGAAGTTTCCGCGCTTTCCGCTCCGCGTCCTCGCAATGGTTGCCGATCGCCCTCGACATCGCGCGCAGCCACGGCCTCGACGTCCGCGCGCCGCATGTGTTTGCCACCGGCACCAATCTCGTGGTCGGGCTCGGCGAGAACCTGATCCTCAAAATCTTCCCACCGCTCTTGCGCGCGCAATTCGTCTCCGAGCGCGGCTCGCTGACGCAACTCAAAGGCCGTCTTCCTCTGCCGATCCCCGAGATCGTCGCGGAGGGGACGCGCGACGACTGGCCCTATCTCGTCATCACGCGCCTCACAGGCACGCTCGGCTCGGAGGTCTGGCCGAACCTGCCGGAGGACCAGAAAGAGCGCGTGCTGCACCAGATCGGCGAGACCATCGCCGCCGTGCAGCGCGCCCCGCTCGGCCCGCTCGCTGCCATCGAGCCGCGCTGGGATGATCTCATGCGCCAGCAGATGGAGGGTTGCCGTAACAGGCACACGCGTCTCGGCCTCGCGCCGAAATTCCTCGCCGGCCTCGACGATCTCCTGCGCGATGCGGAAGAACTCATCCCGATGGATGCGCCGCCGGTGATCCTGACCGGCGAATACATTCCGGAGAACTTTCTGCTCGCGTGCCACGACGATCAATGGTCGCTCACCGGCCTGTTCGACTTCGGCGATGTCCTGGCGGGATGGCGCGATTACGATTTGCTTGGCCCCAGCGCCTTCATGGCTGCGGGCCGGCCGGGCCGGGTGAAGAGCCTGCTTGGAGGTTTTGGTTACGCGAAGCCGGACTACGCGCTCAAGCGCCGGCTGATGGCGCTGATGCTCCTGCACCGCGCCAGCGACCTCAACGCCCACATCTGCATCGAAGGCTGGCAGGACAAGGCAAGCAATCTGGTCGAGCTGCAGGAATTGATCTGGGCCACCTGACAGCCCCAACCGTCATTGCGAGGAGCTCTTGCGACGAAGCAATCCAGACTGTCCCGGCGGAGGCAGTCTGGATTGCTTCGCTGCGCTCGCAATGACGAACTTGCTGTACGAGCCGTGATCCTCCCATGCCGGTAGCCCGCGGGATGAGACGACATAACGGTGGTGGCGCCAAATCGGGCTCCGGAACTTTAATGCCTATTTCTTGATCAATATCGCCTCTTTGTATGCAGAGCTGAGGCCGCGTTCGGCCCTTCAGCGACCCAAATTCTCCATATATCGTTTTAGATCAAAGATTTAGTCGCCTCTTAAACCTCCCTTAAGCCTTGGCACGAACCTTGCGAATCCGGTTCCAACCAAAAACTTTGAGTTGGAGCATTTCGATGAAGCGCCGCGATTTTCTCAAGTCCGTGTCCGGGTTGGCCGCTGGAGCGGCGCTTCCGGCCGTCCCGACCGTGATTTCATCCGCCTATGCCGATGCGCGCTCGGAGACGCTGCTGATCGTCTCGGAGGGCGGCCCGAACAACCTCGACATCCACGGCGTCGGCACCAACGTGCCCGGCTATGAAGTGTCCTGGAATTGCTACGACCGCCTGATCAGCCACGAGATGAAGAGCGGCCCCGGCGGCGTGCCCTATTACGACCGCGACAAGTTCAAGGGCGAGCTCGCCGAGGAGTTCAAGATCGACGACATGTCGGTCACCTTCAAGCTGCGCAAGAACGCCAAATTCCACGACGGTACACCTGTGACCGCCAAGGACGTGAAGTGGTCGCTCGATCGCGCCGTCAGCGTCGGCGGCTTCCCGACCTTCCAGATGAGCGCGGGCTCGCTCACGAAGCCCGAGCAGTTCGTCGTGATCGACGACTACACGGTGCGCGTCGACTTCCTGAAGAAGGACAGGCTGACGATCCCCGATCTCGCGGTGATCGTGCCCTGCATCGTCAACTCCGAGCTCGTGAAGAAGCACGCCAGCGAGAAGGATCCCTGGGGTCTGGAATTCACCAAGCAGCAGACCGCCGGCTCCGGCGCGTACAAGGTCACCAAGTGGACCGCCGGCACCGAAGTGATCATGGAGCGCAACGACGACTGGGTCTGCGGTCCCTTGCCGAAGATCAAGCGCGTGATCTGGCGCATGGTGCCGCAGGCCGGCAACCGCCGTGCGCTTCTGGAGCGCGGCGATGCCGACATCTCCTACGAGCTGCCGAACAAGGACTTTCAGGAGATGAAGGCCAACGGCAAGCTCAACGTCGTGTCGCTGCCGTTCTCCAACGGCATCCAGTATATCGGCATGAACGTCACCAAGCCGCCCTTCGACAATCCGAAGGTGCGCCAGGCGGTCGCTTACGCGCTGCCCTATCAGAAGATCATGGACGCCGTGATGTTCGGCCTCGCCAACCCGATGTTCGGCGCGGCAAAGGACAAGCCGACCGAAGTCGCCTGGCCGCAGCCGCACAAATACAACACCGACATCGAGAAGGCCAAGGCGCTGATGGCCGAAGCCGGCATGGCGGGCGGCTTCGAGACCACGATCTCGTTCGACCTGAATTTCGCCGGCGTCAACGAGCCGCTCTGCGTGCTGGTGCAGGAGAGCCTCGCGCAGATCGGCATCAAGACCACCATCAACAAGGTGCCCGGCGCCAACTGGCGCACCGAATTGAACAAGAAGGAGATGCCGCTCTTCACCAACGTGTTCTCGGGCTGGCTCGATTACCCCGAGTACTTCTTCTACTGGTGCTATCACGGCAACAATTCCGTCTTCAACACCATGAGCTACAAGTCGGCGGAGATGGACAAGCTGATCGACGGCGCACGCACCGCCGCCGCGAGCGGCGACAAGGCGGCCTACGATGCCGACGTGAAGGGATTCGTCGATCTCGCCTTCACCGACATCCCGCGCATCCCGCTGTACCAGCCCTTCGTCAACGTCGCGATGCAGAAGAACATCAGCGGGTATCAATACTGGTTCCACCGCCGGCTGGATTATCGCGCGCTCGTTAAGGGGTGAGTAACAAGTAGAGCTAGGCAACCGCATATGGCGTTCAGAAGCTTATCGGCTTGCTCCGTTCGCCTCTCCCGCTTGCGGGGGAGGCCGACGCGCTCGAAGAGCGCGGCGGGTGGGGGCTCTCTCCACACGAAGAATCCCCATGCCGAAGCACCCCCACCCCAACCCTCCCCCGCAAGCGGGAGAGGGGGCGCAGTTCGACCTGCTGCGGCACCTCCTCTCATCACAGGGAGCGTCCCATGCTGACCATGATCGGCAAGCGGCTGATGTTCGCGATACCCTCGCTGATCGGGGTCGTCATCGTCACCTTCCTGCTGACGCGCGCGCTGCCGGGTGATCCCGCCGCCTATTTCGCCGGTCCCGCTGCGACCAAGGAAGCGGTCGAGCAGATCCGGAAGAAACTCGGCCTCGACAAGCCGCTGATCGAGCAGTTCTTCCGCTACACCAATGATCTCGCCCACGGCGATTTCGGCAACTCGCTCACCACAGGCCAGCCGGTCGCCACCGAGATCCGCAACCGCCTGCCGGCCTCCGCCGAGCTGACATTGCTCGGTCTGATCGTCTCCGTCGTCATCGCCATTCCGCTCGGCGTGCTCGCGGCCACGCGACCGGGATCATGGGTCGACCATCTCTGTCGTGTCACGACGACGGCGGGCGTCTCGCTGCCGGTGTTCTTCACCGGCCTCGTGCTGGTCTACATCTTCTATTTCCGGCTCGGCTGGTCGCCCGCGCCGCTCGGACGTCTCGACGTGTTCTACAGCGCGCCGCCGACCGTCACCGGCTTCTATCTGATCGATACGCTTATCGCGCGGGACTTCGAGGCGTTCCGTTCGGCTTTGAGCCAGCTCATCCTGCCGGCGACGACGCTTGCGATCTTCTCATTGGCGCCGATCGCGCGCATGACGCGTGCCTCGATGCTGGCGGTGCTGGCCTCCGAATTCGTCCGCACCGCCCGCGCCAGCGGCCTGTCGCCGGCGACCGTCATCGTCACCTACGCCTTCCGCAATGCGATGCTGCCCGTGATCACCACGCTCAGCATGGTGTTCTCGTTCCTGCTGGGCGCCAACGTGCTGGTGGAAAAAGTGTTCGCCTGGCCCGGCATCGGCTCCTACGCGGTGGAAGCGCTGATCTCCTCGGACTTCGCTCCGGTGCAAGGCTTCGTGCTGACCATGGCGGTGATGTACGTGCTGCTCAATCTCGTGATCGACATTCTCTACGGCGTGATCGATCCGCGCGTCAGGTTGGAGGGCTGAACCAATGAGGTTTCGTCCGATGCAAACCCCGACGAAGGTGCGCCCCCTCTCCCGCTTGCGGGGGAGGGTTGGG
>NZ_CAKZJO010000032.1 GCF_936943645.1 uncultured Bradyrhizobium sp. | reverse complement strand
GTCACGCAATCTCGCTTTGCTCGATCGCATGCCGACCCTCCCCCTCCAGGGGAGGGTAAGAACGCCGTCGCGCAATGACGGGAAGTTGAAAGCCTAACCGTTAGGCATAAGCTGGCCCGGCGGCCAAAAGCCGACCACAATTGCGCGGCTTATCGATCGTTTCATCACACGCGGACCGGCATGTTGCGAAAATTCCTGATTGCGCTGTCTCTGCTCGCTCTTCCCTCGCTTGCCCACGCCGCCGACATCACCGGCACGGCAAAAATCCGCGCCGGCGATACCGTCGCGATCGGCAATACGCGGATCCGGCTCGGCGGCATCGACGCGCCCGCGATCGACCAGCTCTGCCTCAACACCAAGGCGGAGCGCTGGACCTGCGGCGTCGCAGCGCGCGACGCGCTCGCCAAATACGCCGACGGCAAGAGCTGGGTCTGTCACGCCCGTTCGATCGACCGGCGCGGCCGCACCGTGGCGCGTTGCGAGGTCGGCGGCGAGGACATCCAGAAATGGCTGGTGCGCAGCGGCTGGGCGCTGGCCTACACCCGGATGTCCCACGATTACGAAGCAGACGAAAAGGCCGCGCGTGAAGCCAAGGCCGGGATGTGGCAGGGCGCCTTCATCGCGCCATGGGACTGGCGCGTGCGCAACAAGAAGACGCAGATCCTGGGTGCGACCAAGCCGCCTGATGGCGCGCATGCCGTGCTGCTCGCTTCGGCCTCGGGACCGGTGGCGCCCTCCCCGGACTGCACCATCAAGGGCAACGTCAACAGTGCCGGCGAGTGCATCTATCACCGGCCGACCAGTCGCTGGTACACCCAGATCAAGATGAAGATCAGCAAGGGCACCCGCTGGTTCTGCTCGGTGGAAGAGGCGGAGGCCGCCGGCTGCCGCGAGACCAAGCGATAACCAGACCTGCGTTTTGGACGCTTTTCCAAGGCCCTCGCCCCGCGTAAAATCGTTGTTACAGCCACCCACCCATCCGTTCTCTGGCAATAAGGACCGACAGCAATGACCGTTCGCGCGGGCCGGGAGTTTCTGGCCATCCCCGGGCCCACCACGATGCCCGACGAGGTGCTGCGGGCGATGCATCGTCCGGCGATCGACATCTACTCCAAGGAGATGCTCGACCTGACCGAGAGCCTGCTCGACGACATTTCGAAACTGTTCGCGACCAAGGGCAAGTCCTACATCTACATCGCCAACGGTCACGGCGCCTGGGAAGCCGCGCTCAGCAACGTGCTGTCACGCGGCGACAAGGTGCTGGTGCTGGAGAGCGGGCGCTTTGCGATCGGCTGGGGCAATGCGGCGGCGCTGATGGGCGCCGAGGTCGAGGTGCTCAAGGGCGACTGGCGCCGCGCGGTGCGGCCGCACGAGGTCGAGGAGCGGCTGCGCCGCGACAAGGAGCACAGCATCAAGGCCGTCGTCGTGGTCCAGGTCGACACGGCCTCGGGCGTGCAGAACGACATCGAGGCGATCGGCAAGGCGATCAAGGCCAGCGGCCATCCCGCACTCTACATGGTCGACACCGTGGCCTCGCTCGGCTGCATGCCGTTCGAGATGGACAAATGGGGCATCGACGTCGCGATGTCCGGCTCGCAGAAGGGCCTGATGACGCCGCCCGGTCTCGGCTTCGTCGCCGCCAATGCGCGCGCGCTCGAGGTGCACAAGAAGGCCAACATGTCGACGCCCTATTGGAGCTGGAGCGAGCGCGAGGGCACCGAGAACTATCGCAAATATGCCGGCACCGCGCCGGTGCATCTGTTGTTCGGGCTGCGCAAGGCGATCGACATGCTGCACGAGGAAGGGCTCGAAAACGCCTTCCGCCGTCACAGCCTGCTTGGCGAAGCCGCGCGCCGCGCGGTCTCCGTCTGGTCGGAAGGCCAGGTGCTCGGCTTCAACGTCGCGGAGGCGAACGAGCGTTCCAACACCGTGACCACGGTGACCATGAGCAACGGCCACGACCCCGCGGTGCTGCAACGCTATTGCAAGGACAAGTGCGGCGTCGTGCTCGGCACCGGCATCGGCGATCTCTCCGGCCAGGCCTTCCGCATCGCCCATATGGGTCACGTCAACGCGCCGATGCTGCTCGGCACGCTCGGGGTGATCGAGGTCGGGCTGAACGCGCTGAAGATCCCGCACGGCAAGGGCGGGCTGGAAGCGGCAGTGTCGTATCTCGGGGACGAGGTGGCGGCGTAACGTAACAAGACACTACAAGCACCGCTGTCGTCCCGGACAAGCGGAGCGCCGGCAACGCGCAGCGTTGTCAGCGTGGAGCGCAGATCCGGGACGACAGCGGAGTGTTTGGCTAGGGCTTCGGCAACCGATACACCTCCACTTGCGCTTTCAGCTGCTCCAGTGACGCGGTCGGCGTCTTCGGATCGACCCGATACTCCCCGCCCGCCAACCACTTCAACACCATTGCGTCCACCACCGGCGAATGGTGGATGACATCGCCGTAGTTATTCAGATCGTGCGTCACCGCCTTGATCCCCCGGAAATCGTGCAGGCGGACGTTGGGAAGCTGCGTCAGGCGCTGCGCGATCACCGCCGTGAGATCAGTCACGATCTTCAGCGTGTCGGGCGAGGCATCGCGCATGGCGACGAATTGCAGGATCGAATAAGGCGGGAAGTAGATGTCGAAGGTCACCTCGGGATGGCGCGCGATCAGGCCGACGGCATCCTGCTCGAAATGCCGCACCATGGCCTCAAAGCCGTAGCTTTCGCCGAGAAAGCGGCTGCGCGAGGGAGCCGTGATGTAAGCGAACGACGCCAGCGTCTTCGTCGCATTGTAGTCGCGGGCGATATCGAAATCGCGCGGCAGCGCGTAGATGTCGTCTACATCCGACAAGGCGAACTTGACCGGAAGATAAGGTGCCGCCCGGGTCAGCGGCTGGCGCAATGGCGGAACCGAGCGCAGCAGCGTGAACAGGGATTCCTTCGCCATCGCCGCGCTGAACAGATAGGACGCGATCCCCTTCGCGGTCCCGCGATAGAGATCGACGGACAGATAGGGATCCGTCTCGATGTCGGCAGCATCGACGAAGATGAAATCGTCCATTTCCCAGATCACCCGTTTCGCGCCGTGCGCGATCGCCCGCTCCAGCACGAAGGCCTGCTGTCGCGAATTGGAGCCGGTCATCGCCAGCTTGAGCGAATGCACGTCGAGCGCGCGGTCGATGTCGCTCTGGCGGAAATGGATCGCGAGCGAGGTGCCCATGAAGGCGGTGTCGAACGGCTGGCTGCGGATCAGCCCGGCATTCTGCACGCGCGTGTCGTCGGAATAGAATGCGCGCGGCGAGGAGCGAAACAGCTGCAGTGGATCGACGGCGTAAGTCAGCGCGGCCGCACCCAGCACGCACACGATGCTGGCGAGCAGCAGACGCCTCAGATATGTGAACGCTCCGCGCATCAGAACCGGAAATAAATGAATTCGCTGTGGCTCTGGATTCCGAGAAGTCCGAAGGCGAGCACCAGCGACGTACCATAGAGAACCAGCGGCCGCATACGCCCGGCCCGCAAGGCCTCGCCGACCCTGCGGTTGTCGTGATCGTATCCCATGAGCGCTTGCGTGTTCGGCGCCAGCCATACCAGCGCAGCATAGACCGCAATGAGGACGAGGGCTGCGATCTCCTCGCGGTCGAAGACGATGTTGGAGGGATCGGCCATCGCATGGAGCACCCGGAGCGCCCACTCCATGCTCGCGGCCCGGAAGAACACCCAGGCGACGACGACGGCGAGGAACGTCAGCACAGCGCCCGCAATGCGGACAGGTTGCGCCAGCACCCCCGGAACGCCAGGCACCAGCGCGTTGAAGGCGTGGTTGACGCAGAGATAGGCGCCGTGCAGCGCGCCCCAAACGACAAACGTCCAGGCTGCGCCGTGCCAGAGCCCGCCGAGCAGCATCGTGATCATCAGATTGACATAGCGCAGCACGCGCCCCCTGCGGTTGCCGCCGAGCGGGATGTAGAGATAATCGCGCAGGAATTGCGACAGCGTCATGTGCCAGCGCCGCCAGAAATCGACGATGCTGGTGGCCTTGTAGGGTGAGTTGAAGTTGACGGGCAGGAAGATGCCGAACATCAGCGAGATCCCGATCGCCATGTCGGAATAGCCGGAGAAATCGAAATAGAGCTGGAACGTGTAGGCGAGCGCACCACACCAGGCCTGGTCAAAGCTCGGCGAGCGGGCTTCGAAAGCGAGCGCGACCAGCGGCTGGATGCCGTCGGCGAGGCAGGTCTTCTTGAACAGGCCGATGGCGAAGATGATGACGCCGCACAGCATGAGATGCCCGTCCGGGCGCTTGGTCTCCTCGCGCTCGAATTGCGGGATCATGTCCTTGTGGTGAAGGATCGGCCCTGCGATCAGATGCGGAAAATAAGTCACGAACAGCGCATAATGCGGCAGCGCGTAGGCGGCGACCCGGCCGCGCCAGGCATCGACCAGGAACGCAATCTGGGTGAAGGTGTAGAAGGAGATGCCGACGGGCAGCAAGATGTGGACCGCGGCGTGGGTGCCGAACAGGGCGTTGAGGTTCTCGGTGACGAAGCCGGCATATTTGAAGATGCCAAGCACCAGCAGATCGCCGGCGACGCCGAGCGCGAGCACTGCCTTTCGTTGCGAGGCCCCGAGCTTCGCCACGATCAGGAGATGGCCGACGCCGTAGTTGAACGCGATCGAGAGCAGCAACAGGCCTGAGAACTGCCAGCTGCCGATGGCATAGAAGGCGAGCGAGGCCAGCGCCAGCCAGATCACCGGTGTCAGATTGCTGTGCCGCCCAAGCCAGAAATAGCCCGCCAGCACGATCGGCAGGAACAGCAGGATGAACGGGTAGGAATTGAACAGCATCAGGCTGGACCGGCGGCGGCGATATGGACCCTCAAAGCATAGAAGAGGCTGATCAACAACCCGGCGGCATGGAGCGTTGGCGCTGGCAATCCGCGAAATCGGGACGATATAAGGGAACACGGCGCCTTCTTCCCCTCTCCCCGCCTGCGGGGAGAGGGTCAGGGTGAGGGGGAGTCTCCACAGGGACGGTGACAGTTTGACTCGCGGAGAGCCCCCCCCCCCCCCCCCC
>NZ_CAKZJO010000031.1 GCF_936943645.1 uncultured Bradyrhizobium sp. | reverse complement strand
TCTCCCCGCAAGCGGGGCGAGGGGGAAGAGGCGTCCGGGGCACGAGATCAGCCTGATGCCGCGCCCACCTTTGCGAAGCGCCGGCGAATCCGCATCAACAGCTGGTCACAGACCTCGCGATAGGCGGCGAGCTTCTGGTCGCGGCTGCCTTCGATGGTGGTGGGATCCTGCGTCGGCCAGTATTCGACGTCGGCCGCGAGCGTCCGCGTCAGCTCCAGCGCCTTGTGATGCGCTTCCGGCGACAGCGTGATGATAAGGTCGAAATTCAGCCCCTCCCAATCCTCCAGCTCCTCGAAGGTCTGCGGCTTGTGGCCTGAGATGTCCTGGCCGAGCTCGGCCATCACGGCCACGGCAAACGGATCGAGCTCGCCGCGCCTGGCGCCCGCCGACTTCACGTAGAGGCCCTGCGGAAACATGTGCTGCAGCAGGCTCTCGGCCATCGGCGAGCGCACGCTGTTCATCGCACAGGCGAACAGCACCGATTGCGGATCGCGTGCGCGTGGGGGCGCAGCCATCCGCTTTTAGCCTTTCCAATGAAGGACAGTAATGAGCGTGAACAGCCGGCGCGAGGTCTCGAAATCGACCCGCACCTTGCCCTTCAGCCGCTCCTGCAGCGTGCGCGATCCCTCGTCATGGATGCCGCGACGGCCCATGTCGATGGCTTCGATCTTGTCGGGGGTCGCGGTGCGGATCGCCTGGTAGTAGCTGTCGCAGATCATGAAATAGTCCTTCACGATCCGCCGGAACGGCGTCAGCGACAACAGATGCGCGACCACGGGCGTGCCGTCCTCGCGGCGGATGTCGAACATCAGGCGGTTGCCGGTGATGCCGATATGCAGCGTGAACGGGCCCTTCCCTTCGGCGCCGTCGGGCGCGAACAGGTTCTGCTCGATCAGATCGTAGATCGCGATCGCGCGCTCATGCTCGATGTCGGGGCCGGAACGGCCGATCGAGTCTTCGTCGAGCGTGACGCCCACGATGCGATTGTTGGAGTCGTCCTGTTCGGGCGGCTTTGTCATGACAGATTGAGGCGCAATCCAATCGAGCGCGAATGAGCGTCCAGCCCCTCCGCCTTGCCGAGCGTCATCGCGGCAGGTCCCAGCGCACGCAGCTGATCCGGGCCGCATTTCAGGATCGAGGTGCGCTTCATGAAGTCGTGCACCGACAGGCCTGAGGAGAATCGTGCCGAGCGTGCCGTCGGCAGCACGTGGTTGGAGCCGCCGACATAATCGCCGATCGCCTCGGGCGTATGCGGCCCGAGGAACACCGCGCCGGCGTTACGGATTTTTGCGGCGAGCGCGTCGGGGTCCACGGTCATGATCTCGAGATGCTCGGCGGCGATCGCATCCGCGAGCGGGATGCTGTCGACCAGGTTTTTCACCATGATGATGGCGCCGAAATCGGCCCAGGAAGGACCGGCGATCGCGGCGCGCGGCAGCGTCTTCAACTGCGCTTCGACGGCCTTCTCGACATCGGCGGCGAGCCGCGGCGAGTCGGTGATCAGGATCGACTGCGCACTGGCGTCGTGCTCTGCCTGCGCCAGCAGGTCGGCGGCGATCCAGTCGGCATTGCCGGTGTCGTCGGCGATGACGAGCACCTCGGACGGACCGGCGATCATGTCGATGCCGACCTTGCCGAACACCAGCCGCTTGGCGGCGGCGACATAGGCATTGCCGGGGCCGACGATTTTTGCGACCGGCGCGATCGTCGCGGTGCCGTGCGCCAGCGCGGCCACGGCCTGCGCGCCGCCGACGCGGTAAACTTCCGTGACGCCGCCGAGATGCGCGGCGGCCAGCACCAGCGGATTGAGCTTGCCGTCGGGCGAGGGCACCACCATCACGAGGCGCGAGACGCCGGCGACCCTGGCGGGCACCGCGTTCATCAGCACCGAGGACGGATAGGCCGCGGTGCCGCCCGGCACGTAGAGGCCGGCGGATTCGATTGCGGTGTAGCGCCAGCCGAGCTCGACGCCGAGCGGATCGGTGAAGCGCTCGTCCTGCGGCAGCTGGCGGCGATGATAGGTCTCGATGCGGTCGCGCGCGAGCTTGAGCGCATCCAGCGTCGCGAGCTCGCAGGCCTTCGTCGCGGCCTCGATCTCATCAGCCGTGACGCGCAAGCCGCTGGCGCTCAGAGTGAGGCGGTCGAACTTGGCGGTGGCCTCGAGCAGGGCCGCATCGCCGCGCCTGGCGACATCGTCGACGATCGCGCGCGCGGCGGCTTCGACGTCGGCCGAGACCTCGCGCTTGGTGGCGAGGAAGGCCGCGAATCGCTGGTCAAAATCGGCGCTGCTGCGGTCGAGACGAACGGGCATGTCTGGCTTGGCTTCTGGATGGTCTTCGGGGCGGATTGGCGCACCAGGTCCCCTGCTCAATGGCGCGGCGGGGAAGCGGCGTCAACCCTCGCAAGGCGCCGTCCTGGCGCAGGCCCGGGACGGTACGGCTGGTATACAGGCAACCTCACAGCTCCCCCTCGATCTCCACCCCCGTTCCCAGCGCGTCGGCCCCGAGATCGGTGAGCTCGCATTCCAGGCATTCGACGTCGAGCCGGACGGCGCCCCCTTGCGCGAACAAGAGCAGGGCGCTGCCGCCGGGCTCCGCTTCGCGCCCGTCCCGCGGGTGAAACTCGATACCGACGAGGTCCAGGACCTTGTCGGGGGCGCCCAAGTCGATGTTGCGCGATTTGCAGGCAAGCACGCGGTCGAAGCGGAGCGCGGCCACCAGCCGGCGCGGCTCGGCCTGCCCTTCCAGCGTCTGCTCCCAGTCCAGCCGACTCATCCCGACCACAAGCCGCTTCTCGGCCTGCCGCCAGATGATGTCGGAGATCTGGACACGGGCGTCCTGGACATGGGTCGAGATCACGGCGAGATCGTCGGCGTCGAGGGCGATCAGTTTGAGCTGGGGCGACATCGCCGACGCTTCTCCTCGGGAGTGGACAGGCCTCAACGCGCGCAGGCCGCGATATTTCCGCACAAACTAACGGACCGGCCGGCTAGAGGCTATTGATATCCGCCATCTCCAGCACCTTCCGCGGATACCCCTCGCGGGCGACACGGATCATGGCGCGGCCGATCTGCTCGGTCGAGGTGACGAGCTGCGGCGATATCAGCCGCAGCACCGACCAGAGCGGCCCGGTTGCGGCATAGACCGCCTGCACCCAGGCGGTCTTGGAACGGGCGCCGTGCAACGGCTGGATCGCGCCCGGCCGGAACATGTAGGCGGCCCTGAACGGCAGCTTGAGCAGATCGTTCTCGGTCTTGCCCTTGATCCGCGCCCACATCCGCGACCCCTGCTCGGTGGAATCGGTGCCGGCCCCGGTGACGTAGGTGAAGACCATCTGCGGATTGAGGCGCGCCAATGTCGTCGCCGCCGCGAGCGTCAGGTCGTAGGTGAGCTGGCGGTAGCGTTCCTCGCTCATGCCGATCGAGGAGACGCCGAGGCAGAAAAAACAGGCGTCGTAGCCGGTCAACTGCGCTTCGATCGCCGAATAGTCCAGGAAGTTGTCGTGGATGATCTCGACGAGCTTGGCGTTGCGCACACCGGTCGGGCTGCGGCCGACGACGAGCACGCGGTCGACGCCGGCATCGACCAGGCATTCGCGCAAGACGCCCTGCCCGACCATGCCGGTCGCGCCGAAGATGATGACCTTCATCGGGATGCTCCTGGCGTCAGCACGGCTCAGGCGGCGGCCGCGATCTCGTCGAAGGATATACCGGTCAACGTCGCCGAAACATCCCACAGCATGGCGGCGACAGCAAAGTCCTTCGCGTGCGGCATGATCTTCGCCGCCGCCGGCGCCCCCTTCATCTCGTAGAATCCGTTCGGACCGTAATAGCCGCCGGGCTCCGCCGCGGGCGCGGTCGCGGCGAACAGCGTCGGCAGCGCGCCTTCCGCCGCGGACTGGCTGAACAGCGGCTGCAGCAGCCGGCCGATCCGCCACTGGAACGTGTTGGCGCCCGGGCCGTTCGCGATGAGATCGGTGCGCGCAAAGCCGGGATGGGCGGCGATGCTCCTGATGCCCCAGCCTGCCGCATCGCTGCGACGCTGCAATTCGAGCGAAAACATCAGCATCGCGAGCTTGGACTGGCAGTAGGCGCGCCACGGACGATAGGAATGCTTGCCTTGCAGATCGTCGAAATTGATCGCGCCGGAGCGGTGCGCAAGGCTGGAGAGATTGACGACACGCGGCGCAGTTGCCCGGCGAAGCTGCGGCAGCAGGCGTGCCGTCAGGACGTAATGACCGAGATAGTTGGTGCCGAGCTGCATCTCGAAACCGTCCTCGGTCTCTCGCCGTTTCGGCAGCGCCATCACGCCGGCATTGTTGACGAGGAGGTCGAGCTGCTCGTTGCCGGCGGCGAAGCGCCCGGCGAAATCGGTGACGGAGGACAGGCTGGCGAGATCGAGATGCTCGTAGGCGATCAGCGCGCCTGGAAACCGCGCACAAATGCCTTCGATCGCCCGCAGGCCCTTTGCGTCGTTGCGTCCGGTGAGTATGACAATGGCACCGGCGCCCGCCAGCGCCATCGCCGTCTCGTAACCGAGGCCGCCCGTCGCTCCCGTCACGACAGCGGTCTTGCCGCTGAGCGAGGGGATGTCTGCCGTGGTCCAGTCGGTCATGCCATGTCTCCGTCCGGGCTGGAACGAGGCCCGCAATGGGTCTAAATGTGCACTGAGTGCAACTTTACAAGAGGTGACATGATTTGAAGGCTTCGAAGGTTGCCCGGAAATTGCCCGCGGACGGAAAGACCCCCGATGTCACCGGGCTGCGCCAGCGCAAGCGACAACAGACCCGCGCCCGGCTGACGCGGGCGGCGATGACGCTGTTCCTGGAGCGCGGCTTCGAAGCCACGACCATCGACGACATCGCAGCGGCGGCGGAGGTGTCGCGCCGCAGCTTCTTCCATTATTTCGCGTCCAAGGAGGACGTGGTCACCGCCTGGCAGGAGAATGCCGCCAGCGCGCTGGTCGACGAGGTCGTCGCCCGGCCCGCGGATGAATCCATGCTGACGGCGGCCGAGAATGCGATCGCCGCGGTGATCAAGCGGCTCGACCCCGCGGAAGCCGCCGCGATGTCGCGGCTCAAGCGCGACAACCCCGCGCTCCAGGTACGCGACCAGCTCAAATACGAGACGATCGAACGCGCTCTCGCCGAGGGCCTTGCCCGGCGCGGGCGAACCAAATCCGACCGGCTGAACGCCCGGCTCGTCGCCATGATCGCCACCGGCGCGATGCGCGTCGGCGGCGAGAGCTGGCTCGGCGAAGGCACGCGCGAGAAGCCGGAGGCTTTCGTCAAGCGCACCTTCGACGCGATCCGTGCGATCTTGAAGTGAGTGGCCTCACTCCCTGAAGAACGCCAGCAGGTCGGCGTTGATGGTTTCGGCGTGCGTGGTCGGCATGCCGTGGGGGAAGCCCTTGTAGGTCTTCAGGATGCCCTTCTTGAGCAGCTTGGCCGACAGCGGCGCGGAATCGGCGTAGGGCACGATCTGGTCGTCGTCGCCGTGCATCACCAGCACTGGCACGTTGATCTTCTTGAGGTCCTCGGTGAAGTCGGTCTGCGAGAACGCGACGATGCCGTCGTAATGCGCCTTCGCGCCGCCCATCATGCCCTGGCGCCACCAGTTCTGGATCACGGCTTCCGACGGTTTTGCGCCGGGACGATTGTAGCCGTAGAACGGGCCGGCAGGGAGATCGCGGTAGAATTGCGTGCGACTGGCCGCGAGCTGCTTCTGGAGATCGTCGAATACGCTCTTCGGCAGGCCGCCGGGATTGGCCGCGGTCTGCACCATCAGCGGCGGCACCGCGGACAGGATCGCGGCTTTCGCCACCCGGCTCTCGCCATGGCGCGCGATGTAGTGCACGACCTCACCGCCGCCGGTGGAATGGCCGACATGGATGGCGTTCTTGAGGTCGAGATGCGCGGTGACGGCAGCCAGGTCATCGGCATAATGGTCCATGTCGTGGCCGTCGGAAACCTGCGACGAGCGGCCATGGCCGCGGCGGTCATGGGCGATGACACGGTAGCCGTTGTTGGCGAAGAATATCATCTGCGCGTCCCAATCGTCGGACGACAACGGCCAGCCATGGCTGAACACGATCGGCTGGCCACTGCCCCAGTCCTTGTAGAAGATCTCGACGCCGTCTTTGGTGGTGATGGTGGGCATGATCGCTCTCTTTCAGTGAAGCTCTGTTGCGTTGCGCGCGAACAAGCACGCGCCGACGTTGCGCAGATAGTTGCGCGAGATCCCGAATACGACGCCTTGCACCGACCGGGATGTTGAGAATCGTGTGATCAGGCAAACGCCATCGGCTTGAAGCGGCGCCAGGCGCCGACGGTGAGCACGACGAAGAACACGAGCACGATGCCCTGCACCACCGCGAACACCGGCCCCGACGGCGGCGCCGGCGCCACGGCCGGCGCGAGCGCGGCCAAAGCCGGCACCTTGAGGAACGACTGGATCACCAGCACGAAGACGTTGAAATAGAGCGAGATCATCGCCGTCACGATGTAGACCGGACGCCAGACGCCCGCGAGCTTCATGCCGTACAGCGCGACGCAGGCGATCGCGAGCAGCACCAGCGAGATGATGCCGATGATGTGCGAGGGCAGCAGCTCCCTAGACGGGAACAGGAAGCCGGTGGCGCTGGTGAGGATCGTGAACGACAGGAAGATCGCGGTGAGGCCCGGCATCGACTTCGAGCCGAGCAGGCCGAACATGACGACGAGGCCGGCGGCGATCGCGATCAGGCTGATGACGACATGGACCATCGTGAAGGCGGGCAGGCTCAAGCCAAGGACCATGACATCTCTCCTACTCGTCCGGCATCAAAATTCAGGCGAGTAGTATTACGGTCCTCATGGGATTGCCACCTGCGTTGTCGTCACATGGATGTGCGAAGCCATGCGTCATCGTGCGAATCGACAAACGCATGGCTGAATCTTTTGCACCGCTGTCGCAAACGACGGCAGATTTTCGACGAAAGTCGAATCGAAGGCTCACACTTCCTTGGTGTCGAAGATCAGGATGTCGGCACCGCCGCTGGCGAATTTCGGCACGTCGGCGCCGGTCGCCTTGCCCTCCTCGCTGCCGAATGCGGCCTGGACCGCGGCGACGCTGTCGAAGGTGAGAACCGCGACGAGATGGATTCCGGAAGGACCCGCGGGAGAGGCGACCGGGCCCTTGCTGACGGCGTATTTCTTCAGGCCCGGGAGTTTCTTGGCGAGCGGAATGTGCGTCTCGGCATAATATTTGTCGAAGGCGGCAGCATCCTTGGGTGTCTTGTAGAGCACGACGACTTCAGCCATTTGGTCCTCCCATGTCAATTTTTGTCTTCCACGCGCGATTGGCCTCGCGAGCAGGCGATAGTCCGTGCGACGCGTCGCGTTGGCAAGCCGGATTCGACTTGCCATTCGCTTGACTTCTCCTTGACATATTTTTTTGAGCACGATCTCGGCGGAAAACCGCTTCACACTTTTCCGGACCGTGCTCTAAAGCGCCGGTTTTGCGGCGTCGCCGAGATAGCCGTGCAGGGAGGCCACGACCTGGGCGCCTTCGCCGATGGCGCCGCCGACGCGCTTGACCGAGCCGGAACGAACGTCGCCGACGGCATAGACGCCGGGCACCGAGGTCTCCAGCGGCGCCACGAGGCGACCCTGGTTCTGCTCGGACTGTGCGCCGGTGACGACGAAGCCGCCGCGATCGAGCGTCACGCCGCAGCCGTCGAGCCAGGCGGTGGCGGGATCGGCGCCGACGAACAGGAAGAGATTGCGGATGTCGGCGGAATCCTCGTCGTCGGACAGCCGGCTCTTCCAGCGGATCCGCCGCAGCAGCGCGGCCTCGTCGCCTTCGAGCGCCGTGATCTCGGTGTTGAACATCAATTCGATGTTCGGCGTCGCTTCGATGCGCTCGATGAGATAGCGCGACATGCTGGCGCCCAGGCCGCCGCCGCGGATGATCATCAGCACGCGCTTCGCATGACCCGACAGGAACACGGCCGCCTGGCCTGCCGAATTGCCGGCACCGACCAGCGCGACCTCCTCGCCGGCGCAGAGTTTTGCTTCCACCGGCGAGGCCCAGTACCAGACGCCGCGGCCTTCAAATTTGTCGAGGTTTGCAATCTCGGGCCGGCGATAGCGCGCGCCGCTGGCGACCACGACCGAACGCGAGCGCAAGGCGTCGCAGCCCTCGAGCGCCACCGCGAAGGCGCCGTCCTTGCGCGTGCAGTCGAGCGACTTCACCGTGACGGGAATCATGATGTCGGCGCCGAATTTCTGCGCCTGGGTGAAGGCGCGCGCGGTCAGGGCCTGGCCGGAGATGCCGGTCGGAAAGCCCAGATAATTCTCGATGCGCGCGCTGGCGCCGGCCTGGCCGCCAAAGGCGCGGATGTCGAGCACCGCGACGGACAATCCTTCGGACGCCGCATAGACGGCGGTGGCGAGCCCGGCCGGTCCGCAGCCGACGACCGCAACGTCATAGATGCGGCCATCCTTGGCGCCGCCGATCATGCCGATGGCGCGGGCAAGCTCGGTTTCATCGGGGTTGCGCAGCACCGCCCCGCTCGCGGCGACGACCAGCGGCCAGTCGCCGGGCTTCGGCGAATAGCGCGCGATGACCTCGGCGGCGTCGCGATCGCGCGCGGGATCGAGCAGATGATGCGGCTGGCCGTTGCGGGTGAGGAAGCCCTGCAGCCGCACCACGCCGGCGGAGTTCGACGGACCGATCAGCACGGGTCCGCCGATGCCGCCCTGGATCAGATTGACCCGGCGCAGGATCAGCGCGCGCATGATGCGTTCGCCGAGCTCGGCCTCGGCCACCAGCAGCGCGCGCAGCCGCTCCGGCGGCAGCAGCAGCGTCTCGACATCGCCCTCGGCGCGGCCGTCGACCAGCGCCGGCTGGCCCGAGAGCTGGCTGAGCTCTGCCAGGAACTGCCCCGGCCCCTGGTCGATGACAGGCGTGACGTGACCGAGCCCGTCGCGCTGGGTGATGGCGACATGGCCCTTCAGCACGACGAACATGCCCGGCCCCGGCTTGCCGGTTTCGAACAGGAACTCGCCGTCGGCGTAATTGCGGACCTCGCCGAAGTGCCTGATCCGTTCGATCTCGGCCGGCGTCAGCGTCGGAAAGGTCTGCTCGGGGCGCGTGAAGCGCGACATCAGCGCCTCACCGCCGGTTGGCTGCTGTCCGTTCTGCCCCATTGTCATTCTCGCTCGTTCCAATGTCTCAGGTGCCGGCCTTGCCGGCGGTCCCCTCATTTAGGGAACCATCTTCGTTCTGCGAGGGCTCTGCGCTTGTGGCGCGTTCGCGCGCTTGCAGCTTCCGCCGCTTGAGGTTTTCGCGCAGCGCCGATTTCAGGCGCTCGTCACGGGACGACTTCGCCTGTCTCGTGCTCTTGTCATTCTCGTCGGTCATTGCGGGTCCGATACTACCATCGCGATAACTTGCCCAGAGAATGCGGCAGCTCAAGAGGTCCCGCGCGATCCGATCGTGCGAAACTCGAAATGGACCGAATCCGCACCGTTGGCCACCTGGCCAGTTGGCGGGGGACGAGCGGCGCGCGAATCGGGGGAAAGCCGGCGGTTTCGAGCGAAAACGACGATTTCGGCCCCGATATCGGCCCGATTTTCTCGTTTTGACGGGCCAAGCGAGCTTGCACAGGAGGGGGGCTTGTGGCAGATATCGGCCCGCTTGGTAGGCCCCCTCGGGCGCCCGATTCTTCACCAGCACATGCTGCCGTAGCTCAGTGGTAGAGCACTCCATTGGTAATGGAGAGGTCGACAGTTCAATCCTGTCTGGCAGCACCATTTTCCTCCGATTGAAGCGAGCCGTCTCCGTCCGACCAGCGCGCCCGCAACCTGTACGGATGCCATCGTGATCAAACGTTCCCTGCCCTATGAAGGACTGCTCCACGAGATCGTCGAGCATAACGGCGTGCTCTATCTCGGCGGCATCGTCCCTGAAGATGCGGGGCTCGACATGGCCGGCCAGGCCGACGACGTGCTGCGACAGTTGAAGACCTTGCTCGAGGGCGCCGGCTCCGATCTCTCCTGCGTCCTGCAGGTGACCATCTTCATGGCCGATCTTTCCGACAAGGCGTCGTTCAACGAGGTATGGAAGCGCTATTTCACCGCGGACCATCTGCCCGCGCGCGCCGCCGTCGGCGTTGCGGATCTCGGCAAGGGTGTCAGGCTGGAGCTGACGGCGACCGCCGCCCGTCGCTGAGCGGCGATGCGCGAACATTCGGTTGATTCTGTGTCCGCACATGAAGCAGCGTTCTCGCGGCTGGAAGCGCCCGAGTTTTGCTCGTTTCCTTGACCCTCTTCTGTGAAGAGCAACTGGGAGGGAAGTAGACCTGCGATCAGACGGGCTCAAGGCTGGTGCT
>NZ_CAKZJO010000030.1 GCF_936943645.1 uncultured Bradyrhizobium sp. | reverse complement strand
CTACGCCAATGCAACTTGACAATCCAGATAGTCGCTCACCCCAACCCTCTCCCCGCAAGCGGGGAGAGGGAGAAAGAGAAATCACACCGCCCTCGCATCATAGGCGTACATGAAATCCATGTGCTTCGCGCCGAGCGGCAGCAGCCATTTCATCATTTGATTGCGTACCCACGCGCCGGCGGCGCTGAATTCGCGCTTGCTGTTGCCGTTGCGGCGGGCCATGGCGACGATCTTCTCGGTGCGCGGGCGACGCTCGGCCTCGAAGGTCTGGAAGGTGGCGCCGAGCTCCTGGCCGTCCTGCATCAGGCGGGCGAGCCGCATGGCATCTTCAAGCGCGAGCGAAGCGCCCTGGCCGGCGTGCGGGCTGGTCGCGTGCGCGGCGTCCCCGATCAGCAGCGAGCGCTTGCGCGACCAGGTCGGCAAGGTCGCAACGTCGAGCGTGTCGGTGACGACGATGTTCTCGGCGGCCTCGATGATGTCAGGGATCGGACCGTGCCAGCCGCGGTGGAAGCCGCGCAGATGCTGCTTCAGCGTCGTCTGGTCGAGCGCGCGAAACATTGCCGCATCCATGCCGTGCGCCGGCTGCGTGCTCCACCACATCACACCGTCGTTCGGATCCGGACTACAATAGCCGTAGCCGAAGAAGCCGCTCTGGCCGAACGTGGTCTCAACATGCTGGCCGATCGACCGGCCGTCGAGCACGGCGTGCGGCACGAAACCGCCGAAGCCAATCAGGCCGGTGTCGAAGGGTTGCGGCCCGTCCGGAACCACCTGGCGGCGCGCCACCGAGTGCACGCCGTCGGCACCGATCAGGAAGTCGCCCTCGGCCGTGGTGCCGTCGGAGAAGTAGGCGATGATCGGCTGGTCGCCGCGATCCTCGACCTTGATCAGGCGCTTCTCGAAATAGAGCGAGACGCAGGCGCACCAGGCCTTGTCGATCAGGATCTCGTTCAGCGCGGCGCGAGAGATGTTGACGGCGGGTTGGCCGAAGCGCCGCGCCATGTCGCGGTTGATCGAGCCGAGCCGCTCGCCGCCTTGCGAATAGAAGTCGAAGGATTCGGCGATCGAGCCGCGGCTGATCAGCTCCTTCGCAAGCCCGATCTCGTCCATCACATGCATGCCGTTCGGCGCGATCTGGAGGCCGCCGCCGATGCCCTTGGAGTAGGGCCAGGCCTCGTAGATCGCGGACTCGATGCCGGCGCGGCGCAGCAGGATCGCGGCCACCGGGCCGGCGATGCCGGCGCCGATGATCAGGGCCTTGCGGGGACGATAGGACATGGCTTGCTCCCGACGTTTCCGTGGTGCTAGGAGAAATTACGGTCGCTAAATCTCTTAGTGACTAAGATATATATCGCCTAAGATATGAGGCCGACCTTGTCAAGGACGAAGGCGCGTACTGTGCTGCTGCAGGAGCTCGAGGAGGCCATGCGCCGATCTTCCGCGCAGGGCGTGCTCTATGGGCAAACCGTTGCCAACGTTGCCGGAATTGCCAATTCCGACCTCGAATGCATGGACATCCTGTATCTCGAGGGTCGCGTCACGGCAGGAAGGCTTGCCGAGGTCACAGGGCTGACGACCGGCGCCATTACCGGCGTCGTCGACCGGCTGGAGAAGGCCGGCCTCGTCCGCCGCGAGCGCGACGATGCCGATCGTCGCAAGGTCTTCATCGCGGTCGTGCCGGAGGCGATCGCGAAGATCGGCCAGTTCTACGTGCCGATGCAGCAGGCGATGGAGAAGGTCTGCAGCGGCTATTCCGACGAGGAGCTGCGCCTGCTGCTGCGCTTTGCCAATGAGGGCTACAAGGGTGTGCTCGCGGCGACCGAGGCGCTGAAGGGACTGCTCGACACGCCGCCGGAGAAGCGCCCGGCGCTCAAGTTGAAGACGCGTCCTCGTCGGCCCTGATCTTGTAGATCTGCGCGGCCGCGATCATGCCCCACATCGCGCCCAGCATCATCCAGAAGTGCCGCCAGTGGTCGGTGTCGATCACGAAACTTTCGCCGACGGTGCCGACGAAAGCGGAGAAGACGGCGAGATAGGCGCGCTGCCAGGGCACAGGCACGAAGATGTGGCGGAAGCCCATGATGACGGTGGTGAAGACCAGCGCGGGATAGCACACGCCGGACAGCCAGCCGCCGGACATGAAGGCGTTGAGATAGGAGTTGTGGGTGTCCTCGGGGAAGAAGCGGTGGAATTGCAGGGGACCGATGCCGAACGGCAGGTCGAGCGCCATCTCGGCACCCAGGATGTGGCGGCCGAACCGGCCGAATCGGCCCTCGTCGTAGCTCTGGTCGAAGCTCGCGCGCTGCTTGAACATCTCGGCGGTGGCATCGAATGACAGCAGCACCGCGATCAGCGCGATGCCCAGCACGGCCGCCACGATCGCCATGATGATGATGCGCGAGCGCTGCGCGTTGGTGCGGCTGGTCAACACCATCAGCGCCAGCATGAAGGCGGAGGTCAGCACCAGGCCGCCCCAGGCCGCGCGCGAGAACGCCAGCAGGATCGCCAGCGACATGATGCCGAAGGCAATGACGTTGCGGAACGCCTTGATGAGCTTGTCCGAGACCACACTCTGGAGCGCAAACAGTGCGGGCAGGATCAGGAACGCGCCGAGCACGTTCGGGTCCTTGAACGTGCCGCGGGCGCGGCCGTAGAGCGTGAGGAGGTCGTTGCCGCCGGGGACCAGGTGGAAATAGCCGGCGACCGCCAGGAGCGAGGCGATCATCGCGCCGACCACGAGGCCGCGGCGGAGCATGTCGAGCCGGGCCGCGGTGTCCTCGGACATGACCATGGCGAAGAAGACGACGGTCACCGCCATGTACCAGGAGGTCGCGATCCAGCTCACCACCTCGGACTTGTCGAACAACGGAATCGCGCTGATCGTGTAGCCGACATTGAGCAGGACCAGCAGCGCGACCAGCGGCATCAGCGCCAGCCGCAAACGAAGGCCCGTGGCGAAGAACGTGACGGCCGCGAGCAGCGTTATGATCTCGTAGGGGCTCGGCTCGATGAAGACGACCGCGCCGGAGGCGCCGACCAGCCACACCAGCGCGCGCTGCAGCGCCAGCACGCCGGGGGCCGCCGGTGCGGTGACGTTCACTCCATCGGCTGTCGCCGCATACGCCATCAGATGCTCATACGCTTACGCAAACTGGTACACACAACTTCCGCCGTCATGCTCCGCGGAGGCGGGGCATCCAGTACGCCGAGCCGCTTGTGACAGTTCTCGCTGCCGGTGATTACTGGATCGCCCGGTCAAGCCGGGCGATGACAGTGTGGCTCGGGGTAGCAACTCAATACGCGTTCTCGTTCTTGGTCAGCAGCGAGATCGGTGTCTTCAGGAGAATGTAGAGGTCGAACAGCACCGACCAGTTCTCGATGTAATAGAGGTCGAACTCGACGCGCTTCTGGATCTTTTCCTGGTTATCGATCTCGCCGCGCCAGCCGTTGATCTGGGCCCAGCCGGTGATGCCCGGCTTGACGCGGTGGCGGGCGAAATAACCGTCGACGGCCTCGTCGAATAGCCGGCTCTGCAGCTTGCCCTGCACCGCATGCGGGCGCGGGCCGACCAGAGAGAGGTTGCCGGAGAACACCACGTTAAAGAGCTGTGGCAGCTCGTCGAGGCTGGTCTTGCGGATGAAGCGGCCGACGCGGGTGACGCGCGGATCGTTCTTGGTCACGACCTTGGAGGCGGTCGGGTCGGCCTGATGATGGTACATCGAGCGGAACTTGTAGACGTCGATGCGCTCGTTGTTGAAGCCGAAGCGCTTCTGGCGGAACAGCACCGGGCCCGGGCTATCGAGCCTCACCGCGAGCGCGACGAGGCCCATCACCGGCAGCGCGGCCAGCAGCGCGAGGCTGCCGACGACGCGGTCGAACAGCTATTTCATCACCAGGTCCCAGTCGGTGATGGGCGCCTCGAACACGTCGAGCGTCGGCACTTCGCCGAGATAGGAGTAGGAGCGGGGACGGAAACGCAGCTTGTTGGTGTGCGCGGAGAGGCGGATGTCGACCGGCAGCACCCAGAGCTTCTTCAGCATCTCCAGGATGCGCGTCTCCGCCGAGATCGGCAGCGCGAACAACACGAGATCGACGCGGGTGCGGCGGGCGAATTCGACGATGTCGTCGACCTTGCCGAGCTTGCGCGCGCCGGCGCAGGTGTCGAGCGCGCGGCTGTCGTTGCGGTCGTCGAACACGCCGAGCACGTGGATGTCGGAATCCTCCTGCGCCTTCAGCGCCTCGACCAGCTGCTCGCCGTTGCTGTCGGAGCCGACGATGATGGTGCGGCGGTCGAGCCGGCCCTGGCGTGCCCAGCCGCGCACCAGCGAGCGCAGCACCAGACGCTCGGCGATCAGCGCGGCGAGCCCGACGAAGTAGAAGGCGGCCAGCCACAGCCGCGAGATCTCGCTGCCGTATTTGGCGAAGAAGGAGATGCCGATGAACAGCAGGAAGACGAACGACCAGGACGAGATCATCCGCGTCATCTGCCGGAGCTGCCCGCGGAACAGCTGGACCTGGTAGATGTCGGCGGCCTGGAAGCAGATCACGGCAGCGATCGCCACTGCGACGACCTCGGCAGGATAGAGCCAGTTGAAGCCGGCGTGCGGCATCACATAGCCGGCATAGAGCGCGATGCCGACGAGGGTCAGCAGCGCGAAGTCGGCGAGGCGCACGAAGCCGGCGATCACGATCGGCGAATAGGCGCGGGCGACTTTCTGGTTGACGACTTCGAGCGCGGCGGGCGTCAGCCGGCGACGGCGCTCGACGAAAGGTTGGTCAGCGGGCTTCGCCGCAGCGCTGGTCGCGGCGTCGAGCATCGAGCGTGCGTTGAGCGGTTCCACGGGCGTCCACGTCCATTCCAGAGCCCGCGGCACGGCCTTGCGCGCCCGGGCGAGCATCCCCTGGCCACTTCGATTATCGAACAAATCGGAAGATTTTCTAAAGCGGGCTTAAGGATGGTTAATGATTGGCAAATGCGTCGCGATAGCCGGCGATCACGCCCTCGACCATCGCGGCCTGCGAGAAATGCGCCGAGATGCGGTCGCGCAAGGCGACCGCGCGCTGTGCTGTGGTCTTGGGGTCGTCGAGCGCCGCGGCAATCGCCTCCGCCATCGCCTCGGAATTGCTCGGCGCAAACAAGGCGGGACTGTCGGTGCCGAAGATTTCGGGGATGCCTCCGATTCTCGACGCGATCATCGGGATGCCGGCCGCGCCCGCTTCGATCACCACATAGGGCATGGAATCGCCGCGCGAGGGGACGACGAGCAGCCGCCCCTTGGAGAAGCCGTAGCGCGCCTTGACGTGACCGATGAAGCGGATGGAACTGGTGAGGCCGAGTTTCTCGACCTGCGCCTTCAGCGCTGCCGTTTCCTCGCCGTCGCCGCCGAGCGTCAGCGTGACCTTCTTGCCGCCCTCATGCAGGCGGGCCAGCGCATCGACCAGGAGATCGGCGCCCTTGATGTGCCTGAACTCGCCGACATAGCAGATGTCGGTGGCATCGTCGGCGATCACGACGGGTTCGAACTCTTCCGGAGTGACGCCGTTGAAGACGCAATGCACCACGCCCTTGGGCGTGCCGACGATGCGTTGATAGGTGTCGCGGGCAAACGCGCTCTCGAACAGGAACAGGTCGGTCGAATCCATCAACGCGCGCTCGAGCCGCGCGTAGAACTCGCCCTTGATGGTGTTGAGGGGATAGTGCAGCGAGCCGCCATGCGGCGTGTAGATGCGGATGGTGTCGTCGGAGCGCCGCCGCATACGGATGAAGGCGCCGGCCTTGGCGCCGTGGCCGTGCATCACGTCGGGCTTCAGCGTGGCGATCAGGCGCCGCATGCGAAACCACACCAGGACGTCGTCGGGCGAAGGCTCGCGGCGGATCGCCATGCGGTGCACGCCGAGCTTGAGGCGCGGCGCGAGCTCGGCAAGCGCCTTGTCGGCGCGCTCACCGCCGGTGAGGCTATCGGCGAGGATGCCGACATGATAGCCGCGATCGACCTGGCCGTTGGCGACGTCGAGGATGTGGCGGAAGATGCCGCCGACGGGAGCGCGCACGGCGTGGAGGATACGAAGCGGCCGGTCGGGAGAGGGGGGCATGAATCAAAACCAGCGCTCGACGGCGGATGCCGAACAATTCCTAGGAAAATATCGAGACGGATTAAGAGCCTTCGTGGTTAACAAACGGTGACGAGCGCGTGCACTGCGACCGCGGGATCCCGCGATTAACCCAGCGGCAACCTTAATGGAGTGTAATCGCCGCGGTTGAGGTAGCTTGGTGGCGTTGCCCCTGCGGGAGTGTTCGATGCGTTTAGCGTTCTGGCGTGCCGGCAAGGACAAGGCGGTGGTTGCGCGCGCCGTTGCAAAGCCCAAGGCCGACATCAAGGCCGACGCCGCGCCCAAGGCTGAGGTCAAGGTCGAGCCCAAAGTCGAGTCCAAGGCCGAATCCAGGATTGACGTCAGGCCCGCGCCCGTTGTCGCCAAGCAGGCGCAAGTCGAATCCGGCGATATCGATCTGCATGCGCTCGGCGGTGCCCTGGCGCGCAAGCGCGGCTGGATCATCGTGCCGACCGTGCTCGCGCTCGTCGGCTCCATCGCAATCGTCAACCTGGTCACGCCGCGCTACAAGTCCGAAGCGCGCATCCTCATCGACGGCCGCGAGAACGTGTTTCTGCGCCCGAGCAGCGACCGCACCGAGGAGCGGCAGGCACTCGACGCCGAGGCGGTCACCAGCCAGGTGCAGCTCGTGCTGTCGCGCGATCTCGCGCGCGAGATCATCAAGAAGAACAAGCTCGCCGAGCGCCCCGAATTCGACCCGGTGCTGCAGGGCGTCTCGCCGTTGAAGTCGCTGGCGGCGATGGTCGGCATCGGCCGCGATCCGTTCTCGATGACGCCGGAAGAGCGCGTGCTCGACGCCTATTACGACCGCCTGCAGGCCTATGCCGTCGACAAGTCACGCGTCATCGTCGTCGAATTCCAGTCCGCCGATCCCGACCTTGCCGTCCGCGTCGCCAATTCGATTGCCGACGGCTATCTCGTGCTCCAGCAGGGCGTGCGCCAGGAGCAGGCCAAGAACGCCAGCCAGTGGCTCGCCGGCGAGATCGAGAATCTGCGCAAGAAGGTCTCGGACGCCGAGGCCAGGGTCGAGGATTTCCGCTCCAAGTCGAGCCTGTTCGTCGGCACCAACAATACCACGCTCTCTAACCAGCAGATGGGCGAGGTCAACACCCAGCTCAACAATGCGCGTGCGCTCAAGGCGGACGCCGAGGCCAAGGCGCGGCTGATCCGCGAGATGCTCCAGAGCGGCAAGCCCATCGAAGCCTCCGAGGTGTTGAACTCGGAGTTGATGCGGCGGCTGTCCGAGCAGCGCGTGACGCTGCGTGCCCAGCTTGCGGAGCAATCCTCGACGCTGCTCGGCAACCATCCCCGCATCAAGGAATTGAAGGCCCAGCTCGGCGACCTCGAAACCCAGATCCGCGACGAGGCGGGCAAGATCTCGCGGTCGCTGGAGAATGACGCAAAGATCGCCGGCGGTCGGGTCGACAGCCTGACCGTGAGCCTCGAGCAGCTCAAGAAGCAGGCGGCCTCGACCAACGGTCAGGACGTCCAGCTCCGCGCGCTGGAGCGCGAAGCCAAGGCGCAGCGCGATCTGCTCGAAACCTATCTCGCCAAGTACCGCGAGGCCAATACCCGCGAGACCATCGACACGGCACCGACCGACGGCCGCATCATCTCGCGCGCCGTCGTCTCGAACACCCCGGCCTATCCGAAGAAGCTGCCGATCGTGCTGATCGCGACGATCGCGACACTGCTGCTCTCGTCCGGCGTCGTCGTCACCGGCGAGCTGTTGCGCCAGACTGCGCCGCGTGCGGTGGCGGCGGTGCTTCCGGCACGGTCGCCGGTGCGCCAGGAGGCGCCGGTGCAGCCGGTCGTCGACCCGGTCGACGATCCCGGCATCGAGCCCGCTCTGGCGGAGCCTGCGCCGCTCCAGCCGGAGATGATTGATGATGCGGACGTCACCGAATTCACCGAGATCGAGCGTCTGGCCGACAGCCTGCGCGCCGCAGGCGCTGCGGCCAAGAAGGTCACGGTGCTTGGCACTGCGTCCGGCGAAGCCATCACGCTGTCGACCCTGACGCTCGCCCGGCACCTGGCCCGCGAGGCGCGCGTCGTCGTGGTCGATCTCGCCGCGTCCTCGCCCACGATCGCCGCGGTCTCGGTCGATGCGTCCGCGCCCGGCCTTGCCGAGCTGATGCAGGGCGAGGCCTCGTTCGCGCAAGTGATCACCCGGGACAAGCTGTCGCGACTGCATCTGGTCATGGCCGGCCGTCCCGGCTTCGACCGCAGCCTGCTGCAATCGCCGCGGGTGACCCTCGCCATCGACGCGCTGCTGCGCGCCTATGACCACGTGCTGATCGACGCCGGCAGCGCCTCGGACCTTCCGGCCGAGCTGCTGACGGCGCATGCCCGCGCCGTCGTGGTGCCCGATGCGTCGATGGCGCCGGACGCGCGCACGCTGATGTGCGAGCAGCTCAAAGCGGTCGGCTTCAGCGAGGTGACGATGCTGAGCAAGCCGGTGCAGGCGTCCAATGCGGCGGAAACCCCGCGCGTCGTGGCGGCGTAGGTCTCTCTCACCCTCTCCTGGAGGGTAGGGGACAGCTCCGCGAGTAGGGCCACTTTCGGAGAAGGGTGCGACCAACTACCCGAACGCCTGCCGCAGCCGGCGCGCCAGATCGAACAGCATCTGGTTCTGCTTCACCAGCCGCTTGCCGTGGCTGAGCGAGGACATCGCCATCGCCGCGAGCTTGCCGCGCGAGGTCAGCGGAACGAAGCTGTCGAAAATCTCCTCGTCGTCCTTGCAGAACATCCGCTTGTAATCGTCCGAGCCGATGCCGAGGTCGAGCGAACGGTAGCCGCGCTCGCCGTAGCGATCGATGATGTAGCGCATCAGGATCAGGCCGGGGCTGTAACGGGCGTGCTCGGACATCGTGTAGGTGTTGAACATCATCGAAAAGCGCTGGCCGTCGGCGACGCCCGCGAAGATCGCGATCACCTCCTCGTCGCATTCGAGTGCGTGGATGTCGATGACGCGGCCTTCGCCGCGGGGCGCGAGGCAGGCGCTGCGGATGAACTGCTCGACGCCTGGCTCGGCAAAGACGTTGGGGAGCTTCTGCTCGGCCATCCGCGCCGGCTTGACGCGGAAGAACCAGTCGAGCAGGCGGGTGACGTCGGCATCGGACGTCGCCAGATGATAGCGATAGCCGGCGAGGGGCTGGAGCTTCTTTTCCTTGGCTTTGAGCCGGCGGCGGAAGGAATTGCTGAGCCGCGATGCCGGCGGTCCGCCCGGCTCCATCACCAGTTGAGGGCAGCCGTTGATCGCGCTCTGTCGCGGTAGCAGCGCAAACGGGTTCTGCTGGTCGCGCCAGCGCAGCGGCTGCTGTGTCAGCGCGAGCACGTCGACGTGCTCACGGAGCGGCGCCAGCATCGCGTCGAGATCGGCAGCAACGGTCTGTGCGGCGCATGCGGCGTCCCACAGGCCCATGTTGAAGGTCGTATGCTTGCCGCCCATGAAAGAGGCCGTGCGCACGCCGTGGCTCTGGCGCAGCGAGAGTGGCAGCAGCAACAGCGGCCTGTGTTCGGCGTCACGGCCGATCACGATGAAGGCGCGCGTGCCTTCGCGCTCGCCGACCAGGCGCTGCCAGGGGCTCAGCAGATCGAAGCGCTGATAGGGCGTGAAGAGATGGCCGGGCTCCTCGAAGGCGCGCCAGACCGCCTCGGCGGCGTCGAGATCGGCGACGATGTCGACATGCGCGATCCGGCTCGCTTTCGACCGCGCTGGCGCTTCTGCCGTCCGGCTTTGCATCGCCGCAGCCATGGTCATCCGCAAAACCTGTCGAGAAATCAGAAAATAGACGTCAATCGGCCTGTGGCCGACCTTTGCAAAGAAATGTCAACAAAGGGTAAGGACAATGGGAGCGGGAACGGGCGCCTTGAGGGCGTGAAGGGTGGGGTCTTGGCATCCGACGACAGATCGCTGGAACGGCTGCGCCTTGAGTTCGCCTGGTTCACCGGCCGGGCCGCGCTGGGCAGCCGCGGTGCCGGCGCTATCCTGCGCTTTGAACGCGTGCGCCCGCGGCGGCGCGGCGCCTTTCAGCCGCTGCGCGCACACGAGATCACGCCGCAATTCCTCGATCGCGCCGTTCGTGCGCTGAAGCGCTGGAATTACGATTTTCTCGGCATGGACGAGGTCTGCCGGCGCGCGGTGACGCTGCCGGAGCAGCGCCGCTTCGTGGCGCTGACCTTCGACGGCGCCGGCAAGGATCTGATCGACTTCGCCTATCCGGTGCTGGCGCATCATGCCGTGCCCTTCACGATCTACGTGCCGACCGCCTTTCCCGACGGCGTCGGCGAGGCCTGGTGGCTCGGGCTCGAGCAGGTGATCGCGCGCGAGAGCCGCATCAGCCTGATGATGGGGGAGAAGGAGCAGCGCTTCGTGGTCACCGATCCTGCCGAGAAGCAGGCGCTGTTCTCGCATCTCGAGAGCTGGCTGCGCTCGCTCTCGCCCGCGGATCTGTCGGCGGCGATCGCCGATCTCTGCACCCGCTACCGGATCGATCTTGCCGCGCTTTCGCGCGAGGCGTCGATGAACTGGGAGGATCTGGCGAAGCTCGCCGCCGATCCGTTCGTCACGATCGGCAGCGCGACGGTGAACTATCCCGCGCTCGCCAACATGAAGGACAATGCGGCACTGCGCGAGATGACGATGGGCAAGGCCGTCGCGGAATCCGCTTTCCGCCGCCATGTCGAACATTTCGCCTTTCCGTTCGGCGACCGCGCCTCGTTCCGGCGCAGCCACGTCGTGATGGCGGAAGAGGCGGGGTTCACCAGCGCGGCGTCCGCGATATCAGGCATCGTGGACGCGGAAGGGCGGACCAATCTGCGCGCGCTGCCGCGGATCTCCTGGGACGGCCGCATGCGATCGCTGCGCATGTTGCGTGTGCTGGTGTCGGGCGTGGCCTTTGCGCCGGTGAAACCGACCGGCAGCGCTACCGGCCAGACTTGACGCGATCGGGCCGCTGCATCCAGCTCACGATCGGCATCGCCGGCAGCACCCAGCCCATGCCGACCACGACGTAATAGATCGCCTGCCGCCAGCCGGACTCGGCGATCCACGGCATCTGCGCCGCGGCCATGCCGAGCAGGGCCCAGACGGTGCAAAGCACCAGGAGCAGGATGGCGCCGAGGAACTTGCGGGTGCGGATCGTCATGGCGGAGGACTTGCGGCTTTCGCGTAACTTGCGCTGCGGGAGCGGGGGACTATAAGGGGCACGCAGTCCGGTTCAAGCCTCGAAACCCTGGTTTTGCTCCTGAAATGACGACGATTTCCACCCCGTCCGAGCCGCATCGCGCCGTGCGCTGGTGGCTGATTTCCGTGGCCGCTTTGATTGCGCTGATGGTCCTGGTGGGCGGCGCGACGCGGCTGACGGAATCGGGCCTGTCGATCGTCGAATGGAAGCCGGTCACGGGCAGCGTGCCGCCGCTGTCGGAGGCGCAGTGGACCGAGGCGTTCGAGGCCTACAAGAAGATACCGCAATATCGCGAGCTCAATGCGGGCATGAGCCTGTCCGAGTTCAAGGAGATCTTCTGGTGGGAGTGGAGCCACCGCTTGCTCGGCCGCTTCATCGGTGTCGCCTATCTCCTGCCGTTCCTGTACTTCCTGTGGCGCGGCGGCCTCTCCGGTGAGTTGAAGCGCCGGCTGTGGCTGTTGTTTGCGCTTGGCGGTCTGCAGGGCGCGGTCGGCTGGTGGATGGTGGCCTCCGGCCTGACCGAGCGGGTCGAGGTCTCGCAATATCGGCTGGCAACGCATCTTTCCCTCGCGCTGCTGATCTTTGCCGGCATCGTCTGGACGGTGCGGCGGCTCAAGGAGCGGCCGCAGATCGCAGCACCGGCGCGGCTGCGGTTCACCAGCGCGCTGCTACTCGTCGTGACCTTCGTGCAGATCTATTTCGGCGCGCTGGTCGCGGGCCTGCGCGCCGGTCGTGCCTACAACACCTGGCCGCAGATCGACGGCGCGTTCATTCCCTCGGGCGAGCGGCTGTGGTTCGAGACGCCGTGGTGGCGCAACATGTTCGACAATGTCCTGACGGTGCAGTTCGAGCACCGCATGACCGCCTATGCGCTGTTCGTGCTGGCGCTGCTGCATGCGATCGACGCGGTGCGCTCGCGCGCAGGTGCGGCGGCAGGCGGTGCGCTGTGGCTGCTTGCGGCGATCAGCCTGCAAGCCGTGCTCGGCATTCTCACGCTGCTCAACCAGGTGCCGATCGATCTTGCGCTGTCGCACCAGGCGGTCGCGATCGCAGTGCTGACGCTTGCGGTGATGCAGGTGGAACGGCTGGCTTCGCGGCACTCCGCGCAGGTGCTGCCGCGCACGGTTCCCGTCAGCCAGCCCGGCTGATCACCATCAGCCGGCTGATCAGATCAGCAATAGCCGTAGATGCCGCAGGAATAGGGCAGGCGCCAGAAATAGTCGACCTGCTTCCCGCCGTAATACGAGCCCTGATAGTCGTAGTCCCAGGGGCGGCCGTAATAGCCCGGCAGCGTGTGGGAGCCGGGGAGGAGCGGTGTGCCCGGCAGGTTGCTGATGTAGCTGCCGATGCCATGGGCCGGCGAGATCAGCGCGTCCGGATCGGTGTCGACCCAAACCTTGGGCGGCTCCTTCTGCGCGGCGGCGCGCCGCTTCGGCGTGGCCGGCAGATCGGCAGCGAGCGCGCTTGAAACCGTCAGCATCGCGGCAAGGGCAGGCACCATCCAGCGCAGCATCGTCGGCTCCGAATCAAGGGGCGATCCAAAGACGATCTATGCGGCCGATATGGTTAATGATCGTTAACGAGAGCCGTTGTTCCCGGGGCGGCTTTGGCCGCCCCGGGCGACGATTACGCGCCCAGCGCCTGTTCCAGATCCGCGATCAGGTCTTCCTTGTCCTCGATGCCGATCGAGAGCCGTACCACGTCGGGGCCGGCGCCGGACTTCACCTTGGCGGCGTCGTCGAGCTGGCTGTGCGTGGTCGAGGCGGGGTGGATGACGAGCGAGCGGGTGTCGCCGACATTGGCGAGGTGCGAGAACAGCTGCAGCTTCGACACCAGATTGACACCGGCGTCATAGCCGCCCTTCAGGCTGAAGGTGAACACGGCGCCCGCGCCCTTCGGAGCGTATTTGCGTGCCAGCTGGTGGTACTTGTCGCTCGGCAGACCCGCATAGCTGACCGAGGCCACCGCCGGATGGCCGGCGAGGAATTCGGCGACCGCTTTGGCATTGTCGCAATGCCTCTGCATGCGCAGCGGCAGCGTCTCGATACCCGTGAGGATCATGAAGGCATTGAACGGCGACAGTGCGGGGCCGAGATCGCGCAGGCCGAGCACGCGGCAGGCGATCGCGAAGGCGAAATTGCCAAAAGTCTCCTGCAGGCGGATGCCGTGATATTCGGGGCGCGGCTCCGAGAGCATCGGGTATTTGCCGCCCGTGGACCAGTCGAAGGTGCCGGCATCGACGATGATGCCGCCGAGCGAATTGCCGTGGCCGCCCAAAAACTTCGTCAGCGAGTGCACGACGATGTCGGCGCCGTGGTCGATCGGGCGGATCAGATAGGGCGAGGCCAGCGTGTTGTCGACGATCAACGGCATGCCCGCCTTGCGCGCGACCGTAGAGATCGCCTCGATGTCGGTGATGCTGCCGGCGGGATTGGCGATGGACTCGATGAAGATCGCCTTGGTGCGCGGCGTCACCGCGCGCTCGAAGCTTGCGATGTCATCGGGATCGGCCCACACCACGTTCCAGCCGAAGCTCTTGAACGCGTGCGTGAACTGGTTGATCGAGCCGCCATAGAGCTTTCGCGCGGCGATGAACTCGTCGCCGGGCTGCAGCAATTGCTGCAGCACCACGACCTGTGCGGCGTGGCCCGAGGCCACCGCCAGCGCAGCCGTGCCGCCTTCGAGCGCGGCGACGCGCTCTTCCAGCACCGCGTTGGTCGGGTTGCCGATGCGGGTATAGATGTTGCCGAACGCCTGCAGGCCGAACAGCGAGGCGGCGTGGTCGGCGTCGTTGAAGACGAACGAGGTGGTTTGATAAATCGGAGTCGCGCGCGCGCCGGTGGTGGGGTCGGGCTGTGCACCGGCATGCACGGCGAGGGTCGAAAATCCCGGAAGGCGATCGCTCATTGAGGGCGTCCTGTTCTTGTGGTCTGAAATCGCGCGGCATGCTGATGGGCGCCGCGCTCGCCGTCAAGGCGCCGCTTCACATCAGGATGATTTGGGAATGATCCTGCTACGCATTGCCGCGTTCGCGAAATGAACGCTTCGCGCTTGCGTCAGCTTTGCTCGGTCTTGTTCTTGGCCGCGCGATCGGATGCCGCGGTGTCGCCACCGCCGACACTCATCCGATTGAGGGACAGCCGCATGCCCTGCGTCGGCGCCGGCGCACGCTTGGAACTGAGCGTGCGCGAATTCACGCCCATCCAGGAGATTTCGGACGACAGCCGGCCATATTCGATCTTGGGACAGCGGTTCATCACCACCTTGATACCGACTGATTCCGCCTTCGCCGCCGCGGCGTCGTCGCGTGCGCCAAGCTGCATCCAGATCACCTTCGGCAGCGGATCGAGCGCGAGCGCCTCTTCGACCACGGGCATGATGTGGCTGGAGTTGCGGAAGATGTCGATCATGTCGACGGGACGGCCGATGTCGGAGAGCGAAGCGACGAACGGCTTTCCAAGCAGCTCCTTGCCGACATGACCGGGGTTGACCGGGATCATGTCGTAGCCGCGCTGCGCGAGGTATTTGAACGCGAAATAGCTCGGCCGCACGTTGACGGGCGAGGCGCCGACCATCGCGATCGACTTCACGGAGTTGAGGATGCCGCGGATGTAATTGTCGGGATAGGCGTCGTGGTTCATCACTTGTCTTTTCTTGTTGTTACTCATCCCGCCATGTCGGCGTGCGCTTCTCGATGAACGCGCCGATGCCTTCCTCGGCATCGCGCGCCATCATGTTCTCGGTCATCACCTCGGCCGCATAGCGATAGGCATCCGCAAGACTCATCTCGGCCTGTCGGTAGAACGCCTCCTTACCGAGCTTGACGGTGTAGGCCGATTTCAGCGCGACCTTCTCGGCGAGCGCAATCGCGGCCTCGCGCTCGGTCCCGGCGGCAACCACGCGGTTGATCAGCCCGATCTCGCGGGCGCGCACAGCCGGGATCGGCTCACCCGTCAGCAGCATCTCCATAGCCTGCTTGCGCGGGACGTTGCGCGACAGCGCCACCATCGGTGTCGAGCAGAACAGGCCGATGTCGACTCCGGGGGTGGCGAAGCTTGCGGCTTCCGATGCGATCGCAAGGTCGCAACTCGCCACGAGCTGGCAGCCGGCTGCGGTCGCGATGCCCTGGACGGACGCGACCACGGGCTTCGGCAAATGCACGATCGCCTGCATCATCGCGCTGCAGGCGGTCATCATCTCGACGAAGAAGGCGCGGCCGCGATCGGCGTCGGTGCGGCGCGCGGTGAGTTCCTTCATGTCGTGGCCGGCGGAGAAGGCGGGGCCGATGGCGGCGATCACGACGCCGCGGACGGCCTTGTCGTCGCGGACCCTGTCGAGTTCGGCATGCAGGCCGGCGATCATCGCGGCCGACAGGCTGTTGCGCGCGGCCGGGCGGTTCAGCGTCAGGACCGCAATGGGACCTACGGTCTCGCGCAGCAGGATCGGCGGTTGCGGGGAGGGGGCACGGGCAGCCGTGACGGACATTGACGCGAATTCCGCTAGAAGATTGCAATTGGATGACGCAGATAACTTAATGTAACAGGGCAAGTGAAGCGAGGGTGGGGAACAGCATGGCGTTAGCGAAAATGAGCGTGGCGGAGGTGGAGCAGTTCCTCCGTCACGAGTTTCCCCAGGCCTTCAGCGGCGACGACATCACAATCGAGAGCGCCGACGGCCAGACTTGCCTTTTGCGGCAGCGTTACAGCGAAAAGATGCTGCGGCCGGGCGGCACCGTGTCCGGACCGACCCTGATGGCGCTGGCCGATTTCGCGATGTACGTGGTGCTGCTGTCCGCGATCGGGCCGGTCGGGCTCGCGGTGACCACCAATCTCAACATCAATTTCCTGCGCAAGGGTGGGTCCGGGCAGGACGTGCTGGCGGAGGCGCGGCTGCTCAAGCTCGGCAAGCGCCTGGCGGTCGGGGAAGTGAAGCTGCTGTCCGGCTCCTCGCCCGATCCGATCGCTCATGTCACCTCGACCTATTCCATTCCAAATGTTTGAGCTTTTCGCAGGTAATATGGCACCATATTTTTAACTTATTGATATTGCAGATATAGTTTACATCTTCAGGCATTGACCGTGACGCGTCTCTTCTCTAGAAACCCGCCCAGTCCGGTGCGGTGTTCGCGCCGATGCTCCCCGTCCACGGAAACTCTGACATGAAAACCTTTTCGGCAAAGCCGGCTGAGGTGACGAAGAAGTGGGTGCTGATCGACGCCAAGGGTCTGGTCGTCGGCCGTCTCGCCACCATCGTCGCCATGCGCCTGCGCGGCAAGCACCTCCCGACCTACACCCCGCACGTCGATTGCGGCGACAACGTCATCATCATCAATGCGCAGCATGCGGTCCTCACCGGCCGCAAGCGCGAGCAGAAGACCTACTACAAGCACACCGGCTATGTCGGCCACGTCAAGGAGCGCACCGCGCGCCAGATCCTCGAGGGCAAGCATCCCGAGCGCGTGCTCGAGAAGGCCGTCGAGCGCATGATCCCGCGTGGCCCGCTCGGTCGCGTGCAGATGGGCAACCTCCGTGTCTACGGCGGCGCCGATCATCCGCACGAGGCGCAGCAGCCCGAGAAGATCGACATCGCCAAGTTGAACCGCAAGAACACGAGGGCCGCATAACATGGCCGAATCCATCCAGTCGCTCGACCAGCTCTCGCAGCTCAAGACGGCGGCGGCGCCCGATGCGCCCAAGCACGAGAAGAAGGTCGACAAGTTCAACCGCGCCTATGCCACCGGCAAGCGCAAGGACGCGGTCGCCCGCGTGTGGATCAAGCCGGGCGCCGGCAAGGTCACCGTCAACTCGCGCGAGGTCGAGGTCTATTTCGCCCGTCCCGTGCTGCGCATGATGATCGAGCAGCCGTTCTCGGTGGCCCAGCGTTCGGGCCAGTACGACGTGATCTGCACGGTCGCCGGCGGCGGCCTCTCCGGCCAGGCCGGCGCGGTCCGTCACGGCATCTCCAAGGCGCTCACCTATTTCGAGCCGGAGCTGCGCTCCGTGCTGAAGAAGGGCGGCTTCCTCACCCGCGACTCGCGCGTGGTCGAGCGCAAGAAGTACGGCAAGGCCAAGGCCCGCCGGTCCTTCCAGTTCTCGAAGCGTTAATCGCTTCGGTCACATTCGCCGCGAAAGCGGCTTCAATGAGATGCAAAAGGGCGCTGATTTCAGCGCCCTTTTTGCTGTTCGTTTGTACGCAAATTGATGGCGTGTTTCCGGAAAACTTGGCCTCCCGCGAAAACCTGAATGGAACCCGCCGGACCTAGCGTCGCCTTCGGAAGGGCGCGCAAATCGGATGTACCGATCGCGTAACTGCTATGGCTTAAGGGGGCCGACATGATGTCGCTCGATAGCATCACGCTCTATTTGGTCGCCACCATGGTCGCCGCACTGCTCGGCGCCATGATGGTGTTTTTCGGCAGGCAGGAGGACAGTCCTGCACTGAAATGGTGGGGCACCGCCTATTTGCTCGGTGCCGCCTCCGTCGCGCTATGGACCGCGACCGGCGACAAGCTCGGTCCGCAGCTCTATCTCGCGCTGAATGCCGTCGGCTTCGTCGCCTGCGGCATGGTCTGGAACGCGGCGCGCGTCTTCCACGGCCGCAAGCCGAACTGGCCCGGTCTCGTGATCGGCGCGCTGGCCTGGGCCGCCGCGGTCACGCTGCTCTCCCCCGAGGCATCCATGCTGCGCATGATGATCGGCGCCGGCATCGTCTCGGTCTACGCGGCGCTGACCGCGAGCGAGCTCTGGACCGAGCGGCGCAAGAGCCAGCAGCGGCGTTGGCCGGCCTTCGTCGTGCCGGTGATGCATGGCTGCGTGCTGATGTTGCCGATCGTGCTCGGCAGCTTCCTGCGTCCGCACGATGCCGGCTTCTCCCAGAGCATCTGGGTCACGGTGTTTGCAGTCGAGCTCATTCTCTACGCCGTCGGCACCGTGTTCGTGATCTTCATGCTGGTGTCCGAGCGCACCGTCACCGCGCACCGGACCGCGGCGTCCACCGACCCGCTCACCGGCATGCTCAACCGCCGCGGCTTCTCGGAAGCCTGTGGCCGCGTGATCGACCGCGAGGCCAAGGCCGGACGTCCCGTCACCGTGATGATCTTCGACATCGACCACTTCAAGTCGATCAACGATCGCTTCGGCCATCCCGCCGGCGACGAGATGCTGAGGCTGTTCTCGACCGTCGTCGTCAGCAATCTGCGCATCACCGACCTCTCGGGCCGCATCGGCGGCGAGGAATTCGCTGCGCTCTTGCCGTGTTCGCTGGAGGAGGGTGTGCTGGTTGCCGAGCGCGTGCGCGAGGCGTTCGAGACCTCCGGCGTCGTGGTCGACGAGGGCCCGGTCGACACCACCGTCAGCATCGGCGTCGCCGGCGGTCCGGCCGGCACCGAGCTCGAGGTGCTGCTGGCCTCGGCCGATACCGCGCTGTACCAGGCCAAGCGCGGCGGCCGTAACCGCGTCGAGGCGGCCGAGGAGCTGCCGCTGTCGCTGGAGAACTGGCGCCGCCAGAGCGCGGCGCGGATCGGTGCGCCGCAGGTGCGGCCGGCCACCGCATGAGACGCGAGGTGCCCTGCGGTAATCCTCTGTTTACCATTCGATCCCTACCATTGCGGTCATGGAATCGATCCGTCGACAGAACCCGCAAGCTGCCCTGATGTCGCTCGAAGCCGCTGCGGCCTCGGCACGCAGCGGTTTCGCCTGTCTGTTCTCGACCGCGGATGAATACGAGAGCGCGCTGATCAGCGAGCGCCGCGCGCAGGGGCGTTACACGCAAAGCCGCCGCAGCTACTGGCCGCTCGCGATGTTCGTCGGTTGTGCCCTCGTCGTGGCGGGCACGGTTCTGCTGCTGGTCTGAGACCTGCATTTTTGGGCCGACCAGGGCGCCATTTCGGCGCCTTTTTCTTTGCTCTCGGCTGCGGTAGACACACCCATCGAACAAAAACGGGTGGAAACCGATGATCACCGAGATCGCGCAAATCGACGTCAAGCCGGGCAGCGAGAAAGACTTTGAGGCCGCCGTCGCCAAGGCCAAGGCCGCTTTCGGCCGCTCCAAGGGCTTTCACGGCTTCGAGCTGCACAAGTCGATCGAGAAGCCGCAGCGCTACCGGCTGATGGTGAAATGGGCGACGCTCGAGAACCACACCGTCGATTTCCGCGGCTCTGAGAATTTCGCCGAATGGCGCGGCCTCGTTGGCCAGTATTTTGCCTCGCCCCCCGAGGTCGAGCACACCGAGACCGTGCTGACGACCTGAGCGAGGTCAGGCCGCCTCCGCAAGCGGCGGCGCCTCATAGGTCTTGAAATGATCGATCATGACCTTGGCGATGGCGACCAGCGGGAGCGCCAGCGCGAGGCCCCAGATTCCGAACACCACGCCGAGCAGGATCTGGAACGCGAACAGCGTGGCCGGCGGGATGTCCAGCGCCTGCCGCTGGAGCACCGGGGTCAGCACATAGCTCTCCATGGCGTGGACGCCCATGAAGAGCAGGAAGGCCGATAGTGCGGGGACCCAGCCCGATGCGAGGCTCGCCAGCACCACGATGACGCCGGCGATGATGGCTCCGACGGTCGGGATGAAGGCGAGCAGGCCGGCCTGGATCCCCAGGATGAACGAGCCGGGAATGCCGATGAGGAGAAGCCCGATCCAGGTCACCACGCCGACCGCGAGCATCACGACGATCTGCGCGATCAGCCAGCGCTCCAGCGTCTCGGCGATGCGGTCGATGATGAGGGTGATGCGGGTGCGATGCCTGGCCGGCGCCAGGAACAAGAGGCCGTCGTGATAGACGGCGGGTTGGGCGGCGAAGGCGAAGCCCAGGAACAGCACGATGAAGATGTTGCCGACGCCGTGGATGGTGCCGAGCAGCAGCTTGAAGGTCTGGCTCACGATCGCACCGCCGCTGGAGGCCAGGGCGCCCGCGCTGGGCAAGGGGCCTCGCGGAGCCGCGGCCGGTGCGGACGCCCCCTCGGCCGGCGTGTTGCTCGCCGCGTCGGCCGTGCCGTTGCCGAGATCGAAGAAGCTGGTGTCGATGCCGTGGTTGTCCAGGAAGGACCTGACATTGGCAAGCTGCGACTTGAGGGTCTTGCTCAGCAGCGAAGCCTGCTCGGCAATGGTGGCGCCGCCGAGATAGGCGATGCCCGCGAGCATCAGGGCGAGCGCGGTGCAGACGATCGCGAGCCGTACGGCATGGGGCAGGGGTACGCGGCGCCCGAGCGCGCCGGTCAGTGCGTTGAGGCCGAGGCCGAGCAGAATGCCGGTGAAGATCAGCAGCACGGTGGCGGCGAAATACCAGATGAAGACGAGCAGCGCGGTGAACAGCACCACACCGATGCCTCCGACCGAGATCGCCCAGGCCTGGTCCCAGGCGAGGTCGCCGCGGGGCCGGGAGCGTTCATCTTTGGACATGGTCACATCGGGTCCTTTTCAGTGCGCTGCGCGCCGCACTCTCTCGACAAACGCGTTTCCGATCAAGCCCGCGTCAACGCGCTGGTTTGACGCCGGCATCCCGACGGTGCAGAGCGGTGGGGAATGAGCAACGGGGGCGGTTTGAGCTTCATCAGCAAATGGGCCGGTCTGCTCGGCCTTCTGGCCGTGCTCGTGATCGGCGACCAGATCCGGATCAACCGGCCCGGCCACAAATTTCGTCTCACGGTCGAGGTGGTGACGCCCGACGGGATCAAGACCGGCTCGGGCATTCTGGCCGTCGTGCCCGACCGCAACTACAACCGCAGTGGCCGCACCATCATGCGCGGAGAGGCGGTGTTCGTGGATCTCGGCCAGGACGGCGCCAAGGGCAGGAATCTGGTGGCCTTGCTGGCGCACCGGCAGGACGCCAAGCTGGACTTTGACGACATCAACTATGTCGCACTCCGCGCCTATGGCGCTGCGCGTGGCAACCGCGTCTCGTTCAACGACATCCAGCGGCAGACCGGCGTCGTCCCGGTGCAGGGAGACCTCGTTCCAGTCCTGGTGAGCTTCGGCGATCCCGGGGACCCCTCCACCGCGCGGCTCGTCGCCGGCGACGGAGCAGAGGCGGTTCTGGGCGAGGGCTACGCGATCCGTGGTCTTAGTGCGGAAGTCGTGCCCAACGGGTTCTGGCCGATCGATTTCGGCGGGGCGCTCGGGGAGCCCGTGACGCGCGGCATCGCGGCGAAGCTGCCCTGGCTGGCCGGGCCGGGCGATGGTGCGGCAACCGCCCTGAAGGCGGCCGGCCTGCCTTCCGGGGGCGAGGCCCGGGAGGCATTTGCGCGAAAATAGCATTGCCGTCCCGCGATCCCTTCTGTTGAATTTGTTCCATTCGAGGGGCATGTTTGGCGAATCTTCTTCACGGAGAGGCGCGGAACGACAGATGAGAAAGCCGGTCGTCGGCGTGATCGGGAATTCCCATCGCGTCGAAAATCGATTTCAGGTCCAGATGGTGGGCGAGCGCAATCTGCGCGCCGTGGCCGAGGTCTCCGGCGGCTTGCCGGTGATGTTCGCGGGCTCCCCCGATATTACCGATATCGGGGCGCTGCTCGACACCGTGGACGGCATCATCCTCACCGGGGCGAGGGCCAACGTGCACCCGACCCGTTTCAACGTCGATCCCTGCGAGAAGCACGAGCCTTACGACATCCACCGCGACGAGGTGGCGCTGGCGCTCTCGGTCGCCTGCGTCGCCCGGGGCATTCCGCTGTTCGGCATCTGCCGCGGTCTCCAGGAGATGAACGTGGCCTTCGGCGGCTCGCTGCATCCCGAGATCCGCGAAATCCCCGGCCGCATGAACCATCGCATGCCCCGGCTCGAGAACGGCGAGATCCATCCCGATCCCACCGTCGTGTTTGCCGACCGCCACGACGTCGACCTGACACCGGGCGGGGCGTTCGCAAGACTGCTCAACTGCGAGAAGATCAGGGTCAATTCGCTGCACGGGCAGGGCATTCTCGAACCCGGCAAGCGCGTGCTGATCGAGGGCGTCGCCGAGGACGGCACCATCGAGGCGATCCGCATCGCGGAAGCCCCGACCTTTGCGCTCGGCGTGCAATGGCACGCCGAATACGATCCCCAGCACAATCCGATCAACCGCAAGCTGTTCGAGGCGTTTGGCGAAGCGCTGGTGGCGCGGCAGAGGGCGGCGGCGTAGGCTCCGCTCGTGTCCCGGACAAGCCGCAATGCGCATAGCGCGTCGAAGACGCGCGTGAATGCGCTTTTAGGCATTGCGGCGCCGAGCCGGGCCCCAGCGGCGCCGGGCTTCGCTGCGACATGGGCCCCGGCTCAGCAGCGCACCGTCGAAGTGACGCTGCGCTGCGTCCGAGGCACGAGAGCGGAGCGTGAGGCTCGCTCCCTGACGGCGCGGGCGTGGCGCACACATGCCTCTTCCATCCCGCGGCGCGTTTCGCCCGAGCTTTGCAGGTCGTTCGCGCGCTTTGAAGGCCAAAGGGCGCAGGGAAGGCCGGGTGCCGGCGGCA
>NZ_CAKZJO010000029.1 GCF_936943645.1 uncultured Bradyrhizobium sp. | reverse complement strand
GCGCCTGAGGGCGCGCTTGTCCGGGACGACAGAGAAATTGTTACCTCATCCCCCCGCGCTCAATTCTGCGCGATCGAGCTCCTCCTCGATCCGGTGGAAGGCGTCGTCGCCGATCACCTCGGTGGCGCGGAGTTCGACGATCGATTTGCGTGCGGCCTCGATGGCGCGGCGGCGCAGGGGATCGGCGGGCAGTTCGCCATTGGCGATCCCGCCATTGGGATCGCTTTCCGTCTGCATCAGGATCGCGCGATATTCGAGCCGCAGGATCTCAGCCTCCTCCGACGGATCGCTTTCGATCGCATCGAGCGCGGCACGATAGGCCACGGCGCGTGCGCGCGCGACCTCGGTGCCGACGGGATCGTCGTCCTTGAGACCAAATGCCAGGATCAGCGGCCGCAGTGTCAGGCCCTGGATCACCAGCGATCCCAACACCACGGCAAAGGCGATGAAGACGATGAAGTCGCGATGGGGAAAATTCTCCGGCAGCGCGAAAGCGGTGGCGAGCGTGACGAGACCGCGCATGCCGCACCAGGAGATGATGAGGCCGCCCTTGGGCGAAGCGACGGCCCTCGGGTCTTTCGGATGATAGAGTCCCTGCGCGACCAGCGCGCGCAGGATGGTGCGATAGAACGTCACCCAGAGCAGCCGGACCAGCACCACGGTGAGCAGGATCCAGGCCGCGGCCACGCAATATTCCCAGCGCACGTCCGCATCCAGCCGTGTCCAGATCGGCCGCATCTGCATGCCGATCAGCATGAAGGCGAGCACGTTGAGGACGAACACCATCGTCTCCCAGACCGCATAGGACGGCACCCGCAGCCGTGCCGGCATGCGTGAGCCGGCCGAGCGTGCCATCGCCATGGCATAGACGACGATGGTGAGAATGCCGGAGAGACCGAGATGCTCGGCGGCGATCCAGACCAGGAAGGTGGTGGCGAATTGCACGATGATCGCGCTCGGGGCTTCCGTCACGCGCTCCATGATCGGCGGGATGAGGCGGGCTGCGAGCAGGCCGGCGACGACGCTGCCGACCAGGGCCAGCGCCATGGTCGGCGCGACCTGGCTCCATGTCAGATGCTCGGTGGCGACCGCGCCGACCGCGATGCGATAGATCAGCAGCGCGCTGGCGTCGTTGAGCAGGCTTTCGCCTTCCAGAACCTTCACCATGCGGTGAGGCAGCTTGACCTGACTCAGGATCGCGACCGCCGCGGCTGCGTCGGGCGGGGCCACGATGGCGCCGAGTGCGACCGCTGCGGCCCACGGCATCTCCGGCACCAGCCGGTGCGCGACGAAGGCGACGCCGGCCGTGGTCAGGCCGACCGCGGCGACGACCAGGGTCGAGACTGGAACCCAATTGTTGCGCAGATCGCGCAGCGAAGTGTCGAACGCGGCATCGAGCAAGACCGGTGCGACAAAAAGCGCCAAAGCGAGGTCGGGCTCCAGCGTCCAGGACGGGCTCGACGGCACGAAGGCGATCAGCGCGCCGCCGATGGCGAGAAAGGTCGGATAGGGGACCTTGATCCGCCGCGCCAGCGCCGATAAGCCAACGGCGCCGAGCAGAAGCACGATGATCCATTCGAATGTCGACACGATGATCCCCGAAACCGGTATGAGCGGCGCCACAAGCTAGCACCAATCCGGCCGTATGATGGATAGTTAGGTCCCGAGGCAAAACGTAAGACGAGCCCGAAAGCAAGACGTCCGACTGCAACGAACATGCGTTTTCAGAAACTCATTCAACCGTCAGGTGCCGTGCTGCTGTGCGCACTCTCGCTCGGCGTCGCCCGGGCTGTGACCGGGGGAGAGCCGGCCGCGGTGATCCAGGTCGATATCGCGCCGTGCCTGGCGGCGACCGCAGCCGACGATATGGACAAGGCCGCCACGGCCTGTGCCGCGGTTATCGACAATGAGAAGACGGCAAAGGGCGATCTGATCAAGGCGCTGGTCGCGCGCGCGGCGCTCTATGCCCGGCATGAGCAGGTCGACCGCGCCATCGCCGACGACAGCCGCGTCCTTTCGCTCGATCCCACCTTGGCCGACATCTTCAATGCGCGCGGCGAGCTCTGGCTGAGGAAGGGCGACAAGCCCAAGGCGGTGCAGGATTTCGGCGCGGCACTGAAGATCGATCCGAACCACGAGAAGGCCAAGGCCAATCACAAGGCGATGGCGCGCGAGATCGAGCGGATCGGCGCGCAGATGGCGGTCGCCGGCAAGCCCAGCTTCAATTGCGCGCGCGCGCGCCGTGCGGTGGAGAAGGCGATCTGTGCCAATCGCGAGCTCGCCGATCTCGATCGCGAGATCTACGGATCGCATCTGCGTGTGCTGCGCGAAGCGCAAAGCCCGGCTGAGGCAGGCAAGATCCAGCGCGAGCAGGACGATTTCATCGCGCGCAGGAACGCCGGATATGGCCGGCCGGGCTTTGACCTGAAGAAGGCGATGCAGGACAGGCTGCAACAGATCAACGGGGTCGACGGGTATTGAGGCGTCTCCGCTTCGTGAGAGGCCGTCATGCCCGGGCTCGTCCCGCCTGCGCGGCCGAAGCCGCTTCGGCGAGGCGAAGGCCCGGGCATCCACGTTTTTGGTGCCGGGGTAAGGCGTGGATGGCCGGGTCAAGCCCGGCCATGACGGCGTAGACAGGCCGCATTGAACCCATCCCTGTCCCGCCGCGACAATGGTGGAAACCCGACGTCACGGAGCATTCCATCATGTGCGGCACGCCTTTTTCCGCGCAAGCGCCTTCACCTGCCAAGATCTCGCTTTGCGCTTTCTTCCTTGGCGCAGCCGTGAGTTTCACGCTCGCTGTCCCCGCCTTCGCGGGCACCGATTGCGTGATGGGTAGCAAGGCGGCTCCCGCGGAGCTGATCGCGGCCTGCAGCCCCATCATCGACCAGACCGCGAACGCGACGGCCGATCGCACGGCGGCGTTGCTGGTCCGTGCCGACGCCAATGCGCGCATCTCGGGTGGTCTCACCCAGGCCTTGCGGGACATCGACCGCGCCATTGCGCTCGACGGCAAAAATGCAAAGGCCTGGCGCCTGCGTGGCGACCTGTTGCGGGAGGCCGGCGGCGATCTCAATCGCGCCGCGGCGGACCTCGGCAAGGCGATCGAGCTCGATCCCCAGGATGCGGAAGCCTACGCGCTGCGCGGGGTCGTCTACACCAATCAGCGTCGGCTCGACCGCGCGCTCGCCGACTACGACCAGGCGATCAAGCTGAGGCCGGATGATGCGCAGGCCTGGTCCGATCGCGGCGCCACCTATTATCTCGGCGGCGACAACGACAAGGCGATCCGGAATTTCGACGAGGCCTTGCGGCTCGATCCCGGTCGGGCGCGCACCTATTCCAACCGCGGCGCGGCCTGGAAGAAGCTCGGCCAGTACGACAAGTCGGTCGCCGACAACAGCGAGGCGATCAGGCTGGATCCGAAGCAGCCGGAATATTACGACAATCGCGGCCTCGCCTATGCCGCGATGGGCGAATACGACAAGGCCATCGCCGATTACGACCAGGCGATCCGGCGCGAGCAGCGCGCGAACTTCCTGACCAATCGCGGCGATTCCTACCAGTGCAAGGGCGAACTCGGCGCTGCCTTGAGCGATTACGACGCCGCGCTCAAGCTCGATCCGAGCTTCGCGAAGACCTACAACAACCGTGCGGTGCTCTACAAGAAGATGGGCGAGCGCGCGAAGGCGCTGGCCGATTACGAGACGGCCTTGCGGCTCGATCCCGCCAACGACAATGCCGCCAGCGGCCGCCGTGTCATGATCGCCGAGATCGCGAAGTTCGGCGCCGAGCCGCCGCGGGCGCTGAATGCGGCGTCCGGCAACGGTCCGTCCTTCGCATGCGCGACCGCCAGGCGCGAGGTCGAGAAGGTGATCTGCGCCGATCCGGAATTGGGCGTGCTCGACCGTCAGATCGCCGAAACCTATGAGCGCGTGCTGAAGGCGGCGAACAAGCGTGTCGCCGGCGATTTGCGCAAGGCCCAGCGCGATTTCCTCAGTCTCCGCAATTCCAGCTTCGGCCGTCCGGGCTACGATCTGAAGAAGATCATGCAGGAGCGGTTGCAGAAGCTGACTGCGATGGAGAGTTGAGGCGCGCTCTTCGCCTCTCCCCGCTTGCGGGGAGAGGCCGGAATTTGCGCGAGCAAATTCCGGGTGAG
>NZ_CAKZJO010000028.1 GCF_936943645.1 uncultured Bradyrhizobium sp. | reverse complement strand
GGAGGGTCGATCGCGCGTAGCGCGAGCGGGGTGGGGTGATCTCTCCACTCGGGCAGTGCTCAGTGCAGAGAGACCGTCACCCCACCCCGCTACGCATTGCGCTGCGCTTCACGCGTAGCGACCCTCCCCCTCCAGGGGAGGGTAAGCAGCCTCACCCTTCCCCCGGCGCCTTGGCCTGGATCGCCAATGCGTGCACGCTGCCGGAGAGTTCCGCGGCCAGCGCCGCATTTATCATGCGATGGCGGTCGACCCGGCTCTTCCCTTGGAAGGCCTCAGCTACAATATAGACGCGGTAGTGCGTCTCCCCGCCCGGCCGATGGCCGGCATGGCCCTCATGCAAATGTGACTCGTCGACCACTTGCAGGCTTTCCGGCGTGAAAGCTTCCTGCAACTTGTTGCTGATAGTGTCGCGCATAGCCATGTTGTGCCATTCGGGTGCAGAGATCACGCCCCGTTAATTGCCGGGTTTGCGGCGAATTGCAATGTCAAGACTTGAAGGTTTTTGCATTGCGTAGTCAAAGTCAGCCATGCCAATCGATTCATCAAAGTTCTTCGACTCCATCCGCGTGAAGCCGCGGGGCAAGCAGCCGGAAGTGAAGCCGCGCGACACCGCGGTCGGCTGCGAGTGGGCCGGATGCCAGAACAAGGGCGCGCACCGCGCGCCGAAGGGCCGCGATAACCAGCGCGAGTACTGGCACTTCTGCCTCGACCACGTGCGCGAGTACAACCAGAACTACAATTTCTTCTCGGGCATGAACGCCGACGCCGTCGCGCGCTACCAGAAGGACGCGCTGACCGGCCACCGCCCGACCTGGAAGATGGGCGCCAATGGCGGCAAGAAGGGTGCGGAAGCCGAGATCGACATGGCGTCCGATCCGCTCAACATGTTTGCCGAGATCAACGGGCGCACCGGCTGGCGCAAGGGCCCCGAAGCCGCGCCCAAGGCGGAGACGCGCAAGGTGATGAACGCCGAGCGCAAGGCGCTGCAGGTGATGGGCCTCGGTCCCGATTCCACGCTCGCCGACGTCAAGAGCAAGTACAAGGCGCTGGTCAAGCAGCACCACCCCGACGCCAATGGCGGCGACCGCTCGACCGAGGATCGCCTGATCGAGATCATCAAGGCGTATAATTATCTGAAGACGGTGGTGCGGGAGGCCTAAGGCCTCATCAGCTCCCGCGATTGGATGCCGTCCGCCCGAAAGCGGACGGCACCGTCAATGTTACCTGCTCCGGCAAACGCGAACGCGCTTGACGATGCGGCGTCCATGATAGCCGCGCGTGACGACGGTGCGGACGGTACAGACCCTTCGCGGAGCGTAATGATAGCGTGCGTTCACGACGTCCCCGGAAACCGATGCGCTGGGGATGGGGTGAGCCGGCAGCGCATTGGCTGGTGCTGCGAGTGACGAGAGAGCGAGCAGGGTTCCCGCAGCGAGGACGCAAGTGAGCTTCTTCATTATCATTCCTTTTCTTGTTCGCCCCTGAAGAGAGTGGTGTGGGGGGCGAGCATGAATGCGCCGCGAGCCTCCGTGTTCCCTTCGCCGATGAGTCCTTTCGTCGCATGTCGGTTGCGGAGCCTCCGCAAAAACGGTCTCGTAGGGTAGGCAAAGCGCAAGCGTGCCCACGCATTGTTTGCGATAGAGGGACATGGTGGGCACGGCGCAAAGTGCGCCTTTGCCCACCTACGATTTCAGGATTCGTGGAGACATCCGCTCTCAAGCTTGAGGCATTACCCCGACATAGGACGAGCTTGGCCGGATCAGCCGCCCCGTCCGCCGCTGCTCGAGCGCATGCGCGGTCCAGCCTGCGCTACGTGCCACCGCGAAGATCGGCGTGAAGGCCTGCCGCGGAATCGCCAGCGCGTCGAGCAGGATCGCGGTGAAGAACTCCACGTTCGTCTCCAGCGGCCGCTCGGGATTCTTCTTCCGCAGCGCAGCGCGGATATAGGCCTCGACCTCGCCGGCAAACGGCAGGTCGGTGCCGTTGGAGGCGAGCGCCTCGACCGCGGTCTTGAGCACGTCGGCGCGCGGATCGCGCACGCGATAGACGCGATGGCCAAAACCCATCATCCGCTCGCCGCGGGCGAGCGCCGCGTCCACCCACGGCTGGATGCGCTCGCGCGTGCCGATCGCGTCCAGCATTTCCAGCACCGGCTCCGGTGCGCCGCCATGCAGCGGGCCCGTGAGCGCGCAATAGCCCGCGGTGACCGCCGCGAACAGATCGGCCTGTGTCGAGGCCACCACGCGCGCGGTGAAAGTCGAGGCGTTCATGCCGTGGTCGCTGGCGGTGACGAGATAGGCATCGAGCGCGGTGACTTCGCGCGGCGCCGGGGCGCGCCCATGCAGCATGCGGAGCGTGTCGGTGGCATGGCTGACATCGGGATCGGGGGCGACCGGCTCCAACCCCTTGGCGCGCCGGACCAGCGCACCCGCGATGACCGGAAACGCGCCGACGATGGTCGCCTCGTGCTCGAGCCCGTGCTCGGCGCGAAGTCCTGCGACCGCCGCGCGAAACCCGTCGATGACGCCCATGCCGCGTGTGGCCGGCAGCAGGTCGGGCAGGCGCGCGAAGGCGCACTCGCGCGCAAGGCCGAGGTGTGAGCGCACATTGGCTTCGGTGAGGGCGGTCTTGCTGGCGCCGTTCCAGAGCCGGGCGGTGACGCCCTCGAAGCTCGAGACGGCGGCGAGGCGTCCGACGTGCTCGCCGGCAATGATCAATTCGCCGCGCTCGCCATCGACATGGCTCAGCACGGTTTCGGCCGCGGGAACGCCGTCCAGCCCGATCTGGCTTTTGGTGAGGTGGATGTTCATGGCCCAATCTCCCTTGTTGCACTGCAGGAGCGGAAAGGTCGGGCCTCTCGACAGATTGATCAATCTTGATTACATAAATCAATATGAATAATTCCGAGGGTCTCTACCTCTCGGCCCGGGAGGCCGCTGCCGAGCTCGCGATCTCCCCGGCCACGCTCTATGCTTATGTCAGCCGCGGCCTGATCCGCTCCGAGCCGACGCCGGACTCGCGCAAGAACCGCTACCGGGCCGAGGACGTCCGCGCGCTGAAGGAGCGCCGCGTTCCCTCGCCGGAGCCGCGCGGCCTGCGCAGCTTCGATGCCGATCTGCCGGTGATGGACACCGAGATCTCCACCATCACCGAGGAGGGCGCGATCTATCGCGGCGTCAATTGCGTCGATCTTTCCGAGAGCGACACGCTGGAGCACACCGCGACGCTGCTCTGGGATGTCTCCGACGTCGATCCATTCGCGCCCGACAATCAGCCCGCGCTCTCCGAGGAAATGCGCACGATCGCCCAAGCCGCGCGCCGCGCCGCGCCGATCGACCGCGCCATCGCCGTGCTCGCACTGGCCGCGAGCGTCGATCCCAGGGCGTTCACCCGCGCGCCCGATGGCCGCGCCATGGTCGGCGGGCGCATCGTCCGTCTTCTCGTCGCGACCATGCTCAATTCGGAGCCGTCATCCGGGCCGCTGCATCAGCAGATCGCAAGCGCCTGGGCGGCGGACAACAAGCACGCCCCCGATCTGATCCGCCGCGCGCTGGTGCTGCTCGCCGATCACGAGCTGAACGCTTCGACCTTCACCGCGCGCTGCGCAGCCTCGACCGGCCTCAACCTCTACGATGCCGTGATCGCCGGTCTCGCCGCGCTGAAAGGCCCCAAGCATGGCGGCGCCGGCGTGCTGGCTTCGCAGCTCGTGAAGACGCTGATCGATCGCGACGTCGCCCCTGTCGTGCGCGAGCGCGTCGCGCTCGGCGAGCGTTTTGCCGGCTTCGGCCATGGCGTCTACAAGCGCGGCGATCCCCGCGCGCAATCGCTGCTCAACGCGCTGTCGCGCGCCGGCGCGCCGCGCAAGTTCACGCGCGAGGTGCCGGAGCGGATCGCGGAAGCCACCGGCGAGTTCGTCAACATCGACTATGCCCTCGCCGTCCTCGTGCACGCGCTGCGCCTGCCGGCCGGCAGCGAGCTCGCCTTGTTCGCGATGGCCCGCAGCGTCGGCTGGATCGCGCATAGCAGCGAGCAATTGCAGTTCGGGAAATTGATACGGCCGAGGGCGAGGTATGTGGGGCCCGCGCCGGGGAAGAGAACGTCAGCATAGGCCGTAGGCTTCAACCCTCCCCTGGAGGGGGAGGGTCGATCGCGCGCAGC
>NZ_CAKZJO010000027.1 GCF_936943645.1 uncultured Bradyrhizobium sp. | reverse complement strand
AATAATGCTATCCAGCTAGGCAATAACCTGAATCTAGACTTTGGAATGACAGTGGACCTTGGCACCAGTGGCCGCGTATACGCCGCAAATATCGGCGTATGTTTCTTTGGCAACCAGGCAGCTTTAACCAACGATGGGTTGATTGCGTCCGACAATGTCGGTGCACTTTTTAGCGGCGCGAACCAAACCACCCGATCCATCTTCCACAACACCGGGTCGGTATTCGGAAAATATGGAATTTACAGTGAAGGGTCCGCTGAGACCATTGTCCTAAAAAACACCGGTATTATTGATGGCTCGCTGTACTCGTACGATGCAGTGAGCTTCGTCAATGACAGCGGAACCGACATAATCCGGAACCACGGCACCATGGTCGGCGACATTCGACTGCATACCGGTGACGACACCTATGATGCGGATTCCGAGATCGAACCGGACGGGATTCCGATCAAAAACCGGACAGCATTCCGAGATGAAGCCGGACAGCATTCCGATTAATTGCCGGACAATTATTTTGGATTGACGATGCCTTTGGGTCAGCAACCTCGGCATGAGGCTCTCTGTGATCAACAGGGAGACGTTCATGCCAGCCAAGAGAAAGCTGACCATGCGACACATCAGACAAATGCTTCGACTGACGGCGGACGGCGTGAGCGTCCGCGATATAGCGGTGATGCTGGGTATTGCCCGCAGCACGGTGCAAGACAATCTGGATCGGGCTAAAGCCGCAGGCCTGACCTGGCCTCTGCCTGGCGATCTCACCGACGACGTTCTGGAAGGCAGGCTTTTCGCCCGCGCCGGCACAAAACAGGGGACGCGTCGACGGGCAGAGCCGGATTGGGCTGCTCTTGCCATTGAGCTGAAGAAGCCGGGCGTGACGTTGCTCATCTTATGGGAGGAATATCGCGCTCTTCATCCGGACGGCTATGGCTACAGCCGGTTCTGCGATCTGTTCCGCGGCTTCGAACAGCGGCTCGTGCCTTCGATGCGCCAAGAGCATGTCGCCGGCGACAAGGTGTTCGTAGACTATTCCGGCAGACGCGTGCCGGTCGTCGACCGTAAGACCGGGGAGGTTCGCGAAGCGGAGCTGTTCATCGGCGTTCTCGGAGCGTCGAGCTACACGTTCGCCGAGGCCACATGGACGCAGACCCTGCCGGACTGGATTGGCTCGCATGTGCGCATGTTCAGCTTCTTTGGCGGCGTTCCGCGCCTGATCGTGCCCGACAATCTGAAGTCCGGCGTCAGCCGTGCGAGCTTCTACGACCCCGAGATCAATCGCAGCTATGGAATGATGGCATCGCATTACGGCGTCGGCGTCCTTCCGGCCCGGCCGCGACGTCCGAAGGACAAGGCCAAGGTCGAGAACGGCGTGCGTTTCGCCCAGAGCTGCATTCTCGGTCGCTTTCGCAAGCAGACCTTCTTCTCGCTTGCCGAGGCCAATGCGGCGATCTCCGAGGCAGTCGAGCGCATCAACAGCCATGTCATGCGCCGGCTGGGCATCAGTCGCCGGCATCTCTTCGAGACCATGGAACGTCCCGCGCTCGCCAGCCTTCCGGCGCAGGACTATGAGTTTGCCGAATGGCGGTTTGCGCGCGTGTCGACGGACTATCACATCGAGTTCGAACGCTATTTCTATTCCGTGCCGCACAATCTCATCCGCCAGCAGGTGGATGTCCGGGCGACTAGCCGGACCATCGAGATATTCTCGAAAGGCCAGCGGGTTGCTGCGCACCAGCGCCGTTATGGCGGATCGCGCTTCGGAACCGATCCCGATCACATGCCCAGTTCGCACCGCCGCTACGCCGAGTGGACGCCGGAGCGGTTCCGGCGCTGGGGCGCATCGATCGGACCGCAGACCGCAGGGCTGATCGTCGCCATCCTGTCCAGCCGTCCGCATCCGGAACAGGGCTTTAGAACATGCCTGGGCGTGTTGAAGCTCTATCGCAGCATCGGTCATGCCCAGGCCGAAGCGGTCTCGGCCCGTGCCGTCGAGATCGGCGGCCTGACCTGCAAGAGCATCGCCTCGCTCATCGCCACCTATAAAGCCGCAAAACCTTCAGCCGAACCGGCCGCGGTCGTCGAACACGCCAATCTGCGCGGCCCCGGCTACTTTCATTGAGGAGACAACAAATGCTGACCAACCCTACCATCGACATGCTGCACGCACTCGGCCTTTCCGGCATGGCCTCCGCCTACCAGGAACTGGAGATGCAACCGGAGGCAAGAAGCCTCCAACATTCGGAATGGCTCGCACTCCTGCTCGAACGGGAGACGACAGCGCGCCGGCAGAAACGCTTCGAAGCCAGGGCGCGTGCGGCAAAACTGCGCCATGACGCCCAGATCGAAGATGCCGACTTCCGCACCGTTCGCGGACTGGATCGCAACCTCTTCATGAAGCTATCCGGCTGCGACTGGATCAGGCAGCGACACAGCCTGCTGCTGATCGGCCCGGCCGGAGTGGGAAAGAGCTGGCTTGCCTGCGCGCTGGGCCACAAAGCATGCCGGGAGGACTTCTCCGTCGCCTATCATCGCGTTCCTCGGCTGTTTGCCACTTTGGCGCTGGCCCGCGGCGACGGCCGATACGCCAAGGTCCTCAAAACCCTGGCAAGGACCGATCTGCTTATCTTGGACGATTGGGGGCCGGAGAAGCTCACCGACGAGCAGCGCCGCGATCTTCTGGAAATCATCGAGGATCGATACGAGAAGCGATCGACGATCGTGACCAGTCAGATTCCCGTCGATCACTGGTACGACATGATCGGCAATCCAACCATTGCCGATGCCATCCTCGACCGCCTCGTCCACAATGCCTACCGCATCGAACTTTCCGGCGACAGCATGCGAAAACAGCGAGCGACGCCAGCCACCGAAACAGCTCTGGCTTGACCTCGAACGCAGTTGCCTCCAAAGATCAAATCGACCCTTGGGCAAGTCAAAGCGTCCGGCTTCAAATCGGAACGCCGTCCGGAATGAAATTGGAATAGCTGTCCGGCTTCGCCTCGGAATCCCCGTCCGGCATCATTGGAATACGCAGGCGGAAGACATCAACACGGCATCGTTTGCGTCTGTCTCGGCTGACAGGCCTGCGAAAGCATCTGATGCTCCCGACCCGGCCATTGTTCGCCTTCAGGTGGTCCTTGACCGGGCAGGCTCTTCCCCCGGGGTAATCGATGGGCTCTATGGCGAAAATGTAAGCAAAGCCATCGCCGGCTACGAGGCCATGAATGGCGTGTCGTCCGACGGAAAGCTTGATCCGGATCTGACGAACACGCTGGATTCTGACAAAACCCCGATCGTCAAGAGTTACACGATTACGGCCGATGATGCTGCCGGCCTCGTCGACCGCATCCCAGATGATTACGGGGAAAAGGCGAAGATGCCGACCATGGGCTATACCAGCGTGGCTGAAAAACTGGCGGAGCGATTTCATATGACTGTGACGCTGCTGCAAAAGCTCAATCCCGGCTCCGACTTCGCGCCGGGCAAGACGGTGCAGGTTGTCGATCCGGGCCCGCCCCGACAGGGGAAGGTGAAGCGGATCGTGGTGAGCAAGAAAGCTGGGCAGGTGCGCGCTTACGACGAAGCGGGAAAGCTGATTGCGGTCTATCCTGCGACCGTCGGCAGCAAGGACAACCCGTCGCCCAAAGGCACGCATAAAGTCAAGGGCGTCAGCTGGATGCCCGTATATCGTTACGATCCAAAGGTGAATTTCAAGCAGGGCAAGAACAACAGGGTTCTTATCGTCCCCAAAGGACCGAATGGACCGGTCGGCAGCGTCTGGATCGACCTGACCGAACCTACCTACGGCATTCACGGCACGCCCGACCCGGAACTCATCGACAAGGGCGCGTCGCATGGCTGCGTTCGCCTGACGAACTGGGATGCCGAAGAATTGGCGCGAATGGCCAGGTTCGGCACCATTGTCAAATTCGCCAATTGATCTGCGCAGACGCGCGACACTCAAGGTCTGGGCCGCAGCCTGGGATGATGCGGCTCAGCGACATTGCACGCCCCGTTCGGTATAGACAGAGAACGAGAGAAAAGCATCGGCTTGAGAATGGCGTTTTCTTCGGTTCAGCGGGCGGCGTGTCGGCGACATGCCGCTGCGCTTTGGTTTCGGAGAAGGACGCGTCGGACAAGCGGAGACTGGGTCGCCTTGATTGAATTGGGCGCTGTTGAGCCGTATGGCGTGGCCCGCTGCTCGCCTCCTACTCTGCCTACTTTAACGATCAGCCTCTCACTGCCGGCGCAGAGGTCCGGTTCGACTGGCCGAGCCGGTTGGTATGCAACAAATGCCGTCAAATCGTCGGGCGAGACCACTTTGGTTCTACAGGAGTTTGCGGGGAACGAAATAAAACGCCGTGCCCAATCAGCAGGCCTTGGAGTGTCCCTCCCCCACCATAATGACGATGATGAGAATGCGGATCTGCCAGTCGATCGCGAAAGCGGCGGGCTGAGTATAGCCGCCCCAGGAACCAACCGGCTGCGAGGGCGTTTGCACGCGGCAACCAGCCAGGACAGACATGCAAACCTTTCTCCTATTCTGGGTCGCAACATCGATGGCAGCTCTTGCCGCTGCGGTCATCGTGCGGGCCGGCCATGACAATTGGCCGCAGGAAAAAAGTCGCGCAGTCATCCTGGCTGCGTTTTGGCTTCCCATCGTCACTGGTCTCTTGGTCAGCTTCGTCGTGTGGTGCGCTCGGAAGGCGGCGCATTCTTGAACCGCCTGATGCGTACCCTGATCGCCTAGCCGTGCGCCGCAACGAGTGTTGAGGAACCTAAAAAAACCCCCTGCGTTTGCCAAGCATTGGTCCAATTGAAAGGAGAACACAATGAAAAAGGTAATCGCACTCGGCCTTGCGGCTGCATTTTCCAGCGCAACCTTTGCACTTGCAGACGACGTCACCGTCATCAAGAAACATCGGGAAGTGGACCCCGATACGACCGGTAGCGTCGTTATCAAGCAACGGCACCCAGTCGTGAAGAAGAAGGTCATCATCAAGGAAAAGCACAATGACCCGGATGTGACCATTAAAGGGTCGGTGCACGTCGACTAAGCTATCTCCAAGCCATTATGATGCCGATCGCAATCTTGCGGTCGGCATTGTCGTTTGAGCCGTGGTCACGCTGCTCTAGCATTTGCTGCAATAGGCGTTGTGCATCGTTCAATACGCTTCAAAGGGGAGAACCGAGGGCACTTGCCCGCAGCAAACCGACTGAACTTGAGGGCCAAGTCAATCCGAACCAGACCTTACCTGTTCAACGCGCAGGCTGCCCTTCGGCAAGGGAGCCAGCAGTTCGCCTTCCGGTTTGACGAGGAAGATCCAATCCGCCCATTGCGGTGGCGCCAGAATGATGATCTGCCGGTCATGGAACGGCGCAACATCCGGCCCAGGTTCGGTCGTCAGCATCGTGAAAGATGGCGGCTGATTGTCATCACCTTCGCGCCAAAGTCCGGCAATAGCCATCATGGGATGATCGGCAAG
>NZ_CAKZJO010000026.1 GCF_936943645.1 uncultured Bradyrhizobium sp. | reverse complement strand
GATCGACCACGGGCGAGCTACGCTCGTCCCGGACCCCTCCAGGGGAGGGTAAGAGAGAGCCACGCACGCCGCCCCTACTTCACCAGCTCACACCCGCCCTCCGCCAGCGGCCGAAACGCCTGATCCGCCGGAATCGTCGAGACCAGCTTGTAATAGTCATATGGATATTTCGACTCCTCCGGCTTCTTCACCTCGAACAGATACATGGGATGCACGACGCGGCCGTCCTGGCGGATGGTGGTGTCGCCGAACAGTCTGTCCTTGCCCTTGAACTTCTTCATCTCGGGCACGGCGTCCTTGGCGTTGTCGCTGCCGGTCGCAGCGACCGCGTTGAGATAAGCGAGCGTCGAGGCATAGACGCCGGCCTGGTTGCCGCTCGGCATCTTGCCGTTCATGCCGGGACGCGCGGCGAAGCGTTTTGCAAAGGCGCGGGTGTCGTCGTTCATGTCCCAGTAGAAGGCTTCCATCAACTGCAGGCCCTGCGCGACCTTGATGCCCATGCCGTGGACGTCGTTGATGAAGAGCAGGAAGGCGACGAGCTTCTGGCCGTTCTGCTGGATGCCGAATTCGGCCGCCTGCTTCACGGCGTTGATGGTGTCGCCGCCGGCATTGGCAAGCCCGATCACCTGCGCTTTCGAGCTCTGCGCCTGCAGCAGGAAGGAGGCGAAGTCGGACGTGCCGAGCGGATGCTTTGACGACCCGATCACCTTGCCGCCGTGTCCCTCGATGTATTTCTGCGCCTCAGATTCAATGCCCTTGCCGAGCGCGAAATCGACCGTCAGGAAATACCAGTCCTTGCCGCCGCGTGAGACCATGGCGGCCGCGGTGGTGTTGCCGGTCGCCCAGGTGTCGTTGACCCACTGGATGGTGTTGGGCGAGCAGGCCTTGCCGGTGAGATCCGAGCTTGCGGTCGACGAGGCCAGGAACGTCATGCGGCTGTCGCGCAGCAGCGTGTTGATGGAGAGCCCAACGGCCGAGTTCGGCACGTCGACGATGGCGTCGACGCCCTCGACATCCAGCCATTTGCGCGCGATGGCGTTGCCGACATCGGCCTTGTTCTGGTGATCGGCATAGACGATCTCGACCTTGATGCCCTTAGCCCCGCCGTTGAAATCCTCCGCCGCCATGCGCGCGGCTTCCACCGAGCCCATGCCGTTGGTGTCCTGGAAGATGCCGGAGATGTCGTTGAGCACGCCGATACGCACGACATTGTCCGAGATCTCGGCGCTCGCCGCGCCGGCCACCAGGCTCGCGGCCAGCGCGAGCGTCCACTTCAAGTGCTTCATCATTCCCTCCCCTGTTTGTTGGTTGCCGGTCGTTGCCGGCGCATCGAGAAATCGGACTTGCTTAAGATTCAGACCTGCCGTTCCGGCAGCTTCAGCACGAGCCCATCGAGTTCGGGCGTGATATTGATCTGGCAGGACAGCCGGCTGTTCGGCAGCCGCTCGGCCGCGGTGCCGTCGAGCAGCGCGTCCTCGTCGCCGGCCACCGCGGGCAGGCGCGCGAGCCAGCTCTCGTCGACATAGACGTGGCAGGTCGCGCACATGGCGTTGCCGCCGCACTCGGCCAGAATGCCGTCCAGGCCATGCCGGGTCGCGGCCTGCATGACGCTCTCGCCGCCTGAAGTCTCGACGTGCTCGGACTTGCCGTCGGGATGGATGAAGGTGATGGCAGGCATCAAAGCTCCTCGTCAGGCCGGGGTGATAGTCACGGGCAGGCTGTCGAGCCCGCGCAGCGTGTTGTTGAAGCGGCGCTTCGGCTCGCCCGTGATCTCGATTCTGGCGATGCGGCGCGCCAGGGCGGTCAGCATCACCTCGCCTTCGAGGCGGGCGACGAGCTGGCCGACGCACATGTGGATGCCCGAGCCGAAGCCGACATGGCCGGAGGTGCGGCGGGTGATGTCGTAGCTGTCGGGCTGATCCCAGCGCCGGGGATCGCGGTTGGCGGCGGCGAGGAACATCAGCACTTTCTCGCCCTCGCCGATCGTCGCGCCTGACAGTTCGACCTCGCGCGTGGTGGTACGGAAGAAGGTCTGCACCGGGCTTTCGAAGCGCACGGCCTCCTCGAAGGCGTTGCGCGCGAGCGTCAGATCATCGCGCAGGCGCTGCCACTGCTCGGGAAAGCGCGCCAGGCAATAGACGGCGGCACCGATGCCGTTGACTGTCGTGTCGAGGCCGGCCGAGAGCAGTGAGCGCACCAGCAGCGGTGCCTCGGTGGCCGTGATGGCGCCCGCGTCGGCCTGCGCATGAATGCAGGCGCCGAAGCCACCGGGTGCGAGGTTGTCGCGCTGGCACTGCTCGGCGACATAGGCCTGGTGCGGCGACGAGCGCGCGATCGCCTGCTGGCGCAGCTCGTTCGGCGGGCCGAACGCATTGAACACCACGCTGGCATAGGGAATGAGATGTTCGCGTCCCTCCGGCTTCAGGCCCAGCGCATCCGGAAAGATCGAGAGCGGGTAGGCCTCCGCAAGATCGGTGATCGCATCGAAGCTGCGCTGATCCAGCAGCGCGTCCACCCGTTCCTCCGCCGCCGCCGCAAAGCGGTCGCGCACCTGCTTCATCACGGTCGGCGACAGCACCTTTGACAGCACGGCGCGGGTGCGGGTGTGCGCGGGCGGATCGGCCTCCAGGATCAGGCTCGGCGGCCGCCACGGCGTCTCCTTCTTGAAGTCGGACAGGCCGACGCCGCGGCTGGAGCAGAAGGTGGCGGGATCGTTCAGGACGGCATGGACCTCCGCATAACGCGCCACGCCGTAGACATTCCACCTGTCGAGATAGACCACCGGCCCCGCCTCCCGCAGCCGCTGATGCGTGGGGTAAGGATCGGCGAAGAACGCCATGTCGAACGGATCGACGTCGAGATGCGGGACGGACGCAGGTCCCGTCGATGCCGGAGTGCCGGATGCGGTCATGGGAGACCTCCCTCATTTTGATCTTGTGCAAGGGCGGCGCATGCCCTTAGGTCTCCGGGCCCGCCGCGAGTCAGAACCCCGCTATGCCGCCGTCCCTGCCCAGATCCCGCCAAAAGCCTGCGCCCAATGATGCGGGGCCGACGCTCGATCTCGACCGTTACGTCCCGGCGTTCGTCACCTTCATCGCCAACAAGCTCTCGAACAGCGCCACCGCGTTCTACCAGCGGGAATTCGGCGTCAACGTCACGGAGTGGCGGATCATGTCGCTGCTGGCGATCGAGCCCGGCATTCCGGCCTCGCGCATCTGCCACGTCATCGGCTTCGACAAGGGACCGGTGAGCCGGACGCTGGCGGGGCTCGAGAAGCGCGGGTTGGTCTCGATCCGCACCGACCCCAATGACGGCCGCACTCATTCGATTTCGCTGACGGCGAAGGGCCGCGCCACCCATGACAAGGTGATCGTCGCCGCGCTCGAACGCGAGCGGCGGCTGCTGTCGTGCCTCGACAAGAGCGAGCGCGAAGTGCTGATCGACCTGCTGCGCCGGCTGCACGAGAATCTCGGCGCCGTGACGGACAGCAGTTACACCTGACGCGCCGCCCTGCGGCCGCGTCCTGTCGCCGCCTCCGGACATGCGCCAGCGTTTGCCCGCGGCACCCTTCCTGCCGAGCATCGTTTCCTCCGAGATCGAACGCAGCGGTTTCCCCGCCGTCGTCCTGGTCTGGAACGGTTCGCACAGATTAGTTGCTTAGGCAACAAAAGAATCAGAAATATATTGCGGCAGGATGGCTGGCTTATTGGGGGGACTGCGTCTCCATCCCCGTCATTGCGAGCCAACGGGTCCGCGCAAAGCGCGGCCCGATGACAGGCTCCGCGAAGCAATCCGGAGTCTTTCCGCGGCGGCAGCCTGGATTGCTTCGTCGCAAGAGCTCCTCGCAATGACGATGTGGAAACAAGCGAGCTTGAAGCCGTGTCCCGGACGCGCTGCAGCGTGAAACGCTGCTGCGCCGAGCCGGGACCCATGCGACTCCGCGCACGACGAGAGATGGGCCCCGGCTCAGCAGCGCATCACTGCGTGCTGCGCCGCGTCCGGGGCACGGGAGCAACGAGTGCGGTCATTTTGCAGTTACAACCCGATCCACGCACCCGACGCATCGTCGTTCAACCGCATCACCGCATCAGGGCGCCGCGTCAGCACGGCGCGCTGGTTGATGTAGCCCTTGTCGGTGATCTCGCCGCCGTCGACCGAGGGCGGCTCGGCGAGCAGCAGCGCGCGGGTGGCATGGCCGGAGGAATTGGGACCCTGCTGCTTCAGTTTCGCCAGCCCCTGCACGATGGCGGTCCTGACCTTGTCGTGTGCGAGCACCTCGGTCACATCAGCCGTGTCGGGCAGGCCGGCATGGGCGCGGCAAGCCGCGATGTTCGGAAACACCAGGAAGCGTGCTTCGTCGCCGCCATGACCTGACACCACGATGTCCTGCGCCAGCGGCGAGAGTGCGGCGATGCCGGCGACGCGCAGCGTGCCGACGCTGACCCAGGTGCCGGAATTGAGCTTGAAATCCTCGGCGACGCGGCCGTCGAAAAACAGGCCGCGCTCCGGCCGCGCATCGTCGGCAAGCTTCACGGCATCGCCGATCAGATAAAACCCCTCCTCGTCGAAAGCCTGTCGGGTCAGCTCGGGCGCCTTCCAATAGCCCGGTGTGACGTTGGGGCCGCGAACGCGCACCTCGAGCTTGTCGCCTGACGTGACCAGCTTCAGTTCGGTGCCCGGAATCGGCACGCCGATATTGCCGGAGCGCTCGGCGAGGAAGTGGCAATCGGTCGCAAGCGGCGAGGTTTCCGTCGAGCCCCAGGCCGAGACCATCGGCAGCGCACGGCCGACGGTCTTGATCGAGAGCTCTTCGAGCGCGTCCCAGAGATTCTGCGGCAGCGCTGCGCCGGCGTAGAAGGCGAACTTCACCTCGCTGAAGAAGCGGCGGCAGAGTTCCTCGTCGCCGCGCAGCGCCGCGATCAGCATGTCGAAGCCGCGCGGCACGTTGAAATAGACCGTCGGCATCACGCTTCTGAGATTGGCGAGCGAGGTCGCGAACAGACCCGGCGCAGGCTTGCCGCCGTCGATATAGAGCGAGCCGCCGTTGCGCAGCACGAGATTGAAATTGTGGTTGGCGCCGAAAGTGTGGCTCCAGGGCAGCCAATCGAGGATGACGAGATCGCCGCGGCCGGGCTGCAGGAAGGTCCAGGTCTGCGCCTTGGCCTGCTGGCTCGATGTCAGCATGCGCTGGGTGTTGATGACGGCCTTCGGCACACCAGTCGAGCCCGAGGTGAACAGGAATTTCGCGATCGTGTCAGGCGTCACCGCGGCGAAAGCTGTTGCGACGTCGGGCGTCTCGGGCGTCGCCGCAACCGAATGGAAGGAAAGCGCATCGGCATCGTCAGCATTGCCGCTGATGATCCGCGCATCGTGCAGAGGCTTGATTGCGGCGAGCGCGGCCGCGAACGGCCCGGTCGCGGAGACATAGATCGCACCCGGCTCGAGCAGCGCGATCATGCTCTTCAGCTTCTCGAAATCCCTGGACATCAGCGAATAGGCCGGCGAGATCGCGGCCGACGGCACGCCGACATGCTGCACGGCCAGCGCGAGCAGCGCGTGATCGACGCTGTTGTCGGAGAGGATCGCGAGCGGGCGCCCCGCGCTGAGGCCTTGCGCCAGAATCCACGACGCTGCGCCACGCACTTTCCGCAGCGCCTGCGCATAGCTGACGGTGGTCCAGGGCGCATCGATATTGCCCCGCTCCGCAAGGAAGATCGCATCCGGCGTCTGCCGCGCAAAATGCTCCAGCCAGTCGCCGACGCAGCGCGCGCTGTTGTCCAAGGGCTCGGGCGAGCGAAGCACGATGCTGCCGTCGGCGCGATGTTCTGCGACGGTGCGCGGGCTTGCGAACAAGCCGGCAACGTCACCGCGTGGGGCGACTGTCATGTGTTTCCTCCTCCGCCCGGAACCGGGATAGGGCCGCAGCCTCGTGCCGGGCTGGCTTGGCCATAATGTTGGGCACGACAATTGTTGTCGTCAACAACAATCTTTCGCGGGGCGTCCTGAAGCGCTAATCTCTTCTCCCTCTCCCCGCTTGCGAGGAGAGGCGAAGGCAGCCGTTGCAGGGAGAGAAATCGGGTGAGAACGACATCGCGCGAGACCGGAGCTTCCCCGCGCAAGCGCGCCGGCAACGGCGCGGCGGTCCGCGACGTCGCCGACGACGTCGGCCTCGACGCGCTGGTCGGGCACGCCGGCTATGCCGTGCGGCGCTTCCAGATCTGGATCTTCCAGGACTTCATCAGGACGCTCGGCGATGTCGAGATCAGGCCGACGCAATATTCGGTGCTGACGGTGATCGGCGCCAATCCGGGCCTGTCGCAGATGGCCGTGGCCAAGCGCCTCGGCATCGAGCGCGCCCGGCTGGTGCATCTGCTCGACAGCCTCGAGCAGCGCAAATATGTGAAGCGGGTCAAGTCGAAGGCGGACCGGCGCTCCCATGCGCTGCATCTCACCGCGCACGGCGAGACCGCGCTGGCGAAATTCAAGCGGCTCGCCGCCGAGCACGAGCGGCATGTCGAGGCGAAGATCGGCAAGGAAAACCGCGCCCACCTGCTCCGGATCCTCGCGGGCTTCACCTGAGCTCGACTGCCCGCAAATTGGGCAAATGCCCGACGCAGGGCGTTGACGCCACCAGCCGAAAGCCGGCCGAAATGACTCACAAGCCACTGATTACGCGATAATATCTCGCGTATTCGTTCTGCCCGGTCATTGTACACAATGGCACATCGCTTGCTTCACTCCGGGCGAAGACGAATTGCCGGAGTTTTGTCGTCATGAGGGCTGAGATGGGGGCTGAGCAGCCTGAAACGATCGCCGCGATCGTGGCCGCGCATCGCGCGGGGACGCTGACGCCGGCCGAGACGATCGCGCGGACCTATCAGCGCATCCGCAACCACAGCGATCCCGCCGTCTTCATCAGCCTGCGCGACGAGACGGATGCGGTCGCGGAGGCCGAAAAACTCGCCGCGCGCGCGGATGCTGCCGGCCTGCCGCTCTACGGGGTACCAGTCGCGGTGAAGGACAACATCGACGCGCTGGGCTTTGCGACCACGGCGGCCTGCCCGGCCTTCTCCACCACGCCGGCCCGTGATTCCACCGCGGTCGCCCGCCTTCGCGCTGCCGGCGCCATCATCATCGGCAAGACCAATCTCGACCAGTTCGCGACCGGCCTCGTCGGGGTGCGCTCGCCTTATGGTATTCCGAGGAACTCCATCCGCGAGGATCTCATTCCCGGCGGATCGAGCTCGGGCTCGGCGGTGGCCGTGGGTGCGGGGCTGGTGCCGCTCTCGCTCGGCACCGACACCGCCGGCTCCGGCCGCGTGCCGGCGATGCTCAACAACATCGTCGGGCTGAAGCCGAGCCTTGGTATGATCTCGAATACGGGGCTCGTGCCGGCCTGCCGCACGCTGGACTGCATCTCGGTGTTCGCGCTGACGGTGGATGATGCTGCGCTCGCTCTGTCGGTGATGGCGGGGCCGGACCCGACCGATCCATTCTCGCGCGACCGGCCGCTGGGCGCGATCACGCCCTTGCCTGCAAAGCTGCGCCTCGGCGTGCCGCGCAACGGACAACTGATCTTCTTCGGCGACAAGAAAGCGGAAGCCGCCTATGCCGACGCGTTGAAGCGCTGGACTGCGCTTGGTGCAACGCTGATCGAGTTCGACCTCGAACCGTTCTACGAGACGGCGCGGCTGCTCTATGAGGGCCCGTGGGTCGCGGAGCGTTACCTCGTGATCAAGGACCTGCTCGCCTCCGCGCCTGACACGATTCATCCGGTGACGCGCGAGATCACCGCGGCCGGCGCGCGGCTGACCGCAGCCGATACTTTCTCGGCGTTGTATCGTTTGCAGGGCCTGCGCAAGATCGCCGAGCGCACCTTTGCCGATATCGACGCGCTGGTGCTGCCGACCGCGCCGACGGCCTACACCACCGAGCAGGTGCTCGCCAATCCGATCGAGCTCAACAGTCGGCTCGGCACCTACACCAATTTCGTCAATCTGCTCGACCTGTGCGGCCTCGCGCTGCCGGCCTCGATGCGCGCCGACGGCATCCCGTTCGGCATCACGCTGCTGGCGCCCGCGGGGCGCGATGCGATGCTCGCCAGCATCGGCCGCGTCTTCCATGCCGACACGAAGCTCAGTCTCGGCGCGAAGGGCACCGCGCAGGCGCCGCTCGCGCCGTTGCCGGCAAGCAATGGCGACGAGATCCCGATCGCCGTGGTCGGCGCGCATCTGTCCGGCATGGTGCTGAACGGCGAGTTGACGGCGCTGGACGCAAAGCTGCTCGAGGCGACCAGGACAGCGCCGGACTACAAACTCTATGCGCTGAAGACCACGCCGCCGAAGCCCGGCCTGCTGCGCGTCGCGGCCGGCACGGGTGCGTCGATCGAGCTGGAGATCTGGTTGCTGTCGCCATCGGCCTTCGGCAAGTTCGTCAATGCGATTCCGGCGCCGATGGCGATCGGCACGCTGCGGCTCGCCGATGGCCGCAGCGTGAAAGGATTTCTGGTCGAGCCCGAGGTGCTGGGCGATGCGCGGGATATCACCGCATTTGGGGGATGGCGGAAGTTCATGGCGGAGAAGGCGGGGTGAAATTTCACTCCGCTGTCGTCCCGAACAAGCGAAGCGCAGATCCGGGACCCATAACCACAGGGAGTAGTTTGGCGAAGACTCGGAGTTGAGAGCTTCGCGCCACAACTACTCCCTGTGGTTATGGGTCCCCGCGTCCGCGGGGACAACAGCGAGTATGTAGCGGCAGAACCGCCCTACACCGACACTGCGTAAATCTCGTACTCTCCGCGCACCAGCTCGATGTGCGCGCGCATCGCAGCGGCAGCGCCCTGCTTGTCGCCGCGCATGATGGCGACGACGACGCGGTCGTGCTCGGCCTGCGACTTTGCGAGACGGCCGAGGTTGCGGAACTGGGCGCGGCGGAACGGCTGCACGCGGACGCGGGTCGCCAGCGTGATCTCGGCGATGTAGCCGTTCTGCGATCCCGCATAGATCGCGTTGTGGAAGCGCTCGTTGACCTCGTGGAAGCGATCGGGATTGCCGGTGTAGCTCAGCACCCGCAGCTCCTCGTGAATGGCTTCGAGGGCGTGGCGCTCGCTCGCTGCCATTCGCTCGGCGGCAAGGCCGGCGCACAGCGCTTCCAGCTCCGCCATCGCCTCGAACATGCTCTTGAGACGATCGACCGAGGGCTGCGCCACCACCGCCCCGCGATGGGCGCGCGCTTCGACGAGGCCGCTCGCCACGAGCTGGCGCAGCGCCTCACGCACCGGCGTGCGCGAGACGTTGAAGCGTCGCGCGATGTCGGTCTCGTCCAGGGGCGCGCCGGGCGCCAGCGCGCCGCGCACGATCTCGTCGGCGAGCTGCAGGCGAAGCTCCTCGGCGCGCGTGATCTTCTGCACCGAGGGTGAGGGACGGTCGACGCGCGGCACCACCGGCTCGGCCGGCAACGTGCCTTGCGGAAAGTCGTCGAGCGTCATGCGATCAGGTCTCTTTCGGCTCGTCGATGATGCTGACATGGGCGGCGACGACGCGCCAGCCCTCGGGGAAGCGAATCCACGTCTGCATCTGCCGGCCGACCTTGCCGGGCGCCGTATCGCGATAAAACAATGTGGAGGCCACGGCGGTGTCGCGGCCATAGCTGCTGATGACCGTCTTGGCGGTGCGGCGGTTGAGGCCGACCGGCGAGCGGGCGGCGCGGAAGCCGGAGATCGCCTGGTAGCCGTAGAGGTTCTCGCCGATGCCGTAGCGCAGCGTGCGGGGATCGTTGCGGAACAGCTCGCCGAGCACGGCGACATCGTTGCTGACGAGGGCCTGCTCATAGCGATCGAACGCGGCTTTGACTTCCGCGATCACGTCGGGGAGATCGATCTCCATTTCAGATTCCTCTCGGAGCGGGCGCGGCGGCCACGCCCATCTTTTCCAGCGCGTAGGCGACGCGGAGCGCGATGTCCTCGCGCCAGGGCGCGGCAATGATCTGCACGCCGATCGGCAGCGGCTCGAGCGGCACGGGAACCGCGACCACCGGAAGACCGATGAAGGAGATCGGCTGGGTGTGGATGCCGATATTAGCGCGGACCGGCAGCTCGACGCCGTCGAGATTGAAATTGACCTGGCCGAGCTTCGGTGCGGTGCAGGGCGTTGCCGGCGCCAGCAGCACGTCGACCGATCTGAAAATCTCGGCGAGCTGCGCGCGATACCAGCGGCGGAATTTCTGCGCGCGGTCGACCATGGGAGCCGGCACCATCGCGCCCGCGATCAGGCGGTCGCGCACGGCGGGGTCGAAATCGTTCGCCCGCTTGCGCAGGCGATCGAGATGCAGCGAGGCGCCTTCGGTGGTGGTGATGACATAGGCCGCCGCGCGGGCACGCGCGGCTTCGGGCACGTCGACCACCTTCGTTGCGCCCAGCGCCTTGGCGACGCGGCTGACGGCCTCGACCGCTTCCGGAAACACGTTCTTCTGGAAATGACCGCCGGCGATGGCAATGCGCAGATCCGAGACCGGATTGGCCAGCAGCGGCAACGTCGGCTCAAGGCCGCGTGTCGTGGTGCAGGCGGCATCGTCCGCATCCTCGCCCTGCATCGCGTCATAAGCGAGCGCGAGATCGGTGGTCGAGCGCGCGAACGGGCCGAGATGATCGAGGCTCGCCACGAACGGGAACGAGCGCGCCCGCGATAGCCTTCCATAGGTCGGCTTCAGGCCGAAGATGCCGCAGAACGAGGACGGCACGCGGATCGAGCCGTTGGTGTCCGAGCCGAGTGCGATCGGCACCAGCGCGCCGCCGACGGCGCTGCCCGAACCGCCCGAGGAGCCGCCGGTCATCCGCGTCGTGTCATGCGGATTGCGCGAGGGACCGTCATGAATGTTCTCGCCGGTGAAATCATAGGCGTACTCGCCCATATTGAGCGCGCCGACGAGCACGGCGCCGGCGGCCTCCATGCGCTCGATCAGCGTTGCGTCGCGCTTGGCGGGCGCGAGGTCGCGGTTGATCTTCGAGCCCGCGCGTGTCGGCAGCCCGGCGACGTCGAACAGGTTCTTCACCGCAAAGGGCACGCCGGCGAGCGGGCCGACGTCCTTGCCGGCGGCGATGTCGGCATCGACGGCGCGCGCCTTGGCGCGGGCGCGATCGGCGGTGACGTCGGTGAAGGAATTGAGGACACCGTCGTGCTGCTTGATGCGCGCAAGCGCGGCTTCGGTGGCATCGAGCGCGGACATCCTGCGGCTTGCGACCGCGCTCGCGATCTCGGCGGCCGTCATCTCTGGCTTGGCGGTCATGACAGCATCACGCCGTGAAGATCGGCGCCGGCTCGGTCTCGTCCGGCAGCACGAATTCGTCGACCAGGCGGGCGAGCCGCAGCGAGACTTCGAGATTGGCGCGTACCGCGGGCCTGAAGGCCTCCTCCACCGGCAGCGCCAGCGCTTTCGATACGGCGTCGATATAATCGTCCAGCGGCTCGGCCATCACACGTCCCAAACACTCAATGCAACGGCGGATGCGGGATCGCCGTCAGCAGCTCCTTGGTGTAGTCGTCCTTGGGATCGCTGAGGACCTGCTCGGAAGAGCCCTCCTCGACGATCCGTCCCGTCCGCATCACAATGACACGATCGCACAGCAAGCGCACCACATTCAAATCATGCGAGACGAACAGATAGCTCATACCTAACCGCGCCTTGAGGTCCTGCAGCAGGTTCAGGACGACCGCCTGCACCGACACGTCCAGCGCCGCCGTCGGCTCGTCGAGGATGACGAGCTTTGGGTGCAGCGCGATGGCGCGGGCGATGCCGACGCGGGCCTTCTGGCCGCCGGAGAGCTGGTGCGGGAAACGGTCCAGCAGATTGTGCGGCAGGCCGACCATGGTGGCCAGTTCCTCGCAGCGGGCGCGCAGCGCGTCGCGGCCCCTGATGTCGCCCAATTGCATGATGGGGTCGGCGATGGCGCGCGCGGCCGTGAAGCGCGGGTTGAGGCTGTCGGTCGGGTCCTGGAACACCATCTGGATGCGACTGCGCTGCGGCAGGCGCGCGAAGGCGGCAGGCGCGATGCCGCCAATGTCCTCGCTGTCAAACTGGATCAGACCGGAGGTCTGGTCCAGGAGCCGCATCACCATCATCGACGTGGTCGATTTGCCGCAGCCGGACTCGCCGACGAGGCCGACGCTCTCGCCATGGCCGATCGAGAAGCTGATGCCGTCGACGGCGCGGAACACGTCCGGCTCCACCGGCGGCTTGCGGCCGAACAGTTTGCCAAGCGTCGCCGTGGCGCCCTGGCGGGGGTATTCCTTGACCAGCTTTTCGATGAGGAGGAGGGGCTGGTCCTTCTCCCTCTCCCCGCTTGCGGGGAGAGGGTCGGGGT
>NZ_CAKZJO010000025.1:0-42500 GCF_936943645.1 uncultured Bradyrhizobium sp. | reverse complement strand
CCGTCCACGTTTCTCTTTCTTCATCTTCACTTGTCAAACAGCCCGGGACCGGAGAGGCCCCAACCTTCCTGAGAGGAAGGGTTCCGACACCCTTACCGACGATGGATGAACTCCAACCGACTTGTGTCGGCTGTTGTGTCACTCAACAAGGTGAGGAGCATCAGTGGCGCGTTCGCTCGCCTTGGTCAGTGACCCGGCGGCGCCGCGCTCAGTGGTTGGGGTTATAGGCCCCACCTTCCGGGCTGTCAACGCCAATCGTCAACAAATCGTCGTACATTGGATCGCCACAAAAATTCAAGCGATTCCAATGAATTAGCGAACCATGGAATGCGACGACCGGCCTGACTCGGCAAAAAATCTGAAAAAAAGTTTGCTCACCGGCGAGCTCCGGAGGGGGCTTCAGAGCCCCTCCGGGCACCCTCTCCTGGCGCCTTTCCCGGCACCCCCCACCCCAGGGGCGGGCGAGGCCCTTCCCCAATCGATCCACTTCGGACCCAACGCGCCCTTCCAAGCCTGATGGGGCTTGTGCCCGCTCGGGCCGGGCTCAGCCCGTAGTCAGACGGGGCCCGTTAAGGCCACCCGTTCAGGAAACTTTTTCCATATTAGGCGCCGTACTTGAGCCACAATCCCGCGGCGTTCTGATAAGAGACAAGCTTGAATCGCGGGGACGCCAGTGGGGGCTGCCAGCGGTTTTCATGGGGTCAGAGGAAGGCGATCTTGCAGATGACGCGGCCTTCCCCGGACATTCGAGAGACATCGAGAGAGCTTTTTCCGTCCAGCTGTTCGTAATTTCGGCCGGTCCCCGTCGGGGGCCTCCTGAGCGCGGACGCCTGTGCGGCTTGCCTTTTTCCGGCGATGCCCCTTCAAGAGGGCGACGAGGGGAAGGTTCGGACCGGGCTTCTTGGGTCGTTGATTGGGGGACTTGAGTGAACCACAGGACGTCACGCGGCGCTTACGGGCGTGAGACCGGGATCATCGATCTCGGCCACGAGCCGCCGCTGTCCGTCGATGGTTCGGAAGCTGCCGTCATCGACCGCCGCCGCGTCTCTGTGCAGTGGTTCAGCGGGACAATCTTGACCGGACTCTGCGGCGCAGCCCTGATCGGCGGCGCCGTTTTCGCATCGCTCGACGGCGAAATGACCTTCGCCAAGGTGCCGGAGCGGGTCGAGGGCGCGCTGCGCGGTGCATTCGGCGCCGCCGACCGCGCCGCCACGCTGCACAAGAGCGACCGCCTGCCGCCGCCGAGCGAATCCACGGCCTCCCGCAACATCGTGCGCGTCTCCACCGTCGCCCGCGTCGGCAACCGCGACGTGATGCGGGTGCGTCCCTTCGTGCGGATCGCCGGCAATCTGTCGATGACGACGAGCGATCTGTCGGCGAAGATTCCGCCGTTCAACGCCCAGCGCCTACTCACCGATGTCGGCTCCGATCCGAAGACGGCATCGGAAGACCCGAACAATCCGGAAGCCGTCGAGCCCGATGCGGAAGTCTCCTTCGTCACCAAGGACCTGTCGGCCGTGCTGCCGAAGGCCAAGATTTCCGCCGTGGTGGCACTCGACGACATCCTGATGCGGGTGCGCGACGCCGCCAATTGGCGCGGCAATGGCGGGGTGCGCTACGCCTCGCTCGCCAATGCCGCCGCCGACATTTCCGGCGCGACCGGCCCCTCCGACATCAGAACCGCCTACGCGCCCGAGGCCTCGCCGTCCGATCCCTATGCCGGCTTCGAGACGCGCGTGGTGCCGGAAAACGTGACGCTGCTGCCCAAGACCAAGGAGCAGATCACCGGCGGCAATCCCAATGGCGAACGCGTCCATCTGGTCAAGAAGGGCGACAGCGTCGCCTCGGTGCTGCGCGATCTCGGCGCGAATGCCGACGAGATCAAGGCGATCACCGCGACGCTCGGGCCCCGCGGCCGCGACGGCGGCCTGAAGGAAGGCGAGAAGCTCCGCATCCTGATGGCGCCCGCCAATCCCGGCGCCCGCCTCCAGCCTTACCGCGTCGTCGTCGCCAACGAGACCATGGTCGAGGCGATCGCGGCGCTGTCCGATCTCGGCAAATACGTCGCGGTCGACGTCTCCAGCATGAACACCGTCGCCGACGCCGCAGCCAACGCGAGCAGCGACGACGATGACGACGATGACGGCTCCGGCGTGCGGCTGTACCAGAGCATCTACGAGACCGCGATGCGCAACAAGGTGCCGATGCCTGTCATCGAGGACATGATCAAGATCTACTCCTACGACGTCGATTTCCAGCGCAAGGTGCAGCCGGGCGATTCCTTCGACGTGTTCTATGCCGGCGAAGACGAGGGCGTGACGTCGAGCGAAAAGAACGACGTGCTGTTCGCCTCCCTCACCGTCGGCGGCGAGACCAAGAAATACTATCGTTACCAGAGCCCCGACGACGGCGTCGTCGACTACTATGACGAGACCGGCAAGAGCGCAAAGAAGTTCCTGGTCAGGAAGCCCGTCAACAACGCCATCATGCGCTCGGGCTTCGGCGGCCGCCGCCATCCGATCCTCGGCTATGTGAAGATGCACACCGGCGTCGACTGGGCCACCGCCTACGGCACGCCGATCTTCGCTTCCGGCAACGGCGTGATCGAGAAGGTCGGCCCCGAAGGCGGCTACGGCAAGTACATCCGCATCAAGCATTCCAACGGCTACGAGACCGCCTACGGCCACATGTCGGCCTTTGCCAAGGGCATGGAGGCGGGCAAGAAGGTGCGTCAGGGCCAGGTGATCGGCTTCGTCGGCTCGACCGGCCAGTCGACCGGCCCCCACGTCCACTACGAGATCCTCGTCAACGGCCGCTTCGTCGACCCGATGCGCGTGAAGCTGCCGCGCGGCCGCTCGCTCGAAGGCCCGATGCTCGCAAGCTTCGAGAAGGAGCGCGACCGGCTCGAAAGCATGATGAGCGGCCGCGGCGGCGCCATCGCCCGGATGTCGGACGCGACCGGCGGGCCGCTGCAGGTCAGCAACCGCTGATAGCAACCGGCCAGGACCGGCCGGACATCGCCAAACACAATCCGAATTCATCGTTGTTCGCGTGAAGCTGCCTGCCAGCATCACGACGAGAAGTTTCGTTTGCCAAAGCGGTCTGAGGAGCGAATACTTTCCAAAAAACGGGAGGTCTCGCCATGAAGAACAGGCTCGCCTGCGCGGCCTTTGTCGCTGCGCTTTTGGCCACCACGAGCGCATTTGCCGACAACTGGGAGGTGACGAAGCTCGTTCCCGGCTCGGCCTTCCATGGCGTGCACGGGCTCGGCATCGACAAGGCCGGCCATCTGTTCGCCGGCAGCGTCGCCGGCGCTGCGCTCTACGAGGTGAACATCTCGGGCGGTACCGCCAAGGTTGCAATCCCCTCTCCCGTGGGCATGGCCGACGACATCGCGTTCGCGCCAGACGGCACCATGGCCTGGACAGGATTCCTCACCGGCGATCTCTATGCGCGCAAGGGCGATGGCCCGATCAAGAAGCTTGCATCCGGCCTTCCCGGAATCAATTCGCTCGCCTTCCGCAAGGACGGCCGGCTCTACGCCACCACCGTCTTCCTCGGCGACACGCTCTATGAGATCGACGTCGAAGGCGTCAAACCGCCCCGCCAGATCATGGAGAAGATGGGCGGCCTCAACGGCTTCGAGTTCGGTCCCGACGACAAGCTCTACGGTCCGCTCTGGTTCAAGGGCCAGGTCGCAAAGGTCGACGTCGACAAGGCCGAGCTCACCGTCGTCGCCGACGGCTTCAAGGTCCCGGCCGCGGTGAACTTCGATTCCAAGGGCAATCTCTTCGTGGTCGACACCGCGCTCGGCCAGCTCGTCCGCGTCGATGTCAAAACGGGCGGCAAGACTACTGTCGCGCAATTGAAGCCGTCGCTGGACAATCTCGCCATCGACGACAAGGACCGCATCTACGTCTCCAACATGGCCGACAACGGCATCCAGGAGGTCGATCCCGCGACCGGTCAGGCCAGGCAAGTCATCATCGGCAAGCTCGCGCTGCCGGGCGGCATCGGCGTCACTAGCGAGAACGGCAAGGATACGATCCATATCGCCGACGTATTCGCCTATCGCACCGTGGACGGCGCGACGGGCGAAGTCACAGAGAAGGCGCGCATGCACGCCGCGGGCACGACGCTCGAATATCCGATGAGCGCGACCGCGCGGGGCAACGACGTGGTGCTGTCGAGCTGGTTCACCGGCACGGTGCAGGTGATCGACGGCAAGACCGGCGCAACGCGCGACATGCTGCACGGCTTCAAGGCGCCACATGATGCGATCGTGCTCGCGGACGGCAGCATTCTGGTGGCCGAGCTCGGCACCAAGTCGCTGGTCAAGGTGAGCGGCGAGCACGGCAAGGACCGCACCACGCTGATCGGCGGCCTCGAGGGCCCGGTCGGGCTGGTCCGTGGCAAGACCGACGAGGTCTATCTCACCGAGGCTTTTGCGGGCACCGTGTCCCGGATCGACGCCAACGGCGAGAAGACGATCATCGCCAAGGAGCTGAAAATGCCCGAGGGCATTGCGCGCGGCAGCGACGGCATGCTGGTCGTGGCGGAAGTCGGCGCCAAACGGTTGATCGCGATTGCGCCGGACAACGGCACGGTCACCGAGATCGCGGCCAATCTCCCGATTGGGCTGCCGGGCACGCCGGGTGGTCTGCCGACGAACATACCGACGGGCGTCGGGATCGGAGCGAGCGGCGTGATCTATTTCTCGTCGGACGTGGAGAACGCGATCTACAAGGTGGTGAAGAAGTAAGTCTCGCGCGTTCAGGAATCGACGATGGGACAGGCCCTAATCGGGCAGGATAGTTATCGTCCACTTGATACCGTCATCCTCCCTCTCCAAGGTAATCATGGTGGTCTTCTCCTTATCAAGAGCTTCAAAACATTTCTCTTGAGCTTCTTCCGTCGTGAGATTCTTTGTCTCCGCCATGGTGTTTTCCTGTGCTGGGCATTTGGCTTGCCAAAATGCACTTTGACGCAGCAGCGCTAGCCAACTCGTGCAAGCTTGATCCGAGAATTAGACGTCGGAGTTTTGCGACAAGGGCGGGTTGTCCGAAACAAGAACCGCTCTATAGCCGCTGGCACCAATCTTAATGATGTCAATCTTCCTAGCTTCCGGCAGCGCGATAAAGTCCTGAATATCTGATTTCAGGTCAGTCTTATTTTTTGCTGGATCTGGATCCAAATAATCTATCGTTGTTGCACTCTGGGGCATCTGCCGTCTCCTCAATACATGCGTAAAATATTTACATCGGATCCCCGGCTTGCTGCGCGCAATCCATCATGATCGCCCTTGCTCGCCCGGAAGATGGACTAAAAGCGTAGGTGCTAGGAGCCGCGAGAAAGCCGCGGGGCACGAGGCACTTTTTCAGAAGCGCCACGCGGGCGGCGTGCTTTGGACCGGGAGCAAGATATTTCTTTACGAGTTTCATCGTTGCGTCCGTGGAATCGAAGGTGCCGCCCTGCACCATCAACACGGCCTTGGTTGTCTCAGCCTCGGCTGACTGCGCGGAAACGGTTTTTTGAATCTCGATCAAGGCTCCGGCGATTGTTCCGGCCGCGTAATACTCATCAAGATCTCCCAGCGCCATCGACAACGGATAGGCATCGATATCGAGCTTTCGCATCCGATCGACAATTTGGGAGGCGACAAGGGCGCGGTGGGACCGCATTTGCGTCGCCAACACCTGGACGGTTTTTTGGAACAGAACTTCGTCGCTGAAAGCCTTGGTGCCACCCTGTACGAAAGTCGACGCCGCGCCGAGCGCACTTTTTGTACCTAGCGAACCGACAAGCGGAATAGCACCCGTAAGCGCAAGGCTGACGATCGAGCTGACAAAACCTGACTCCTGGCGTTCTCGAATTAGTGAGGCCTCAAACGCGAAATAGTACGAATCGATTTCACGCATCCGTGCCGCAACGATTTCGTTTCGCGACCACTTGCTCGCTGTTGCTCGATAATACGCATCCTCGGCAGCTGTCAGTCGAGCGCGCGCAACATCTGCCTCCTCCGCTACAGTAAACAAGCGCGGGGGGCCTCCTTCTATCGTGGTACAGCCCGATAACGCCGATCCGAGCAACGCGAAGGCGAGAAACGCCATTCCACGTCGACGCAACGCCCCCACGCTACGCATGCCACGCCCCCTTAACTCCCCGTTAGGGATTGTGGCGACGATGTGACGGGTTGTTCAAGAAGATTCGTACAGCCGAAGCGCTAAAGCGCTTGCCGTGTTTCATTTGCACAACACTCTTTCTGCGTGCAGCGCACCAAAATTGTAGATAGCGTGCATATCTCGGTAAGGCTGCACCGAAGTGCTTGCAGGCATCGAACATCACGGCTTCGGCCTGTGCACTCAACTTGCCAACGGCCCGAAAAAATCGCCCCGGAAAGACTGATCTCTCCGGGGCAATCTTTGTTTCAGGCTTCGACCTGCCGCGTTCAGTTCAGCTTCCGCTTCGCCGCCGGCGCCTCGAACTGGGTGATCTCGGCGGTCTGCGGCGCCTTGCCGTTGAAGGTCAGGACGTTGCCTTCGGACGAGATCGCGACGGCATCGCCATCCCTGACGTCGCCGGCCAGGATCATCTCGGCGAGCGGGTCCTGGAGGTGGCGCTGAATCACGCGCTTCAGCGGCCTTGCGCCGTAGGCGGGGTCCCAGCCCTTGGCAGCCAGCCAGTCGCGAGCTGCGGCGTCGAGCGTCAGCACGATCTTGCGATCGGTCAGCAGCTTCTGCAGCCGCGCGAACTGGATCTCGACGATCCGGCCCATCTCGCTGCGCTGCAAGCGGTGGAACAGGATGATCTCGTCGACGCGGTTGAGGAATTCGGGGCGGAAGTGCCCGCGCACCATTCCCATCACCTGATCGCGCACGGCCGAGGTGTCCTCGCCCTCCGGCTGGTTCACCAGGAATTCCGAACCGAGGTTCGAGGTCATGATGATCAGCGTGTTGCGGAAGTCGACGGTGCGGCCCTGGCCGTCGGTCAGGCGGCCGTCGTCGAGCACCTGCAACAGGACGTTGAAGACGTCAGGGTGCGCCTTCTCGATCTCGTCGAACAGCACGACTTGATAAGGCCGGCGCCGCACCGCCTCGGTGAGCGCGCCGCCCTCGTCATAGCCGACATAGCCCGGAGGCGCGCCGATCAGCCGCGAGACCGAGTGCTTCTCCATGTACTCGGACATGTCGAGGCGGACCATTGCGGTCTCGTCGTTGAACAGGTACTCCGCCAAAGCTTTCGTCAGCTCGGTCTTGCCGACGCCGGTCGGGCCCAGGAACATGAACGACCCGGTGGGACGGTGCGGGTCCTGCAGGCCCGCGCGGGAGCGGCGCACGGCGGTTGCGACCGCGCGCACGGCCTCGGCCTGGCCGACGACGCGGTTACCGAGCTGCTCCTCCATCTTCAGGAGCTTTTCCTTCTCGCCTTCCAGCATCTTGTCGACAGGCACGCCGGTCCAGCGCGAGACCACCTGCGCGATGTGGTTGGCGGTGACCGCCTCCTCCACCATCTCGCCGGAGCTCTGCTTGGTGTCGTCCTTGGCCTCGATGTCTGCCAGCTGCTTCTCGAGCTGCGGGATCCGGCCATAGGCCAGCTCGCCCGCCTTCTGGAATTCGCCGCGCCGCTGCGCATTGGCCAGCTCGACCCGCAAGCCGTCGAGCTCGGCCTTCAGCTTCTGGGCATCGGAGAGCTTGTTCTTCTCCGCGCTCCAGCGCGCCGTCAGCGCCGCCGACTTCTCCTCGAGCTCGGCAAGGTCCTTTTCCAGGGTCTGGAGCCGGGACTTGGAGCCGAGATCGCTTTCCTTCTTCAGGGCTTCCTGCTCGATCTTGAGCCGGATGATTTCACGGTCGAGCGAGTCCAGCTCTTCGGGCTTGGAATCGACCTGCATCTTCAGCCGCGCCGCGGCCTCGTCCATCAGGTCGATCGCCTTGTCGGGCAGGAAGCGGTCGGTGATGTAGCGGTTGGACAGCGTCGTCGCCGCCACCAGCGCGGAATCGGTGATCCGCACGCCATGGTGCTGCTCGTACTTGTCCTTCAGGCCGCGCAGGATCGAGATGGTGTCCTCGACCGAGGGCTCGCTGACGAAGATCGGCTGGAAGCGCCGCGCCAGCGCGGCGTCCTTCTCGACGTGCTTCTGGTACTCGTCGAGCGTGGTCGCGCCGATGCAGTGCAGCTCGCCGCGGGCGAGCGCCGGCTTGAGCAGGTTGGAGGCGTCCATGGCGCCGTCGCCCTTGCCGGCGCCGATCAGCGTGTGCATCTCGTCGATGAACAGGATGAAGGTGCCCTCGCTCCCGGTCACTTCCTGAAGCACGGCCTTCAGCCGTTCCTCGAACTCGCCGCGATACTTTGCACCCGCAATCAGCGCGCCGAGGTCGAGCGACAGCAGCTTCTTGTCCTTCAGGCTCTCGGGCACGTCGCCGTTGACGATGCGCAGCGCGAGGCCTTCGGCGATGGCGGTCTTGCCGACGCCGGGCTCGCCGATCAGGACGGGATTGTTCTTGGTCCGGCGCGACAGCACCTGGATCGTGCGGCGGATTTCCTCGTCGCGGCCGATGACCGGGTCGAGCTTGCCGTCGCGCGCGGCCTGGGTCAGGTCGCGGGCATATTTCTTCAGCGCGTCGTAGGCGTTCTCGGCAGTCGCCGAGTCCGCGGTGCGGCCCTTGCGCAGCGCCTCGATCGCCGCATTGAGGTTTTGCGGCGTCACGCCGCCCTTGTTGAGGATCGTGCCCGCCTCGCTGGTCTTCTCCAGCGTGAGACCGAGCAAAAGCCGCTCGACGGTGACGAAGCTGTCTCCGGCCTTCTCGCCGGCCTTCTCAGCCGCGTCGAAGGTGCGGGCGAGCTCGGGCGCCAGATAGATCTGGCCGGCGCCGCCGCCACTGACCTTCGGCACCTTGCCGAGAGCGTCCTCGGTCGCCTTCAGAATAGCGCGGGAATTGCCGCCGGCGCGGTCGATCAGGCCGGAAGCCAACCCCTCATTGTCGTCCAGCAGAACCTTCAGCACATGCAGGGTGGAGAACTGCTGGTGCCCCTCGCGCATCGCGAGCGACTGCGCGGACTGGATGAAGCCCCTGGAGCGTTCGGTGTATTTGTCGATATTCATCTTTTCTGTCCCTCGGCCTGCCCTCGGGGCCCTCTAAGGCACCCCAAGCGGCATCTTCATTGGGTTTTCCGCTTACCGCATTGACGTTTCTCAACCGGTAACGGCCGTCCTTACCGACGTTGCCGCCGGCCTGAGGCAGATGTGGGAAGCAGGTTGCGGATGCGAAAGAGGCGCCTTCACAATTTCGTGCGCCGATCCGCCGGCTTGGCGGGTCCGGGTCGAATCCCTTAAGTAACGGCATGACCCCTGCCGCAAAGCCAGCCAGCCAGACCGCCGAGATCACCGGCCTCTACCGCTACCCGATCAAGGGCCTGACGCCGGAGCCTCTGCGCCGCGTCCCCTTACGGACGGGCCAGACCCTTCCCGCCGACCGCCGCTACGCCATCGAGAACGGCCCGAGCGGCTTCGATCCCGAGCAGCCCGAGTGGAAGCCGAAAATCCAGTTCCTGATGCTCGCGCGCAATGAGCGGCTGGCCGAGCTCGACAGCCGCTTCGACGATGCCAGCAATATCCTGACCATCCGCAGGGGCGGCGAGATCGTCGCCAGCGGGGACCTCGAGACTGCAGCCGGGCGCGCCACCATCGAGCGCTATTTCACCGAGAATTTTCAGCCCGAGCTGAAGGGACCGCCCAAGCTCTTGTCGGGCCGCGACCATAGTTTCTCCGACGTCGCCCGCAAGGTGGTCTCCATCATCAACCTGAACAGCGTCCGCGCCATCGAGACCATGCTGGGTGGCATCGCGGTGCATCCCCTTCGCTTTCGCGCCAATCTCTACGTGAAGGGCTGGCCGGCCTGGTCGGAGCTCGACCTTGTCGGCCAGACGCTCGCGATCGGGCAGGCGCGGCTGAAGGTGATCAAGCGCATCGTCCGCTGCCCCGCCACCAATGTCGACCCGGTGACGGCCAAGCGCGATCTCGAGATCCCGCCGACGCTCTCGCGTCATCTCGGCCACATGGACTGCGGCATCTATGGCGAAGTCATCGCCGACGGCGACATCGGAGTGGGTGACGCCGTCGCGGTTGAACAGCCGAGATTGGTGTGAGCCGACACCGGCTCAACACGCTCCGTCATTGCGAGCGCAGCGAAGCAATCCAGGAATGCATCTGCGGAAACAGTCTGGATTGCTTCGTCGCAAGAGCTCCTCGCAATGACGAGGCTTAATTCGGCATCACATACGCATAGATCCGGCCGCGCGAGACCGGCGCCTCGCGGACGCGGTTGCCGTTGTTGCCGGAGATCATGATCGGATTGCCCTGCGCGTCGATGCCCGTGATGATGCCGACATGACCGCCGCGGCGGCCGCGCGACATCACCGCGATGGCGCCGACCTGCGGACCGGAGACGCGGGTGCCGTAATGCGCGAACGAGTTCGCCATGTCCGATCCCGTACCCTGATGGCCGGTGTGCTGCAGCACCATGTTCATGAAGCGCGCGCACCACAGGCTGCCGCGTCCCGTGGGATTGCCGCCGATATAGCGGCGCGCCTCGGACACGAGGCCCGAACCGCCACCGAAACCGCCGCTTGCGGTCGCTTCGCTACCGGCCATCGCGATGTTAACCCTAGCCTTGCTCGGCATGCCGCCATTGGCGTTCGGATCGTAGCTGGCCTGCGTGCCGGCAAAGCCGCTCGCCTGCAACTGCTCTGCGCTGCGCTCGAAGCGCGAGCTGCGGGCATGATGGCGGTAATGATGATGTCTGGCATGGTGCACGGAAGCGTGCCGCTCTGCGCTATGACGATGATGCGGCCGCGCTGAGGCCGGAGAAACGAACGCGGCAACCGCCGCCGAGAAGATCGCCAGCGCAACAACACAACGCGACAGGCGAGACGCAAACAACTCAACCATTCTTCATCCTTCGTTGACACCCCCACTTTCCGCCGACCCGTGCTGGGCCGACATCCGTCGGGCCGTTAAGCCGCCGGATGTGGCGAGAAAAAGACGCGGCCGCCTGCGAATGGCTGTGATGATTTTGTGCCGACACTGGTCCAATGCTGCCGCATTGCGGACATCAGCATTAACTGCAATTCTGCAAGGGCGGCTTGAAGAGAGGGAAACGGTTAATGCCCCACGCCACCACCAGGGACGACGTCCGCATCTATTTCGAAGAGGCGGGCCAGGGAACGCCGATCATTTTTCTGCACGAGTTCGCGGCCGACTACACCAATTGGGAGCCGCAGATGCGCTACTTCTCGCGCGGCCACCGCTGCATCACCTATTCGGCGCGCGGCTACACGCCGTCGGACGTGCCGGAAGGCGAGGTCTACACCTACGAACATTTCTACACCGACGCGCTTGCCGTGCTCGATCATCTCAAGATCGAGCGCGCGCATCTCGTAGGCCTGTCGATGGGCGCCTATTCGTCGCTGCAGATCGGACTGAACGCGCCGCAGCGCGCGCTGTCGATGACGCTGGCCGGTGTCGGCTCGGGTTCGGAGCTCGAGAATTTGGAGGCCTGGCGCAAGCAGTGCCGCGCCAATGCCGAGCAGTTCGAGACGCTGGGCTCGGCCGAGGTCGCGAAAGTCACGCGGGAGGCGCCGAGCCGGATTCCCTTTCTGGTGAAGGATCCGCGCGGCCACGCCGATTTCTACGCCGCTCTGGCGCGCCATGATTCAAAGGGCTCGGCGCGCACGATGCGCGGCTTCCAGGGCGGCCGCCCCTCGATCTATGCAATGACCGATGCGATCGCGAAGGCGATGACGCCGGCACTGATCATCTGCGGCGACGAGGACGATCCGTGCGTGGGCGCAAGCCTGTTTCTGAAGAAGCATCTGCCCGCGGCGGGGCTCGCGATGTTTCCAAAGTCCGGCCACGTGCTCAATCTCGAAGAGCCCGCGCTGTTCAACGAAAGCGTGGAGCGGTTCGTCACGCTGGTGGAAGCAGGGCGATGGCCGGTGCGGGATTCCAGGTCGCTGGCGGCGCATTAGGACGAAGGCGCCCCCGCACGCGCCGTCATTGCGAGGAGCTCTTGCGACGAAGCAATCCAGACTGCCGCCGCGGAAAGACGCTGGATTGCTTCGCTACGCTCGCAATGACGAGGATAGGTCTCGGCTTCTCATCTTAAAGAGCGCGGAGGCCGCTACTTTCCCCCACCCCGGCTGAGCAAAAACACGCCCTGCTCGCCGAACATGTTCCACACCCACCACGGCAGGTTGAGCGGCACCGGGCGGCCGTAGAGGTCGAGCGCGACCGAGCGCTCCATCTTGACGTTGATCTCGTCGCAGAGCTGCACGAAATCCTTGATGGTGCAGAAATGGATGTTGGCGGTGTCGTACCAGGTCGCCGGCAGGTTCTCGGTGCGCGGCATGTGGCCGCCGATCAGCAGCTGCAGCCGCATCTTCCAGAAGCCGAAATTCGGGAACGAGACGATGGCGCGGCGGCCGATGCGGAGCAAATTTTCCAGCACCACCCGCGGCTGTCGCGTCGCCTGCAGCGTCTGCGACAGGATCACGTAGTCGAAGGCATCGTCGGGATAATTGACGAGGTCGGTGTCGGCATCGCCCTGCACCACCGCAAGGCCCTTGGCCACGCAGCGGTTGACGCCCTCGCGCGACAGCTCGATGCCGCGGCCGTCGATGCCGCGGGTCTCCAGCAGCTGGAGCAGATCGCCCTCGCCGCAGCCGACGTCGAGCACCTTCGAGCCGGGCTTGACCATGTCGGCGACGAGGACATGGTCGGCGCGATATTGATCGGACGCCTTCGTCGTTGCGCCATTCAACGGCAGCACTTCCTGCACAGACATCGTTAGCCGTCCTTCTTGCCGGTGAGCCCGCGTGCCTTACCTGCCGATTGCAGGAAGGCGCGCGAGATGTCGAAGAATTCGGGCACGTCGAGCAGGAAGGCGTCGTGGCCACGATCGGTCTCGATCTCGGCGAACGACACCCGCGCGCTCGAGGCGTTCAGCGCATGCACCAGCGCACGCGATTCCGAGGTGGGGAACAGCCAGTCGCTGGTGAAGGAGACCACGCAGAAGCGGGTCTTGATATCGGCGAACGCTTTCGCCAGCACACCGTCATGGTCGGCGGCGATGTCGAAATAGTCCATCGCGCGCGTCAGATAGAGATAGGAATTGGCGTCGAAGCGCTCGACGAAAGAGGAGCCCTGGTAGCGCAGATAGGACTCGACCTGGAAGTCGGCATCGAACGAGAAGGTCGGCAGCTCGCGGTCCTGCATGCGGCGTCCGAACTTGCGATGCAGCGCCGCATCCGAGAGATAGGTGATGTGCGCCGCCATCCGCGCCACCGCGAGCCCGCGATGTGGATGGATGCCCTGATCGGCATAGCCGCCGCCGTGCCAATCCGGATCGGCCATCACGGCCTGGCGGCCGAGCTCGTGGAAGGCGATGTTCTGCGCCGAATGCCGCGTCGCGCAGGCAATCGCCAGCGCGGAGAACACGCGCGTAGGATAGGCCGCGGTCCATTGCAGCACCTGCATGCCGCCCATCGAGCCGCCGACCACCGCGAACAGCGTGTCGATGCCGAGCCGGTCGATCAGCATGGCCTGCGCGCGCACCATGTCGGGGATGGTGATTACAGGGAAATCCAGGCCCCAGACCTTGCCAGTGGCGGGGTTGATCGACGCCGGGCCCGTCGAGCCCATGCAGCCGCCGATCACATTGGAGCAGATGATGAAGTAGTGCTTGGGATCGATGGGACGGCCGGGGCCGACCAGGGTTTCCCACCAGCCCGGCTTGCCGGTGACGGGATGCACATTGGCGACATGCTGGTCGCCGGTCAGCGCATGGCAGATCAGGACCGCGTTGGAGCGATCGGCGTTGAGCTCGCCGTAGGTCTGGTAGGCGATCTGGAACGGGGTGAGATCGACGCCGCAATCCAGCCGCAGCGGCTGCTCGGTGCCGAAATGCGCGACCTGCGAGCTCGGATGATCCACCTCATGCGACCGCTCGTCAGCGCTGATCGCAGGGCTAGGTATCGACTTGACGCCATCCATGACCATCGACCTCGTTTGCGATCAAACGCGTGATCGCCACTTGCATCAGGCCATGAAAAACCCGGCCTGAACGATAGGTTCGGCCGGGATCGGAAGCGTCCCCGGCCTGTTTAGCGAGTTTTTTAACGTGGCTGCAAGCCGGCCGGCTCAAATGACCACGGAACGGCGCAAAAGCTACCGTCTTGGGCGGTTTTCGTCAAGTCGCGGCCCGGATCGGCCCAATTCGCCTGTGTCGCGCGGACCGAAAAGGACGTCATTTCTCTTTGCTTTCGCGGCCCTGACTGCCTAATCAGGACATCCCCCATCGGAACCATCAACAGTCCAAGCCATGTCCCAACGTCCGCCCGCGCCACCATCGCTGCAGGAACTGCGCAAGGAGATCGATGCGATCGACGAGGGCATGCATCGCCTGCTGATGCAGCGTGGCGACATCATCGACCGCCTGATCCAGGTGAAGCAGACCCAGGAGGTCGGCTCGGCATTTCGCCCTGCGCGCGAGGCCTCGATGATGCGCGAGCTCGTGCAGCGTCATCGCGGCATCCTGCCGCTCGACACGGTGGAGAGCATCTGGCGCGTCATCATCTCGACCTTCACTTACGTGCAGGCGCCGTTCTCCGTGCATGCCGACATCTCGGCCAGCGAGGCGGCGATGCGCGATTCCGTGCGCTTCCATTTCGGCTTCACGGTCCCTTACGTCGCGCATTTCAGCGCGCAGGCCGCAGTCGAGGCGGTGGCGAAATCCAAGGGCGATTTGGCAATGGTCTCGGCCACCTCGAGCCGCACGCCGTGGTGGCTGGAGCTGGAAGCGCGGGGCGCGCCGAAGATCATCGCCCGGATGCCCTTCATCGAGCGTGCCGACCATCCGGCCGCACTGCCGGTGTTCGCGATCTCGCGCGTCGCCGACAGCGCCCTGGTGACCGAGGTCGAGACCTTCAGCGTGCGCGTGTCCGGGTGGAACGCCGAGGTCGCGCGCGCGCTGTCGCCGCTCGCCGAGATCGTGGCGGTACCCGACACCGCCTTCGACGGCGCCGCATTGCTGGTCTCGGTCACGAGCGCGACCAGCATCGATAAAATCAGGGCTGCCCTGATCGAGGCGGGGGCCTCGGTACGCTCCACGGCCCTCGTCGGCAGCCACGCAACGCGCTATACGGTGCCCCCGACCGGGCCAAAATCGTAAATCGCGTACCGCTTAAAGCCACTTTCGGAGTTGAAGATGTCCCGCCCCGTGCCGAATCCCGGCATTCTCGATATTGCGCCTTACACGCCCGGCAAGAGTCCGGTGGCGGAGCCGGGCCGCAAGGTGTTCAAGCTCTCGGCCAACGAGACGCCGTTCGGGCCCTCGCCCAAGGCGATCGAGGCGTTCAAGCATGTGGCGGACCACCTGGAAGACTATCCGGAAGGGACCTCGCGCGTGCTGCGCGAGGCGATCGGCCGCTCCTTCGGGCTCGATCCCAATCGCATCATCTGCGGCGCCGGCTCGGACGAGATCCTCAATCTGCTCGCCCACACCTATCTCAGCCACGGCGACGAGGCGATCTCCACCACGCACGGCTTCCTGGTCTATCCGATCGCAACCATGGCGGTCGGCGCCAAGAACGTCGTCGCGCAGGAGACCAACCTCACCTGCAACGTCGATGCCATCCTCAAGGCGGTGACGCCGAAGACCAAGCTGGTCTGGCTCGCCAACCCGAACAACCCGACCGGGACCTATGTGCCGTTCGACGAGGTCAAGCGCCTGCGCGCCGGCCTGCCCTCGCACGTGCTGCTGGTGCTGGACGCCGCCTATTGCGACTACGTTTCTCGTAACGACTATGAAATGGGAATCGAGCTGGTCGCCACCACCGAGAACACGGTGGTGACGCACACCTTTTCCAAGATCCACGGCCTTGCCGCGCTGCGCATCGGCTGGATGTTCGGCCCCGAGCACATCATCGACGCGGTCAACCGCATTCGCGGTCCCTTCAACGTATCGACCCCGGCGATGTACGCGGCCGTTGCCGCGATCGAGGACACCGCGCACCAGGCGATGTCGAAGCAGTTCACCGAGACCTGGCGCAACTGGCTGACCGAGGAGATCGGCAGGCTCGGGCTGAGGGTAACGCCGAGCGTCGCCAATTTCGTGCTGATCCACTTCCCGACTGACAAGGGCAAGACCGCCGACGATGCCGACGCCTTCCTGACCAAGCGCGGCCTCGTGCTGCGCGGCCTGAAGAACTACGGCCTGCCGCATTCTCTGCGCATGACCATCGGCACCGAGGAGGCCAACCGCCTCGCCGTCGACGGCCTGCGCGACTTCTTGGCCGGCAAATGAGTGCGCAGGTGCATTTCCAGCGCGTCGCGCTGATCGGCTTCGGCCTGATCGGCGGCTCGATCGCGCGCGCTGCGAAGCTTCAGGGGCTGGCCGGCGAGATCGTCACCACCGCACGCTCGGAGAAGACGCGGGCGCGGGTGATGGAGCTCGGCATCGTCGACCAGGTCGTGGCGACCAATGCGGAAGCGGTGAAGGATGCCGATCTCGTCATCCTCTGCATTCCCGTCGGCGCCTGCGGGCCGGTGGCGCAGGAGATCGCGCCGCATCTGAAGCCCGGCGCTGTTGTCTCCGACGTCGGCTCGGTGAAGGGCGCGATCGTCAGGGACATGGCGCCGCATCTGCCGAAAGACATTCACTTCGTGCCGGCGCACCCGGTCGCGGGCACCGAGCATTCGGGCCCCGATTCCGGTTTCGCCGAACTCTTCATCAATCGCTGGTGCATCCTCACTCCGCCGGAAGGCGTCGAGGCCGCGGCGACCGATCGCTTGCGCGCGTTCTGGGCGGCGATGGGAGCCAAGGTTGAGGTGATGACGCCGGATCATCATGATCTCGTGCTCGCGATCACCAGCCATCTGCCGCATCTGATCGCCTACACCATCGTTGGCACCGCCGACGAGTTGGCGCAGGTGACGGAATCGGAAGTCATCAAGTTCTCCGCCGGCGGCTTCCGCGATTTCACCCGTATCGCGGCCTCCGACCCGACGATGTGGCGCGACGTCTTCCTCGCCAACAAGGAGGCCGTGCTGGAGATGCTCGGCACCTTCACCGAGGATCTGGCAAAGCTCACCCGCGCGATCCGCCGCGGCGACGGCGAAGCGCTGTTCGACCATTTCACCCGCACCCGCGCCATCCGTCGCGGTATCGTCGAGATCGGCCAGGACTCGGCGGCCGCCGATTTCGGCCGCCAGCATGGCCAGCTCGGCAAGAAGCCGTAGCGCCGACGGCCGTTCGCGTCAAAACGGATAATAGCGAATCTGCGTCATAACGACGTTGTCATCCGTCCTCGGCGCACCGCCGACACCTGCGAATGCAAACCGCTGCGTGTAGGAATACTGCACGCCGGCTTTGAGCGTGCCGTAATTGCCCTGGTAGATGGTGTCGTAGATCCCGGCGGTGATCTGACGAACCTCCCTGGTGTTACCGTTGCAACTCGCGGCAGGCGAATTCTCGATGCCGCAGCCGGTGTTGTTGTAGAGCGGATTGCCGTAGCCGAACGGCACCGTGCCGACATTGGCGAAATTCGCCTTGGCCTTCTCCAGACCCGCGTAGCTGTAGACATCGAGGCTCGGCGTCGCGTGCCAGATCAGGCCGACGGTAGCCGCCGTGATGGTCAGCGGCAGCAGCGTCCCGTCCTGCGCCACCGCGGCGTCGGGGAACGGGGTTGCCGTGAAGCGTCCGAGCACGCCGTGCGAGCCATAGAGCTGCAGATCGAGCGTCTTCGGAATCAGCTCGGCATAGACGTGGCCACCAAAGCTCCCGGTGTCATAGGTGTGATTGGCATCGTTGAAGCGATCGAACAGCTGGCGATAGAGCGCCCAGGCCTCGACATGCAGCTTGTAAGGGCCGAGCCGCGGATCCCATGCCGCTTTCACCGTGACGTCAGGCACCTGGTTCAGGCTGACATTGTTGAGGCTGTTGAAGAAACTGCCGCCCGGCCCGGTCAGATTGACCTGGAGGTTCGGATTGAGCACGCCTTGCGGGCCGACTGCGGGCGTGCCGACGGCCGGCACGTTACCGCCGAAGATCGCGGTCTGGGCGTTCTCGACCGATGCAGCCAGCTTGAACTCGGGTCCGAAGTCCTGCCAGACGCGCAAGCCCGGCTGGCGCGCCGCCAAAAATCCCGGAACGGATTCGAAGTCGATCACGCCGGGCGCATCGACGCCGCGCGGATCAATACCCGACTTGCTCGGCGCGTTCAGCGACCATGATTGTCCGGCGAGAAAGTGAAGCCCGAGATCGCTGCGATCGACCTCGAGGCTGAGCTGTCGCATGCGCGGGTTGAACGAGTTGGTTGCAACCGAGCTCGCCGTCTGCGCCGCGCCCTCGAAGTCGATCTCGCCGTAGCCGGCAAGATGCGTGTCCGCACCGGCATTGCCCTCGGCGAGCACCGAGAACCGGCTCTGCCGCGCGGAGAAGCGCGTTTCCGGAATGTTGAAGTTGCGGCTCTGCTGATAAGGGATGAAGTTGTAGACCGAGCCGGTGTCGGAGGCGAGATTGCGCGAGCGGTAGATGCCGGTGAGATCGACCCAGCCGCCGAATGTCAGCGTAATGCCCTTGTAGCAGACCTTGCCGGCCGCACATGGTTCGGCGAGCGCCCTGTAGGTCGCGGGCATCGGAGCTCCCTTCGCCTGCGCTTCAACCTGGCGCGTCTTGCGCGCCTCCCGGTCCACCCGCTGCTGCAGTTCTTTCAGCTTGGCTTTCAGCGACTGGATTTCGGTTGCGACATTGTCGTCGGCACGCGCCGCGCCCGAACAGGCAGCGACGATGCCCAGCATCAGTCCGCATGTGATGATCCGCACTTGAACCTCCCTCCTGTTGGGAAGCAGGTTGGTTTCCGCGTGCCGTTTCCGGCAGCTGCGTGCTTCCCTGGTGTGGGATGATTGAAAGCCCGCTGCGGTTATTCGCGGCGAAGCGCATCTTCTGCATCACGTTTTCCTGACGATCTCGTTCGGAATATTTGCGCGGCCTGGCCGATCGCGTCGCTATCGTCCGGGATTGTGCGCATTGGGCCCGGCCGGGGCATGGCCGGGTCCGCTCACGCGACGGGCAAGCGATGGACGGCGGTTATTTGCCCTTGGTCGCGCGCATCACCGTGGGACGCGGTGATTTCGGTGAGGGAACGAACGCCATCGTGTCCCGCGTCGAGGGACTTGCGAGGCTGCGATCGCCATTCGGATACATCGAGGCGTAGGCAGCCGGCTCCTGCATTTGCCACTGCCACTGCGCAAGCGCCGGCGTCGCGGACGCAACCGAGATGGCGACGGCGGCAACGAACAGCTTGGACTTGGTCATGGTGGTCTCTCCTGCCTGGGCGGCACGCATCATCGTGCGGCCGACATGGAGAGAGAGCGGCGCTCGCGGAGACGCATTCCCGCCTGGGCCATCACGATCCGGGGAAGGGGTCGTGACGACGAGGCGTGGAGCCCGGATGGATCGCAGCGTAATCCGGGAGTTCGATCTTAGTTACAACGAACGCCGTCCCGGATTGCACTTCGCTCCATCCGGGCTACGGCACTTCCATCAGTACAGCGGCGGGATCTGGCCGACCTTGACCGGGCCGAGCAGCACGGCGCCGTCGACGAACTTCAGCGGGAAGCTGCGCGCCTTCTTGCCTTCCAGCGTGCTCTCGGTGCCGATCGAGTTGATGCCGGCGGCAAGCCCGGCATTGGCGTTCTGCTTGATGACCTTGCCGAGGCCGGGCACGGCGCGGTCGAGCGCACCGAACAGATTGGTGAGGTCCTGCGACTTCACGCCGGGGGCGACGCGATCGAGCGTTGCCTGCGGCACGCCCTCCTCCAGCATCTTCTCGATGCCGAGCGCCGGGATCACGCGCTCGAGGCCCGTCACCGTCATCTGCAACTCGCCGTCGAGGCGGCCGTTGGCGGAGAGGCCGAGCGTGCCGGCCGCAACCGCGATCATCTCGCCTTGCTGGATCCGCGACTGCACGATCTCGATATGACCGCCAGCGGCCTGGATTTCGCGGAAGCGCTGCGGCCAGGGTTTTGGCGTGAGATCCGACAGGCCGGTGATCTTGGCGCGCGTATCGGCCTCGAACGGCTCGGCGAGTAAGGGATGAACGCCCTGGATGCTGCCCTGAGCGACGTGGGCAACGGTTTCGATCACGGGATGATCGGCCGACGATCCCTCCGCGAGACGACCGTGCAGCTCGATCTGCTTGGCCCGCGCGAGCGGCACCTGCATGCTGCCGTCGAGCCTGTTGATGGCGGGATCGTCGAACACGATGGAGGCGCGGTCCGGCACGGCCGGCAGGCCAACCACGCTGCTGCGGCCCTTGCTCCAGTTCACCACGAAGGTGTTTTGCGTGACGCCGTCGATCAGCGTCGCGGGTGCGGAGAATTCCGCGATGACGAGCTTGGGATCGTACACCTGGGCAACGACCAGGATGTTGTCGAGCTTGGCCGTGAATGGCGTCTTGCTCGCATTCTGCGAGACCAGGGCGACGCTAGCGCCGGAGCACTGGACTTCGAAGCGGAACGGGAAGCCGGCAATCGAGCGCTTGGCGCAATCATAGATGCGGCCGGACTTGGCCTCCTGCGCCCGCCAGGCGTCTGCGGCCACTTCGGCCTGCGAGGCCGCATAGAACCAGAAGCAGCTCCACGCGATGGCGAGGACCAGAACGAAAACGGGTGCGATGAAAAGGCCCCAACGGGAGCGACGGCCTGCGGCAACGGTCATATTGGACATGCGGTGACCCTTTGACCCCAGATTTTGGCAAATGTAAGCGAGCCGGGCCTGCGACGAAAGGCGGAGAATTCGCTTCGCTTGAGGCCCCCATTCTGGTAGCCGTGCCCGAAATGTCGGAAATTACCCTTCCCTCCGTCACCACCGCCAAGGGCGACCTCTGGGTGTTCGGCTACGGCTCGCTGATGTGGCGGCCGGGTTTCGCGTTCGAGGAGCGCGTCCCGGCGCGGCTGGTCGGCGAGCACCGCGCACTCTGCGTCTATTCCTTCGTGCATCGCGGCACGCCGGAAAAGCCGGGCCTGGTGCTTGGGCTCGACCGCGGCGGCGCCTGCCGGGGCATCGCCTTCCGCGTTGCCGAGAAGAACCGCGCAGACGTCGTCGCGTACCTGCGCGCGCGCGAGCAGGTCACCTCGGTCTATCGCGAGGTGATGCGCTCGGTCTGGCTGGAGAACGATGCGCGGGCGCGCGTCTCCGCGCTCGCCTATGTCGTCGACCGCGGCCATGTGCAATATGCCGGCCGGCTCTCGCTCGCCGAGCAGCACCGCCATGTCGTCCAGGGCCACGGCCAGTCGGGCGCCAACCGCGACTACGTCACCGCGACGGTGAAGGCAATCGAAGCCGAAGGCTTTCGCGACACGCAGTTGCATCAGCTTGCGACCATGCTGCATAGTGATGGGCATTCCCTGCACGCGCCGCCGCCCGTCGAAGACCGCGAAAACCGCTAACCGCCCGTCGGGGCATAGCTGGGCGCCGAGCCGATCAACTGCTCCTGCTCCTTGCGGCCGGCTTCGACGAGACGGCCGGTCGCCTCTTCGATCGCCGTCTGCACGCGGGAGAGAAACTCGTCCTTCGGCAGGCCCGGCGGCAACGGCGGGAGGAACTCGACCACCAGCGTGCCGGGATAACGCATGAAGGTGCGGCGCGGCCAGAACAGGCCGGAGTTGAGCGCAATCGGCAGGCAAGGCACGCCACAGGACGAATAGATCTGCGCAAAGCCGGTCTTGTAGTCGGGCGGAGCGCCCGGCGCGCGGCGCGTGCCTTCCGGGAAGATGACGAGCTGCTTGCCGCTGCGGACCGCCTCGCGCGCCCGCCGCGTCATGTCGAGCAAAGCCTTCACGCCGGCATTGCGATCGATCGCGATCATCCCGGTCTTGACCAGGAACTGACCGAACACCGGGATCTGCATCAGCTGGCGCTTGAGGATGAATATCGGGCGGTTGAAGAAGCCCGGCAGCACGAACGTCTCCCAGAACGACTGGTGTTTTGCGACAATCACCAATGGTCCGGTCGGGATGTTCTCGACGCCGCGGAATTCCACCTTGATGTTGCAGACCACGCGCATCAGGACCAGCGTCGCCTTGGCCCACCATTCCGCGACCGTCAGCATCGCGCGCGGCGGCAATGCGAAGGTCGGCAGCGCCACGATCGCGAGGCCCACCAGCACGGCGTAGAACAGCACGTTGAACACGAGCGAGCGCAGGAAAACTGGGAACATCGACGATCCGATTGGTTTGCCGATCAATTGGCCTGTTAGTTGGCCTGGGCGGTGGCGGGCCGCCTCGGCTGCTGACCTGCAGGCTGCTCCGACATCTCGGGCGAAAGGTCAATCCCGAAATCCTCCAGTCGCACCCTGAGCTCGGCCGCGATGTACTTGACATATTCCGACAACAGGAGCCGCAGGGTGGAGGCCGAGGTCCACCACGGCTCCTCGCGCCATTTGTCGCCGACCACCGCGAACGGGATCAGCGTCGTCTGCGGCATCGCATGCGAGAATTCCACCAGCGCGCGCGGCATGTGGTAATTCGAGGTGACCACGATCAGCGACTTGAACCGGCGGCCCTCGGCCCAGCGCCGCGCCTCCGCCGCGTTGCCGCGGGTCGAGAGCGCGGTGCGATCGAGATCGACGCAACAGGTCATGAAGGACTGGTTCTCCGGCAACGTCCGGGAGATGTCGTTCGCCGTCGACGTCGGATGCACCCCGGAAATCAACAGCCGTTTGCCGTAGCCGGCCGCAAGCAGCTCCATCGCGTCCGACACGCGCGAGGAGCCGCCGGTCAGCACCACGATGCCGTCGGCCTTGCGGCCTGGCGCGATCTCCGCGCCGCGCAATTGCGACAGGAACGCGACGAAGCCCGCCGCAGCGCCGACGAAGGCGAGCGCAATCGTCGACACGATTGTCGCGCGCAGCCAGCCGCGCGGCAGTTTCGGCGATCGATCGTCGGTCGGCGAGGTCATGTGATGTCGGTCATCCCTTCCCTAAGCGATTTTATGACGTTTTGAGGCGAAGTGGAGTCCGGTTTATCAGGCCTAGTCGACGTCATTCAACGTCGCAAACAGCGTCTGGCGCGAGGCCACTGCGGTGATCGCGCCGATCAGCACGGCCTGGACCGCAAGCACGATGTAGCCGGATGGCCGCAGTGAGAAGGTGCCGAGCAGCGCGGCGAACTGGTCTCCGACGGGGGTGCCGGAGAACCAGCCGGCGATCGACTCGGAGAAGCCGAACACCAGCATGGCGACGCCGCCGCCGATCACGCCGCCCTCCAGGCCCAGCCGAAGGAAATGCCGCAGGAAGTGATTGGCGATGTAGCGGTCGCCGGCACCGACGAAATGCAGCACCTCCACGATCGGACGGTTCGCCGCCATGGCGCCGCGGGTCGCGAACGACACCGAGATGATGGTGGCGACGATGACGAGCGCAAGGATGCCGAGGCCGGCAAGCACGGTGGCGCTGGTCATCGAGCGCATCCGCTCGATCCAGGCGCGGTGATCATCGACGCTGGCGCTTGGTGCGACCTCGGTCACCCGTGCGCGCAAGGCGACGAGATCGAGCGGCGTGCCGGGCTGCACGCGCGCGATGATCATGCGCGGCACCGGCAGATCGTCCATCGACAGGCCGGTGCCGAGCCAGGGCTCGAGCAGCTTGCCGCTCTCCTCCCTGCTGAACGGCTTGACCTCGACGATTCCGGCCTGGGCGCGCATCGCCTCGGTCACGGCCGCGGTATCGCGGTCGAGATCGCGCCCCGTTTGCGGGCGGACCTGAATGGTGATTTCGCTCGCGACGTCCGACTGCCATTCCGCGGCCGAGGCACTGACCAGGAGCACCGTGCCGGTGGTCATCGACGCCAGGAAGGTCATGATGGCGACGACGGCGACCAGCGCGCGGCCGTGGATCGATGCGCGCGGCACGATCGGCGACATGTTGCGCGCCTTGGCCGGAAGCTGCGGACGCTCTTGTCCGAGATCGACCAGCACGCCGCGCTCGTCGGTCCTATTCATAGACGTGCAGCCGTCCCTGGTGCAGCACCAGCCGCCGTGCCTCGTACTGGTCCATCAGGCCGATGTCGTGGGTCGCGATGATGACGGCGGTGCCGGATTTGTTGAGCTCGATGAAGAGCCGCAGCAGGCGGCGTCCGAGCGTCGGATCGACGCTGCCGGTCGGCTCGTCCGCGAGCAGCAGTTGCGGCCGCGAGATCACGGCGCGCGCGATCGCGGCGCGCTGCTTCTCGCCGCCCGACAGGATCGGCGGCAGCGCGTCCATGCGCTCGCCAAGCCCGACCCAGCGCAGCAGATCGATCACCTCCTTGCGATAGCTCGACTCGCTGCGCCCCATGACGCGGAACGGCAGCGCGACGTTCTCATAGGTCGTCATATGGTCGAGCAGGCGGAAGTCCTGGAGCACGATGCCGATGCGCTTGCGCAAATCGGCGATCTCGTCCTTGCCGAGTTGCGAGATGTCGTGGCCGAACAGATTGACGAGGCCCCGCGTCGGCCGGTGCGACAGGAACAACAGGCGCAGCAGCGAGGTTTTTCCGGCACCCGACGGGCCGGTGAGGAACTGGAACGAATGCGCCGGGATCTGGAAGCTGAGGTCGCGCAGGATCTCCGGCCCCAGACCGTAACGCAATCCGACATTTTCGAACCGAACCAAGTTCAGCTCCGTTCGAGAGGGGGCGCGGGTCGCACGCTTGCGCTCCGCCATGCGCGATCAACGGGTTTTGCCGCCGTTATGGTTTCCGGTTCGTTAACGGTCGGCCTGTAGCATATTTGGCAGCATCCTGGCCGTCCCGTCCTTCCCGGCGGGTCATGGTCAAGACCTCGTTCAAGTCCCGGTTCATGCATCAAGGCTCGTCCATGCATATCGTCTGCCCCCATTGTATGACATCCTACGCCATCAAGCTTGCGAGCCTTGGGGCGAACGGGCGGGCGGTCCGCTGTTCCCGTTGCAAGGAAACCTGGATCGCCCATGCCGAGGATGCCATCGAGGAGGCGTCCGTCCCGGCCATGGCGGCCGCCAGCCAGGCCGACGACCAGTCCGATCTCGCCGAGCAGTGGAACTCCTATGCCAAGGATGAGAGCGCCACTGATGCGCCCGTCGTCGACAGCCCCTCGATCGCCAGCGACTGGCCCGATGAAGAGGCCAAGGAGACCGAGGACGAATGGTCAGCAGCGGCCCGGGCGGCCGAGGAGGAGGTCGTCGGCGCCCAGCACCAGTCCTGGTTCCGCGGCCTGTTCAGCCGTCGCGGCGCACGGGTCAGCCGGCCGGTCGCCGCTACGCCCCCCAAAAAGTCCTATTTCGGCCTGCCGACCGCCTGCGCCGCCATGGGCGCGCTGGTGCTGGCGCTGGTGATCTGGCGCGGCGACATGGTGCGGCTGCTGCCGCAGACGGCGGCGTTCTACAAGATGGTCGGGCTTGAGGTGAACCTGCGGGGCCTCGCCTTCAAGGACGTCAAGCTGTCCAGCGAGACCGTCGACGGTAAGCAGGTGCTGGTGATCGAGGGCGTGATCGTCGGCGAAGGCAAGAAGCCGCTCGACATCCCGCGGCTGCGTTTCGCCGTGCGCGACGCGCAAGGCGCGGAGATCTACGCCTGGAACTCGGTGCTGGAGCAGACCGTGCTGCGGCCCGGCGAGCGCGCCTTCTTCCGCTCCCGTCTCGCCTCGCCGCCGCCGGAGGGCCGCAATATCGACGTTCGCTTCTTCAACCGGCGCGACATTGCCGGCGGCAGCGTATAATCAGCTTGCAGGGTCCGGGAAGGTTCGTCCCAAGGGTTGATCTGATGCCGAAAATCCTGATCGCCGACGACGAGGATTCGATGCGCCAGCTGGTGGCGCGCGCCATCGCCATGGACGGCCACCAGACCGTCACCGCGCAAGACGGCGCCGAAGCGCTGGAGATCCTGACCCGCGAGGACGGCGCCTTCGACCTGCTGCTCACCGACATCCAGATGCCTGTCATGGACGGCATCGCGCTCGCGCTCTCCGCCGCGCGCGATTTCCCCGACCTGACCATCCTCTTGATGACCGGCTTCGCCGACCAGCGCGAGCGTGCCTCGAACCTCAATGCGCTGGTGCACGACGTCGTGACGAAGCCGTTCTCGGTCGCCGACATCCGCACCGCCGTGGCGGACGCGCTGGCGGCGAAGAAGGCTTAGCGGGCGACGTCAGCCACACATACCGCTGTCATTCCCCGCGAAGGCGTGGAATCCAGTACGCCGCGGCGGATGTGGCAGGAGCAAGCACTTCAACGCCGGCTTCTGGAATACTGGATCGCCCGGTCCTAGTGCGCAATTGCGCACTGGCCGGGCGATGACACCGTGCGTGACGCTCAAAAATCCTTCAGCAGCCGCTCGATGTAATCGAGCTCGATCTGCGGGCGCGAGCTGTCGCCGAGGCGGCGGCGGAGCTCTTCGAGGATGCGGCGGACGCGCTGGGCGTCGATCTCGCCGGGAATCTTGACGGAGTAATCGTCGCTGAGATCGCGGCCGTGAAGCGGACGGCCCAGCGGATCGGTCTGATTGCCGCCGCTCTGCTGACGGCCGGCGCGATTGCCGGGACCATCGCCCTGCCCGTCGCCATCGCCCTGCTGCATCGCCTCGGCCATCTTCTGCGCGCCCTTACGCATGGCATCGAGGGCCTTGCCCTGCGAGTCCACGGCGCCGTCGGCATTGCCTTCGCCGAGCTTCGAGCCGGCATCGCCCATAGCGCCATCGGCCGCGTCGAGGCTGCCGTCGTCATCGCCTTGGTCGCCGTCCTGATCGCCGCTCTGGCCCGGGTCGCCCTGCTGGCCCTTCTGACCCTGCTGCCCCTTCTGGCCCTTTTGTCCCTTCTGTGCGAGGCCGCGCTTGGCGAGCTCGTCCTGCAGCTTCTTCAGCCGGTCGCGCAGCGACTGCTGATCCTGCTGCAGGTCCGACATCGACTGGTCGCCCTGCTTGCCGCGCGAGCGGTCACGCCGGGAGTCCTGGCCCTGCTTGAAGGTCTTGTCGCGCAATTGCTGCTGCTTGCGGATCATGTCGCTGAGCTCGTTCAGCGCCTGCTCCATCTCGCTCTCGCCGGATTGCCCGGGCTGCGCCATCTGGAGATTTTCCATGATCTGCGCGAGCTGCTCCAGCAAGCGCTGGGCCGCCTCCTTATTGCCTTCGCGCGCGGCTTTCTCGATCTGCTTCAGCAAGTCGTCGAGATCGCGCTGGGTGATGACGTTGCGGTCGCGGCTGGAGGACTGACTTCGTTCCGTCGCCCGCTTGTATTCCTCGAGCTTCTGGATGGCGTCGGACTGGTTGCCGAGGCTCTTGCCGGATTCCTTCTGCCTGAGGCTGTCGCCGGACTCCTGCATCGCCTTTTCGGCGCTGTCGAGCAGCGCGTCGGGATCCTGATCCAGCTGGGCAACCGCCGGCGAGATGCCGCCGAGCAGCAGAGCGAGGCAGGCGATCGACATCGCCTTCAAGACTGGCACGCGCGCTAGCTTCCGCATTTCCGGTCCCGCGTAAACTGGTTGGTCTTGTCGTCCCCCGCCTTGTTGGCCCGGTTGTTCGCCGACTTCCGATAGGCCTGCAGCTGCTCGCGCAACGCGTCCTGCTGCTGCGCGAGATCTGCGAGCTGCTCAGCCGTCGCGTTCTGGGTCTTCTGTCGCAGCTCGATCGCCTTGTCGAGGATGAGCTGCACCTCGGCCGGGAACGGCTGCCGCGGTCCGAGCGGATTCTGCTCGGCGCGCCGGGCGAGATCGCGCACCTTGCCGGCCATGGCCTCGCGCAGCTTCTGCGTCAGCACCCTCAGCTCGTCCTCGCTGGCGCCGCGGTCGAGCGCGGCCTTCAGCGCATCCTGCGCCGCGCGCAGCGCGGCGTTGACGCTGCCCGCGACGCCGTCGTCCTCGATGGTGGTCGCGAAGGCCCACATGCTCGCCACTACATTGCGCAGCGCATCGTCGGTGCGGGCGGCTTCGAGCTGGGTCGCAAGGCTCCGGAGGCCGAGATAGCAGCCGGCATCCGGCGTGAACAATTCGGGTGCGATCATCAACGCGTCGAGCGCGGTGTAGACGTCCGAATTCTTGTTGGCGTCGAGCGCGAGGATACGGCGCTGCTCGATCAACGCGCGCGCGAGCGAGTTGGTGAACAGACGCTCGGGCAGACGCATGTTGAAGGGCTCGCTCCTGGCCTCGTTGCCGGCCTCGTCCTTGGCGGTGAGGGTCAGCGTAACATCGGCGCCGGCATAGGGATCCTCACTGAGGTCCTTGACCGTCTGGCCGACGCCGTTGCGGGTGCGCGCGTTCGGCAGCACCAGCGGGAATTTCGGCGGCTCGAACAGCGGCCGCGCCGCGGTCTTGGTATCGGAATTCTTGCCGTCGGACTCCTTGGCGCCGTCCTTGCCGTCGTCCGCGCGCAGGGCGATCTGCGCCTCCGCGCCGGTCACGCCGTAATCGTCCTCGATCTTGTAAGATAGCTGAAGGCCGCCGCGCGCCTGGCGCTCGGGATCCTTGGCAAGCGAGATCGTCGGTGCACGGTCCGGGGTTGCCGCAAACGCCCATTGCGGCTGGCCGGAGGGCGCGCGGACATGCGCGGTGCCGTCGGCGGTGATGGTGAAATGCTTCTCGTTGGTGCCTTTGGGCGCGGCCTCGGTGGGGGCAACCTCCTTGAGGCCGCTGGAGACGACGACGTCGAGAGCGCTGCCGGAGGAGCGCACGATCAGGGTCGAGCCGGCGGGAACGGCAAGCGGCCCGGCGGTCGGCAGCGCGGCGGCCTCCTTGTTGGCCGCCGACAGGATGATCGGCGGCTTGCCGGTATAGAGCGGCGGGGTCACCCAGGCATCGACGCGAACATTGGCCGGCGCCAGCACGCCGTTCCAGTCGAAGGCCGCACCCAGCCGTATCGCGCGCTCGTCGCCGGCGGCGAAGAAGGTCGCAACCAGCATCACCATGACCAGCGCGCGCAGCGCCCAGGGATCATGCAGCGCCAGCCGCGGATGCGGCAAACCGGCGCGGATGCGCTTGAGCGAGGCCAGCGTGCGCTCGCGCTGCGCCTGCCACAGCGCCTGTGCGACCGGATCCTGCGAGGACAGCGTGTCCGTCAGCGTGGTGGCCGGGCGGTGACGGATGCCGGAGCCACGGTCGAGCCGGCTGAGCGCCTCCTCGCGGCGTGGCCAGCGGAAACGAATCAGGGGCAGCAGGGCGGCGATCGCAATGCCGGCGAAAATGACGAGGCCGACGGCACGGGCCAGGAACGGCAGCGCCAGCCAGAGGCCGGCCCAGGACACCACCAGGAACAGCCCGACGACGGTCAGCAGCCGCGCCAGATGCGGCCAGGCACGCTCCCACGCGATGGCATAAATGGCCCGGTCGAGGGCCTGCGCCAGCTTCAGCCGCGACAGAGCGTCACTGTTGCGGGTCGGGTCTGACGGGTCGGGGGTGACGCCGTTCAATCAACTCTCCAGGTTGCCCGGTCGAGGGGAGCCTATCACAACGGCAGCACTGAGGCATCCGTTCCGGTACGGGAGACACCCCTTTTCCCGCATAACACGAGGACGTGACTGGCCCCGCCCAACCCCGTAATTTCCGCGCGTCACCCAAGGGAAATGCAGGGAAAGCAGAGGAAACGCCATGGACAAGAAGATGCACGACAAGGGCCTGGAAGTCCGCAAAGCGGTGCTGGGGGAAGCCTATGTCAACAACGCCCTGAAGAACGTCGACGATTTCAACCGTCCGTTCCAGGAGATGCTGAACGAATATTGCTGGGGCACGGTGTGGGGCCGCGAAGAGCTGCCGCGCAAGACCCGCAGCATGCTCAACATCGCCATGATCGCGATCCTCAACCGCCAGCACGAATTCCGCGCGCATCTGAAGGGCGCGCTCACCAACGGCGTCACCCGCGAGGAGATCCGCGAGATCCTGATGCAGGTCGCGATCTATGGCGGCATGCCCGCCGCCGTCGACAGCTTCCGCATCGCGCGCGAGGTGTTTTCGGAAATCGACGGCAAGGCGTGAGGGCGCGCCGATCTCCGCTATCGTCCCGGACAAGCGAAGCGCTGATCCGGGACCCATGACCACAGGACGATGTGGTTACGGGGACTCGGGGCTACACCGTCGCGCAACAACTCCTCCCTGGGGTTATGGGTCCCGGATCGGCGTGCGCTTTGGGCGCGCTTGTCCGGGACGACGGCGAGGATGACGCAACAACGACAAACAAAAGGAAACACAATGGACATCGGATTCATCGGCCTCGGAAACATGGGTTTCCCGATGGCGCGGCGGCTGATCGAGGCGGGACACAGGCTCGTCGTGTTCGACACGCGCAAGGAGGTCACTGGCAAGCTCGCGGCGCTCGGTGCCTCGGTCGCGAGATCACCGAAGGACGTCGCCGACCAGGTCGAGACCGTGATGGCGAGCCTGCCTTCGCTGCAGGCCTCGCTCGAGGTCGCCACCGGCGCGAACGGCGTGATCGAGGGCAAGCGCGCCAAGCGCTTCGTCGATCTCTCTACCGTCGGCTCGGCCATGGCCGTGAAGATTCACGGCCTCCTCGCCAAGCGCAACATCGTGCAGATCGACTGCCCCGTCTCCGGCGGCGTCGGCGGCGCCGAGAAGGGCACGCTGGCGGTGATGGTGTCAGGGCCGAAGGCCGAGTTCGAGCTGCTCAAGCCGGCGCTCGATGTGATCGGAAAAGTGTTCTTCATCGGCGAGAAGCCCGGTGCGGCGCAGACCATGAAGCTCGCCAACAATTTCCTGTCGGCCACCGCGATCGTGGCGACGTCGGAAGCGGTGGTGATGGGCGTCAAGGCCGGGCTCGATCCCGCCGTGATGATCGACGTCATCAATGCCGGCTCCGGCATGAACACCGCGAGCCGCGACAAGTTTCCGCGCTCGGTGCTGCCGCGCAGCTTCGATTTCGGCTTCGCCACGGGACTGATGGTGAAGGACGTCCGCCTGGCGCTGGAGGAGATGAAGCAGCTCGGCCTGTCGATGGAAGTCGCCGACGCGGTTGGACGGCTGTGGGAGACGGTGATCGCCGCGGAAGGCGCGGAGTCCGATTTCACCGCTGCGATCAAGCCGATCGAGAAGAAGGCGGGCGTCGTGGTAGGTGGAGCGAAAGGCGGATTGGCGGGGAAGTAACGCCTTGCACTCCGCTGTCGTCCCGGGGCGCGCGTAGCGCGAACCCGGGACCCATAGCCAGAGGACAGGGTTTGGCGAAGACTTGGAGTTGCCAGCTTCGCGCGACAACTTCGTCCTGTGGTTATGGGTCCCTGCTTTCGCAGGGACGACACCGAAGTTGTTGCACCGGCGTCGTCAACTCACAGCCACGGCGCGGGCGTATCCATCGCAATGAGCTGTTCGACTTCCACGCGCGGGCGCACCACGGCGTACTGATCGTCCTTCACCAGCACCTCGGGCACCAGCGGCCGCGTGTTGTAGGTGCCGGCCTGCACCGCGCCGTAGGCACCCGCGGTCATGATGGCGATGAGATCGCCGGGCTTCGGCGTCGGCAGCGTGCGGTCGAGCGCGAGATAGTCGCCGGTCTCGCAGACCGGACCGACGACGTCAGCCATGATGGTGGCGGCGCCCTTGGCAGGCTGCGTCACCGGCAGGATGTCGTGGTGCGCCTCGTAGAGCGTCGGGCGAATGAGATCGTTCATCGCAGCGTCGATGATGACGAAATTCTTGCCGTCGCCGTGCTTCACATAGATCACCTTGGCGACCAGGATGCCGGCATTGCCGACGATCATGCGCCCCGGCTCGAACATCAGCGTGCAGCCGAGATTGTGGCTGACGCGCTTGACCATGGCGGCATAAGCGGCCGGCGCCGGCGGCGCCTCGCGGTCCATGTCATAGGGAATGCCGAGGCCGCCGCCGAAATCGACGTGGCTGATATTGTGGCCGTCGGCACGCAGCGTCTGCACGAATTCGGAGAGGATGCGGAACGCGGTCTCCATGCCGGAGAGATCGGTGATCTGGCTGCCGATATGCACGTCGGTGCCGGTGACCTCGATGCCCGGGAGTTTCGCGGCGCGCGCATAGACCTCGCGCGCATGCACGATCGGGATGCCGAACTTGTTCTCGGACTTGCCGGTCGAGATCTTGGCATGGGTGCCGGCATCGACATCCGGATTGACCCGCAGCGAGACGCGCGCGGTCTTGCCCATCTCGGTCGCAAGCCGCGACAGCAGCTCGAGCTCCGGCTCGGATTCAACGTTGAGGCAGAGGATGTCGGCGGCGAGCGCGGCACGCAGCTCGATTTCGGTCTTGCCGACACCGGAGAACAGGATCTTGTTCGGCGGAATGCCGGCGGCCAGCGCGCGCTTCAACTCACCGCCCGACACCACGTCGGCGCCGGCCCCTAACTTGGCCAGCGTGCGCAGCACCGACTGGTTGGAGTTCGCCTTCATGGCGTAGCAGACCAGCACCTCTTCGCCGGCGAAGGCCTCGGTGAAGACGCGGTAGTGCCGCTCCAGCGTCGCGGTCGAATAGCAATAGAATGGCGTGCCGACGGTTTCGGCCAGCTCGGACAGGTTCACCGCCTCGGCGTGCAGTACGCCGTTGCGATAGTCGAAATGGTTCATGGCTTAGGCTCGGTTGTCCCGGCTTATTTCTTGCCGGGAGGTTCGTCCAGGAGCGGGTCGAGAATAAACGATTTCTTGCTGCCCTTGGCTGCCGCCGGCGCGGCATCCGCACCTGATGAGGTGGGATTGAACATGCTCGACGTCTTCTGGGCTGCGCTCTCGGACTCGGTTGGAGCTGCAGCGTTGGCCGTGGGCGCGTTGGAGGCCGTCGGCGGCAGATCCAGCGGCCCCTTGCGGCCGCAGCCGGCCAGCGCGAGCGCCGTCAGGCTCAAGACAATGATGGCCCACCCCGAGCCGGCCGGGCGAAACTTTGACGTCACGACGAAATCCTCACTACGCGGGCCGCACCATACAGAGATAAGCGCGCTCTGGCGAGAGCCGGATGATCATGAAACATCAGCGAAATTTCGCCCTCAGCCCTATTTCCGCTCTTTTTCCAGCCGCTTCGCCCAGGCCTTGGCCTGGGACACCACGTTCTTCGGCGCGGTGCCACCGAAGCTGGTGCGGCTCTTCACCGACGATTCGACCGAGAGCACGCCGAGCACATCCTTGGTGATTTTTGGCTCGATCGCCTGCATCTCCTTCAGCGGCAGCTCGTGCAGCGCCATGCCGCCCTCGGCGGCCTTGGCGACGATGCGACCGGTGACGTGATGGGCCTCGCGGAACGGCATCTTCAGCGTCCGCACCAGCCAGTCGGCAAGGTCGGTCGCGGTGGCATAGCCCTCGCCCGCGGCCGCCTTCATCCTGGCTTCGTCGGGCACGAGATCGCGGACCATGCCGGTCATGGCGCGGATCGCCAGGGACAGCGCGGCAAAACCTTCCATCGCGCCCTGCTTGTCCTCCTGCATGTCCTTTTGATAGGCGAGCGGCAGGCCCTTCATCACGATCAGCAGGCCGTTGAGCGCGCCGATGACGCGGCCGGTCTTGGCGCGCACGAGCTCGGCGGCGTCCGGATTGCGCTTCTGCGGCATGATCGAGGAGCCCGTGGTGAACTTGTCGCTGAGCCGGATCATCCCGACCAGCGGCGAGGTCCAGATCACGATCTCCTCGGCAAAGCGCGACATGTGCACGGCGCAGATGGACGCCGCCGACAACGTCTCCAGCACGAAGTCACGGTCGGAGACCGCATCGAGCGAGTTCGCCATCGGACGGTCGAAGAGAAGTGCCTTTGCGGTGGCGTGGCGGTCGATCGGGAACGAGGTGCCCGCGAGCGCGGCCGCGCCGAGCGGCGATTCGTTCAGCCGCTTGCGCGCGTCCTGGAAGCGGCCGCGGTCGCGCGCGGCCATCTCGACATAGGCGAGCAGATGATGGCCGAAGGTCACGGGCTGCGCGGTCTGCAGATGCGTGAAGCCGGGCATGACGGTGCCCGCGTGTTCCAGCGCGCGCTCGACCAGCGCCTGTTGGAACGCCGCGAGCGCGGCATCGGTCTCGTCGATGATGTCGCGGACGTAGAGACGGAAGTCGGTCGCAACCTGGTCGTTGCGCGAGCGCGCGGTGTGCAGGCGGCCGGCGGCCGGGCCGATCAGCTCGGACAGGCGGCTCTCGACATTCATATGGATGTCCTCGAGCGCCCGCTTGAACTCGAAGCCGCCCTTGCCGATCTCTGACAAAATCGTGTCTAGACCCTTGCCGATATTTTTCGCATCAGAGCCCGTGATGATGCCTTGGCTGGCGAGCATCGCAGCGTGGGCCTTGGACGCGGCAATGTCCTGGGCGAAGAGGTGACGATCGACGTCGATGGAGACGTTGATCTCTTCCATGATCTCGTCGGGGCGTTCCGAGAAACGGCCGCCCCACATCTTGTTGCTCATGATCCCCTGCTCACGCCTTGATTTGCCGCACGTTTGCCGGCCACTGCCGGCCGTACTAAGAGGCCCCTGATAGCCATATCTGCGACCGGATGACAAACGATATGCTCGACAAGACGCCCTCCGCCACGCGCCGGGTCCCCCTCGTCATCGCCACCGTGGCGATCGGCGGCTTGGCCGGCTTCGCCGCACTCTACGGGCTGGGCCTCAGCCGGTCGCCTGGCGGCGATCCAACCTGCAAGCCGGCGGTGGCGACGGCCCAGAAAATCGCCCCCCTCGCCCATGGCGAGCTGGCAGCACTGACCATGGCGAGCGCGCCCCTGAAGCTGCCCGACCTCGCCTTCGAGGACGCCGACGGCAAGCCGAAGAAGCTGTCCGATTTCCGCGGCAAGACGCTGCTGGTGAACCTGTGGGCGACCTGGTGCGTGCCCTGCCGCAAGGAAATGCCCGCGCTGGACGAGCTCCAGGGCAAGCTGTCGGGCCCGAATTTCGAGGTGGTGGCGATCAATATCGACACCCGCGACGCCGAGAAGCCGAAAAACTTCCTGAAGGAGGCCAATCTTGGCAGGCTGAGCTATTTCAGCGACCAGAAAGCCAAGGTTTTCCAGGATCTTAAGGCCATCGGCCGGGCCTTGGGCATGCCCACTTCGGTGCTGGTCGACCCGCAGGGCTGCGAGATCGCGACGATTGCGGGACCGGCGGAATGGGCGAGCGAGGACGCGCTCAAGCTGATCCGGGCCGCGACGGGCAAGGCCGCCGCGTCACTTTAAGGGGAAGATCAGGCGGTGACGTTGAGGTTGCCGCCGACACCGGGGCCGACATTGGCGAGCGAGGGCTGACCGGCGCCGAGCAGCGTCAGGACGGTGGATTTCTCCATATCCGCGTTCTGCTTGGTCAGCGTTGCCGCAATATTCGACTGCAGCGCGCCTTGCTGAGCGGCCAGCATGGTGCTGACCATTGCCATCATGTCCATTACGCGAACCCTCGTACTGGCCGCAGCCTAGGCGCGAGGGGTTAACAGGACATGAATTGTCACACAGTCGACCCACGACGGAACTGCCGTAGGGTGGGCAAAGCGTAGCGTGCCCACGCATTTTTCCGGCCATGATGAGGTGGTGGGCACGGCGCAAGTGCGCCTTTGCCCACCCTACGGCACCGTCGCCTCAGCGCGTCGGAACCGGCTTGGCGCCGCGATAGTCGTAGAAGCCGCGCTGGGTCTTGCGGCCGAGCCAGCCGGCCTCGACATATTTCACCAGCAGCGGGCACGGACGGTACTTGGAGTCGGCCAGGCCCTCATGCAGCACCTGCATGATCGAGAGGCAGGTATCGAGGCCGATGAAATCGGCAAGCTCCAGCGGGCCCATCGGATGGTGGGCGCCGAGCTTCATCGCCGCGTCGATCGCCTCGACATTGCCGACACCTTCATACAGCGTGTAGATCGCCTCGTTGATCATCGGCAGCAGGATGCGGTTGACGATGAAGGCCGGGAAATCCTCGGAGACCGCGACCTGCTTGCCGAGCTTGCCGACGAATTCCTTGGACGCCTCGAAGGTGGAATCGTCGGTGGCGATGCCGCGGATCAGCTCCACCAGCTCCATCAGCGGCACCGGATTCATGAAGTGAATGCCGATGAAACGCTCGGGCCGGTCGGTGGCGGCGGCAAGGCGCGTGATCGAGATCGAGGACGTATCGGAGGCGACGATCGCCTCCGGCTTCAGCACCGCGCAGAGCTCGTGGAAGATCTTGCGCTTGACCTCTTCCTTCTCGACCGCGGTCTCGATCACGAGGTCGCAATCGGCGAGATCGTCGAGCTTTTCGGCGGGCGTGATGCGCGCCATCGCCTTGGCCTTGTCGTCTTCGGAGACCGCCTTCTTGGAGACCTGGCGCGCCAGATTGCCGTTGATGGTCGCCATGCCCGACTTGAGGCGCTCGGCCGAGACGTCGTTGAGCACCACGTCGAAGCCGGCGAGGGCCGCGACATGCGCGATGCCATTGCCCATCTGACCCGCGCCGATCACGCCGACCTTCTTGATCACTGCCGCCATAATGTCATCCACCGGAACGGCGCGCATATCGCGCCTGCTATCCCCTGAGCCGGGAGGTCTGATTTGACCGGAAGTCCGATTTAATCAGAACCTTGGCTCGAAACCTAGATTGGATCGCTTCGAAGGCGTGCCCCACGCCAAAGAAAACGCCTCAGAAACGCAACACCGGCCGGAGTTTATACCTCCGGCCGGTGTTTTTGACGTCTTTTACTTGCCGAGCTTGCCGAGTTCGGTCGTCAGCTCCGGAACCGCCTGGTAGAGGTCGGCGACCAGGCCGTAATCGGCGACCTGGAAGATCGGCGCGTCCTCGTCCTTGTTGATCGCGACGATCACCTTGGAGTCCTTCATGCCGGCCAGATGCTGGATCGCGCCGGAAATGCCGACGGCGACGTAGAGCTCGGGCGCCACGACCTTGCCGGTCTGGCCGACCTGCCAGTCGTTGGGCGCATAGCCGGCGTCCACCGCCGCGCGCGAGGCACCGACGCCGGCGCCGAGCTTGTCGGCGAGCGGCTCGATGTACTTGGCGAAGTTCTCGCGGCTCTGCATGGCACGGCCACCGGAGACGATGATCTTGGCCGACGTCAACTCGGGACGGTCGCTCTTGGCAACTTCCTCGCCGACAAAGGTCGACAAGCCCGGATCGGCGGCGGCCTGAACGGTCTCGACCGCCGCGCTGCCACCCTCGCCCGCAGCGGCGAACGTGGAGGTACGCACCGTGATGACCTTCTTGGCGTCCTTCGACTTCACGGTCTGGATCGCGTTGCCGGCATAGATCGGGCGCTCATAGGTGTCGGGGGCGACCACCTTGATGATCTCCGAGACCTGCATGACGTCGAGCAGGGCGGCGACACGCGGCATCACGTTCTTGAAGCGCGAGGTCGCGGGCGCGACGATCGCGTCATAGCTGCCGGCCAGCGAGACGATCAGCGCGGCCAGCGGCTCGGCAAGATCGTGCGCATAGAGGTCGCCGTCGGCGAGCAGCACCTTCTTCACGCCGGCAAGCTTGGCAGCGGCGTCCGCCGCGGCCTTGGCGTTCTGGCCGGCGACCAGCACGTCGACATCCGCGCCGAGCGCGCTAGCTGCGGTCAGGGCCTTGTTGGTCGCATCCTTGAGCGACGCATTGTCGTGTTCGGCAATCAGAAGCGTCGTCATCAGAGCACCCCGGCTTCGTTCTTGAGTTTCGACACCAGCTCGGCGACGTCCTTGACCTTGACGCCGGCCTTGCGGCCCGCCGGTTCAGTCGTCTTGAGAACCTCGAGGCGCGCGGCGACGTCGACGCCGTAGTCGGCGACGGTCTTCTCCGCGATCGGCTTCTTCTTGGCCTTCATGATGTTCGGCAGCGAGGCGTAGCGCGGCTCGTTGAGACGAAGATCGGTGGTGACGATCGCCGGTCCCTTCAGCTTGACGGTCTGCAGACCGCCGTCGACTTCGCGGGTCACCTTGAAGTCGCTTCCTTCGACCTCGAGCTTCGAGGCGAACGTTGCCTGCGACCAGCCGAGCAGCGCGGCCAGCATCTGGCCGGTCTGGTTGCTGTCGTCGTCGATCGCCTGCTTGCCGAGAATGATCAGGCCCGGCTGCTCTTCGTCGGCGACCTTCTTCAGGATCTTGGCAACCGCGAGCGGCTCGACCGTGCCCTCGGCCTTCACCAGGATGCCGCGATCGGCGCCCATGGCAAGACCCGTGCGGATCGTCTCCGACGCCTGCGCAGGTCCGATGGAGACCACCACGACCTCGGTCGCCTTGCCGGCTTCCTTCAGACGCAGCGCTTCCTCGACCGCGATTTCGTCGAACGGGTTCATCGACATCTTGACGTTGGCGAGTTCAACGCCCGATCCATCGCCCTTGACGCGGACCTTGACGTTGTAATCGACCACCCGCTTTACCGGCACTAAGACCTTCATCGATCCTCTTTCACTCAATTTGGGAGGGGGGTTATCAACTGGCGCGGAACCTAAAGGCCCGACCTGCCCCGGTCAACGCGCGAGCGGGCCTAATTTTGGCCTTCTGAAATGCGCAGGGCCCCGAGGGTGGGCTCGATGGGTCAGCGATTCTGGCCGGGAACCCAGAGCACGTCGCCGACGCCGTTACCGTTGGCGGCTCGGCTGGCCACGAACAGGAAGTCCGACAGGCGGTTCATATATTGAATGCCAGCGGTGCTGACCGGCTCGCCCGGCCGGGCTGCCAGTTCCACGATCACCCGTTCCGCCCTGCGGCATATCGTGCGGGCGACGTGCAGATGGGCTGCGGCCGGCGTGCCACCGGGAAGCACGAAGGAGGTGAGCGGCTGGAGCTTGTCGTTGAGCGCGTCGATGTCGCGCTCGAGCCGCTCGACCTGGCTCGCCACCACCCGCAGCCGCTCCGCCTTGCCTTCACGCTCGGGCACCGCGAGGTCGGCGCCGAGATCGAACAGATCGTTCTGGATGCGGCCGAGCATCGCGTCGAGCTCGGGCATCTCCGCGGTGTGGAGCCTGACCACGCCGATCGCGGCGTTGGTCTCGTCGACGGTGCCATAGGCCTCGATGCGCAGATCGTATTTCGGCCGGCGCTCGCCGGTTCCGAGCGCCGTCGTGCCGTCGTCGCCGGTCTTGGTGTAGATGCGATTTAGCGTAACCATCTAGCGCCCCATCGCCCAGACCGCGACCATGGCGATGATGATCGCCACGAACTGCAGCAGCACGCGCCAGCGCATCAGCTTTTGCGATGTGTTGGGCGAGCCGCCGCGCATCATGTTGATGAGCCCGAGCAGCAGCACCAGGGCCACGGCGCCTGCCGCCACCGGCAGGATGAAAGTCGTCAGGAGAGATGCCATTGGAGGGTGATAACACCGTGCGCGCCGGTCCGCCATGGCGTTGGCGATCTGGCTTTTGAGCCCATAATGTCAGAAGCTGGTTGGATGATTTCAGATTTGCGAGAGCGACCCGTTCTCTTCACCTCTCCCCGCGCGCGGGAAGAGGGAGTGGCAGCAGCGGTATAGGTGCCACGTGAAAGCTATCCGCTACATCTACTGCGTCGTGATGGATGCGTTCTACACGTTCCTGGCCGATGACGGCTGGGCGATCGCCAGCCACATCGCGCTGTCGACGCTGATGGCGCTGTTCCCGTTCCTGATCGTGCTGACCTCGCTTGCCGGCTTCTTCGGGTCCAAGGAACTCGCCGACCAGGCCGCCAGCCTGATGCTGCAGATCTGGCCCAAGCAGGTCGCCGATTCGATCTCGGGCGAGGTCCATGACGTCTTAACCACGACCCGCACCGGCGTGCTGACGATCGGCGCAGCGCTGTCGGTCTATTTCGCCTCCAACGGCGTCGAGGCGCTGCGGGTTGCGCTCAACCGTGCCTATGCGGTGGTGGAGATGCGGCGCTGGTACTGGCTGCGGCTGGAATCGATCGGCTACACGCTGGTCGCGGCCTTCACCGCGCTCGCCATGGCGTTCCTGATCGTGCTCGGTCCGCTAATCATCGAGGCCGCGCGTGCCCACATTCCGCTGTTCGTCGAATCCAACGAGCGCATCCTCACCTGGCTGCGCTACGGCATCACCATCGGCGCGCTCGTGGTGGCGCTGATCATCCTCCACGCCTGGCTCCCGGCGGGACGGCGCAACTTCTTCCAGATCCTGCCCGGCATCGTCTTCACCATCGTGGCGTCGCTGATATCAGGCATCGTGTTCGGACAATATCTGGCGCGCTTCGCCAACAACTACGTGACCATGTATGCGGGGCTCGCCTCGGTGATCATCGCGCTGGTGTTCCTGTATTTCATCGCCGCGATCTTCGTTTACGGCGGCGAGCTCAATGCCGCGATCATCAAGTCGCGGCTTCCCCACGGCGTGTCGCTTCAAGCAGCGCAGTCGCTAGCGCCCGCGGAGACACAGGCTTGACCAGGAAGGCATCGGCGCCGGCCTCGCGCGAGGCGGCCTCATCCTCGCCGCGACCGGACACCCCGATGATCGGGATCCGAGCCAGCGGCGCCTCCATGGTGCGGATCCGCCGGATGGCCTCGACGCCGTCAATGCCCGGTAGCACCATGTCCATCAGCACGGCGTCGAACGCGCCCTGCGCCAGCCGGCCGACGGCGTCCTCGCCACGCCCGATGAACTCGGCATGATGGCCGAGCTCGGTCAGGATCGTGTTCAACACGACGCGGCCGAACGGATTGTCCTCGACGCTCAGAACGCGCAGCGCCGCGACCGCATCCGGTCCGGCTTCACCCTTTCTCTTGCGGGATTTGCCCGATCCCGCCGCGTCCAGCGATACCGTCAGCGTGAAGGTGGCGCCGCCGCCGCGGCGCGGGGCGACGGTGATGTCGCCGCCCATCGCACGCGCCAGTTGCTTGACCGAGGAGAGCCCCAGGCCGGCGCCGCCGAAGCGCGAGGCGATGGTGACATTGGCCTGCGTGAACGGGCGGAACAGACGCTTGATCTCGGCCATGGTCAGGCCGATGCCGCTGTCGGACACCGCGAAGGCCACGCTGACCCGGCCCTTGGCTCTGCTCTTATCCTTGTCCTTGGCAGGTGCGATCACGAGCGCCACGCCGCCCTGCTCGGTGAACTTCACGGCATTGTCGATCAGGTTCTCGAGCGCGGCGCGCAGGCGGACGGGATCGCCAACCACGAGGCCGGGAAGCTTGTCGGAGATCTCGACCTGGGCCTGGAGCCCCTTGGCCGCAGCGCGCCCCGCAAGCGAATCGCCGGAGCTGCGGGCGAGCGCCCTGAGGTCGAACAGGTCCTGCCGCAGCGTGCTGCCGCCCTTCCCGCCGGTTCTGGCGGCATCCACGAACAGCGTGGCGAGGCTCGCCAGATGCTCGGCACCGGCCTTGATGGTGTCGGCCCAGCGCCGTTCCCGTTCGCCGAGATCGGAGGTCGCGAGCAGGTCGCTGATCGCCAGAATGCCGGTCAGAGGGGTGCGGACCTCGTGGGCAAAGGCGGCGAGCGCCGCCTGGACCACGTCAGGCGCGACCGTCCTCGTGCTGCGCTTGCGCACCTGTCCAGCCGCCCCGGACCGCTTCCGAGGCGGTCGCCTGGACGTCCGCGTGGTGCGCGCTGGGCGCTTTTTCGCCGCCATGAATCCCCTTCGAAGTGTCCCTTCGAACCCCGGGCTGTTTGCCGAGCATGGCACGGGCAAACACCCGGAGTCACGGCGACGTTTCGCTAACCCCCAGAGAAACTTAACCTAATCCCACCAGCTGGCAGATGCCGTCCGGCGTGATCCCGGCCGCGCGCAAGGCGCGCAGACCGGTCGATTGGCTCGACTTCGACAGCTTCCGCCCCTCGTCGTCGCAAATCAGCCGGTGATGGCGATAGGCGGGTTCCGGCAGGCCGAGTAGGACCTGGAGCAGCCGATGGACGGACGTTGCATGAAACAGATCCTGGCCGCGCACGATTTCGCTGACGCCCTGGAGCGCGTCGTCGACGACAACGGACAGATGGTAGCTGGTCGGCGTCTCCTTGCGCGCAAGGATCACGTCGCCCCAGAGCTCCGGCCGCGCCGGAACGATGCCGCACTCGCCGCCCGGGCCCTCGCCGAGCTCGTTCCACGTCAGACAGGCGGCCTGCTGACAGGCAGCCGCCATGTCGAGCCGCAGCGCGTAGGGCGTGCCCGAAGCCATCAGGCGCGCACGCTCGTCGGCCGGCCGCGATCTGGCATCGCCGGGATAAAGCGGCGCGCCGTCGGGATCGCGCGGCCACGGGCCGTCCGCCTCGCGTGCGGCAACGAGCTTTGCGATCTCGGCGCGGCTTTCAAAGGCGGGATAAACGAGGCCAAGCGCCGACAGCTTGTCCAGCGCGGCGCGATAATCGGCGAGATGCTCCGACTGCCGCCGTACCGGAATCTCCCAGTTCATCCCGAGCCAGGCGAGATCCTCGTAAATCGCCGCCTCGAACTCCGGCCGGCAGCGCATCGCGTCGATGTCCTCGATCCGCAGCAGCATTCGCCCGCCGGTCTCGCGCGCCCGCTGGAAGTTCAGCAGCGCCGAGCAGGCGTGGCCGAGATGCAGGTGGCCGTTCGGGCTGGGGGCGAATCGGAAAACGGGTGGCGTCATCTGACAAATCTCGTCATGG
>NZ_CAKZJO010000024.1 GCF_936943645.1 uncultured Bradyrhizobium sp. | reverse complement strand
CCCACGGCTTCCGTTGCGTGGGCACGGCGCAAGTGCGCCTTTGCCCACCCTACGATTTCTTGTCCGGGACGACAGCGGTGGGTGGCGCAACCTTACGCCGCCGAGGTCAGCCGCTGCAGGAACTGTGTCACCTCGCGGCGGAGCGTCTCGACTTCGCCGTGGACGCGCTCGGAGGCGCTGTTGACGCGGCTGGCGACGCGGCCGGTGTCGGCGGCGGCCTCGCTGATGCCTGACACGTTGGAGGACACCTGCGAGGTGCCGGCGGAGGCTTCATGGACGTTGCGGGCGATCTCGCGCGTCGCAGAGCCCTGCTGCTCGATCGAGGCCGCGATGCTCGCGGTGATGCCGTCGATCTCCGCAATGGTCTGGGCAATCGCCTCGACGGCCGCAACCGAATTGCTGGTCGATTGCTGCATCTCGCCGACCTTGGCGCTGATCTCCTCGGTCGCCTTCGCGGTCTGGTTGGCAAGGCTCTTGACCTCGGAGGCCACCACCGCAAAACCGCGACCAGCCTCGCCTGCCCGCGCCGCCTCGATGGTGGCGTTGAGCGCCAGCAGATTGGTCTGCGAGGCGATTTCGCTGATCAGCTTGACGACGTCGCCGATCCGCATCGCGGCGTCGGCGAGCGTGCGGATTTCGTTGCCGGCCCGGTTGGCCTCGTCGACGGCGCGCCCGGTGCTCGTGGTCGAACCAGCCACCTGGCGGCTGATCTCGGCGATCGAGGATGCGAGCTGTTCCGCCGCACTCGCTACCGTCGCAACATTGCTCGAAGCCTGATCGGATGCACTGCGCATGCCGGAGGTCTGGCGGCTCGTCGTCTCCGCCGCGGCCGCCATCTGGCCGGCGTCGGATTCGAGATCGGTCGCGGCGCTCATGAGGCTGCCTGCGACCTTATCGAGATGCGTGCCGAACTGCCTTGCGAGATCGCCGATCTCGACGACGCGGCGGCCGAGGCTGTCGGTGCCGGCATTGATGACGGTCGCCGAGCGGCGGAACGAGCCGGGTAAGCCGCGCGCGAGGATCTTGCGGAAATGCTTGCCGCGGCTGGCATAGTCCATCGATGCCGAAGCCTCGCGGACGAAGGCGTCGGCGATGTCGAGCATGTCGTTGACGGATTTCTGAATGGCGCCGATCCGCCCGGCCTGGCGCTCGCTCAGGACCCGCGCCTCGAGATCGCCGCGCGCCGCCTTGCGGCAGACATCGGCGACCTCATCGACGGCCACAGCCACACGGTGCTGGCACCAGAGCGCGTAGCCGAGCAGCGGGATCGCCGCGCCGAGCGGCGCTGCGCTGATGAATCCGCTTCCGCCGAGCAGCGAGACGACGAACGCGACGCCGGCGAGAAGACACGCGACTGCAGTCGCTCCCTGCGCCTTAGAGAGAGAGCACAAATTCATCATAGCCAACACTGTTTTGCTTGAGCAGACCGACCATCATGTCAAAGCTCGCACGCATGCCGTCCTTGGCATTGGCGTGGCGCGCCTCTTCCGCGCAGAGCGCCTTGTAGATCGGTTTGATTTTCTCGACCGGCGCCGGATCGGGCCTGCGTCGATTGGAGTGATAGCCGATGATGTTGCCGCGATCGTCGAATGTCGGTGTGACGTGGGCGAACACCCAATAATGGCTGCCGTCGCCGGCGAGATTGACGACGTAGGCGAAGATTTCCTGCTTGGTCTGGAGCGTATCCCACAGCAGCTTGAAGACGCAGCGCGGCATGTCCGGGTGGCGGATCAGGCTGTGGGGCGCGCCCATCAGCTCCTTCCAGGAGTACTTCGCCATCCGGAGAAAGACGTCGTTGGCGTAAGTGATGCGGCCTTTGAGATCGGTCTTCGAGACGATCAGCTCCTCTTCGCCGAGGAGATTTTCCACGCCAGTTGGCCGTACCGCATGCGTCATCGTTGACGTATCCTGTCGAAGGGGCAGCGCCCTCGAAGGAGTGGCCCGCATTGCTCAAGGATTACGACGGGAATTATTAATCATAGGTGACCGAGGGAACCCGTGCGGCTACGCGGTGCCTCCGTAAAGTTACGTAAACACTCGCTGCTATGCTGCAAATTTCGGCAGCGATTTGTGCCAGCTGCAATTACATCGTCGCGCCGAGCACCCAGGGCGCGAACTCGGCGCCGCCAAAATCAAAACTCTCGCTCTTGGTCGGCTGGCCCGAAGCCGTCTTGAGAATGAGATCGAAGATGCGCTGGCCGCATTCCTGCACGCTCTCCTCGCCTTCGAGGATGGTGCCGCAATTGACGTCCATGTCCTCTTCCATGCGCTTGTACATCGGCGTGTTGGTGGCGAGCTTGATCGACGGCGCCGGCTTGCAGCCGAACACGCTGCCGCGCCCCGTCGTGAAGCAGACGAGATTGGCACCGCCTGCGACCTGGCCGGTGGCCGCGACCGGGTCGTAACCAGGCGTATCCATGAACACAAAGCCCTTCTTGGTGATGGGCTCGGCGTAGCGCAGCACCTCGACGAGATTGGTGGTGCCGGCCTTCGCCATCGCGCCGAGCGACTTCTCCAGGATGGTGGTGAGACCGCCGGCCTTGTTGCCGGGGCTCGGATTGGCGTTCATCTCGGCGCCTTCGCGCTCCGTGTACTCGTCCCACCAGCGCATCAGGTCGACCAGCTTCTCGCCGACCTCGCGGCTCACCGCGCGGCGCGTGAGCAGATGCTCGGCGCCGTAGGTCTCCGGCGTCTCCGACAGAATGACGGTGCCGCCGTGGCGGACGATGAGATCGCTCGCAGCACCGAGCGCCGGATTGGCCGACACGCCGGAATAGCCGTCCGAGCCGCCGCATTGCAGGGCCACGGTGAGCTCGCTCGCGGGCACGGATTCGCGCGTCACCTTGTTCGCATCGGTGAGCGCCTCGCGCACGAACGCAATGCCGGCCTCCACCGTCTTGCGGGTGCCGCCGACCTCCTGGATGTCCATCGCGCGCAGGCGGCCGGCGAGCTTTTGCTCTTCCATGAGGCCGCCGATCTGGTTCACTTCGCATCCGAGGCCGAGCACGATGACATGGGAGAAATTGACGTGCCGCGCATAGCCGCCGAGCGTGCGGCGGAGCAGTGCCAGCGGCTCGTTCTGCGTCATGCCGCAGCCGGTCTTGTGGGTCAGCGCGACCACGCCGTCCACGTTGGGGAAATCGGCCAGCGGATTGTCGCCGGTGAAGGGATTCTTCTTGAAGACGTCGGCGACGAGGCTCGCGACATGCGCGCTGCAATTCACCGAGGTGAGGATGCCGATATAGTTGCGCGTGGCGACGCGACCGTCCGGGCGGCGGATGCCCTCGAAGGTCGCCGGCAGGTCGAAATTCGGCGTCGGCTTGACGTCGGCGCAATAGGCATAGTCCTTGGCGAAATCGCCCATGCCGATGTTCTGCACATGAACGTGCTGACCCGGCGCGATGGCCTGGGTCGCAAAGCCGATGATCTGGCCGTAGCGGATGACGGGCTCGCCCACCGAAAACGACTTGATCGCGACCTTGTGGCCGGAGGGAATGCGTTCGACCGCGGTGACGCCGTCGGCGACGACCGTTCCCGGCGGCAGGCTGGCGCGCGCGATCAGCACGCCATCATCGGGATGCAGGCGGATGACGGGGCTGATGGTCATGGCAGGTCTCCTTCGGAGGCGAATGGCGAATAGGGAGTAGCGAATGGAAAAAGGGAGCGGCGCCACTCGCCACTCCCTATTCGCCATTCGCCAGAGATCAGGCCTTGCCGCCGGAATCCTTCCGGGTCGCGTTGACCTGCATCTTGGCGTAGGTCGTCATCAGGCCGACCTCGTTCGAGAGCGTCACCAGCTTGAAGCCCATGTTGATGGCGCGCGCCGCGCCTTCCGCGCCGCTGCAATGGATACCCGGATTGAGGCCGCGCTTGCCGCACTCCTTGATGATCTTCTCGTAGATCGCGAGGATCTCGGGCTCCGAGCGGTCGAGCTTGGGCTCGAGGCCGTAGGAGAAGCCGAGATCGGACGGTCCGATATAGACGCCGTCGATGCCCTCGACGTCGAGGATCGCTTCCATGTTCTCGACCGCGGTCTTGGTCTCCATCATCGGCAGCAGGATGGTGTCGGCATTCGCGGTCTTCTGATACGAGCCGGCGGTGCCGTACATGCCGGCGCGGATCGGGCCGTTGGAGCGGACGCCCTGCGGCGGATATTTGGAATAGGAGACGAGGTTCTTGGCTTCCTGCGGCGTATTGACCATCGGGCAGATCACGCCATAGGCGCCGCCGTCGAGCACCTTGCCGATGATGCCGGGCTCGTTCCAGGGCACGCGGACCATCGGGGTGACCGGATGCTTGTCCATGGCCTGGAAGCACTGCACCATCGAGAGATAGTCCTGCACGCCATGCTGCATGTCGACGGTGACGCTGTCGAAGCCGCATTGCGCGATCATCTCGGCCGAGAAGCCGGAGGGAATTGCGAGCCACGCGTTGACCACGGCCTTGCCCGACTTCCAGATTTCCTTGACCTTGTTCGCCACGTTGCCTTCCTTCTTTGTTGTTTCGACCGTGTTATTTGGACCGTGTGATTTGGACCATCGTCACCACGACGAGCGCCGCGACAGCACGAACCTGCTGTTACCGCGAACCGGGGCGCCGCGCTACGCTCGCAATGGCGCAAGACCTATGCGGTTGCCCTCTGGATGCTGGCTTCGCTGACGCCGACCTCGCGGGCCGTATTCACTATTGCCGCCCAGGTGTCATCCGGCAAGGGGATGCCGTTCCGGGTCCGGTCGGCCCGGGTTTTCCGCTCGGGATCGCCGGGAATCAGCACATGATCGACCCCGGCCATCGGCTTGGTGGCGCGGATGAAATCGACGTAGCGCGACACTTCGCCGTCGAACAGGTTGGAGGTGTCGACCACCTTTGGATCGACATAGAACGCCAGCATGCCGTTGGCAAAGCGGCGGCCGCCCGACGTGGCTCCGGTTCCGGTCAGCGCGCCGCCCAGCAGCTCGCACATGAAGGCAAGACCCGATCCCTTGTGCTCGCCGAAGGCGCGGATGGCGCCGGTCCCCTTGGTATGATCCCTCGGCCCGTCCGGCGTGTAGGGCCCGTACAGCACGGCTGGCTCCTCGCTCAGGGTTCCGTCGGCATCGACCAGCGCGCCCTTCGGCAGCTTCTTGCCGCCGCGGCTTGCGACCAGCACCTTGCCCTCGGCGACCACCGAGGTCGCAAAATCCAGCACGATCGGGTCCTGCCCCAGGCGCGGGATGCCGACACAGTAAGGCGCCGTCGACAGCCGCTTCTCGACGCCGTCGAACGGCGCCACCAGCAGCGAGCCCGCGGCATTGACGAAATGCACGGAGATGAGACCTTCGGCCGCAGCCATTTCGGCCCAGTCGCCGACACGGCCGATATGCCCGGCGTTGCGCAGCGCGACCGCGGCAAGCCCGGCCTTGCGGCACTTCTCGATGCCGATCCGGACGGCCTGCGGCGTCACGGTCTGGCCGTAGCCGAACTTGCCGTCCACCACTGCGAGCGAAGGCGTGTCCAGCACGATTTCGGCGGTCTGGTTGGGCACCACAGAGCCGGTCTTCTGCCAGCGGATGTAGACGGGAACGCGGATCACGCCGTGGCTATCATGGCCGGTCAGGTTCGCGGTGGTCAGATAGGTGGCGATGCGCCTTGCTTCCTCCGGCGAGGATTGCGCATGCGCGAAGACGTCAGTGACGAAGTCGATCAGATTCTGGACCTGAATGGTGACCATGGACGTTCGCTTGCCTCCCTTGTTTCAGGCGGAGGCGCGCCGACACAGCGTTCTCCATCCGCCCGCCGATTCTGCAGCGATCGGCTTGGCCGTCAGTTTGAGCGAACGGGGCAGCTGATGTCCATCGACGTTGCCGCGTGCACGCGCATATCAGCTTTCACTCCTCGGCACTTGCCTCCTCGGCGCTGCCGAGCTCAGCCAGGCTCTGTTCGAGCGCACCCAGCATGTCCTGCAATTCGGCGAGCTTGCGCGCGCCGAAGCGCCGCGTGATCTCGGCATAGATCGCTTCCGATGTGGGCGCGACCGAGGCCATCAGCTTCACCCCCTCCTTCGAGATCGAGACCATGCTGCGGCGCTGGTCTGCTTTCGCCGTCTTGCGCTCGATCAGATTTCGCGCCTCGAGATCGCGCAGGATGCGCGACAGGCTCGGCCCGAGCAGGAACGCCGTGCGCGCCAGTTCCGTGACCTCGACCGCCTCGATCGCCGCCAGCGCGCGCAGGATGCGCCATTGCTGCTCGGTCAGGCCGTGCTCGCGCAGCGAAGGGCGAAACTGCCGCATCACCGCTTCGCGGGCCCGCAGCAGCGACATCGGCAGCGAGCGCGAGAAATCGCGCATCGGCACCTGGCGCGCGGTAGACCCTGCGGCGGGGGCGTTTCCATTGGCCGGATCAGCCGGTCTCTTCACCATGACGCCCTTTCAAGCCGCCAAACGTTTGCAGTGCAGCAAGCCGGATTTGTGTTTGACGCATTCACTTAACATGTTAAGTATCTTCCAGCACCCTAGTTTGTAAGATCACAAATGGCGCTTTCCAACGACGATATCCAAGCTTGCGCGCGGCGTCTGCACCAGGCGGAGAAGACCCGCACGCAGATCCGCCAGCTCTCGCAGGACTTCCCCGGCATCACCATCGCCGATGCCTATGCGATTCAGAAGGCCTGGGTCGACGTCAAGATCGCGGAGGGCCGCATCGTCAAAGGCCACAAGATCGGCCTGACCTCGAAGGCGATGCAGAGCGCGCTCGACATCGACGAGCCGGATTCCGGCGTGCTGCTCGACGACATGTTCTTCGCCGACGGCGGGATCGTTCCGACCGAGCGCTTCATCGCGACGCGGGTCGAGGCCGAGCTCGCCTTCGTCATGAGCAAGCGCTTGTTCGGCCCCGACTGCACCCTGTTCGACGTGCTCAACGCCACCGACTTCGTGGTGCCGGCCCTTGAGATCCTCGACACCCGCATCGAGCGCGTCGATCCCAGGACCAGGGCGACGCGCAAGATCTACGACACCATCGCCGACAATGCGGCCAATGCCGGCATCGTGCTCGGCGGACGGCCGATCCGCCCGCTCGACGCCGACCTGCGCTGGATCGGCGCGCTGTGCTTCAGGAACGGCCAGCTCGAGGAGACCGGCCTTGCCGCCGGCGTGCTCAATCATCCCGCCACGGCCGTTGCCTGGCTCGCCAACAAGATCGCGCCGCTCGGCCTTGCGCTCGAGCCGGGGCAAGTCGTTCTCGCGGGCTCCTTCATCCGCCCGATCGAGACCCGCAAGGGCGACACAATTCAGGCCGACTATGGCGCCTACGGCTCGGTCAGCTGCTACTTCGCCTGAAGACAACAAGACGATCCAGGGAGTGAAACCGCGATGCCGCATTTCACCATCGAATATTCGGCCAATCTCGACAACCGTCTCGATATCAAGCTGGTGTGCGAGGTCGTGCGCAAGGCGGCGGTCGAGACCGGCATCTTCCCACTCGGCGGCATCCGCGTGCGCGCCGTCAGGTGCGAGCACTATGCGATCGCCGACGCCAGGCAGGACTACGGTTTTCTCGACATGGTGCTGCGCATCGGCGAGGGCCGCGACCTTCCCACGCGCCAGAAGGCCGGCGAGCATGTCTTCCAGGCGCTCTCAAGACATCTCGATCCCGTCTTCGCCGCCAGCAGGTTCGCTCTGTCGTTCGACATGCAGATCAACGACAAGGACACCAGCTGGAAGCGCAACAACATCCACGATGCCCTGAAAGCGGAAGCCGCCCATGGATAAGCCCACTCCGAAAACCGATGTGTTTCAGGCCAATTGCGACCGCGTCGCGCCGCTTCTGAAGACGCTGCGTGCCGACGGCATCGGTCACATGATCGACGGCAAGACCGTTGCCTCGATCTCCGGCGAGACGTTCGAAACGAAATCTCCGGTCGACGGCGCAACGCTCGCAAGCGTCGCACGCGGCACCGCCGAGGATATCGACGCGGCAGCAACGGCCGCCACGCTCGCTTTCAAGTCCTGGCGCGACATGGGCCCGGCGATGCGGAAGAAGCTGCTGCATCGCGTCGCCGATGCCATCGAGGACAATGCCGACGACATCGCCGTGCTCGAATGCATCGACACCGGCCAGGCCTACCGCTTCATGGCCAAGGCCGCGATCCGTGCCGCCGAGAATTTCCGCTTCTTCGCCGACAAATGCGCGGAAGCGAGAGACGGCCTCAACACGCCGAGCGACGAGCACTGGAACGTCTCGACGCGCGTGCCGATCGGCCCGGTCGGCGTGATCACGCCGTGGAACACGCCGTTCATGCTCTCGACCTGGAAGATCGCCCCGGCGCTGGCCGCCGGCTGCACCGTCGTGCACAAGCCGGCCGAATGGTCGCCGGTGACGGCGTCGATCCTGGCGAAGCTGGTCAAGGAAGCCGGCGTGCCCGACGGAGTTCTCAACACCGTGCACGGCTTCGGCGAGGAGGCCGGCAAGGCGCTGACCGAGCATCCCGCCATCAAGGCCATCGGCTTCGTCGGCGAGAGCGCGACGGGCTCTGCGATCATGGTTCAGGGCGCGCCGACCCTGAAGCGCGTGCATTTCGAGCTCGGCGGCAAAAATCCTGTCATCGTGTTCGACGACGCCGATCTCGACCGCGCGCTCGACGCCGTCGTGTTCATGATCTACTCGCTCAACGGCGAGCGCTGCACCTCCTCCAGCCGTCTGCTGATCCAGCAGAGCATCGCCGACAAGTTCGTGGAAAAGCTGACCGCGCGCGTGAAGGCGCTGAAGGTCGGCCATCCCCTCGATCCCTTAACCGAGATCGGGCCGCTGATCCACGAGCGACACCTCGCCAAAGTCTGCTCCTATTTCGACGTCGCGCGGCAGGACGGCGCAACCATCGCCGTCGGCGGCAAGGCCCATGACGGCCCGGGCGGCGGACATTATGTAGAGCCGACGCTGGTCACCGGCGCGCATGGCAAGATGCGCGTGGCGCAAGAGGAGGTGTTCGGGCCGTTCCTCACTGTGCTGCCGTTCAAGGACGAGGCCGACGCGATCGCGATCGCCAACGACATCCGCTACGGCCTCACCGGCTATGTCTGGACCAACGACGTCGGCCGCGCCTTGCGCGTCGCCGATGCGCTCGAGGCCGGCATGATCTGGCTGAACTCGGAGAACGTCCGCCATCTGCCGACGCCGTTCGGCGGCATGAAAGCCTCCGGCATCGGCCGCGACGGCGGCGACTATTCGTTCGACTTCTACATGGAAACCAAGCACGTCTCGCTGGCGCGGGGCACGCACAAGATCCAGAAGCTGGGAATTTGAGTCATTCCGGGGCGCGAAGCGAAGCTATGGTGCGCAATTGCGCACCTGAGAATCCATTCATCCACCAACTCTGCTGCGCGATGGATTCCGGGTTCGGCTCTGCGAGCCGCCCCTGAATGACGAGAAAGAGGGGAAACGCACATGCCCGTACCGCAACACATCTTCGAGCCGCCGTTCAACATCATCCGCTCCAGCCACGTCGTCCTTGACGTGACCGATCTGAAGCTGAGCCGCGAGTTCTACGAGACCATTGTCGGCTTGCATGTCGAGGATGCCGACGACAAGGTCGTCTACCTGCGCGCCGCCGAGGAACATCAGCATCACTCGCTGGTGCTGCGGAAGGCGGCAGTACCCGCCTGCGCGCGGCTCGGCTTCAAGGTCGGCAACGACGGGGATCTCGACAAGGCCGCCGGGTTCTTGTCCGAAAACGGTCTTTCCTACGCCTTCGTCGACCAGCCGTTCCAGGGCCGCACGCTGCAATTCACCGATCCCTTCGGCTTCCAGATCGAGCTCTATGCGTCGATGGATCGCCGGCCGCATCTCTTGCGTCGTTACGACCTTTACCGGGGCTGCCATCCGCAGCGGCTCGATCATTTCAACGTCTTCGCCGCCGAGGTGCAGGACACCGTCGAGTTCTATGCGCGGCTCGGCTTCCGTCTCACCGAATATGCCGAGGAGGACGGACCGAACGGACGCATCGCCGCGGCCTGGATGCATCGCAAGGGCAACGTGCACGACTTCGCCATCACCAACGGCAAGGGCCCGCGCCTGCATCACTTCGCCTATTGGACGCCGACGGCGATGAACATCATCCATCTCTGCGACGTCATGGCCTCGCAGGGCTTCGTGAAGAACATCGAGCGCGGTCCGGGACGCCACGGCATCTCCAATGCGTTCTTCCTCTATGTCCGCGACCCTGATGGACACCGGCTCGAGCTCTACACCAGCGATTATTTCACCGGGGATCACGACCACGAACCGCTGCGCTGGTCGCTGCGCGATCCGCGCCGCCAGACACTGTGGGGCGCCCCTGCCCCGCGCTCGTGGTTCGAGCAGGGTTCGCCGTTTAGCGGCCAGGCCGTGCGCGAGCCGAAGTTCGTCGCGGATGTGCTGGTGGCGGATTGATGCTGGTAACAACCTCTCTCCCCGTCGTCCCTGCGAAAGCAGGGACCCATACCCGCAGGACGTGGTTTGGTGAAGACTGGTCGCTCGGTACGCCTGCAGACTACATCGATAGATCGCGCGGTATGGGTCCCTGCGCCCGTGCGCAATTGCGCACTAGGCAGGGACGACAGGAAGTGATGAGTTACCGATGAAGCTCCCCCGCCTCGCTACTTACTCCGTCAAAGGTGACGTCAGCTACGGCGCCGTCCTCGAAGGCGGCATCGTCGATCTCGCCAAGCGATATGCAAGAGACTATCCGACGCTGCGCGAGGTGATCGCGGCCGGCAAGCTCGTGAGCCTTGCCGAAGAGGCCGCCGGCCGCACGCCCGACCATGCGCTCGCTGATATCACCTGGCTGCCGCCGGTGCCGGCGCCGGAAAAGATCATCTGCATCGGCGTCAACTATCCTGACCGTAATGCCGAGTACAAGGACGGCCAGGACGCACCGAAATATCCGAGCATGTTCATGCGTTCGCCTCGCTCTTTCGTCGGCCACGACACGCCGCTGGTGCGCCCGCGCGCATCGAGCCAGCTCGACTATGAGGGCGAGATCGTGCTGGTGATCGGCAAGGCCGGCCGGCACATTCCCGAAAGCACCGCGCTCGACCACATCGCCGCGCTGACGCTGTGCAACGAAGGCTCGGTGCGCGACTGGCTGCGCCACGCCAAGTTCAACGTCACGCAGGGCAAGAATTTCGATTCCAGCGGCAGCCTCGGCCCCTGGCTGGTGCCCTACATCAGGGAATCGCAGATCGCCGACATCCGTCTCACCACGCATGTCAACGGCGAGCTCAGGCAGGACGATCGCACCAGCCGGCTGATGTTTCCGTTCCGCTATCTCTTGAACTATATCTCGACCTTCGCAACCCTCGTCCCCGGCGATATCATCGTCACGGGCACGCCGACCGGCGCCGGAGCCCGGTTCGATCCGCCGCGTTACCTGAAGCCCGGCGATGTCGTCGAAATCGAGGCCGACGGCATCGGGCGCTTGCGCAACGGTGTCGTCGACGAAGCCTGACCAACAATCGAAGTGGAATGATGCAATGACCACCCTCACCGGCGGCGAAGCGATCGTAAGCGGGCTTGTCGCCCATGGCGTCGACACCGTGTTCGGCCTGCCGGGCGCGCAGGTCTACGGCCTGTTCGACGCCTTCCACCAGGCCCAGCTCAAGGTGATCGGCGCGCGGCACGAGCAGGCCTGTGGCTACATGGCGTTCGGCTATGCACGCTCCAGCGGCAAGCCTGGCGTATTCAGCGTCGTACCCGGCCCCGGCGTGCTCAACGCCAGCGCGGCGCTGCTGACCGCCTTCGGCTGCAACGAGCCGGTGCTGTGCGTCACGGGCCAGGTGCCGACGCAGTTTCTGGGCAAGGGCCGCGGTCATCTGCACGAGATGCCGGACCAGCTCGCGACGCTACGCACTTACGTGAAATGGGCCGACCGGATCGAATATCCCGCCAATGCGCCGACGGTCGTCGCGCGCGCCTTCCAGGAGATGATGTCGGGGCGGCGCGGCCCGGCCTCGGTCGAGATGCCCTGGGATGTCTTCACCCAGCGCGCCGCGACGGCGGCCGCACAGGTGCTGGAGCCGCTGCCCGCCCCGCAACCCGATCCTGACCTCGTCAAGCAGGCGGCGGCGCTGATCAAGGCCAGCAAGGCGCCGATGATCTTCGTCGGCAGCGGCGCGATGGAGGCGGGCGAGGAAATCCTCGAGCTCGCCGAGATGATCGACGCGCCGGTCGTCGCCTTCCGCAGCGGCCGCGGCATCGTCTCCAACGCGCACGAGCTCGGCCTCACCATGGCCGCCGCCTACAAGCTGTGGCCGAAGACCGACCTGATGATCGCGATCGGCACGCGCGCCGAGCTGCCGGCATCCGGCTTCCGCTGGCCCTATCAGCCGAGCGGCCTCAAATCCATCCGCATCGACATCGATCCGGCCGAGATGCGCCGGCTCGCCGCCGATGTCGCCATCGTCGCCGACGCCAGGGACGGCACCGCCGACCTCGTCGCCGCCGTGAAGCGCGCCGGCTACGCCAAGGGCCATGGCCGGCGCGGAGAGATCCGCGAGGCCGCTGCCGCCGCGCAAGCCGAGATCCAGCGCATCCAGCCGCAGATGGCCTATCTCAACATCCTGCGTGAGGTGCTACCGGCGAACGCGATCGTGACCGATGAATTGTCGCAGTTCGGCTTCGCCTCCTGGTACGGCTTTCCGGTCTACGAGCCCCGCACCTTCATCACCTCAGGCTATCAGGGCACGCTCGGCTCGGGCTTCCCGACCGCGCTTGGCGCCAAGGTCGCCAATCCCGACAAGCCCGTGGTCGCCATCACCGGCGACGGCGGCTTCATGTTCGGCGTGCAGGAGCTTGCCACTGCGGTGCAGTTCAACATCGGCGTGGTGACGCTGGTGTTCAACAACAATGCCTACGGCAACGTCCGCCGCGACCAGCGCGAGCGTTTCGACGGCCGCGTTGTGGCCTCGGACCTCGTCAATCCGGACTTCGTCAAGCTCGCGGAGTCCTTCGGCGTGGCGGCAGCGCGCGTCACCGCACCGGACCAGTTCAAGGCCGCGATGGAGAAGGCGCTCAGCCATGGCGGGCCGTATCTGATCTCGGTCGAGGTGACCAGGGACTCGGAAGTCAGCCCGTGGGCGTTCATCCACCCGCCGAAGCCTTGAGGTGAGCACCGCCCTGTAGCCGCGCCGCCGCGATCACCAGCAGGCCCGCGCCTGCGACCGACCAGCAGGCGACCGGCGCCCAGTGCAGCAGCGGTGCGTAGTCCGGCATCTTCTGCAGGCCGCCGGCGACGGCCGCCATTCGCGCGAAGGTGCCGAGCGCGAGTGCGGAGAACACGAGGCCCGTGACCTTGCCTTCCGCGCCAGTCGAGCCGATTGCAAGCGCGGCCGAGATCGCACTCATCAGCATGCAGCCCCAGGCGGCGCCGGCGAGGAATTGCGCGGCGATCAAGGTGTTGAGGCTGCCGGCAAGCTCGGCCGCCGCGATCGCGACCGCGCCGAGCAGTCCGGCCGCGCCCATCACGATCAGGCCGCCGCGATGCTTGACGACGAGGCTCGCCGGAAACATCGCGATGTTGAATCCGATCCAGAACACCGGCATCAGCCATTGTAGCTCGCCGGGTGCGGCGAATCGCAAGTAAGACGGTGCGCTGTTCATGGCAAAGTGCAACTGGTAGCCGAGCGCGAGCGCGACCATCGCGACGATGAAGGCGATCGGGACGAGACCGAGCGGCTTTGCGGCTTCGTCCGGCCTCGGCGGCACGGTGTCGCGCGCCACGTCGTGCTCGATGCGCGACAGCCCGAGCGCCGTGAGCAGCAGCACCACGCTGGAGATGACAAAGGGCAGCCGCGCATCGTGCTCGCGCAGCACGACGCCGAGATAGGGCGAGACCGCGCCGGCAATGCCGTAGCCGAGCATCGCCAGCGCCGCGAGGAACGGCACCTGCGGCTTGGCGCGGTATTTGCCGAGCAAGGTCAGCGGCGGTGCGCGCAGCGCCGAGGACGTGACCGACCACACCACGATCAATGCGATGAACCAGCCCTGTGCCGCCGCGCCGGCCCCGGCCACGAACGGCAGCGCGACAAACGCAGCGCACGAGATCGCAGCGACGAGCCCGACGAACAGGCCGAGCCTGCCGACATGGGGCGCAATCCTGTCGGCCGCGATGCCCATTGCAGTATCGGCCATGGTGAAAATCGCCTGATCCAGCATCAGGATGAGGATGACGGCTGACGGCGCGATGCCGACCTCGGCGGCGAGCTTCGGCAGGTAGATGACATAAGTGGTCCAGCCCAGCGTGAACACCAGTTGCAGCGCGGCCAGATAAAGGCCGGTGCGATTGGCCGTCCCGGCATTGGCCGTTTGCTCAGTGATCGTCATGTCGCCGCCTCCCCGGTGCGGGAGCTTAGACGAGCGAAGCGGGCGAGGAAACGCGTTAGCGCGTTCTGCGGAAGGTCAAATTGATGCGCTTTGCCCCGAGCAGTGGATGCTCGCCATCGGCAAGCGGCGCCACACCGTGATAGGCCAGCCGCCACGGGCCGCCCCAGACCACGACGTCGCCATGCACCAGGCGGAAGCGGCGCGGCTTGTCGCTGCGTGCCAGGCCGCCGAACAGGAAGGTCGCGGGCAGGCCGAGCGAGACCGAGACGATCGGCGCCGAATAGTCCAGCTCGTCCTTGTCCTGGTGCAGCGACAGTCGCGTGCCGGGCTCGTAGCGGTTGACGAGGCAGGCATCCGGCGCAAAGCCGCGGAAGCCGCCCTGCTCCGCCGCGCGCAAGGCCAGATCACGCAACACCGGCGGCATCGCGGGCCATGGCGCGCCGGTGCGGGGATCAATGGGATCGTAGCGATAGCCGGTGTGATCGGTGATCCAGCCGCGCTCGCCGCAATTGGTCATGGCCACCGACATCAGATGGCCGCCGGGCGTCGTCATCCGCCGGAACGGCGACTGCGCCACGATGGCGCGCACGGCTTCGATCAGCTCGCTCTCGATCGGCCTGACGAAGCCGCGCAGCAGGACGGCACCGTCGGCGATCTCCTCGCGCGACGGCTGTACCTCGGCAACCGAGTCGAACAGATCAGCCGTCAATCGCAGCACTCATTTGGCATCATGAAAGATCACACCCAGCGTGTGGCGCTGGCCGGAGCGAATCCGACTGACGCCATGGCGCAGATTAACCCGGTAGGTGCCGCGTGTCCCCTGCACCGGGCGGTGATGCACGGCAAAAGCCACTGCGTCACCCTGCATGAGCGGAACCACTTCGGCGCGGGACTGCATGCGCGGGCGCTGCTCCGTCAGCACGAATTCGCCGCCCGTGAAATCCCGGCCCGGCTCGGACAGCAGGATCGCGACCTGGAGCGGGAACACGTGCTCGCCATAGAGGTCCTGGTGCAGGCAGTTGTAGTCGCCCGCCTCGTATTGCAGCAGCAGCGGCGTCGGCCGGGCCTGGCCTGCCTCATGACAGCGCTTCAGGAAGGCTGCATGTGCGGCGGGATAGCGGATGTCGATGCCCATCGCCTCGTTCCAGCGGTTGGCGACGCCTTGCAGATGGGCGTACAGCGCCGGACGGAGCTGCGCGATCAGGTCAGGCAGCGGATAGGAAAAGTACTTGTATTCGCCGCGGCCAAAGCCGTGGCGGCCCATGACGATACGGCTGCGGAAGCCGGCATCGTCAGGATAGAGCGCAGCAATGGCGCGGCACTGATCCGGCGTCAGCAGGCCCTTGAGGACGGCGCAGCCCTGGGAGTCGAGCTCGGCGGTGATTTCGGGCCAGTCGAGGGTGTCGACGTGGGCGGCGAGGTCGGCGGCGGAATGCGCTGATTTTCGCAGGGTCATTGTCATGCAATCACCTTCGCGCCCGGACGTTCGCGCCGCCACCCGATTTCCGATGACGATCTCCCCGTCATTGCGAGGAGCCCTTGCGACGAAGCAATCCAGGATCCCTCCGCGGAACCAGTCTGGATTGCTTCGCTGCGCTCGCAATGACGGAGGAGAGGCCTCAGCCCCTGACCGGCAGTGTCACCACGTCGTAGCCGTGCCTGATCGTGCGCTTCAGCACGGGATCCTCAAGCTCGAAGTCGAACCGTTCCGCCGGGCGGATGCCGCCTTTGGCCGCGAACGTACCGCCGAACATGGCGCAGCCGTCGGGGAATTTACCGCCGTCGAAACCGCGCGCGATCAGGTCCTTGACCGGCAGCATCGCGTCGAGCGTGCCCTCCTGGTAGAGCACGCGCTCGCCCTTGATGGTGGCGTAGGAGCGCAGGATCATCCTGTCCCAATGGCCGATGACGTCCTCGAGCTCCCACAGTGTCGAGGCAACCGGCTTGTCGCACATCTGCTTGGAGACCGTGACATTGTAGGCCTCGACCTTGCGGTCGGTGTGGTCGGAGCCGCAGCCGACGAAGATGCGGCCCTGCCAGCCGATCAGCACGAACTCGACTTCGCCACTGGAGTCACCGCCGGTGCATTCGATACTGTCCTCCTGGGTCAGCCGTCGCGCCGCACCGCGATAGTAGATCGGCGTCGAGGCCGGCGGGGCGATGCCCATCTCCTCGAGCTCCTTGATGTGCTTGTCGCGCGCGACGGGATCGCGGCCGGTCCAGCCGGCGATGACCATCTGGTCGATCGCGAGCGTCAGCGGCGTGGTGGTGTCCTGGGCGTCGACGGTGAAAGTGAGATCAAACACGAATGACGGCCTCCATGCCGGCAGCAAGTTCAAAGATACGACGATCCGAGCCGCCCGCGCCCGCCAGCATCAGGCCGACGGGAACGTCGCCCTGGCGATGCGCAGGGATCGAGATGGCGCAGCCGTCGATCATGTTGATGAGGGTGCAGTTGCGCAGAGCGCGCAGGTTCTGCGTGGTGAAGGCCTTGTCGTCCGCCAAATCCGAGATCTTCGGCGGCGTGTTGGCGGTGGTCGGCAGCACCAGCGCGTCATAGGGCGCGATGCGGGCGTTGACGCGGGCGATCAGCGAGCGGCGCTCGTTGAGGAGATCGATGTAGTCGGCCGCGCTCTGCGCTTCGCCGCGCATGATGCGGACGGAGACGCGGGGATCGTAGACGTCGCCCTTCGCAGTGATGAGATAGCGATGCCAGGCATAGCTCTCGGACGCGGCAAAGCCGCCCTTGGCGTTCATCGGGCCGATATCGTGGAATTCCGCCATCTCGATGCGTTCGATGATGGCACCGTGATCGGCGAGCGATTTCAGCGCGCGCTCGAACGTCTCGGAGACTTCTGGGTCGAGATCGTCGAGCGCGATCGTGGTCGGCACGGCGAGTCGCATGCCCTTCACCGGGCGCGGCTTCAGCGCCGTGACCGGCTCGTTCGCAAGCACAGCGTCGAGTATGGCACAGCAGCTGACCGATCGCGCCAGCGGGCCGATGCTGTCGAGCGAGAACGACAGCGGCACCGAGCCGTCAAGCGGCACGCGCCGCTGTGTCGGCTTGTAGCCGACGATGCCGTTATAGGCCGCCGGAATCCGGCACGAGCCGCCGGTGTCGGTGCCGAGCCCGGCATGCGCCATGCCGTCGAGCACGGAGACCGCCGCGCCCGAGGACGAGCCGCCGGGCACGTGCCCCTCGGCCCGGTTCCAGGCGCCCTTCGGCGTGCCGTAATGCGGATTGATGCCGATGCCGGAATAGGCGAACTCGGTCATGTTGGTGCGGCCGATCACGACGAAGCCGGCCTTGCGCAGCCGCGCCACCGTCGCAGCATCCTGCTCGGCCGGCGGGGAATCGTCGAGGGCGCGGGAGCCGGCGCGCGTCACCTGGCCCTTGATGTCGAACAGGTCCTTGATCGAGACGGGGATGCCGGCATAGCGCGACGGCGCCGCCTTGACCTTGCGCAAGGCATCCATCGCGTCGGCGGCCGCGAGCGCGGCGTCCTTGTCGACATGGATGAAGGTGCGCTGCCCTTCGCCCGCGGGATCGGCGATCCTGGCGATGCAGGCCTCGACCAGCTTACGGGAGGTGGTGCGGCCGCTTTCGAGGTCTTCGGCGAGCTTCGCCAGTGTCGGAAAATCGGGCATGTCTGTCTCACGGAATATTGGCGCGCGCAATCTATAGCGCTGGCTCAGTTCGACACAAGCATTGTGCGCATGATGGCATGCATGCGTATTGCTGGACCGTTGACGCACCATGGTCGATTGTCGCATCAAGATCGAAACAGGCGGGCGTGAAGCCTGCCGTTTGGGAGGGCTTTTCGAGATGGCCGAACCGCAGCGCGCGCGACCGAAACCGACGCCGGAGACCCAGCATTTCTGGGACGGCACCAAAGCCGGCGAATTGCGCCTGCAGCGCTGCGACGCCTGCGCGCATGTCTACTTCCCGCCGCGCCCGTTCTGCCCGTCCTGCGCCTCGCGCAAGGTTTCGGTCTTCAAGGCGAGCGGCAAGGGTTTCCTCTACAGCTACGTCATCAACCACCGCCCCGCCGCGCCCGGCTTCACGCCGCCTTACGCGATCGCCGTGGTCGAGCTCGACGAGGGCCCGCGGATGATGAGCAACATCATCGATTGCCCGCAGACGCCCGAGGCGCTCGAGCTCGACATGAAGCTCGAGGTGGCTTTCGAGGCGCTCGACGACAAGATCACCCTCCCCGTGTTCCGTCCGGCGAAGGGGTAAGGCATGCGCAGGAATCAGGTTGCCGTCGTCGGCGCGGCCGAGACCACCGAGCTCGGTATCATCCCCAATATGTCGCAGCTTCAGCTCCACGCCGATGCCGCACTTAACGCCATTGCGGACGCCGGCCTGAAGCTGTCCGACATCGACGGCTTTGCCACCGCGGTCGAAACGCCGCAGCAGGTCTGCCACTATCTCGGCATCAAGCCGACCTGGGTGGACGGCACCTCGGTCGGCGGCTGCTCGTTCATGCTGCACGTCCGCCACGCCGCGGCGGCGATCGAGGCCGGCCTGTGCAAGACCGAGCTGATCACCCATGCCGAGAGCGGCAAGTCGATGATCGGCAAGCTGCCGCGCTCGACGCCGGCGGACAGTCTCAACGGCCAGTTCGAGGCGCCCTATGGTGTCTACGGCCCGCCCAGCATGTTCCCGATCCCCGTGCTGCGCTTCATGAAGACCTACGGCATCACGCATGAGCAGCTCGCCTCGGTCGCAGTCGTGCAGCGCGAATGGGCGGCGAAGAATCCGCGGGCGATGATGAAGGACCCGATTACGGTCGCCGACGTCCTCAATTCGCGCATGATCGCCTATCCGTTCCGGCTGCTGCAGTGCTGCCTCGTCACCGACGGCGGCGGCGCGCTGATCCTGACCTCGGCCGACCGCGCCAGGGATTTTCCGAGGAAGCCCGTCTACATCATGGGCACCGGCGAGAGCGTTGAAACGCCGATGGTCAGCCAGATGGAGACCTTCAACTCCTCGCGCGCGTTCAAGACCGCGGGGCCGCTGGCGTTCAAGGAAGCCGGCATCGCCCACAAGGACGTTGACCATCTCATGATCTACGACGCGTTCGCGCATCTGCCGCTGTTCGGCCTCGGCGATCTCGGCTTCATGCCGCATGAGGAGACCGGACAATTCATCGCGGACGGCAACACGCGGCCCGGCGGCAAGCTGCCGCTCAACACCAATGGCGGCGGACTCTCCTACATGCACTCCGGCATGTACGGCATGTATGCGCTGCAGGAGAGCGTGCGCCAGATGCGCGGCATCGCGCCGGCGCAGGTGCCGAACGCGAAGATTTCGGTGTGTCACGGCGTCGGCGGCATGTTCGCCGCCAGTGGCACGATCGTGTTTACGAACGAGAGGTAACTCACATGAGCAAATCACTGCAGGACAAGGTCATCATCGTCACCGGCGCAGGCCGCGGCATCGGGCGCGAGATCGCGCTGCTCTGTGCCGCCGAAGGCGCCAAGGTCGTCGTCAACGATCCCGGCGGTGCCGCCGACGGCGCCGGTTCGAACGCGGCGCCCGCCGAGGAGGTGGTCGAGGAGATCAAGAAGCGCGGCGGCACCGCCGTCGCCAATTTCGAAAGCGTCGCGGAAGCGATCCCTGCCAGCAAGATCGTGAAGACCGCGACCGATGCTTTCGGGCGGCTCGACGGCGTCGTCAACAATGCCGGCATTTTGCGCGACATGATCTTCCACAAGATGAGCGTGGAGGCGTTCGAGGCCGTCATCAAGGTGCATCTGATGGGCTCGTTCTATGTCAGCCACGCCGCGGCGCGCATCTTCCGCGAGCAGGAGAGCGGCTCCTTCGTGCACTTCACCTCGACCTCCGGCCTGATCGGAAATTTCGGCCAGGCCAACTACGCCGCAGCCAAGCTCGGCATCGTCGGCCTCTCCAAGTCGATCGCACTCGACATGGGCCGCTTCAACGTCCGCTCCAACTGCGTCTCGCCGTTCGCCTGGACGCGCATGATCGGCACCATCCCGACGGAGACCGAGGCGGAAAAGGCGCGCGTCGAGAAGATCAAGCAGATGGGGCCGGAAAAGATCGCCCCGCTCTGCGGCTATCTGATCTCCGATTCCGCCAAGGACGTCACCGGGCAGATCTTCGGCGTGCGCATGAACGAGATCTTCCTGTTCAGCCAGAACCGGCCGATCCGTTCGGTGCAGCGGAGCGAGGGCTGGACGCCGCAGTCGATCGCCGAGCACGGCATGCCGGCGCTGAAGGGCTCGTTCTACAAGCTCGACCGCTCCGCCGACATCTTCACCTGGGATCCCGTCTAGACCTGGGATCCCGTCTAGCCGCATTTCCGGCATCCCTGCCCTGCGATCTCCGGTTGTCTCGGCCGGAGATTGCTCCGCTTTAAGCCTGAATGCGGGCGAATGGTGCGCCTCCCAACACACTTTGGGAGGAAACCATGACAAGAATACTGACCAACTCCGACGACACGACTGCAAGCGGCGGCCTCGCCCGCCGCACCTTGCTGCAGGGCGCAGCGACACTCGCCGCATCGACACTGCTCGCGTCCAATGCGGACGCTCGCGACTTCGGCGCCAACGCCGAGCCGCAGCGCTATCCCGACCCCGACATCATCCCGATCGATCCCAAGCGCTTCAAGGCCAAGGTCGGCAACACCGCGATCAAGCGGCTCTATACCGGCTGCCTGTGGGCGGAGGGGCCGGCGTGGAATGCGCAAGGACAATATCTCGTCTGGAGCGACATCCCCGCCAACCGGCAGCTGCGCTATCTCGACGACGACGGCCACATCTCCGAGCAGTTCCACAAGCCGTCGAACGAGGCCAACGGCAACTCGTTCGACACCGAGGGCCGCCAGCTCAGCGCCGAGCGCACCCGCCTCGTCCGCTATGAGCACGACGGCTCGCTGACGACGCTGGCCGAACAAGCCAATGGCAAGCCGCTGAACGGACCGAACGACATGGTCGTGCATCCCAACGACAAGTCGATCTGGTTCACCGATCCCGGCTATGGCGCGATCAGCATCTACGAAGGCAAGCTCGCCAATACCGGGTCGCTGCAGCCGCACCAGAAAGAGGCGGTCTATCGTCTCGACACCCAGTCCGGCCAGCTCGCCAAGGTCGCCGACGAGCCGTTCAAGCCGAACGGCATCGCGTTCTCCCACGACTACAAGAAGCTCTATGTCTGCGACACCGGCATCACGCATTACCCTGATGCCAAGAACGTGGTGTGGGCCTACGACATCGACGGAGCCAAGCTGTCCAATCCGAAGAAGCTGATCGACATGACGCTCGACGGCAAGTCGGGCTTCCCCGACGGCTTGCGGGTCGACACCGAGGGCAACATCTGGGTCGGCGCCGGCTGGGTCGGTCCCGGCTATGACGGCGTGCAGGTGTTCGCACCAACCGACGGCGCGCGGATCGGACAGATCCTGTTGCCGGAGACCTGCGCCAATGTCTGCTTTGGCGGCAAGAAGCGCAATCGCCTGTTCATGACTGCGAGCCAATCGCTCTATGCCGTCTATGTGGAGACGCAAGGGGCGCACTTCTGTTGAGTGGGGCGAATGGTGAGTGGCGAATGGCAAATGGACTCCATTCGCTACTCCCTATTCGCCATTCGCTGCTACCCCGTATTCCTCAACCCCGCCGAAATCCCGTTGATGGTCAGCTGAATCCCGCGCAGCACCTGCTCGTCGGGGTTCTGCGCGCGATGCTCCTTCAGGAGCTCGACCTGTACGTGGTTGAGCGGATCGAGATAGGGAAAGCGGTGGCGGACCGAGCGCTCCAGCAGCGGGTTGCCCTGCAGCAGCCGGTCCTGGCCCATGATGTCCAAGAGCGTCTCGATCGAGGCATGCCATTCGCGGCGGATGCGGCCGAAGATCTTTTCGCGCAAGGCCTCGTCCGGGACGAGCTCGGCATAGCGCGAGGCGATCGCGATCGAGCTTTTCGCCAGCACCATGTCCATGTTCGACAACAGCATGCGGAAGAACGGCCATTCCCTGTAGAGCTCCTTCAGGAACGGCATGCCTTTGTCGGGATGCTCTGATATCCACTGCTCGACGGCGCTGCCAAAGCCGTACCAGCCCGGCAGCATCAGGCGGCACTGGGCCCAGGAGAACACCCAGGGGATCGCGCGCAGATCCTCGATCGCGCGGGTCTTCTTGCGCGAGGCCGGACGGCTGCCGATGTTCAGCGTCGCGATCTCGTTGATGACGGTCGACGACCAGAAATAGTCGACGAACCCCTCGGTCTCGTAGACGAGGCCGCGATAGGCCTTGAACGCGAGGTTCGACAGTTCGTCCATCGCAGTCAGATATTCGCGGCGCGGCGCGCTCTGGCGCGGATTGAGCAGGCTCGCTTCCAGCGTCGCGGCGGCGAGGATCTCCAGATTGTTGCGGCCGACCTCGGCATTGGAATATTTCGACGAGATGATCTCGCCCTGCTCGGTAATGCGGATCTGGCCGTTCACCGCGCCGCCGGGCTGCGCGATGATGGCATCATAGCTCGGCCCGCCGCCGCGCCCCACAGAGCCGCCGCGGCCGTGGAACAGGCGCAAGCGCACATGATGACGCTCGAACACTTCGACGAGATTGATCTCGGCCTTGTAGAGCTCCCAGCCCGAGGTGACGAAGCCGCCATCCTTGTTGCTGTCGGAATAGCCGAGCATGACCTCCTGCACGCTGCCGCGGCTGTCGACCAGACGGCGGTAATCGTGCAGCGACAGCATGCGGTCCATGATGCCGCTTGAGGCCTGCAAATCCTCGATGGTCTCGAACAGCGGCACGATGTTGATGGCGCTGCGCCCGGAGGGATGGACGAGGCCGACCTCCTTCAGGAGCACCGCGACCTCGAGCATGTCGGACATGCCCTTGCACATCGAGATGATGCATTGGGGAATGGCGTCCGAGCCGAACATCGCATGCGCCTCTGCGGCCGCATGGAACACGTTGAGCTCGCCCATGGTCTCGTCGCTGTACTTGACGAAGGGCGAGACCAGCGCGCGCGTCGAGCGCAGCTCGTTCGTCAGCAGCGAAATGCGCGCCTCTTCGCCGAGCGCGAGATAGGACATGCCGGGGTTGGCCGCATCCATCAGCTCGGCGATGGTGCGCTCGTGCACCGCCGAGTTCTGCCGGATGTCGAGCCGGGCGAGGTGAAAGCCGAAGCAGTCCACCGCGCGCCTGAGCAGCCGCAGCCGGCCGCGGGCGATGACGCGGGCATTGTTGGAGATCAGCGAGCGGTGCAGCACGTCGAGATCGGCCTGCAGCTCCTTCACGCTCCCGTAGGGCGCGCCCCTGCCGACCGGCCGGCGCGTGATCTCGACCTTGAGCTTTTCGGCCGTTGCGGTCAGGCGCGCATAGATGCCGGACACCGCCAGACGATAGGGCTCGCCGCTCCGGTGCGGCGAGGTATCCGGCGAACGTTCGGCAAGGTTACGCAGCTCTTCGGAGACGTCGGCCAGATGCGCCGCGATCGACAATTCCGAGCCGAGCACGTGCAGCTCGTTGAGATAGAACTGCATGACGCGGCTCGACTGCAGCCGTAGCGTGCCGCGCATGACGTCGGCGGTGACGAACGGATTGCCGTCGCGGTCGCCGCCGATCCAGCTGCCCATGCGCAGGAACGAGGCGAGCTCGGAGGCTGCCGCTTCGCCACCCTCCTCCAGCCTGTCCTCCAGCGCGTTGACCAGCCGCGGCACCTCGCGCAGGAAGGTGTAATCGTAGAATGACAGGCCGTTGCCGACCTCATCCAGCACGGTGAGCTTGGTGCGGCGGAGTAGATTGGTCTGCCACAGCGTCAGCACCTCGCGGCGAAGCTGCTCGTCGCTGGCGTCAAGCTCCTCCGTCGTCAGCACCATACGCTCGCGGCGGTCGAGCAGGCCCGCGACCTCCATCTCGCGATCCATGGTGCTCTTGCGGCGCACCTCGGTCGGGTGCGCGGTCAGGACCGGGCTGACCAGCGCGGACTTGAAGAAGCTGCGGAGCTGATCGGGGCCGATGCCTGCCGCCTTGGCGTGGGCGAGCGTTTCCGCCAGCACGCCGGAGCCGCCGCGCGCTGCAGTCTCCTTGGCGGCGCTGCGGGCGCGCATCTGGCGGATGTTGTTCTGGTCCTCGGCGATATTGGCGAGGTGGGAGAAATAGGAAAAGGCGCGGACGATCCGCACCGTCTCGGAGGTCGACATGCTGTCGAGGATCTGCTCGAGCTCGCGGCGGGCGAGCCGGTCCTCGTCGCGGTGGAACCGGATCGATGTCTGGCGGATGCGCTCGACCAGGTCGAACACGTCGGCGCCCTCCTGGTCCCGCACGGTGTCGCCGAGGATGCGCCCGAGCAGACGGATGTCGTCGCGCAGCCGCGCTTCCGCTTCCGTGACCTGGACGTCCTCGGGCCGGTTGGCGCGGGACTCGGTGCTGTCGGATGATACGGTCTGGAGGGACATGGCTCGCTCCTCTTGCAGAGCTCCCAGTGGCTCCCCGGCGCGAACGAGTGTGCGATATTTTTCTACCGCAGCGCAAGATGAACTTGGGAGCGGCGCACACTGCTGCCGCTTGTGTCCCTGACGCGCTGCAACGCCCCTTAGCGTTGCGGCGCAGAGCCGGGACCCGGGAGCTACAGAGGGCAAGTCGAGAGATGGGCCCCGGCTCTGCAGCGCATCACGCCGCACCGGACGATGCTTCGCATCGCCGGGGGCGCGCTGCGCTGCGTCCGGGGCACGCGAGAAGCAGCCTTTTCGCCAAACACACTTTCGCGATCTCGCGGCGTATTCCGCCCGAGCTTTGCTGTCCGTTTCGCCCTCATCGAGAACGGAGGGCGCAGGGAAGGCCGGGCGCCGGCTGGCACCCGAAGGTCCGCACGCGAAGAACGCACGCGGGGTGACCACAGGTGATGCCGGACGCCCGGCCTTCCCTGCGCAATGGTGTTACGGCTTATGGCGCGCTCTCCCCGGGGAGCGATGCACTATTGCCCCCGTCGCCTTGCGGCTCTCAGATGCGCGCACCCGGTCGGGCCGCTTCATCACCGCAAGCCTTGACGCCAGCCTGCGGGCGTCAGGACCACACGCTTTTGCCGTCCGCGGACGTCCCGCCCCGGACAGTCGGGAGCTCGCGCGTGCTCGCCCCCAACGCCGAAACGAAACGCTGTGACCGCGCCGTGTCGTGCCGCGGATCGTAATGGCTCACGGGGGTCGCCCGCCCTGCCATCACCTCACGCGCCGGCGCTACCGCGTCCATTGCATCCCGGCCTGCGTATCGTGACGATCGCGAAACGCCCCTTCGGCGGGCCGGGATGAATGCGGTTTAGCCGAAATTTTTAATTCGGTCGATCAGAATATTTGAGACGCAGCCCCGCACCCCGCGTTGTCGGAGGATGCCTCGACATGATGGGGGCGCAGGATCGGTCGAGCCCTTGCGAAATCCATCGTGTTTCGTCAGAGGCGGCGGGATTCATGGGCTTCGCTGACGCTCCACTCGTCCTCCGAGCTGAACCTGCTCTCCGCCTCGATGCGCTTGGTACAGCCAGATTTTGCAATCTTGGTACTGGTGTCATGACGAGGCGCGAAGCATCTACCCGCCAGTACCACGACCGAAGCATCCCGATCAGTCTCATTGGGAGCCCCGGTCCATGCAGACAGCGAAGATAGCCGTCGCGCTCGTGCTGCCTGCAACAGTTGCATGAGGGAACAATGACCGAGGAGATAATCCCATGAAGGCGATCGTTGTAACGGAGCAGGCCGCGGGAACCGCCGGGATGAAGCTGGCCAACCGGCCCGAGCCGCAGCCATCGATAAACGACGTCGTTGTTCGGATTCATGCGTCGGGATTTGTCCCGACCGAGCTGACGTGGCCCTCGACCTGGACCGATCGCCTCGAGCGTGACCGAACCCCGTCGATCCCCGGGCACGAGCTGGCTGGCGTGGTCACCGCACTCGGATATGGCACGACGGGGTTGTCGGTGGGACAGCGGGTGTTTGGCCTCGCGGACTGGTATCGCGACGGCACGCTCGCCGAATATGTGGCGATCGAGGCGCGCAACCTCGCGCCGCTGCCGGGTGACGTCGACTTCACGGTGGGCGCGAGCCTGCCGGTCTCGGGCCTCACCGCATGGCAAGGGCTGTTCCAGCACGGCCGTCTCCGGGCGGGGCAGAGCGTCCTCGCACACGGCGCGGCCGGCGCAGTCGGTTCGATGGTGACGCAACTCGCGCGGGAGGCCGGCGCCTACGTCATCGGCTCCGGACGCGCCGCCGACCGTCAGACGGTGCTCGGCTTCGGCGCAAAGGAATTCGTCGACCTCGACAACGACGCCCTGGAAGACATCGGCAAGGTCGACCTGGTGTTCGACGTCATCGGCGGCGACATCCAGAAGCGGTCCGCAGGACTGATTCGAGCCGGGGGAGCCCTGGTCACCATCGTGGGACCGGCCGAGGCGCGGCCCTCCGACGGCCTGGCGATCGACTTTGTCGTCGAGGCCGATCGTGCCCAATTGAGTGAGATCGTCCAGCGGGTACGTGACGGGCGACTGCGGACGAACATCGGCAACGTCTCGAACTTCAACGACGCGGTCGCCGCCCTGAACCCGACCGGGCGGCGCAAAGGGAATACGATCATCCGCATTCGCCCTTGAGGGAACAGCGCGCAGGATGGGTTGAGCCCCCGCGAAACCCATCATGCCTTGCCATCGACGAACAGGGCGTTGGACTTCGCTGGCGCTCTAGCCATCCTATGAGCTGCGCCGACATGTGGTTCCCAGAATTGCTTGTTGAAAAGAGCTTGTTTCTTGCGCCGAGCTTCCGATAGGGAGGGATAAGGGCCAAGCAGCGCCCGCGAGGAAACAAGCAGTGAGCAAATCGCCGTTCCGGCGGATCATCGACGCACCGGACTTCTGGCGATTGTGGTGGGTGGGGCTGGTCGTCGCCACTGTCCGCTGGGTGGAAACCGTCGCGGTCGGGATTGTCGTCTACCAGCGCACCGAGTCCGCGTTCCTCGTCGCCATGATGACCATGCTCCGTCTGCTTCCGATGGGGTTGTTCGGCGTGTTTCTCGGCGCGCTCGCCGAGCGCCTCGACCGCGGCCGGATGCTCTTCGTCGTCGTGGCTCTGATGGCCGGCACCTCCGCAGTGCTCGCAGTGCTGAACGCGATCGGGCAACTCGCGATCTGGCATCTCGCCTTCGCCAGCTTCGTCAATGGCTGCGGCTGGTGCACCGACAATCCGGTGCGCCGGGTGATGATCGGCGAGGCCGTCGGCCGCGACAAGATGAGCCTTGCCATGTCGCTCGACGTCGGCGCCAGCAACGCCAGCCGCATGGTCGGTCCGGTGATTGGCGGAATCCTGCTCGCCGGCGCGGGTCTCCAGGGCGTCCTGTTCTTGAGCACGCTGATGTATGGCGCGGCGCTGGCGACCGTTCTGACGGTCCGCGCGCACCATGCTCACGCTGTGCAGACGGGGCCCGTGCTGGCGCGCATCGCCGAGGGTCTCGCCCTCGCGCGCAGCGACAAGCGTATCCGCGGCGTGCTGATCGTGACCATCATCTACAATGTGTTTGCATGGCCGTTCACCAGCATGATCCCGGTGATCGGGCGCGATCGCCTGCATCTGGGCCCGGAGGGCGTCGGCCTGCTCGCGACCATGGACGGGATCGGCGCTTTCGCAGGCGCCCTCGTGCTGGCGCTGTGGCTCACGCCGAGATGGTACGGCCGGGCCTTCGTCGGCGGCGTGCTCTGCTACATGGTCACGGTCGTGGCTTTCGCGCTGTCGCAAAGCCCGGCGCTGGCCGGTGCGGCATTGATCGTGACGGGGATCGGCGGCGCCGGCTTTGGAACGATGCAGGCCACGCTGGTCTACCTCGCCTCCCCGCCGGAGATGCGCTCGCGTATCCTCGGCGTCCTCACCGTCTGCATCGGCATCGGTCCGCTCGGCTTCTTCTGGCTGGGCTGGCTCGCCGACCGCATCGGATCCCACAATGCGACGGCCGTAACAGGCGCGCTGGGCCTGCTGGCGATGGCGATGACGTGGCGCTGGTGGAAGGAGATTTGATCTCGGGTGCGCCGACTATGCCGGCACGATCACCTTGCCGATCGGCCACAGCGCGATGCCCGCGAGCTTGAGGTGCGCCCAGGCGAAGGGGATGCCGATGATGGTGACGGCGAGCACCAGTGCGGTCAGGAGGTGCCCGAGTGCCAGCCACCAGCCGGCCAGCACGAACCAGATGATGTTGCCGATCACCCCGAGCGGGCCGGTGCCGATATCCTCGACACCGGTGACGTCGTAGCGGTTGACCGCCCGTGAGCCGAACGGCAGCAGCGTATAGATGGCGATGTTGAACGCCGCCCGCGCCCAGGGCAGGCCGATGATGGTGACGGCCATGATGACCGCGGCCACCAGCCAGCCGAACGCCATCCAGGCGCCGCCGATGAGGATCCAGAGGATGTTGAGCAGCATGGAAACGGGGGACATAGGATGATCCGGAGGTGGACGATCCCGACTATATAGGAGCGGAATCTGTCTCTGCTAAGACGGCGCCGGGCCGGATGGACGCATATCGCATTATCCGCGAGCGGAGCGCGCGCCTCGTCCTTCGAGACGACCGCTTCGCGGTCTCCTCAGGATGAGGCTAAGCAGCATTGGCGCAAGTCGAAACTGGTACCGCACATCAGGTCCTCATCCTGAGGGCCCGCCGACGGCGGGCGTCTCGAAGGATGGCCGCAGGCGAAATCGCTCCCATATGCGATTGCTCTGGGGCTACTGACAACCCGCTATCGCCCCTCGAACTTCGCTTCGCGCTTCTCCATGAAGGCCTTCATGCCTTCGGCCATGTCCTGGGTTTTGAACAGCGGCAGCAGCTGGAGATAGACGTGATGGACGTGGTCGGAGAAGTTTTCGTTCAGGCCCATCCGCATCATGCGCTTGGAGGCCTGCACGGCGAGCGGCGCGTTGGCGGCGATTTCGCGAGCGACGGCGGTGGCGCGGGTCATCAGCTCGGCATCCGGCACGACCTCGTTGGCGAGGCCCCATTCCAGGCATTCCCGGGCGCTCAGCGTGCGGCCGGTGAAGATCAGCTCTGAGGCCTTGGCCCAGCCGAGCATGCGCGGCAGCAGCCAGGTGCCGCCGGATTCCGGCACCACGCCGCGCTTGACGAAGGCGGCGGCGAGTTTTGCGGATTCCGCCATGATGCGGATGTCGCAGCCGAGCGCGGTGTCCATGCCGTAGCCGGCCGCGCCACCGTTGACGGCGCAGATGGTCGGCTTGTCCATGGCGTGCAGCACCGTCGGCGGGGTGTTGCGCAAATTGATCGTGGTCGGCGAGGACGCCGCGCTGAGGCCGTTGCCGTCGCGCTCCTTGCGCAGGTCGAGGCCGGCGCAGAACGCCCTGCCCTTGCCGGTGAGGATGATGACGCGGACGTTCCTGTCCTCGTTGGCCTCGGTGAGCAGCCGCGCCAGATCGTTCAGCATCGGGCCGGAGATCGTGTTCATGCGCTCCGGCGCGTTCAGCGTGATGGTCGCGATGTGGTCGGCGACAGTGTAGAGGACTTCGTTGGCGGCGTCGGTCATCTCTTTCCCCATCCGTTGTCTCGTAGGGTGGGCAAAGGCGCGTTTGCGCCGTGCCCACGATCTGTTTCCGTAGGGGAGTTTTCGTGGGCACGTTTCGCTTTGCCCACCCTACGGCACCTCGTCAGATATTCCGTCCCGCCTGCTCCCAATAGGGATCGCGCAAGCGGCGCTTGAAGATCTTGCCGGAGTCTTCGCGCGGCAGACCGCTGCGGATCTCGATGTGCTTGGGCACCTTGTAGTCGGCCAGATGCGCTTTCAGCGCGGCGCGAACGCCGGCGGCATCGAGCGTGGCGCCCGCCTGCGGCTCCACGACCGCCATCAAGGCCTCGCCGAATTCGACATCGGGGATGCCGAACACCGCGCAATCGTGCACGCCTGGTACGGCGTGCAGCACGGATTCGATCTCGGCCGGATAGATGTTGACACCGCCCGATATCACCATGTCGCGCTTGCGGTCGCAGATGAAGACGTAGCCGTCCGCGTCGATATAACCGACATCGCCCGAGGTGATGAAACCGTCGCGGTCGATCTCGGCACGCTTCTCCGGCTTGTTGTGGTAGGTGAAATCGGCAAGCTCGGCCATGCGGGAATAGATCTCGCCGATTTCGCCGACGCCGAGCACGCGGCCGTCGTCGCCGATGAAGCGCAGCTCGGCGCCGGGCGAGACCTTTCCGACCGTGCCGGGCTTCTTTAGCGCGTCCTCGGAGGTTGCGAAGGTCACCGCGCTGGATTCGGTCGAGCCGTAGAACTCATAGATCACCGGACCCCACCATTCGATCATGGCGCGCTTGACGTCGGCCGGACACGGCGCTGCGGCATGAATGACGTGGCGCAGCGAGGAGACGTCGTACTTCATGCGCACCGCCTCCGGCAGCTTCATCAGGCGGATGAACATGGTCGGCACCATGAAGATGGTGTCGATCCTGTAGCGCTCGATCGCTTCCAGGAACTCCTCCGCCTCGAAGCGCGGCATCAGCACCAAGGCGCCGCCGAGCTTGCCGGCACGGATGCCGAACGAATTCGGCGCGGAATGATAGAGCGGCCCCGGCAGGATCGCGCGGGCGCCGGGCTTGAGCCCATAGATCATCGCGCGCATGCGCTCGCCGGCGGCCTGCTGCTCCGGCGTCGGCGCGTTGCGGCGGACGCCCTTGGGATGGCCGGTCGTGCCGGAGGTGTAAATCATGTTCATGGGCTGCGGCACCACCGGCCCTTCATAGGGCTGGAATTGTGCAAGCCAGGGTTCGAAATCGATCGCGAAGTCCGGTGTCGTCAGGTGACCCGGATCGATCTTGTAGTTGGACAGGATCTCCGGCGGAGTCGGCACGCTGAGCACGGTGACGCCGGCGGGGATCGCATCGCGCAAGGCGTGCAGCATGTCGGCGTGGCCGATCAGCACGGACGTGCCGGTGTCGCCGAGGATGTAATTGATCTCCTCCGGCTTGAAGTGCCAGTTGATCGGCACCCCATAGGCCCCGAGGCGCATCGCGGCGTAGGCGGCCTCGATGAACGCGATGTCGTTGCGCATCAGCATGCAGACGCAATCGCCCTGGCGGACGCCAAGTTTGGCAAGGCCCGATGCGATGCGGTCGGCGCGGGATGCGACCTCGGCGTGGGTGCGGCGGCGGTCGCCGGAGACGATGCCGAGAAATGGAGGCGTTTCGCTCATTGTTGTTTTTCCGATCTTTCGTCGGGTTGAAGGGCTTAGTCACAAACTCACTCGTCATTCCGGGATGCGCCGAAGGCGCAGGCCCGGAATCCATAACCACGGATCGGGGTTATGGATTCCGGGCTCGCCGCTTACGCGGCGCCCCGGAATGACGGGAGCTGCTAATCCGCGTACTTCGCCGCGCGCTTCTCCAGGTTCGAGCGCACCGCTTCGGTCTGGTTGGCGCTGCCGATCAGCTTTTGCTGCTCGACGGATTCCGCAAGCAGGGCCGGGCCGGGATCGACCGAGAGATTGTTCAGCAGGCGCTTGGCGGCGCGGATCGCATCCGGGCTCTTGCCGGCGATCTCGCGCGCGACTTCGAGCGCCGCGGCGCGCGGATCGTCGCAGATGCGGGTGGCGAGGCCGTAAGTTATCGCCTCCTGCGCCGAGAAGATGCGCCCGGTGTAGGTGAGATCGCGCAGGATGTCGTCGCGCACCAGGCTTGCGAGGATCGGCGTGCCCGCCATATCAGGCACGAGGCCCCATTTGATCTCCATGATCGACATCCGCGCATCCGCCGAGAGAAAGCGCATGTCGGCGCCGAGCGAGAGCTGGAAGCCGCCGCCGAAGGCGACGCCATGCACGGCTGCGATGACAGGCACCGGAAGCTGGCGCCATCCCCATACCGCCTGTTGCGGGAAGTTCGCCTGGCCGTGCGTGCGCTTGGTGAGATCGCGATTTTCGCCACCCGGAATTCCGTTGCCGCCCTTCTCCTTCATGGCGGCAAAACGACCCATGTCGAGTCCGGCGCAGAAGGCACGGCCCTCGCCCGAGAGCACGACGGCGCGCACGCCTTTCTCCTTCGAAAGCCGGTCGGTTGCGGCGACGAGAGCCTCGAACATGGCTTGATCCAGCGCGTTCATCTTGTCCGCGCGCACCAGGCGCACGTCGGCGACGCCTTCCGAGATCGAGATCGAGACGCGCTCTTCCATGGACGAATTCTCCCCTGGTTCCTGCCTGTTCTTGTTCGGTGCCGCTTTACAGAAAGACGGCGGCCGGATTTAGTCAATCGACCAATTAACTGACAATCCCTACGGGAGAAACAGCCATGTTCAAGGAAAATCTTCTGGCTGGGCGGCGCATTCTCGTGACCGGCGGCGGCACCGGTCTCGGCAAGTCGATGGCGGCGCGCTTCCTCCAGCTCGGCGCCGAAGTTCACATCTGCGGCCGCCGCAAGATCGTCTGCGACGAGACCGCGACCGAGCTGATGGATCTTTATGGCGGCCGCGTCACCAGCCACGGCGTCGACATCCGCAACGCGCTCGCGGTCGAGGAGATGATCGAGAACATCTTCCGCGACGGCGGCCTCACCGATCTCATCAACAACGCCGCCGGCAATTTCATCTCGCGTAGCGAGGAGCTGTCGCCGCGCGGCTTCGACGCCGTCGCCAACATCGTCATGCACGGCACGTTCTACGTGACGCAGGCGGTCGGCAAGCGCTGGATCGCGGCGAAGCAACCCGGCAACGTCGTCTCGATCACCGTGACCTGGGTGCGCAACGGCTCGCCTTACGTGGTGCCATCAGCGATGAGCAAGTCGGCAATCCATGCCATGACGATGTCGCTCGCCACCGAATGGGGCCGCTACGGCATCCGCCTCAACACCATCGCGCCCGGCGAGATCCCGACCGAGGGCATGAGCAAGCGCATCAAGCCCGGCGACGAGGCCGGCGCGCGCACCAAGGCGATGAACCCGATGGGCCGCGTCGGCACCATGGAGGAATTGCAGAACCTCGCGACGTTCCTGATCTCCGGCGGCTGCGACTGGATCAACGGCGAGACCATCGCAATGGACGGCGCGCAGGCGCTCGCCATGGGCGGCAATTTCTACCAGTTGCGCGACTGGAGCGACGACGACTGGAAGACCGCGCGCGAGAGCATCATGGCGCAGAACGAGAAGGATCGCGCGAAGCGGGGGTGAGGTCGCGAGGAGGCGTCAGGGACTGCAGCATTCACCACGCTCTCAGCTGTCGTCCCCGCCTAGTGCGCAATTGCGCACGGGGGCGGGGACCCATAACCACAGGGAGACATGTGGCGCGAGACAGGCAACTCCGAGCCTTCGCCAAATCCTTGCTGCGGCGTATGGGTCCCGGATCTGCGCGCGCTTAAGGCGCGCTTGTCCGGGACGACAGCGGGCCCTTCATCTTGTCTTCCCCCGCGGATGCCGCCACACTCTCCGGCATAAAAACAACACCGCCTAAGGGAGAGACATGTCCACACAGCCATTGGCTAATCTTGCCGACATGGTGCGCGAGCGCGCCAGGAGCCGCTGCAATGCGATCGCCTACGAGTTCGAGGGACGCGCGACCTCCTTTGCCGACTTCGACGTCAAGACCAACAAGGTCGCGAACGCGCTTGTCGCGATGGGCGTGAAGAAGGGCGACCGCATCGCCTATCTCGGCAAGAACAGCGATCTCTATTTCGAATTGCTGATGGGTGCGATGAAGGCCGGAATCGTCATGGCGCCGGTGAACTGGCGGCTCGCGGGACCCGAGGTCGCCTTCATCGTTGCCGACTGCAAGGCGCCGGTGCTGTTCGTCGGGCCGGAGTTCATCACCCAGGTGCGGCAGATCAAGGACCAGCTGCCGGGCGTGCGCACCATCATTACCACCGAGGGCGGCGCGCCGGAATGGCAGGATTTTACGGCCTGGCGCGATGCGCAGAGCGGCGATGATCCGAAGCTGCCGATCGACACGAAGGACATCGCGATCCAGCTCTACACCTCGGGCACCACCGGCAAGCCGAAGGGCGCGATGCTGAGCCACGCCAACTTCCTCAACCTCGTTCAAACCGGCAATGCCGAGGACAAGCCGGAATGGAACCGGTGGTCGACCGACGACGTCTCGCTGGTCGCGATGCCGATCTTCCACATCGGCGGCTCCGGCTGGGGCGTGATGGGCCTCTATCACGGCGCCCGCGGCGTGATCGCGCGCGAGTTCGATCCGACCAGGGTGCTGGATTTCTTCGAGCAGTCGGGCATCACGAAGCTGTTCATGGTGCCGGCGGCGATGCAGTTCGTGGTGCGGCAGCCGCGCGCGAAGACCGTGGATTTCTCGCGATTGAAATACATGCTCTACGGGGCCTCGCCGATCCCGGCGGCGCTGCTGAAGGAATGCATCGAGGTCTTCAAATGCGGCTTCGTGCAGATGTACGGCATGACCGAGACGACGGGCACGATCGTCGCGCTGCCGCCGGAGGACCACGTCGAGGGCCTGGAGCGGATGCGTTCCGCCGGCAAGGCGCTGCCGGGCGTCGAGATCGCGATTTTGGACGCGGACGGCAAGCCGCTGCCGCCGCGCGAAGTCGGCGAGATCGCGACACGCTCGGGCTCCAACATGGCCGGCTACTGGAACCTGCCGGAAGCAACCGCTTCGACGCTGCGCGGCGATGGCTGGCTGCGCACCGGCGATGCGGGCTACATGGACGAGGACGGTTATCTCTACATCCACGACCGCATCAAGGACATGATCATCTCCGGCGGCGAGAACATCTACCCTGCCGAGGTCGAGAGCGCGCTGTGCGATCACCCTGACGTCGCCGAGGCCGCCGTGATCGGCGTGCCCGACGACAAATGGGGCGAGGCCGTGAAGGCGGTGGTGGTGATGAAGCCGGGCAAGGAGGCGAGCGCCACCGACATCATCAACTTCACCCGGACGCGCATCGCCGGCTTCAAGACGCCGAAGAGCGTGGAATTCCTGCCGGCGCTGCCGCGGAATCCGAGCGGTAAGATCTTGCGGCGGCAGTTGCGCGAGCCGCACTGGGCGGGGAAGGATCGGCGGGTGAACTAGGACGCGGTGCCGTAGGGTACGCAAAGCCGCAAGGCGCCGTGTCCACGCTTTCTCTCGATCATGTAAAATGCGTGGGCACGCTTACGCTTTGCCCACCCTACGCGAGCGGTGCAGGCCTCTAGTGCTTCCCCGGTCCCATATAGCCGAACAGGAATCCCGCCACTTTCCGCATCTGGATCTCCTCGCTGCCCTCGGTGATGCGGTAGCGGCGGTGGTGGCGGTAGATGTGCTCGAACGGCTTGTGGCGTGAATAGCCCATGCCGCCATGGACCTGCATGGCGCGGTCGGCGGATTCGCAACAGAGGCGGTTTGCCCAGTAGTTGCACATCGAGACGCGGTCGGAGAGCGTGCGTTCGATCTGCTCCTCGGTGAGCTGGTCCATCTCCCAGGCGGTCTTGCGGATCAGAAGGCGCAGCATCTCGGCTTGCGTCGCGAGCTCGACCAGCGGGAACTGGATCGCCTGGTTCTCCGCCAGCGCCCGGCCGAACGGCTTTCGCTCGCGCGCGTATTTCACGCTCTCGTTGATGCAGTAGACGGCAGCGCCGAGCGAGCTCGCCGCCTGGCGGATGCGGTTCTGGTGCACGAAGCACTGCGCCAGCGACAGGCCGCGGCCGACCTCGCCGAACAGCGCATCCTCAGGCACGAACACGTCGGTGAAGCTGACGCGCGGATGGTCGGTCGGCATGTTGAAGGTCCACATGTACTCCTCGATCCTGACGCCATCGCTCTTGGCCGGCACCAGGAAGCAGGTGATGCCGCGGGCATCGCCGTCGTTGCCGCTGGTGCGCGCGAACAGCGCGCAATGGGTGGCGACATGCATGCCGGTGGTCCACATCTTCTCGCCGTTGATGATCCAGCCCTTGACGTTGTCGCGGGTCGCCGGCACCGCGCGCGTCTCCATGTGGGTGGCGTCGGAGCCGTGATGCGGCTCAGTCAATCCAAAGGTGATGCGGTACTTGCCCTTGATCGAGCCGTCGATCATCGCCTTCTGGTCGTCGCGGCCGTAGCGGTCGAGCATGGTGACCACGGGAAAATTGCCGACGATCGAATGCTCGTTCTGGAGATCGTTGTGCAGACCCAGGCCCTTCGCGGCAAAATGCTCGCGGATCACGGCCATCCAGAGATTGGAGCCTTCCTTGCCACCGTATTGCTTCGACACCGGAAAGCGCAAATGCCCGGCGGCATCCGCGAGATCCTTGGCCTTGCGCAGCAAGGCCTCCCATTCGTGACGCGGCAGGCCGCCATTCTCGAAATCGGTGCGTGCCCATTCGCGGCGATGATCGAAGAAGCGGATGTTGTCGTCGGCCTCTTCCAGCGGCTTGATCTCGCGTTCGATGAAACGATCCAGCTCTCCGAGATACGCGACGAGATCGGCAGGCAATGAGAAGTCCACAGGTTCTCTCCCGGATTGATTTTATCGTTTTGCGTTAAGGCGCTAGGCGCATTTTTGCTTCGCAACGATTAAGCGGAGAAGAGCGCATCCAAGTCAAGCAAGGTGAGACGTGACGGATACGCAAGGCTCCTTGCGCAATTGGATGGTGCCCGGGCACTGTGGCGCGGTAGTATGCCGCCAATATTCCTTCGGAAGAAAATGCGGGGAGCGCGCGATGGAGCTGAAATTTTCCAAGGTGGAACGCAAGGGACCGATCACGATCGTGACGCTGTCGCGGCCCGAGGTCTACAACGCCCTGCACACCGACGCCCATTTCGAGCTGCAGAAGGTGTTCGACGATTTCTCCGCTGATCCCGAGCAGTGGATCGCCGTCGTCACGGGCGCCGGCGACAAGGCGTTCTGCGCCGGAAACGACCTGAAGTGGCAGGCCGCGGGCGGCAAGCGCGGCTGGGACAAGGGCGGCTTCGCCGGCCTCACGGCGCGATTCGATTGCGACAAGCCGATCATAGCGGCGGTCAACGGCGTCGCGATGGGCGGCGGCTTCGAGATCGCGCTCGCCTGCGATCTCATCATCGCCTCGGAGAATGCGACCTTCGCCCTGCCCGAGCCGCGCGTCGGCCTTGCCGCGCTCGCCGGCGGCCTGCACCGCCTGCCGCGGCAGATCGGGCTGAAGCGCGCCATGGGCATGATCCTCACCGCACGCCATGTCGGCGCCAAGGAAGGCCTCGAGCTCGGCTTCGTCAACGAGGTGGTGCCGCAGGGCGAAGCACTCGCCGGCGCGCTGCGCTGGGCGGAGATGATCACCAAGAATTCGCCGATGTCGATCCGGGCTTCGAAGCAGGCGATCCAAAAGGGCCTCGGCGTCTCGCTGGAGCAGGCGATCGCGGAGCAGCGCGACTATCCGGCCGTGAAGGCGATGGCGGCCTCGCAGGATTACATCGAGGGCCCGAAGGCGTTCTCAGAGAAGCGGCCGCCGAAATGGGTGGGGAAATAAAGCACGCTGTCTCAGCGTCATGGCCGGGCTTGTCCCATCCACGTCTTGAGGCGGCACGAAGAACGTGGATGCCCGGGACAAGCCCGGGCATGACGATGGAGAGCGACGCCGCTCTCACCGCCGTCATTGCGAGCGCAGCGAAGCAATCCAGACTCTTTTCCGCGGAGGCAGCCTGGATTGCTTCGCTGCGCTCGCAATGACGGCGAGAGAGCTACCCGCCTCGTCTCTGTTCGCGCTTGTACGACGCGTAATTCGGCTGATCGACCGCGAGCTTGTCCATCGTGGTCGCCCAGAGGTGCTCGGCAAGGCCCGGCGTCGCGAGATCGACCTCGCCTTTGGCGATGCGCTCGGCGAGCGCGCGGTTGAGGTCGGTAATCGAGCCATCGACACCAAGCAGCGCGCGCAGCCGTTCGACTTCCGCAGCATCGCTTCCCTTCTCGCGCGTCATCTGCCGCGTCACGAGGTCGAGGATGTTGATGGCGACGCGGAGCTTGAAGGCCTGGTGGCCGGAGATCAGCGGGGTGATGTCGTTGCGGAGGAAATCGGCGACCGATCTGGTCAGCTCGATCGGGGTCGGCTCGTCCTGCATGTGTCAGCTCCCGCGCGGCGCCAGCAGCCGCAACAGATCGATCTCGGTCTCGGATGCGCGGCGGCCGATCATGGCGCGCTCCATGGAATGATCCGGGCCGTCGCGGAACCGCTGCATCATGCCCCCGCACATGATGCCCCAGCGCAGCGTGCCCATCACTTCCCAGAATTTCACGCGCGCAGGGTCGACCTTGCGGCCCGCAGCCTCATAGCCCGCGAACAGCTCCTCGCGCGAACCAAAGCCGCCGACAGGCTTGTCGATCTCGCCGAAGCGCCAGGAATTGACACAGACCCAGCCGAGATCCTCCATGGGGTCGCCGAGATGGGCGAGCTCCCAGTCCAGCACGGCGCGCACGCCATCCGCACCGATGATGAGATTGCCGTTGCGGAAATCGCCGTGCACCAGCGTCGTCTCGGCCGACGGGCCGGGATCGTGATCCCGGAGCCAACGCAGCGCCAGCTCGAACACGGGCTTGGGCCAGTTCAGGCTGCGATAGTCGCGATCGAACTCGGCGATCTCCTGGGTCGCGCCGCGGCTGCGCAGCTCCGGCAGCTTGTCCATGGGCAGGCGATGGAGACCGGCGAGAATGCCGCCGATCTGCCGCGCCAGACGCGGCCTTGCCGCCGCATAATCGTCGTCGCGCAGGATCTTGCGCGCGATGGTCTCGCCCTCGATCCGCTGCATGATGAAACCGGTGCCGAGGTCGTCCTCGGGCACCAGCACGTGCAGCACGCGCGGCGACGGCACGCCGGCATCGAAGGCGAGCTGCATCAGCTGCGCTTCGGCGGCGAGGCCCGCCGCGCGCGTCGGCGCGGCGCCATAGCCCTTCGGCGAGCGCCGCAGGATCGCGCCGATCGCGCCATCGGGATGGGTGATGTCGAAGCGCCAGGTTTCCTGACTGGCGCCGCCCGACAGTTTGGCCGCAGAGGTCGCGCCGGTCGCGCCCTTGCACCAGCGCCGTACGCTGCGGGAAAGCTCGGCCTCGATCATTTGCCTTTGAACTGCGCGGGCCGCTTCTCCAGGAACGCGCCGACGCCTTCGCGGAAGTCCTGGGTGTCGCCGGCACGGAGCTGGCACTGGAATTCGAGATTGAGCTGATCCTCGAAGGAGTTTTCGGGGCTGTCCCAATAGAGCTTGCGGATCAGCGACAGCGCCACAGTCGGGCCGCTGGCGAGATCGCGCGCGAGCTTCATCGCCTCCTCCATCAGCACGGCGTCGTCATGGACGCGGTTGACGAGGCCCCATTCCAGCGCCTTCTCCGCCGGCAGCCGCTCGCCCATCAGCGACAATTCGATCGAGCGCGCCCGGCCGACGAGACGCGGCAAGAGCCAGGTCGAGCCGCAATCCGGCACGAGGCCGATGCGGCGGAAAGCCTGCAGGAAATAGGACGAGCGCGCGCACAGGATCATATCGCCGAGCAGCGCAAAGCTCATGCCGGCGCCGGCAGCCGGGCCGTTGACCGCAGTGACGATGGGGCAATGCAGATTGCGGATGCGGCGCAGGAACGGGTGAAAGCCCGTCTCCAGCGTCAGGCCGGCCTTGGTCTTCTTCGACTGGTTGTTGCGCCCCTGCAGATTCGCGCCGGTGCAGAAGGCGCGGCCGGCGCCGGTCAGCACGACGCAGCGCACCTCGTCCTTCTTCTCCTCGATCGCATCGAGCGCCTCGGCAAGGCCGCCCAGCATGTCGACGGACACCGCGTTCATCACCTCCTGATGGTCGAGCCTGAGGATTGCGACCGATCCATCGAAATCGAGCGTGACGTGTTTGAACTGCATGGTTTCCTCGTCGGTTGCGGCCTGCGTCAGTTTCGCAGACCGGAATTCGCTTTGTCGGGGCGCATATTTGATTTTTGGCGCGGTCTTGTCCATGGTGATCAGAGCATAGCAAGCAATCTTGCGCGCAGCGGCTGATGGGCTGCAGACCAAAAAACAGGAAACGCGCCATGACGATTTTCGACCTCTCCGGCCGCGTCGCCGTGATCACCGGCGGCAATGGCGGCATCGGCCTCGGCATCGCGCAGGCGCTCGCGGGCCAGGGCTGCAACGTCTCGATCTGGGGCCGCAACGCCGACAAGAACAAGGCCGCCGCCGCAAGCATGGCGGGCCTGTCAGGCAAGGTCGACACCCGTGTCTGCGACGTCACCGATCCGGCCTCGGTCAATGCCGCGATGAAGGCGACGCTCGACACCTTTGGCCGGGTCGATGGCTGCTTCGCCAATGCCGGCATCGGCGGCGGCGGCCGCAGGTCCTTCATCGAGCGCACCGAGGAGGAATGGCGCACGATGTTCGCAACCAATCTCGACGGCGTATTCCACGCGTTTCAGGCCGCGGCCAAGCACATGACCGAACGCGCCAATGCCGGCGATCCCTTCGGCCGGCTGGTGGCGACCTCGAGCCTCGCCTCGATCTTCGGCACGGCGCGCAACGAGCATTATGCGGCGACCAAGGCCGCGATCAACGCGCTGGTGCGCGCGCTCGGTGTCGAGCTCGCCCGCCACGGCGTCACCGCCAACGCGATCCTGCCCGGCTGGATCAAGAGCGACATGACCGCGGGCATCATGGCCAACGACAAATTCGTCGCCAACGTGATGCCGCGCATTCCGATGCGCCGCTTCGGCGAGCCCAGCGATTTCGGCGGCATCGCCGTGTATCTGATGAGCAAGGCGTCGTCGTATCACACCGCGGATACGTTCGTGATCGACGGTGGCTATACGGCGTTTTGATTCTCGTAGCCCGGATGGAGCGAACCGCGATCCGGGACGGCCAAAAGCAAGCAAGACCCGGATTTCGCTTCGCTCCATCCGGGCTACAACACTGAGGGAATGGGCAAATGTTCTCGCACATCATGATCGGCACCAACGATCTCGACAAGGCCAAGACGTTTTACGACAATTTGCTGAGCACGCTCGAGGTGCGACCGGCCAGGGTCGACGGCCATCGCATTTTCTACATCACCAAGACCGGCGTGTTCTCGGTGTCGAAGCCGATCAACGGCGAGCCGGCAACGTGCGCGAATGGCGGCACGATCGGCTTTGCCTGCAGCTCGCCCGAGCAGGTCGACCAATGGCACGCAGCCGGCCTTGCCGCCGGCGGCAAGCCGATCGAGGATCCGCCCGGCATCCGCCAGGGTCCGGGTGGCAAGCTCTATCTCGCCTACTTGCGCGACCTCGACGGCAACAAGATCTGCGCGATGCATCGGCTGCCGAACTGAGTTGCCCACAATACCGGTGTCGTCCCCGCGAAGGCGGGGACCCATAACCACAGGGAGCGGTTATGGGGCGAGCTGGACACTCCGAGTCTTCGCCAAACTTCTTCCTGTGGCTATGGGTCCCGGATCTGCGCGCGCTTGGGGCGCGCTTGTCCGGGACGACACTGGAAAGATTTCTCGTACCCCCATTCAAACAACATTTCAAACGTCCCCGCGAAATTCCATCGCATGGCATGGCTCGCGTGAGAAAATACGCGCTCGCACTTTGGCGGCGCTGCGACTATTCTTCCGGCCAATTCGATCTCAGCGTCCCCGGGAGGAACAATGACAAAACACACCTACATTCCCCGCACCACCAACTACACCCTCAATCCCGGCGACGAGCTCAACGACCTCAGGATGTCGGACCAGGTCCGGCCGCTCTACGATCACGTCAAGAAGTTCATCCGCGACACCGTCGAGCCGATGTCGATCGAGTTCGCCAAGGCGGGCGAAGGCAAGGAAGATCGCTGGAGCTTCACGCCGAAGCAGCTCGAGGTGCTGGAGAAGGCCAAGAACAAGGCCAAGCAGGAAGGCCTCTGGAACTTCTTCCTGCCCGATGACGAGACCGGCCAGGGCCTGAAGAACCTCGACTACGCCTATATCGCCTCCGAGCTCGGCAAGAGCCCGCTGGCATCCGAGACCATGAACTGCTCGGCGCCCGACACCGGCAACATGGAGGTGCTGGAGCGCGTCGGCACCAAGGAGCAGAAAGAGAAGTGGCTGAAGCCGCTGCTGAACGGCGAGATCCGCTCGGCCTATGTCATGACCGAGCCGAACGTCGCCTCCTCCGACGCCAAGAACATCTCGACCACCGCCAAGCTCGTCGGCGACGAATGGGTCATCAACGGTGAGAAATATTACATCTCGGGCGTAGGCGATCCCCGCTGCAAGATCCTCATCGTGATGGTGAAGACCAATCCGGACGCGGCGCCGAGCAAGCAGCAGTCGCAGATCCTGGTGCCGCGCGACACGCCCGGCGTCGAGGTGCTCGGCCCGATGTATGTGTTCGGCCAGGACCACGCTCCGCGCGGCCACATGCACATGCGCTTCAACAACGTGCGAGTCCCGAAGGAAAACATGCTGCTCGGCGAAGGCCGCGGCTTCGAGATCTCGCAGCTTCGCCTCGGACCGGGCCGTATCCACCATTGCATGCGCACCATCGGCAAGGCCGAGAAGGCGCTCGACCTGATGGTGCAGCGTGGCCTTACCCGCGAAGCGTTCGGCAAGAAGATCGCCCATCTCGGCGGCAACATGCAGATCATCGCGCAGGCCCGCTGCGAAATCGAGGCGATGCGGCTGATGGTGCTGAAGGCCGCGAAAGCGATGGACGTGCTCGGCAACAAGGAAGCCCGCGTCTGGGTCTCCATGGTCAAGGCCATGGTGCCGGAGCGCGCCTGCAAGATCATCGACCAGGCGATCCAGATGCACGGCGCCACCGGCATCTCGCACTGGACCCCGCTCGCCGAGATGTACCAGGACGTGCGCCATTTGCGCTTTGCCGATGGTCCGGACGAGGTGCACTGGATGGTGGTCGGCCGGCATGAGCTGAGCATGGCGTGAGCCCTCCTCGTCATGCGCGGGCTTGACCCGCGCATCCGTCGAAGAGAACAATTCTTCGGGATTGATGGATTGCCGGGTCAAGCCCGGCAATAACGACTTGCCACGGAGCCACCATGGACTACGCCGCCAGCGAGCTGACGCCACGCGAGCGCTACAAGGTGCTGACGTCCTTCATCCTGCCGCGGCCGATCGCCTGGGTGACCTCGATCGGGCCGACGGGTGTGGTCAACGCCGCACCTTTCAGCTTCTTCAACGCCTTCTGCGAGGATCCGCCGCTGTGCATGTTCGCAGCGAACCGCAAGCCTGACGGGCAGGACAAGGATACCTTCCTCAACATCCAGCGCACCGGCGAGTTCGTGGTCAACCTCACCGACGAGCCGCTGGCGCGGGCGATGCACGAGAGCAGCGGCGACTTTCCCCCTGAAATCGGCGAGCCCGATTATCTAGGCCTGAAGCTCGCGCCCTCGACGAAGGTTGCCGTGCCGCGGCTTGCCGACACGCCCTGGGCGATGGAGTGCAAGCTCTGGAAGCTGATCGACGTCAACGACGACCGCAAGCTGATCATGGGCGAAGGCCTCCACTTCCACATCCGCGACGAGCTGTGGGACGACGAGGCGATGCGCGTGCACATGGATCGCTATCACCCGATCGGCCGCATGTTCGCCGACCGCTACTGCCGCACCGACGACCGCGTGGTGTTTCCGGCGGCGGAAGGCGCCAAGACCAAATAGCCGAACCCGGGAGCGAGATGATGCCGGAAGCCTTTCGCGACAACGAAGAACGTGAGCGGTTCGAGCTCGATGTCGACGGGCCGATCGCCTTCGTCACCTACCGCAAGACCGACGGCGCGATCACGCTGGTGCATACCGAGGTGCCGCCGGAACTCGGTGGCCGCGGCATCGGCTCCAGGCTCGGCCGCGCCACGCTGGATGCAGTGCGGGCGCAGGGCCGCACGCTTTCCGTCGAGTGCGACTTCATCCGCAATTTCATGCGCAAGGATCCCGCCTACAACGACCTCCTGGCGGATGACGGCGATGCGCATGCCGAGCCGCAAGTAAGCTATCGCGCCGGCTGCTTCTGCGGCGCCGTCGAGGTCGAGGTCACAGGCAAGGCGATGTTTTCGGGCTATTGCCATTGCGCCGACTGCCAGGCGTGGTCGGCTGCGCCGATCAATGCTTTCAGCCTCTGGAAGTCGGACAGCGTGCGCATCACCAAAGGTGAAGCAGAGCTCGGGACGTTCAACAAGACCGAGCATTCCTATCGGAAGTTCTGCAAGCGCTGCGGCGGCCACGTCATGACCGAGCATCCGCGCATGCGCCTGATCGACGTCTACGCCAATGTGCTGAAGGGGTATCAGCACCAGCCGACCTTGCACGCGAACTATGTAAGCAAGATGGTCTCGGTCAGGGATGGCCTGCCGAAATATGCCGACCTGCCCGCCGAGCTCGGCGGCTCCGGCGAGATGCTGCCGGATTGATGGTAGATCGTAGGGCGGATTAGTCGTACTGCGTCATGGGTTTCTTCGCGTGCGTGAAGCTGC
>NZ_CAKZJO010000023.1 GCF_936943645.1 uncultured Bradyrhizobium sp. | reverse complement strand
CTCTGGAATACTGGATCGTCCGCCCCAGTGCGCAAGGGCGCACAAGGCGGACGATGACGGCGGGGCAAGGCTCTGCCTTCGGGGGAAATCCGCACATGCCTAACACCAAATCCGAACTCCGTGCCAAAGCCCTCGCGGCGCGCGATGGGCTCAGCGAGAAGAAGCGCAGCGCCGCCGCCGCCAAGCTCGCCAAGCGCGGGCTGCCGTTCAAGCTGCTGCCGGGCAGCATCGTCTCCGGCTACGCGCCGATCCGCAGCGAGATCGATCCGATGCCGCTGATGAGGAAGCTCGCGGAGGAGGGCGCGAAGCTGGCGCTGCCTTGCGTCACCGCGCGCGGCCAGTCGCTGATCTTCCGCCTCTTCCATCCGAACGACCGCCTGATGCTCGGCCCGCTCGGCATTCCCGAGCCGTCGCCGGCAGCGGCCGAAGTCATTCCCGACATCATGCTGACGCCGCTCGCCGCGTTCGACCGCCTCGGCCATCGCATCGGCTATGGCGCCGGGCATTACGATGTCACTTTCGCACATTTGCGGAAAGCCAAGAACATCGTCGGCATCGGGCTCGCTTTTGCAGCGCAGGAGATCAAGGCGGTTCCGGCACTATCGCACGACGTCGCGCTGGATTATGTGCTAACGGAATCCGATGTGTTCGATTTCCGGAGTTCTGAAGTTGCGCATTCTCTTCGTGGGTGATGTCGTCGGCCGGGCGGGGCGCAACGCCATCGCCGAATATCTGCCCGGCATGGTCAAGGACTGGTCGCTCGATCTCGTCGTCGTCAACGGCGAGAATTCCGCCGGCGGCTTCGGTATCACGGAAGCGATCTACCAGGAGTTTCTCGACGCCGGCGCCGATGCGGTGACGCTCGGCAATCATTCATGGGACCAGCGCGAGGCGCTGGTGTTCATCGAGCGCGCCGACCGTCTGGTGCGTCCGGCGAATTATCCGCGCGGCACGCCCGGCCGCGGTGCCGCGCTGGTCGAAACCAAGAACGGCAAGCATGCGCTCGTCGTCAACGCTTTGGGGCGCGTCTTCATGACCCCGTTCGACGATCCCTTCGCCGCGCTGGAGCGCGAGCTAGGGGCCTGCCCACTCGGCGTTGCCGCCGACGCCATCGTCGTCGATTTTCATTGCGAGGCGAGCAGCGAGAAGCAGGGCATCGGCTTCTTCTGCGACGGCCGCGCCAGCCTCGTCGTCGGCACCCACACCCATGTGCCGACCGCCGATCACCAGATCCTCAACGGCGGCACCGCCTATATGACCGACGCCGGCATGACCGGCGATTACGACTCCATCATCGGCATGCAAAAGGAGGAGCCGCTGCGCCGGTTCACCTCGGGGATTCCGTCAGGACGGTTCGAGCCCGCCGCAGGCGTGGCGACGCTGAGCGGCGTCGCCGTCGAGACGGACGACGCGACGGGCCTCGCGCTCAAGATCGCACCGGTGCGTGTCGGTGGACGGCTGGAGCCCGCGACGCCGAAATTCTGGTTGAGCTGAACGGCGAAGCTTCACCTTTGGTGTCGTCCCTGCGAACGCAGGGACCCATACCGCGTGATTCGTCGATTGCGGATGGTCGCAGTACCGAACGACGACTTTTCGCCAAACCCAATCCTGTGGTTATGGATCCCGGATCTGCGCTTCGCTCGTCCGGGACGACGGCGGAGATCGACGCGCAATCACGCATCCATCTCAGGTGACCGCACCGCGCGCCGCGATCGGCCAAAGTGCCTCCACGCGGGCATTGGGCGTATTGAAGCCGCGGACGCCGACGTACCAGTCGTAGAGATTGACGGTGGGGTCGCAATGGCCGGGGATCAGCGTCACCTTGTCGCCGATCGCCAGCCGTGAGGACGCGCTGTCGAAGTCGAGCAGGCCATGCTCGTCGGAGGGCCTGTGATAGCGCAAATCGGGGCGGCCCAGCACGGCCGGAAATCCGCTGTCGTTCGACAGCGCCTTGTGGCCGGCGTCGATGACGGCGCGTTCGCCGGAGCCGGTGCTCATCACGGTCGCGATCACGAACAGCGCGTGCTCGAACGCCCTGGCGTTGCGCGTCCCGTCGGCGACGTTCTTGGCGTAGTCGGCGTCCATGAAAATATAGGAGCCGGCCTGCAGTTCGTTCCAGATGCCGCTCGCGCCTTCGAGCTCGAACGTTCCGGTGCCCGCACCGCCGATCGTCCGGCATTGCAAGCCCGCGTCCTCGAGGGCGCGCAGTGTCTCGCTGGTCGCGTTCGCGGCGCTGGTGATGGCGGCGCGCCGCTCCTCCGGCGTGCGCAGATGCTGGGCGGAGCCGTGATAGGCCTGCAAGCCGCCGAACGCGAGGTGGCGCGAACCCGCCACCTGCCGCGCCAGGCCAGCCGCCGTCGGGCCCGGTCTGACGCCGCAGCGACCGGCGCCGACGTCGATTTCGACCAGCACCTCGATCTGCGACCCGGCCCGTTCCGCGGCGAGCGCCAGCTGCTCGACCACGGTGGAATCATCGACGCAAACGCTGATGCGTGCGTGGCGTGCCAGGGAAGCTAACCGCTCCAGCTTCCGCAGGCCCACCACCTCGTTGCTGACGAGGACGTCGCTCACGCCGCCCGCCACCAGGATCTCGGCCTCGGCGACCTTCTGGCAGCATAGGCCGACCGCGCCGCGCGCGATCTGCTTGGCTGCGATGATCGGCGACTTGTGGGTCTTCGCGTGCGGACGCAACCGGACGCCGAGCTTGCCGACCGCTGCCGCCATGGTGTCGAGATTGCGCTCGAAGGCGTCGAGGTCGATGATCAGCGCCGGCGTGTCGATCTCGGACAGCGGCGCGCCGATTTGGGCGGGTGGAAGCGACATCGAAAACCAGGCCGATTGTGTTCGGGTCCGCGCCCCGAATGTGCGGCGGCCTTTTTACGGCAGCATCGGCCGCCGCACCAGCGCAGGGCGCGACGGGAGCATCGTTCTCCCGCAGCATCCCCCTGAGTATCAATCCGCCGTCTGCCCCCTCAACTCCGCCACATCCTTCGCCGTCAGCTTCGAGCCTTTCGTCCCGAACCGCGCCGTCACGTAGTTCGCCACCGCCGCGATCTCGTCGTCGGTGTACGCATTGCCGAACGCCGGCATCGACAGCGCACCCTCCGGTGTATGCCGCTTGGTGCCCGAGATCACGATCTGCGCGACGTTGGTCGCCGCGGGATCGTTGACGGCCCAGGTGCCGGTGAGGGTCGCCATCGGCGAGACCGGGCTCTCGCCGCTCCAGCCGTGGCAGGAGGCGCAAGCGCCGGCGAACAGCATCTTGCCGCGGGCGTCGGCCGTGACGCCGTCCCTGTGTGAGGCGGGCGCGACAGGGGCCGTGGTAGCCGGCAGGTCGGGCGATGGCACGGCAGGCACGCTGCGCAAGTAAGCAACGATCGAGCGGATGTCCTCTGGCGCGAACTGGCTGAAGCTATGATCGACGGCTTCGCCCATCGGGCCCGACGCAGAGCCGTGGCCAGGGGCGTGGCCGACCGACAGATAGGAGATCAGATCCTGATCGCTCCAACTGCCGAGACCCGTCGCCTTGTCGGAGGAAATGTTGAAGGCACGCCAGCCGGCCGTAATGGCACCAGCAAACTTCCTGCGATTGTCCAGCGCAAAGCCGAGATTGCGCGGCGTGTGGCACTCGCCGCAATGCGCCAGCGCTTCGGCAAGATACGCGCCTCTGTTCCACTCGGGGCTCTTCGAGGTATCGGGCGCAAAGCGCGTGTCCGGATTGAACACGGCCGACCAGACGATCATCGCCCAGCGCTGGTTGAACGGGAACGACAGCGTATTGTCGGGCGCTTTGGCGCGCACCGCCGGAAGGCTGAACAGATACGCCTTCACCGCCAGAACATCCTCGCCGGTCATGAACGTGTAGGACGTGTACGGCATGGCCGGATAGAGGCGCGCGCCGTCGCGGCGCTTGCCGTGCTGGACCGCGTTCAAAAAATCCCGGTCGCTGTAATTGCCGATGCCGGTGTCCTTGTCCGGCGTGATGTTGGTCGAATAGAGCGTGCCGAACGGCAGCTTGAACGCGAGGCCACCGGAATAGTCCTTCTCGCCCGGCTTGGTGTGGCAGACCATGCAGTCGGCGGCCTTGGCGAGATATTCGCCACGTTCGACCAGGCCAGCTTTCTCCAGCTTGGCAGGCACGCCGGTCGGCTTGCCGGCGCGGTAGTCCACCAGCGCCACCTTGGTGCCGCCGGCAAAATCGAGCGGGCCGGGCCCGCGGATGACGAAGACGCCGATCCCGATCGCCACGATGGCGATGACGACGATGCCAGTGAAGATACGCATCTTGCCGCTCATGCCTTCTTCCCCACGGCCAGCAGTTTCCGGTCAATTGGCAGGCGCCGCAGCGTCACGCCGGTCGCTGCGAGAATGGCGTTGCGCAGTGCCGGCGGCCCGGCATTGACGCCGGCTTCGCCGATGCCACCGGGCGCTTCGCCGCTCTTGACGACGATCACCTCGATCTTCGGCGTCTCGTTGATGCGCATCATGCGGTAGTCGTGGAAGTTCGACTGCTGCACGCGGCCCTTCTCGATGGTGATCTCGCCGTAGAGCGCAGCGGTGAGGCCGAAGATGAGACCGCCCTCGATTTGCGCCTTCACCGTGTCAGGATTGACCGCGATGCCGGTGTCCACCACCGAAGTGACGCGGCGGAGCGTGATCTCGCCGATGTCGTCGATCTCGGCTTCCACCACCGTTGCAATGAAGCTCGCGAAGGACGGTTGTACGCAGACGCCGCGCCCGACGCGCGGCGGCAATGGTTGCCCCCAGCCGGACTTCTCCGCGACCTGGTTGAGCACCGCGAGCATGCGCGGGTTCTTGGTCAGCATGGACTTCCGGAATTCGATCGGGTCCTTGCCGGCTTTGCGCGCGAGCTCGTCCATCGCGCATTCGACCGCGAATACGTTGTTGTTTGGGCCGACGCCGCGCCAGAAGCCTGTCGGCACCGACAGCGGCTCGGCGCGGACATATTCGACGTGGAAGTTGGCGAAGTCGTAGGGCGCATCCACCGCAGCGTCGACTGCGTCGATGTCGATGCCCTTCTGGAACGCCGGCGGCAGCCAGCGTGCCAGCACGGCTGAGCCGGCGACCTTGTACTTCCACCCCGAGACCTTGCCGTCGACCAGCGACGCCGTGATCTGGTCGCGATAGACCGGACGGTAGACGTCGTGCTGGATGTCCTCCTCACGTGTCCACACCACCTTCACGGGGTAGTCGACCTGTTTGGCGATCTTCACCGCCGCCACCACCATGTCGGGCTCGAGCTTGCGGCCGAAGCCGCCGCCGAGCAGGTGATTGTTGACGATCACCTTGTCGATTGGCAGGCCCGCGGCCTTCGCCGCCTCCGACTGCACGCGCGTCATGATCTGCGTGCCCGTCCAGATTTCGCAGGAGTCGGGCTTGACGTGCACCGTGGCGTTGATCGGCTCCATCGAGGCGTGCGCCAGGAACGGCAACTCGTAGGCGGCCTCGAACCTGTCGCCGCTCGCGAGCGCCTTGGCGATGTCGCCGTCGGACTTTGCGACCGCGCCGTCCTTCTGGCTGGCCTTGCGCAGATCGTCCCAGATGTCCCTGGTTGTGATCCCGGCGTTCGGGCCCTCGTTCCACGCGATCTTGAGCGCTTCGAGGCCCTTCTTCGCCGCCCACATGTGATCGCCGATCACGGCAACCATGTCGTCGAGCACGACGACCTTGCGCACGCCGGGGAGTTTCACTGCGGCGCTGTCGTCGACCTTGCCGACCTTGCCGCCGAACACCGGGCAGGCGGCGACGGTGGCGAACTTCATGCCGGGCAGGATGGCGTCGATGCCGTAGACCGCCTTGCCGTTGACCTTGTCGGGCGTGTCGAGCCGCTTCAGCGGCTGGCCGATGATGACGAAGTCCTTGGGGTCCTTCAATGCAACATCCTTCGGCGGGGTCTGGCCTTGGGCCGCGAGCGCCAGCGCGCCGTAGGCGAGCTTGCGGCCGCTGGCGGCATGCGCGACTTCGCCCTTCGACGCCGTGCAGTTGGCGGACTCGACGCCCCATTCCGCGGCAGCCGCCTGCACCAGCATGGCGCGCGCGGTGGCGCCGGCCTTGCGCAGCGGCGTCCACCAGGCGCGGATCGAGTTGGAATTGCCGGTGACCTGCAGGCCGAAGGTCGGGTTGCCGTAGAGCTTGTCGTTCGGCGGCGCGTGCTGCACTTCGACCTTGCTCCAGTCGGCGTCGAGCTCTTCGGCGAGCACCGCGGAGATCGAGGTGTAGGTGCCCTGGCCCATCTCGACCTGCGGCATCATCAGCACGGTACGGCCGGTCTCGTCGATGCGAATGAAGGCGTTCGGCGCGAACCTGCCGTCGGTCGTGTCGCGCGGCTGCACCGGCTCGTTGACGGCGGCGCGCAGCGGCAGATGGAAGGCGAGCAGGAAGCCGGCGGCGAGGCCGCCGGTCAGCAGCGAACGGCGAGAGAACCTATCGAGTTCATTCATGGCGGACCTCACGACTGCCGGCCGTTGGCGGCCTGCTTGATGGCCTCGCGGATGCGCACATAGGTGCCGCAGCGGCAGATGTTGCCGGCCATCGCAGCGTCGATGTCGGAATCGTCGGGATGGGGCGTTGCGGCTAGCAGCGCGGCGGCCGCCATGATCTGGCCGGACTGGCAATAGCCGCATTGGATCACCTCGGCCTCAAGCCAGGCCTTCTGGACCTTGGCGCCCGCGGGCGTGCTGCCGACATGCTCGATGGTGGTCACAGTGCGGTTCGAGACGGCGCTGACCGGCAGCACGCAGGAGCGCACCGCCTTGCCGTCGACATGCACCGTGCAGGCGCCGCACTGGGCGATGCCGCAGCCGAACTTGGTGCCGGTCATGCCGAGAATGTCGCGCAGCACCCACAGCAGCGGCATGTCCGGTGGCGCGTCGAACGATTTCGTTTCGCCGTTGATGGTGAGAGTTGTTGCCATGTGCATCCCCTTGCTCGACGAACGCTTGCGGCGCTCGCCGATTTGCGCGCGACCATAATCATAGCGACGCGAAACGATGAAGCTTCCAAATTCGCAGCAATGCATATTTGCGCAGCTGAAGCGTCAGACCATGACGTTCACGAATTTGTGCGGCGATCGCTGCAGCGATTATGGGCTAAATGATATGATAATCGTCATGTTTCGACGCATTTTCGTCGCGAGAGTCGTCGATCGCCGCAGACGATCGTGCGAATGCGGAAAATCGTGCGATGACGAAAATCGTGCGGTTTGGAAAGTCGGGTGGCGAGCGCGCTGACAGTTGTTGTGCCCCTCTCCCCTTGTGGAAGAGGGCGGCGACGTCAGTCGACCCGGGCGCGTTGCGGTGAGGGGTATCTCTCCGCGCACATTGCCCGCGCAGTCGAGTGTGCGGAGACGAACCCCTCATCCGGCGCTTCGCGCCACCTTCTCCCACACGGGGAGAAGGGGAGAGTCGCATAACGAGTTCGGAATAATCGCATTATGCGCGTGTTTTGCCCGACGAGTCAAAGAGGGGCGCAAACTGTCGGCGTAAGCCGTTGATTCCGCATGCCCCGGCTACTGTGCATGGGGTTGTTTTTCGATTTTTTGAGTCAGGACGCGCCGCGGGTGCCCGTCAGCCCTGCCGGAAACCCATCCGGAAGGCGCCCCAGTGCTTGCCGCGGATCATGATCGGCGAGGACAGGTCCTTCATCAGGACGAACTGCCCGCCGCCCATGTCGCGGCGATAGGTCTGGAGCAGGAACGGCTTGGTGTTGGCAGCGACCTTCTTCACCGTGCGGTCGTTGAACAGGCGGCGGTTGCGGCAATTGGCGTTGTTCCAGACCGGGTCCTTGCCCTGCGGCAGGCGGTAGTTCGGGTTGTGGGTCGGCAGATAGCCGCTCCGCGCCCAGGCGACGCAGTAGACGATGCGCGGATCCGATTTCTGGATCGGGTCCTGGATCGCCGGCAGCACGCGATCGGTGAACTCGACGTAATTGGTGAGATATTGCTTCGGGTCGGTGCCGGGAATTTCGCGGTAGGTCTCGTCGAGCAGCTGGTCGAGCGTGATGTCGCCACGATCGAGCGCGGCTTCGAATTCGATTGAGATCCGCTTCGCGGTGTCGACCACGATCCGGATCAGCGGCGTGTCCGACGTCTCCACGCCGCTGTCGGCGATCAGCGCGATCAGGCCCTCGGACGTGTCGAGCAGCTTCGCCACCCGCTCGTCGGCGTTCTTGAGGTCGCGCGAGGAGAGATCGACGCCCTTGGCGAGCTCGTTGAGCTCGCTGATGACGGTGTCGCAATGTCCGAGATTGGAGGTCGCCGCGCGCGTGACGCTGTCGATCTCCGCTTCCACGGAGGCGAAGCCCTGCTGGACGCGCGAGATGATGCCGGAGATCGCTTGCGCGCCTTCGCCGGCGGTCTTGGCACGCTGCGAGGCGTCGCTGCTCTCGCCGATCAGGCCTTCGATCTGGCCGTCGAGATCGCGCACGGTGTCCGAGATCTGGTGCGTGGCCTGGCGCGTGGCTTCCGCGAGGTTCTTCACTTCGCTTGCGACCACGGCAAAGCCGCGGCCGGCATTGCCGGCGCGGGCGGCCTCGATGGTGGCGTTGAGCGCGAGCAGATTGGTCTGCTTGGCGATCGCCTCGATCGAGCCCGAGACCTTCGCCACCTGCGCCAGCGCCGAGCCGACCGCGCTGAGGCGCGCCTCGATCCGCTCCACCGCTGCGACGAGCTCGGAGATGTGGCTGACGGCGGTGTCGACGGCGCTGCGCGACTGCGCGATCTCGCCGACCGCGGCCGACGTCGTGGTCTGCACGGCCTGGGAGGCGTTGGCGATGTCGTGGTTGGCCGAGACCATCGTCTCGGCTGTCTTCTGCAGATGGTGGAACCGTTCCGACTGGTTTGCGACGCGGCTGGCGACTTCCTGAACGTTGCCGGCGATATCGGCGAGTTCCACACCAAGGCCGCCGATGCGGTCGGCAAGCTGGTCGATCAGCCGCTCGGCCAGCGTGCGATTGGAGCCGGTGTCCATGACTGCAAGTTGTACGACGGACATGTTCGATGAGTCCTCCAGTCAGAGCCGCAACCCGGCTCACGGCGGCATTCCCATTCCAATTCAGCTTAAAAGGATGATTCGCGGCCGGCGTCTTGCCTGAGCGTGCACTCGGGCGAAATTTGCGCCTTATTTCTCTATTTCGAGCGGAGGCCGCTTGAAAAAATGCGGCACCCTTTTTGAGATGTACTCTAGAGCTTGTAAGCCGTGCGGAATCCACCCCAGTGCCGGCCCTGCACGCGGATCGGAACGTCGATCTCGCGCATCATCACCGTATTTCCATTCCCCATGTCGCGCGCATAGCTCTGGACCAGGTACGATCGCAGGTTGCGCGCGGCGGCGAGCCCCGCCGGATCGTTGAAGATCCGCCTGTTGCGGCTGTTGGCCGTGTTCCAGGCGACGTCGCCCGGCCGTTGCGGGTGCGAATAGATCTTGTTGTGCACCGGCAGGAAGCCGTTGCGGTCGACCATGGCGCAGAACGCCATGCGCCGGTCCTTGGCCAGAAAGGCTTCCTGAAACGGCGGCAGGGCGCGGTCGGCCCAGTCGAGATATTTCGTGCGGTATTGCTGCGGATTGGTTCCTGCGATTTCGGCATAGTCGGTGTCGAAGAGGTCGTCGATCTTGACCTCGCCGCGGGCAATCGCCTGCTCGAAGATCCCGGTCAGCGCGTTGCCTGCCTCCATGGCGCGGGTGACGAACTCGGTGTTCTCTTCGTGGATCGACCAGAGCTTGTCCTCGATCTTTTCGCGGAGCTCGGCATTGGGGGCGACGAATTGCGCGCGGGCGCCGGCCTTGGATTGCTCGATCACGCGCAGGCGACAGGCGCCGACGTCTTCCAGCGTGCCCTCGATCATGGCTTGCGGTGCGAGCCGGCCCGCGTCCGCGCCGCCGATCAGCACACCGTCCATCGAGATTTCATAGACCGGCATCGCGCCGCGCGCGCTCTCGAACTTGAGATGGCACGGCAGCCGTTCGGTCTTGCGGCGGTCGTCATGCTCGCTCTGGCGGAGCAGCACGGCGCAGCGCGATTTCAGCTTCTGGGCAAAGGTGGTGACGGCCTTGCCGGCACTGGCGACACTCTCGCCGTGGGTCTCGGCGGCCTTGGTCGCCGCATCGATCTCGGCCGCGCTCTCGCCGACCGAGACGATGAACTCCGAGGCGCTGGCGGCGTTGCCCGAGACTTCGCTCGTGGTGGCATTCTGCTCGGCGACCGCGCCGTTGACGGTCTCGAACACCGGGCGGATCGCCTCGATCGCCTGCGAAATGCGGTGCACGGCATCCGCCGAGCCTGCGGCGTCGCGCTGCAGCGCATCGATCTTCTTGGTGATCTCTTCGGTCGCGCTCTGGGTCTGCACCGCGAGGGCCTTGACCTCGGTGGCGACGACCGCAAAGCCCTTGCCTGCGGCACCCGCACGTGCGGCCTCGATGGTCGAGTTGAGCGCGAGCAGCGTCGTCTGCCGCGCGATCTGCGCGATCAGATTGACGACGTTGCCGATCGCGGCTGAGGATTCGCGCAGGCGGTCGACATTGGCGCGGGCTTCCTGCGCCGCGGCGCTGGCCTCGTCGGCGAGCTTGCCGGCCTCGCGAACCTGCGTCCCGATGCCTTGGGCGGACTGGGTGAACTTGTCGGCGGCATGGGCGAAGGTCGAGGCCGTCGATTGCGCCGCATTGGTCCGGCCCGTCAGGGCATCGGTGCGGTCGCGGATGGCGGCAAGGGTCGCCGCGGTCGCCTCGGCGCCGCCGGCCACGGAATTGGCGGCGCGCTCGAGCTGGCGGATCATGGCACCCAGCTCGAGTTCCAGCAGCTCCAGGATCTCCCGGGCCGAATCAGTTTCGGCCACGGCAGCGGGCTCGGCATGGGCCGCCGGCTGCGGAGCCGCCGGGGCGGTCGCAGGCGCAGCCAAATCCACGGCCATGTCCGGCAGACGCTTCCGAAATAGTCCGAACGCCATCAGCTCTCTCTTGTCGGGGAACGGTCGGGCGCTATTTTCGCAGTCCGGAATGAAATCAGGGTTAACAATGCCCGATCTCTAGGCACGGACCATTACGGCTGCGACCTCTACAGTGCTACCTTGAGGCCACCACAGCCCTTTGATTCCGGTGGGGCGGCGGCCTATAAGGCCGCGCTTCCCACCCCCATCGGCGACCATTTCGAGAGACCACGCATGGCCGGACATTCCCAATTCAAGAACATCATGCACCGCAAGGGGCGGCAGGATGCCCAGAAGTCGAAGCTGTTCGGCAAGCTGGCGCGGGAAATCACCGTCGCCGCCAAGCTCGGCACGCCCGATCCCGCCATGAACCCGCGCCTGCGTGCGGCCATCATCGCGGCGCGTCAGGAGAACATGCCGAAGGACAATATCGAGCGCGCCGTCAAGAAGGCGCTCGGCAATGAGGGCGAGAACTATGACGAGATCCGCTACGAGGGCTATGGCCCCGGCGGCGTCGCCGTCATCGTCGAGGCGCTGACCGACAACCGCAACCGCGCCGCCTCCGACATCCGCTCCTTCTTCACCAAATCGGGCGGCAATCTCGGCGAAACCGGTTCGGTCTCGTTCATGTTCGACCGCACGGGAATCATCGAATATGACCGCAGCGTCGCCGATGACGATGCCGTGCTGGATGCCGCGATCGAGGCCGGCGCCGACGACGTCGTCTCCGGCGAAGGTGGCCACGAAATCTACGCCTCGACCGAAAGCTATCGCGACGTCGCCAAGGCGCTGGAGGCCAAGTTCGGCGAGCCGCGCAAGGCCGCGCTGATCTGGAAGCCGCAGAACACGGTCGCGGTCGACGACGAGACCGGCGAGAAGCTGCTCAAGCTGATGGACCACCTCAACGACCATGACGACGTCCAGCAGGTCTACGCCAATTTCGAGGTGTCGGACGCGCTGATCGCGAAGATGGGCGGGTAGGCTGGGGAGGGGATTTTGCCGCTACCGCGCGAGCATTTGCTCGATGAGCTAGCTACGGCCTACGTGCAAACCATAGCAGCCGCAGCCGGTGCCGTGATTGCTGTAGGCAGGGACTACGGAGTAGACGGGACGCTCAATCGAATAGTGCAGGTGCGGACTGCGCACCGGACGCGGTTCGTCCCGTCTGGGTTTCCCGTAGAGTTTCAACTGAAAGGGACTACAACCGCGTCAATTCGTGGCGATCGGGTCCATTACGACTTGCAGGCCAGGAACTATGATCTCATTGTGGGGCGGCACAGGCAGGCGGTGCCATGCTGCTTGTTTCTGATTTGTTTCGAGAATGAGCCTGAATCGTGGTTTGCGCTTCAGCCGCGCGAGCTTATCTTGAAAGCGTCTGCCTTCTGGTGGAGGGAAACAGGCTCTACAACGTCAAATTCTGGGACCGTTCGGATTAGTGTACCTCTTGAGAATCGCCTCACTCCAGGCGCGATTGAGCTGATGCTGCAAGCGTCGAAAGAAAGGTTTGAAGAATGATTGATGCGACAGCCAGTTTACGGGCGGCTGAGCGCATCTCCGTGCATGAGTTGGAGGCTTATTTGCACGCGACGGGATGGTCCTCACGTCCATCTCGCGTTGACGGCGTCGAAATATTTTCCAAACAGATAATTGGGACTGACGATCTGGTGCAGTTCATTCTGCCGGTCGAGCCGGCATTTGCCGATGGAGTACGACGCGTTGCCGACGCCCTGCGGACGGTGGCGCAAGTCGAGGGGTGTTCGGAAGAGCAAGTTGCAGAGAGCATAGGACGGGTTGCCCGCCAACATGCCCAGGAAGATATTCACGATCAGGGTGGCCGTGTCTATGTCGTCGCCGACGACGATTCCTTCCGCGCCACGATCGAGCAGGAACTCAGACGCGCGGGCTACGAAGTCGCGACTTATCCGTGGGCTCATCAGTTGCGCGATCGGCTCGATCGCCTGCCGGATGAGAGTGATCGCAGTTGCATTCTGCTTGACGTTCGGATCCCCGGCTTGAGCGGACTGGACATCGAGCATTCTCTCAACGAACTAGGTTCTAGGCTCCCGATCGTGTGCCTTGCTGAGGTTGCTGATGTGCCGACCAGCATTCGTGCCATCAAGGCGGGCGCAGAAGATTTTCTCGTCAAGCCGATCGAGCAAAGGCAATTGTTCGACGCCATAGAGCGTGCGTTGGCGCGGCGCGCGAATGTATCCGACAAGCGGCAGACAGCTGAGGAGATGCTGGCGCTTGCTATCACGCTCACCCCGCGCGAGCGGAAAGTTCTTGAATTGGTCGTCCGCGGCAAACTGAGCAAGCAGATTGCGCAAGAACTAGGGACAAGCGAGCGCACTGTCAGGGTTCATCGTCATCACTTGATGGAGAAGATGAAGGTGCAGTCGCTGGCAGAACTAGTGGCGATCGTGGAGCGGTTCGACTTAGTTAGCCAACGGAAATTGTTGTCGCCTCGGCCAAAGCGCGATTTGCACCGCTCTTAAAATCCCGTTCGTGGTTGCGGATCCTTCGCACCGATTTGCGAAAAGCCTTCGGGGGATGGGTCGTTGTTTATGTTTCGTTCACGCTGCTATGGCGCTATCACTGGCCCATGACCGCACTTCCGATTCGTGGCCCCGTCCGCATCATCGGCATCGACCCCGGCCTGCGCCGCACCGGCTGGGGCGTGATCGAGGCTGAGGGCAACCGTCTGATCTATGTGGCCTGCGGCTCGGTGGAACCGCCGAACGACCTGCCGCTGGCCGGCCGGCTGCTCGCGATCCACGAAGGGCTCGCTTCCGTGCTCTCGAACCATCAGCCGATGGAGGCCGCGGTCGAGCAGACCTTCGTCAACAAAGACGGCGTTGCGACGTTGAAGCTCGGCCAGGCCCGCGGCGTCGCCATGCTGGCGCCCGCAATGTTTGGCATCCCGGTCGCAGAATACGCGCCCAACCAGGTCAAGAAGACCGTCGTCGGCGCCGGCCACGCCGAGAAGGCCCAGATCGCGATGATGCTGAAGATTCTTCTGCCGAAGGCCGATCCGCCGTCGGCCGACGCCGCCGACGCGCTCGCCATCGCCATCACCCACGCCCATCACCGCCAGAGCACCGCGCTCAGGCTGAAGGTGGCGAGCCTCTAATGCGCGTTGTGAGGCACAGATGAGCCGCATGGACGGTGTGCTCCCTCCCCCCTTGTGGGGGAGGGGCGGGGAGAGGGGTAGCCGCAGGGACGGTGCCGCCGTCGTTGAAGAGTCTGGCGCGCAATCCGTCCACCTTCGAGACAATCCCCGTGTGGCACCCCCCTCCCTACCCCTCCCCCACAAGGGGGGAGGGAATGGAGAGGCCATGCCGGGCGGCCTTCAAGCAGTGGGTGCGCAGAGATGATCGGCAAGCTCAAGGGCCTGATCGATTCCTACGGCGAGGATTTTGTCATCCTCGACGTCGGCGGCGTCGGCTATCAGGTGCACTGCTCGACGCGTACGCTGCAGCATCTGCCCAAGCCCGGCGAGGCCGCCGTGCTCTCGATCGAGACCTATGTCCGCGAGGATCAGATCAAGCTGTTCGGCTTCCGCACCGACCAGGAGCGCGAATGGTTTCGTCTGCTGCAGACCGTGCAAGGCGTCGGCGCCAAGGTCGCGCTCGCCGTGCTCGGTACGCTGGCGCCGTCCGACCTCGCCAATGCGATCGCGCTGCGCGACAAGGCGGCGGTGTCGCGCACGCCGGGCGTCGGCCCGAAGGTGGCCGAACGCATCGTGACGGAATTGAAGGACAAGGCCCCGGCCTTCGCCAATGTCGATCCCGCCGTGGTGCATCTGGCCGGCGCCGTCGACGACCAGCGTGCGCCGCGCCCCGTGGCGGATGCGATCTCGGCGCTGGTCAATCTCGGCTACGGCCAGCCGCAGGCGGCGGCCGCCATCGCATCGGCCTCGCGCAGCGCCGGTGAGGGTGCCGAAACCGCGCAGCTCATCCGGCTCGGCCTGAAGGAGCTCGCGAAGTGAGCGACCCCAAGGCAGATCCGAAGGCCAACCGCATGGTTTCGCCCGAGCGCCGCAGCGACGATGTCGGCGACACCGCCTTGCGCCCGCAATCGCTGTCCGATTTCGTCGGCCAGGCGCAGGCGCGCAAGAATCTCTCGATCTTCATCGAGGCGGCGCGCAAGCGCGGCGAGGCGTTGGATCACGTGCTGTTCGTCGGTCCCCCCGGCCTCGGCAAGACCACGCTGGCGCAGATCGTGGCGAAAGAGCTCGGCGTCGGCTTTCGCGCCACCTCGGGTCCCGTCATCGCCAAGGCCGGCGATCTCGCAGCGCTCCTCACCAATCTCGAAGAGCGCGATGTGCTCTTCATCGACGAGATCCATCGCCTGAGCCCGGCGGTCGAAGAAGTGCTCTATCCCGCGATGGAGGATTTCCAGCTCGACCTCATCATCGGCGAGGGCCCGGCAGCGCGCTCGGTGAAGATCGAGCTGTCGAAATTCACCCTCGTCGGCGCCACCACGCGCGCAGGTCTCCTTACGAATCCCCTGCGCGACCGCTTCGGCATTCCGGTCCGGCTGAACTTCTACACGATCGAGGAGCTGGAGAGCATCGTCAGCCGCGGCGCGCGCGTGCTCAATGTCGGCATGAGCGCCGACGGTGCCAACGAGATCGCGCGCCGCGCCCGCGGCACGCCGCGCATCGCCGGCCGTCTGCTGCGCCGCGTGCGCGATTTCGCTTCAGCAGCCAATGCCGACACGATCGACCGCAAGATTGCCGACCACGCGCTGAGCGCGCTCGAGGTCGACGCCGCGGGCCTCGACGCCATGGATCGCCGCTATCTCACGACCATCGCGACGAACTATGGCGGCGGCCCGGTGGGCGTCGAGACGATGGCTGCCGCACTGTCCGAGCCGCGCGATGCGATCGAGGACATCATCGAGCCCTATCTGATCCAGTGCGGGTATCTCCAGCGCACCCCGCGCGGCCGCCTGCTGACCTCGCACGCGTTCCGCCATCTCGGCCTCGCCGAACCCTCGCGTGATGCGGCCGCACAGTTCGGCCTGTTCGGCACCGACCAGGCCGAGGACGATTGACGGCCGCAGCCGGTGAACCCTCAAGTCCAATCCCGTCACTAATCCGAACGCGCGGCGAACTTCGCCGTTCATGCCGATGGATTGGAGTGGGAAGAATGGAGCCGACGGGAGACGCTGGATTGCTCGAGGTGATCGCGGCCGCGCCGCAGCTGCGCACGCCCGACGAGACCGAGGCGTTCCTCGACTCCCTGGCCCTCGATGAGCTGGCGTCGATGTGGTGTGCGCTTCAGCGCGTCAGCCGCCGCGACCAGGTCAGCAGCGTCTGGGCTCTCAAGCTCTATTTCGATCATCTGCCGCATCGCAGGCCGCAAGCCGCGCTTGATCTCGTGCTGGAGGTGCTCAGGACCGAGGCCGACAAGCCGACGGTGATGCAGCTCGACGACAAATTCCTGCCGGTGCTGCTCCATGCGCACGACCCTGATTTGATCGCGCGTATCGAGCGTGAGGCCGAACACAATGACCGGCTGCGCTGGCTGCTCGGCGGCGTGCATGTCGCGCCCGACGATCCCTCGATGTCGCGCATTGCAGGACTTGCCGACAGCAAGGCCTGGCAGGCCGACCATCAGGCGCAGCGCACGCCGCGCGAGCCGCTCGATTGCGCCGGCATGTCGGTGGCCGCGCTGGCGCGGGCCTGGGTCGAGCAGTATTCCAGATCCGAGCGCGACCAGGACGACAATCTGTTCGCGCTGATGGATTTCGAGCACGAGCTGTGCGAGGACGATCCCGACAAATTGATTGATCTCGTCCTTGAGATCCTGAAGATCGAAGCCAACCCGGTGCTGCTGTCGCTCCTGGCCGCAGGTCCCCTCGAAGACGTGATCAGTACCGCCACGATCGATCGCATCGAGCGCGAGGCGCGGAGCAACGAACGTTTTCGTGATCTGCTCGGCGGCGTCTGGTACTACCGCGCGTCCGACGAGCTGAAGGCACGGCTCGATGCGCTGGTCGGCGAGAGCCGTTGGTAATCCCTATGCAGACCGTCTGCACGCAGATGCTGGCCATCTGCACGATCGTACCCCAATTCCGCTCCAATCCGATCTCATCGAGATCATGTAGCTGAAGCGGGTTTCCATGATCACGCGCCGTCACTTCATCCGTTCCATTGGCGGTCTGTCCGCCCTCGGCATCTCGACCGCCGCCTATGGCGTCGGCGTCGAGCCGGTGCTGCGGCTTCGCGTCACCCGCTATCATCCGACGCCGCGGCAATGGCCGAAGGATTTCCCGCTGAAGATCGCCGCCATCGCCGACATCCATGCCTGCGATCCCTGGATGTCGCTGGAGCGGATCGAGGGCATCGTCGACCGCACCAATGCGCTGAAGCCTGATGTCATCGTGCTGCTCGGCGACTATGTCGCCGGGCTTCACCACGTCACGCGGCTGATCCCGTCGCGCGAATGGGCGAGGGTGCTGGCCGGCCTCAAGGCGCCGCTCGGCGTCCATGCCGTCATGGGCAATCACGATTATTGGGACGACCTGACCGTGCAGCGGGCCGGGCACGGGCCGACCATCGCGCATCGGGCGCTGGAGGGGGCCGGCATTCCCGTCTACGAAAACGACGTCGTGCGCCTGACCAAGGACGGCCGTCCGTTCTGGCTCGCCGGGCTCGGCGATCAGCTGGCCTATTATCCCTCGAAGCGCTATGGCCGCGCGCACCGGCTGGGCGCGGACGATCTCTCGGGCACGCTGGCGAAGGTCACCGACGATGCGCCGGTCATCCTGCTCGCGCACGAGCCCAACATCGCGCCGCTGGTGCCCGCGCGCGTCGCGCTGCAACTGTCCGGCCATACCCATGGCGGCCAGGTCCGCCTGCTCGGCTGGTCGCCGGCCGTGTCGCCCAAGAACGGCATGCGGCTCGCTTATGGCCACTTCCGCCTGAAATGCGATCTCATCGTCTCCGGCGGCCTCGGTTGCAGCATCATGCCGGTCCGCGTCGGCGTGCCGCCTGAGATCGTCGAGGTGACGCTGGGGCGGGCACCGGTGATGGTGTAGTGCACTGCCGCGGACTGTGCAGCAGCGGTTGGAACTGCTAGCATTGCTTGATGGAGCCACGTGTCGAAAATGTCGAGAAGCTGTGCGCGCTGAGATCCGCCATTGATGAAGGAATGGCGGACGTGGCTGCGGGCCGCGTTGTGTCCTGGAACTTGAAAGAGTTTCTCGAGGAAGCTCGCAAACAGAAAATCGATAAGCCGAAATGACTGCCCATCTCGACGGCGAGATCCGCGACGGCCGCCACCACATGCAGGTTCGCGTCTATTACGAGGACACGGATTTCTCCGGCATCGTCTATCACGCCAATTATCTGCGCTACATGGAGCGCGGCCGCACCAATCATCTCAGGCTGATGGGCGCCGAGCAGCAGGCACTGTTCGATCAGGCCGAAACGGAAGGCACGGGCTTTGCCTTCGTGGTGCGCTCGATGCATCTGGATTTCCTCAAGCCCGCGCGGATGGACGACGTGCTCGACGTCGTGACCTGGCCGGTCGCGGTGAAGGGCGCCTCGATCATGCTGGCGCAGGAGGTGCGGCGCGGCGACGACGTGCTGGTGAAAGCCGAGGTCCGCGTCGCTTTCATCAGCGGCGGCCGCGCGCAGCCGATCCCGAAATCGATCCGCACGCTGATGAAGGCCGATCTGATTTCGTGATCGCCCGATAGGGGACGGCCTCTCGACTCCGTGGCGTGCGGCGATAGATTGCCGCCCACTCCAACCGATGAGGCCATCATGTCGCGCCCGCCGCTTCCACCCTTCACCCGTGAAACCGCCGCGCAGAAGGCGCGCATGGCCGAGGACGCCTGGAACTCGCGCGATCCGGTGCGCGTCTCGCTCGCCTATACCGAGGACAGCCGCTGGCGCAATCGCTCCGAGGTGTTCCAGGGCCGCGAGGCCATCGTCGCCTTCCTCACCCGCAAATGGGAGAAGGAGCACGACTACCGCCTGATCAAGGACCTCTGGGCCTTCGACGAGAACCGCATCGCGGTGCGCTTCCAATACGAATGGCACGACGGAAAAGGCCAGTGGTACCGCTCCTACGGCAACGAGCAGTGGGAGTTCGACGAGCACGGCCTGATGAAGCGGCGCGAGGCCTCGATCAACGACATCATGATCGCGGAAAAGGATCGCCGGTTTCACTGGGCGGCGCCGGGGCCGCGGCCGGCAGATGTGCCGGGGTTGGGGCGCGATCCGTTTTGAAATTCATCGCAAGCGGCACTGTTCTTACTTCTCCCGCAAGGGGCGAAGGTAAGAGCAGCCGCGGATTCGTCGCCTAAGCCGCCGTGCGCCTCGCCAGAAACCGCGTAATCGCTCCACCGAGCTTCGCGTTATCCATCGGCTGCGCCAGCGATGCCCTTGCTGTGGCAACGACGTCATCCGGCGCCTTGCCATCACGCAGTTCGCAGCACACTTGCGCGAAACCGACGTCGAATTCCGGGTGAGGCTGCACGGTCAGCGTCGCGCCGTTGGCGTAGAGCAGGCCGGCATGCGGGGTGAAGTCGGACGACAGGATGGTCAGCGCGTCGTTCGGCGGCTCGATCACCTGGTCCTGATGCGAGGCGGCGATGGCGACCGCCTCGCCCTCGACGACGCCGTTCTCGGGCAGCACCCGATAGACGTGCCGGCCGATGCCCCAGCCCTTCTCCGACTTGCGCACCGTGCCGCCGAGCGCCTGCGCGATCAGCTGATGGCCGAAGCAGACGCCGACCATCGGCGTCTTGTTGGCGTAGGCGGTGCGGACGAAATCCTCCAGCGGCGCGATCCAGTCGAGCCCGTCATAGACGCCGGCCGCCGCGCCGGTGATCAGCACCGCCTCGAGCTTGCCCGGATCGGGCAGGGGATCGCCGTTGGGGATGCTGACGATTTCGACCGTGGCCGCCGGATCCTCGGCGTGCACCATGCGCACGAACATGTCGGGAAACGAGCCGTGGCGCTCGCGATATTCTGAAGGGACGAGCCCGGTCTCGATGATGGTGATGCGTGCCATATGCCCTGCTTCGTTTTCATATCCATAACACTGCGCCCATGGCCGCCGCGTCAACCGCCTTCAGACGGGCTCTCTGTCTAATCCTCGAAGCTGTCGAGCGCCTTGCGCATGGTTTCCACGAGATCGAGCGCCACCGGCGACGGACTGCGCTGTGCCGGGAAGACGGCGGAGAATTCGAAGTCGATGCGCGGCAGGAAACGGCGCGCGACCACGCCGCGGGTGGCGAATTCCCGCGCGGTAAAGGGATCGCAGATCGCAACGCCAAGCCCCGAGGAGACCATGCCGCACATGATCTCCGACAGCGTGGTCTCGACGCGCAGCACGCGGCGGACCTCGTGACGATTGAAGACCTGGTCGACGAGATGCCGGCTCGATGATCCCGCCGACAGCGAGATGAACGTCTCGCCCTCGAAGTCGCGCGGCTCCAGCACCTCCTTTTCCGTGAGGCGATGGCCGGTTGGCAGCACCGCGACGCGGGCGGGCGCCGGCAGTCGCAGGCTCGGCAGGCCGGAATGGGCGATCGGCACCTCGGCAAAGCCGATGTCGCATTGATTGTTCAGCACCCAGTCGACCACGATCGGCGAGATCACGCCGAAGAAGGCGAGGTTGAGGTTCGGCCGCTCCTGCAGGAAGTGTCCGGCGAGACGCGGCAGATAGCCGTTCGCCAGCGCCGGCAATGCCGCAATGCGCAGCGAGCCGGTGCGGCGGCCCCGGATTTCCTCGGCCGCGGCCGTGATGCGTTCGAGGCCGACGAAGGAGCGCTCGACCTCGGTATAGAGCGCCATCGCCGCCGCAGTCGGCACCAGGCCGGTGCCGCGCCGCTCGAACAGCTCCATTTTCAGCAGGGCCTGGAGGTCACGCAGCAACCGGCTCACCGCCGGCTGCGTCACCACCATCAGCTTCGCCGCCTCCGTGACGCTGCCGGTCAGCATCATCGCGCGAAAGGCCTCCACCTGCCGCGAATTGATCCGCGCCATCTCGTAGTCCAATCATAACATTTTGGCATGCAGAGGGTGCCATTATTCATTGGACGATGGAAGTATAGGTCTGCGATCTTTTTCATCAGGGCTGGAGCCAGCCCGCTTTTTCGGCAGATTGGAGGGGTTCAAGCCTCCAAATCGCGTCAGAACCCGCTGACCAGGGGCCGGAGTCCTGGTCGGAGTGGGGACTGGCGCGGAAGGAAATGCGGAAGGCGCCCCAGCCGGACGGCACGTCACCTCATTCCGGTATGGAGATCGGTCCACATGACAACTTTTCGCCTTCTGACCGCGGTCAGCATCGCAGCGCTCATTGCCGCCCCGTCGGTCGTCTCGGCCCAGCAAAAGACACTCTACATTGCCGGCTATGGCGGCTCGTTCGAGAAGACCATCCGCGACGAGGTGATCCCGGCCTTCGAGAAGGAGAACGGCGTCAAGGTCGAATACGTCGCCGGCAACTCCACCGACACGCTGGCCAAGCTGCAGGCGCAGAAGGGCAACCAGCAGATCGACGTCGCCATCGTCGATGACGGCCCGATGTACCAGGCGATCCAGCTCGGCTTCTGCGGCAAGCTCGACGGCCTGCCCGCCGATCTCTACGCCGCCGCGCGCTTCAAGGACGATCGCGCCGTCGCCATCGGCATCGTCGCGACCGGCCTGATGTACAACACCAAGGTGTTCAAGGAGAAAGGCTGGGCGCCGCCGACCTCGTGGAACGATCTCAAGGACACGAAATACGCCAAGCAGCTCGTGATCCCGCCGATCAACAACACCTATGGGCTCGAAGCGCTGGTGATGCTGTCGAAGATGAACGGCGGCGGCGAGACCAACGTCGATTCCGGCTTCAAGATCTTCAAGGAACAGATCAATCCGAACGTGCTCGCCTATGAGCCGTCGCCGGGCAAGATGACCGAGCTGTTCCAGTCCGGTCAGGCCGTGCTCGCGGTGTGGGGCACCGGCCGCGTGCAGAGCTTTGCCAATACCGGCTTCCCCGTCGACTTCGTCTATCCCAAGGAAGGCGCCGCGACGCTGCTGACGACGGCGTGTCCGATCAACAAGCCGAACGCCTCGCCGCTGGCGGTGAGCTTCGTCAAGATGCTGCTCGATCCCAAGATCCAGCTCGTCATGCTGAAGGACTATGGATACGGCCCGGTGCTGAAATCGCTGGTGATCCCGCCGGAGCTCGGCAAGATGGCCCCGATCGGCGAGCGCGCGGCCAAGCTCTACAATCCGGACTGGACCGTCATCAACGAGAAGCGCGAGGAGTGGACCAAGCGCTGGAATCGTGAGGTCGAGCGCTGATCTGATCGTTCGCGGAGACAGCGTATGGCCTATCTCGAGCTCGACCGGGTCGCAAAACAGTTCGGCGCGCAGACTGTGGTCGACGACTTCAGCCTGTCCGTGGGGAAAGGGGAGTTCATCTCCTTCCTCGGCCCGTCCGGCTGCGGCAAGACCACGACCTTGCAGATGATCGCGGGCTTCCTCGATCCCTCGCGCGGCGCGATCCGCCTCGAGGGCAAGGACCTCACCGCGATCCATCCGGCCAAGCGCGGCCTCGGCATCGTGTTCCAGAGCTATGCGCTGTTTCCGCACATGACGGCGGCGGAGAACGTCGCCTTTGGCCTCGAGATGCGCAGTGTGCCGCGCAACGAGCGGGCCGAACGCGTCCGTGCCGCGCTTACGATGGTCGGCCTCGCCGGTTTCGAGGACCGCCACCCCCGCCGCATGTCCGGCGGCCAGCAGCAGCGCGTGGCGCTGGCGCGGGCGCTGGTGATCAAGCCGAGCGTGCTGCTGCTCGACGAGCCGCTGTCGAACCTCGACGCCAAGCTGCGCGAGGAGATGCAGATCGAGCTGCGCCAGATCCAGCGTACCATCGGCACCACCACGATCCTCGTCACCCACGACCAGAACGAGGCGATGTCGCTGTCCGACCGCATCGTGGTGATGAGCCAGGGCAAGATCGAGCAGATCGGCACGCCGCAGGAGACTTATGAGAAGCCGGCCTCCGCCTTCGTCTCGCAATTTCTGGGCAAGACCAATGATTTTGCCGGAACGATCGACCGGACCGTCGCGCCGACGCAACTGGTGGCGGGCTCCTGGCGCGCGCCGGCGCCGGCGGGCGTGAGCGGCCCCGTCATTGTCAGCATTCGCCCCGAGCGCATCGGCTTCGGCGATGCCGGTCTCGGCGCAAAGATCGTCACGCGCATCTTCCAGGGCAATCACTGGCTGTTCCAGTGCGACAGCGAGTGCGGCCCCGCCATCGTGATCCGCCAGAATGACGGCCAGCCTCAGCCGGCCGAAGGCGAGGCGGTTCACCTCACCTGGCGTCCGGAGGACATGAGCGTGCGCGCGAGGGCCGGCGCATGAGCATGGCCGCCGAGGAGCGCAGTGCGCGCGCGCCATGGGCGCTGACAGCACCCGCCTTGATGCTGTTCGTCGGCGTGCTGCTGATTCCGCTGGCGATGACGGTAATGCTGTCGTTCCACGATTGGGGCCAGTACAAGGGCATCGAGCCGGTCTTCATCCTCAAGAACTGGCACGAGATCGCGACCGATCCCTATTATGCCGAGATGTTCTGGCGGACCTTTCGCATTGCGATCCTGACCACGCTGCTCACGGCTCTGCTCGGCGCACCCGAGGCCTACATTCTCAACCGCATGAGCGGCCGCTGGAAGAGCTTCTTCCTGCTGGTCATCCTCGGCCCGCTCTTGATCTCCGTGGTGGCGCGCACGCTCGGCTGGGCGCTGCTGTTCGGCGGCAACAACGGGCTCGTCAACAAGCTCCTGATGTCGCTCGGGGTGATGCGCTCGCCCATTCCCTTCATGTTCACCGAAACCGGCATGGTGGTCGCGCTCGCGCATGTGATGATGCCCTTCATGGTGCTGTCGGTGTGGGCGGCGCTGCAGCGGCTCGATCCGCAGATCGAGAATGCCGCGATGTCGCTCGGCGCCGGCCCCGTCACCATCATCCGCCGCATCATCATGCCGCAGATCATGCCCGGCGTGCTGTCAGGCGCCATCATCGTGTTCTCGCTCTCGGCCAGCGCCTTCGCGACACCCGCGATCATCGGCGGCCGCCGGCTCAAGGTCGCCGCGACGCTGGCGTATGACGAATTCCTCAATACCCTGAACTGGCCGCTCGGCGCCGCGGTCGCCACGCTGCTGCTGATCGCGCTGGTGCTGATCGTCGTCGGCAGCAATGCGCTGATCGAGCGCCGCTATGCGGAGGTGTTCCGATGAGCCGGAACGGCCCGCTCGCGCTGATCTTCCACATCATCTTCGTCATCGTCATGGTGGCGCCGATCCTGGTGGTCTGCCTCGTCGCCTTCACGCCCGAAGGCTTCCTGTCGCTGCCGACCAACGGATTTTCGCTGCGCTGGTTCAGGACCATTGCGAACTACCCCGAATTCATCCACGCCTTCTGGGTCAGCCTCGGCCTCGGCGCGCTCTCGTCCTTCGTGGCGCTGCTGTTCGCGGTGCCCGCGGCGCTGGCGATCGCACGCTATCGCTTCCGCGGCCGCGATGCGCTGGCGGCGCTGTTCCTGTCGCCGCTGATGATCCCGCATGTCGTGCTCGGCATCGCCTTCCTGCGCTTCTTCACCTCAGTTGGCATCGGCGGCAGCTTCGCCGCGCTGATCATCGCGCATGTCATCATCGTGTTTCCGTTCGCGCTGCGGCTGACGCTGGCGGCGACGACCGGCATGGACCGCACGGTGGAGATGGCCGCCGTCTCGCTCGGCGCCGGCGGCTGGACGCTGTTTCGCCGCGTGACGCTGCCGCTGATCCTGCCCGGCGTCATCAGCGGCTGGGCGCTCGCCTTCATCCAGTCCTTCGACGATCTCACCATGACCGTCTTCCTCGCGGCCCCCGGCACCGAGACGTTGCCGGTGCGCATGTTCCTTTATATCCAGGACAACATCGATCCGCTGGTGACGTCGGTCTCGGCCTGCGTGATCGCCGTGACCATGACCGCCCTCATTCTGCTCGACCGTTTCTACGGGCTCGACCGCGTGCTCGCCGGCAAGGGCGACACAGGACGATAGGAGAATCCATGTCAGGAGACTACGACGTCGCCGTCGTCGGCGGCGGGCTGCTCGGCTCCGCCATTGCCTGGGGCCTCGGCCGGCTCGGCAAGAAGGTTGCCGTGCTCGACGAAGGCGACATTACCAAGCGCGCCTCGCGTGCGAATTTTGCGTTGGTGTGGGTGCAGAGCAAGGGCCTCGGCATGCCCGCTTATACGGTGTGGACCGTGCAGGCGTCGCAGGCGTGGGGCCGGCTTGCGTCCGAGCTGAAGCAGCAGACGGGGCTCGACGTTTCGCTCCAGCAGAATGGCGGCTTCCATCTCACGCTCGGCGAGGACGAATTCGGCCAGCGTACCGAGCTGGTCAAGCGCATGCACAACCAGGTCGGCGCAGCCGACTACAAGATGGAGATGATGTCTGCCGCCGAGGTGAAGAAGTCGCTGCCGTTGATCGGGCCCGAGGTTTCCGGCGGCAGCTATTGCCCGCTCGACGGCCATGTCAATTCGCTACGCACGTTCCGCGCCTTCCACACCGGCTTCAAGGCATTCGGCATCGACTATTTCCCGGAGCGCCCGGTCTCGGCGATCAGCAGGAGCGGCGGCGAATTCCGCCTGACCACGCCGAAGGGTGAGCTGCGCGCCGCCAAGATCGTTCTGGCCGCCGGCAACGCCAACCAGACGCTGGCGCCGATGGTCGGCCTCTTCGCGCCAATGGGTCCGACCCGCGGCCAGATCGTGGTGACCGAGCGCACCATGCCGTTCCTGCCGCATCCGCTGACCACGATCCGCCAGACCGACGAGGGCACGGTGATGATCGGCGACAGCAAGGAGGACGAGCTCGACGATCGCACGCTGAAGCATTCGATCAGCGCGGTCATGACCGATCGCGCGCAGCGCATGTTTCCGCATCTGTCGCGGCTCAACGTGGTCAGGAGCTGGGCCGGCATCCGCGTCATGCCGCAGGACGGCTTTCCGATTTACGACCAGTCGGAGACGCATCCCGGCGCCTTCGTCGCCTGCTGCCATTCCGGCGTGACGCTTGCTTCCAACCACGCCTTCGATATCGCGCGCATGGTGGCGCAGGGCGCGCTCGAGCCCGCGCTTGTCGGCGCGTTCTCCGCCAGCCGCTTCGGCGGCGCCGGCGCGGCGAACAACAGCGGCTATTAGGGATTTTGAGGAAGCCAGGATGTTTAGACGATCCGAACAGGACAAGCGGCCACAGGTGCAGATCTTCGTCGATGGCGTCGCCGTCGCGGCGCGTCAGGGCGACACCGTTTCCGCCGCGCTGCTGGCCTCCGGCGTCGACGCGCGGCGCGGGACCGCGGTGAGCGGTGCGCCGCGTCTGCCTTACTGCATGATGGGCGTGTGCTTCGACTGCCTCGTCACCATTGACGGTGTCGGCAATCGCCAGGGCTGCCTCGTGCCGGTCGCCGAGGGCATGCAGATCGAAATCCAGAAGGGCAAGCGGGAGATCGGACGATGAGCGTGGCTCCCAAGCGCGAAGACTACGACGTCGTGGTGATCGGCGCCGGGCCGGCTGGCCTTGCCGCTGCGGCGACATCTGCCAGCGCAGGTCTGACGACGCTGATGCTCGACGAGAACATCGGCCCCGGCGGCCAGGTGTTTCGCGCGATCTCCTCGACCCCGGTGACCGATCGCGATCAGCTCGGCGCGGATTATTGGGTCGGCGCCGATCTCGTGCAGGCGCTGCGCGCCGGCAATGCCGAGGTGATCCATCGCGCCACGGTCTGGAGCCTCGACCGCAATCTCGATATCGCCGTCTCGATCGGCGGCGCCTCGGCCTTCGTCAAGGCCAAGCGCGTGATCCTCGCGACCGGCGCGCTGGAGCGGCCGTTCCCGATTCCCGGCTGGACGCTGCCGGGCGTGATGACCGCGGGCGCCGCGCAGACCATGCTGAAATCCTCGGCCCTGGTGCCAGACGGTCGCACGGTGATCGCGGGGCAGGGGCCGCTGCTCTGGCTGCTCGCCGCGCAGATCCTGCGCCTCGGCGGCCGCATCGACCGCATCCTCGACACCACCGAGCGCGGCAATTATTTCGCCGCGCTGCCGCACGCCTTCGCCTTCCTGACCTCGCCCTATTTCGCCAAGGGCCTGGCGATGATGCGCGAGGTCAAGGCCAAGGTGCAGGTCGTCTCCGGCGTCACCGAGCTTGCTGCCGCCGGCGACGGCCAGCTCGCCAGCGTGACCTATGTCGCCGGCGGCAAGCGTGAGACCATTCCGGCGGATCTGTTGCTGCTGCATCAGGGTGTCGTGCCCAACGTCAATCTGGCGATGTCCGCCGGTGTCGAGCATCGCTGGGACGATCTGCAATTGTGCTGGTCGCCTGTGCTCGATGCGAGCGGCAATTCGTCGGTATCAGGCATTGCGATCGCCGGTGACGGCGCCGGCATCGGCGGCGCGAATGCCGCCGTGGTGCGCGGCCGGATCGCCGCGCGTGCGGCGGTGGAGGCGCTGGCGCCCGCGTCTGCCGTAAGACTTCCCGCGATGGCCACGCTCCGTTCCGATCTCGCCAAGGCCGAGCGCGGCCGCGTCTTCCTCGACACGCTGTTCCGCCCGGCGCCGCAGTTTCGCATCCCCTCCGGCGATACCATCGTCTGCCGCTGCGAGGAGGTCACCGCCAAGGACGTGCTCGATTCCGTCGCGATCGGCGCGACCGGGCCGAACCAGCTCAAGGCTTATCGGCGCACCGGCATGGGCCCGTGCCAGGGCCGACTTTGCGGCCTCACCGTCACCGAGCTGATGGCACAGGCGCGCGGCAAGACCCCGCAGGAGATCGGCTACTACCGGCTGCGCGCGCCGGTGAAGCCGATCACCCTTGCCGAGCTCGCCGCCGTGCCGAAGAGCGAGGCCGACGTCAAGGCGGTGGTGCGCGGATGACAACAAACGTGGATGCGATCGTCATTGGCGGCGGCATCCACGGATGCTCGACCACGCTGCATCTGTGCCTCGCCGGCCTGAGGCCGGTGCTGATCGAGAAGGACTATGCCGGCCGCCACGCTTCGGGCGTCAATGCCGGCGGCGTGCGCCAGCTCGCCCGGCACATCCCCGAGATCCCGCTCTCGATCCGCTCGATGGGGATCTGGGAGAGGATCAACGATCTTCTCGACGACGATTGCAGCTTTGAAAGCTACGGCCAGGTCCTGGTCGCAGAGAACGAGGAGGAGCTCGCGGTCTGCCGCGCGCGTGTCGCGGAGCTCAATGCGCTCGGCTTCATCCATGAGGAATTGATCGACGCGGCGGAGTTGCGGCGCCTCGTGCCCGCTGTCGCCGAGACCTGTCCCGGCGGCGTGGTCTCTCGCCGCGACGGCGCGGCCAATCCCGCGCAGACCACGACCGCGTTCCGGCGCAAGGCCCAGCAGTTAGGTGCCACCGTGCGCGAAGGCGTGGCCGCCACGAACATCCGCTATAGCGACGGCCTCTGGTCCGTCGATGTCGGCACGGAGAGCTTTGCTGCACCCGTGCTGGTCAACGCCGCCGGCGCCTGGGCCGGCAGGATCGCAGCCGATCTCGGCGAGCCCGTGCCGGTCGAGACCGTGGCGCCGATGCTGATGATCACCTCGCGCGTGCCGCACTTCATCGATCCCGTCGTGATCCTGCGCGGCCGAAAGCTGTCCTTCAAGCAGTTCAAGAACGGCACCGTGCTGATCGGCGGCGGCCATCTGGCCACGCCCTACCAGGACCGCAACGAAACGGTGCTGGACTGGAAGAGCCTTGCGACCAGTGCGCAGACCGTGTTCGAGCTGTTTCCGGTGATGCGCAGCGCCACCATCGTGCGCGCCTGGGCCGGCATCGAGGCGAAGATGAAGGACGACATTCCCGTGTTCGGCCCGAGCAGCCGCCACAGGGGGCTCTACCACCAGTTCGGCTTCTCGCTGCACGGTTTCCAGCTCGGCCCCGGCGCCGGCGCCGTGATGGCGGAGCTGATCGTCAACGGCGGCACGCAGACCCGAATCGGCGATCTCGGTATCGATCGCTTCCATCCCTCCACGCTCTAACCACAAGAGGAACTCATGAGCATCACCCGCAAAATCCGCACGCCCATCCAGCACCGCGCGGTCGAGGCCAACGGCTTCGTCTTCATCGGCGGCACCATCGCCGACGACATCAAGGGCTCGATGGGCGAGCAGACCCGCAATATCCTCGGCAAGATCGCCGGCTATCTGAAGGAGGCCGGCACCGACAAGTCGCGCGTCGTCAGTGCCTCGATCTTCGTGACCGACCTCTCCAAGAAGAACGAGATGGATCCGGTCTGGACCGAGTTCTTCGGCGACAATCTGCCGACCCGCGCCACCGTCGGCGTCGCCGATCTCGGCGGCGCGCTGATCGAGGTGGTGGTCACCGCGCTCAAGGGCTGATCGCGCCGCGCGGCCATGAAGGGCGGCAGCAACGCTTGCGCTGCCGTCTCCGCGCCTTGATCTCGCCCCCTGATGGGGCTACCTAGAGAGCTCCTCAATCAGGAACTTCGCAGCCATGGATTTCAACCCGATCGCAAAGCCCATCCGCCTTGCTCACGGGGAATTCCATGCCTGCTTCAATCATCCTGTCGAACCTGTCGCTGTCCACGCCTGACGGCCGTCCTCTTGTCTCCAACGTCGATCTGACATTCGCGGCCGAGCGGACCGGTCTCGTCGGCCGCAACGGCGTCGGGAAGAGCACGCTGCTTGCCTCGATCTCGGGCGACCATCGTCCACACTCCGGCCGCGTTCTCGTCAAAGGCAGCGTCGGACTGCTGCGCCAGGACGTGCAATTGCCTGCAGAGGCGAGCGTGGCCGACCTGTTCGGCGTACGGCCGGCGCTGGAGTTGCTGCACCGGGCCGAGCGCGGCGATGCTTCGGTCGACGACCTCGCTGAGGTCGACTGGACACTGGAAGCTCGGCTTGAAGCCGCATTGGCACGCCTGGGGTTCGATCCGTCTCCCGACACGGAACTGTCGTGCTTGTCCGGCGGCCAGATCACACGGGTTCGGCTCGCTGCGCTGATCTTCGCCCAGCCCGACTTCCTGCTGCTGGACGAGCCCACCAACAATCTCGATCGGGACGGGCGCAATGCCGTCACCGATTTGCTGGGGGCGTGGCGCGGCGGCGCGATCGTGGTCAGCCACGACCGGGACCTGCTCGAAACCATGGATGCGATCGTCGAGCTGACCTCGCTCGGCGCAACGCGATACGGCGGCAATTGGACCAGCTTTCGTGCGCAGAAGGCCGTCGCGCTCGCGGCTGTCAGGCACGATCTCGCGCATGCCGAGAAGCGTCTGTCGGAGATCGACGGGAAGGCGCAGGAGGCCGCGGAGAAAAAAGCGCGCAGGGACAGCGGCGGGCGGAAGAAGCGAGCCAAGGGCGACATGCCGCGCATTCTCGCCGGCGCGCGCAAGGATCGCAGCGAGGATACCGGCGGCAAGACCACGCAGATCGCCGAACGGCGGCGGGCGGAAGCGCTCGAGGCCGTCGATGCCGCGCGCCGGCGCGTCGAAATCCTGCAGCCGCTGTCTGTGAAGCTGCCCGCGACGGACCTGCCGGCGGGGCGGGAGGTGGTCTCGCTCGACGGTGTCTGCGCCGGCTATCAACAGGAGCGGCCGGTCTTGCGCGATCTGTCGTTCTCGATCGTCGGCCCCGAGCGGGTCGCACTGGTGGGGCCGAACGGCTCGGGCAAGACCACGCTGCTGAAGCTGATCGCGGGCGAGATGCGGCCGCTCGCCGGCATCATGCGGGTCCGGCCTGACTTCGCGCTGTTCGATCAGAAAGTCAGCTTGCTCGATCCCGGAATCTCGATCCTCGGGAACTTCCAGCGCCTTAATCCGATGGCGGGAGCGAATGAATGTCATGCCGCGCTCGCGCGGTTCATGTTTCGCGCCGACGCTGCCTTGCAGATCGTCGGCAGCCTGAGCGGCGGGCAGATGTTTCGCGCAGGACTGGCCTGTGTGCTGGGCAGTTCAGCGCCGCCCTCGCTGCTGATCCTGGACGAGCCGACCAATCATCTCGACATCGAGTCCATCGAAGCGGTCGAAGCAGGCCTGCGGGCCTATGACGGCGCGCTGCTCGTCGTCAGCCACGATGAAGCGTTCCTGGAAGCGATCGGGATGACGCGGCGGATCGATCTTGCCGCCGAGGCGCTGCACGATGGCGGGACCGTCTGATCCCGCCTGGCGATTTGGATGTGGCAGTGATTTTCAAAAACCCGACGCCCTGCCCCCAGCGCGTCGGGTGGAAAAAATGAGTATCAATCCGTGATCCCAACGCGTTTGTTGTGACGCGTGCCGCATCACTTTTCTACTCCGGGAAACTACCGCGTTGGAACCGGGCCGCGTCGTCGGTGAACGGGCCTACGAGGCTACGCTTCCACCCGGTTCCAGTGCTTCGCCGATCTCCAGCGGATGCGCCATGGTCTCGTGCAGCGCCTCGCGGTCGAGCTCGCCTTCGGAGATGCTGATGACGACACAGGCAACACCGTTGCCGATCAGGTTGGTCAACGCGCGGCATTCGCTCATGAATTTGTCGATGCCGACCAGGATCGCGATCGACTGGATCGGGATGTCGGGCACGATCGAGAGCGTCGCCGCGAGCGTGATGAAGCCCGCGCCGGTGACGCCGGAAGCACCTTTGGACGTGATCATGGCGATGCCGAGAATGCCGAGCTCCTGCCAGATCGTGAGATGGGTGTTGGTCGCCTGCGCCAGGAACAGCGTCGCCAGCGTCATGTAGATGTTGGTGCCGTCGAGGTTGAAGCTGTAGCCGGTCGGAATGACGAGGCCGACCACCGAGCGCGAGGCACCGAGATGCTCCATCTTCTGGATCATCTGCGGCAGCACCGTCTCCGACGACGAGGTGCCGAGAACGATCAGGAGCTCGTCCTTGATGTAGGCGATGAAGCGCAGGATCGAGAAGCCGGCGAGCCGCGCGATCGCGCCCAGCACGATCACCACGAACAGGATGCTGGTGAGGTAGAACGTGCCGATCAGGGCGGCAAGGTTGAGCAGCGAGCCGAGGCCGTAAGCGCCGACCGTGAACGCCATCGCGCCGAAGGCGCCGATCGGGGCGACGCGCACGATGATGCGGATGATGCCGAAGAACATCTTCGCCGCCTTGTCGATCGCATCCGCGATCGGCTCGCCGGCCTTGCCGAGGAAGGCGATGGCAAAGCCCGACAGGATCGAGATCAGCAGCACCTGCAACAGGTCGCCGCGCGCGATCGCGCCCAGATAGCTGTCGGGGATGATCGCCATCAGATGGGCGACGATGCCCTCTTCCTTGGCCTTGGTGACGTATGTTGCCACCGATTTCGGATCGATCGTGGCGGGATCGATGTTGAAGCCGTGGCCGGGCTGGAGGATTTCGCCGACCAGCAGGCCCACCGCGAGTGCAACGGTCGAGATCGTCTCGAAATAGATCAGCGACTTCAGCCCGACCCGGCCGACGCGCTTGAGGTCGCCCATCGAGGAGATGCCGTGCACCACGGTGCAGAAGATGACCGGCGCGATCATCATCTTGATCAGCGCGATGAAGCCGTCGCCGAGCGGCTTCAGTGACTTGCCGAGATCGGGATAGAAGTAGCCAATCAGCACGCCGAGCGCGATGGCGATCAGGACCTGCACATAGAGGATCTTGTACCAGGGCTGGTACCGGCGATGGACGGCTGGCTGGATCGCAACTTGTGTCATAGTGTGGGCCCTGGAACGCATTGATCTTGCAAAGATTTGAATCTTTGCATCATGTGATGGTCACCGCAGAAGCGACAATCACATTTTTGTCGGATCGCACGACAATCGATCGCTGCACCGCAACTGGGGGGAACATGTCGACAGCAACCGGCTCGGACGAGCAAGCACAGAGCTATTTTCCGCGTTGGACGCTGAAGACCTCGGGGGTGATCATGCCTGAGGAACGGCTGTCCTGGGGCCAGACCGTCGTCTCCGGTCTTCAGCATTGCGTCGCGATGTCCGGCTCGACGATCATCGCACCGTTGCTGATGGGGTTCGATCCCAATGTGGCGGTCCTGTTCTCCGGCGTCGGCACGTTGATCTTCTTCGTCATCGTCGCCGGGCGCGTGCCGAGCTATCTCGGGTCGAGCTTCGCGTTCATCGCCGTGGTCATCGCCGCTACCGGCTATGCGGGGCAGGGAGCCAATCCCAATATTTCGGTGGCACTCGGCGGCATCGTGGGAGCCGGCGTGCTCTACGGGGTGATTGCGCTGGTCGTGATGTGGTCCGGGGTCGGCTGGGTCGAGCGGCTGCTGCCGCCGGCCGTCACCGGCGCTGTGGTCGCTGCGATCGGCCTCAACCTTGCGCCGGTGGCGGTCAAGGCGGTGAGCGCCAACACGTTCGACACGGGGATCGGGCTTGCCACCGTGCTGATGATCGGCGTGGTCGCGGTTGCAGCTCGCGGCCTGTGGCGCCGGCTGCCGATCATCCTCGGCGCCATCGGTGGATATCTCTTGTACCTGCTGTTTGCGAACGGCCTCGGCTTCGGCAAGCCGATCGACTTCGCAGCATTGGCGGCTGCGCCGTGGATCGGCTTGCCGAACTTCACTGCGCCGACGTTCCAGGCTGATGCGATCTTCCTGATTGCGCCGGTTGCGATCATCCTCGTCGCCGAGAACCTCGGTCACATCAAGGCCGTCGGTGCCATGACGGGCCGGAGTCTCGACGCCTATCTCGGCCGCGCGCTGTTCGCCGACAGCCTGGCGACCATCGTCGCAGCCTCCGGCGGCGGCACCGGCGTCACCACCTATGCCGAGAACATCGGCGTGATGGCCGCGACCAAGGTCTATTCGACATTGCTGTTTGCCTTCGCCGCCATCGTGTCGATCCTGCTCGGCTTCTCGCCGAAGTTCGGCGCGCTGATCCTGTCGATCCCCGGGCCCGTCATCGGCGGCCTCTCGATCGTGTTGTTCGGACTGATCGCGGCGATGGCGGGCCGGATCTGGGTCGAGAATAAGGTCGACTTTGCAAGCCCTGCGAACCTGATCACCGTTGCCGTGGCGCTCACCGCAGGTGCCGGCGATCTCACGCTCAAGTTCGGTGCGTTCACGGTCGGTGGCATCGGCACCGCAACCTTTGGCGCGATCATTCTCTACCAGATCCTGACCTCGCCGCTCGCGCGCCGCGCGGATTAAATCCTGGCAAGGCGCCGAAGTGATGGAACAAAGAGCGCCTCTCGTCGATGATGAGGCACCCGGAGATAAATCATGCCGCACCCCGATCGCTCGACTTCGTTCCCCTCGCGCCTCGTCGGCCAATACGCGCTGGTGACCGGCGCCTCCCAAGGCATCGGCCGCGCCGTCGCCATCCGGCTCGCCCAGGAAGGTGCGACCGTCGCCATCAATTATTTCGAGCACGAGGATCGGGCGGCGGAGACGCTCGCGCTCGCGCGGGCAGCTTCGCGCGATCGCGGCCACGGCGAGGGCGATCATTGCATCGTCAAGGCCAATGTCGCCAACGAGCAGGACATCGCCGCGATGTTCGAGGCGATCCTGTCGCGCTGGAAACGTCTCGACTGCCTCGTCAACAACGCCGGCTTCCAGCAGGAATCGCCGAGCGAGGCGCTCGACGTCGAAACCTATCGTCGCATCATCGACGTCAATCTCAACGGCGCCGTGCTCTGTGCACAGAAGGCGCTCGCGCATTTCGTGGCGCGCGGGGGAGGCGGCAGCATCATCAACTGCTCCAGCGTGCACCAGATCATCCCGAAACCCGGCTATCTCGCTTATTCCATCAGCAAGGGCGGCATGGCCAACCTGACGCGCACGCTGGCGCTGGAGTTCGCCGGCCGGGGCATCCGCGTCAACGCCGTCGGACCGGGCGCGATCGACACGCCGATCAACGATGCCTGGCGGGATGATCCCAAGAAGCGCGGCGAAGTCACCAGTCATATTCCGCTCGGCCGTGTCGGCACGCCGGAGGAGATCGCCGCCGTCTTCGCCTTCCTCGCCTCGGACGATGCCAGCTACATCACCGGACAGACCCTCTACGCCTGCGGAGGCCTGACGCTGTTTCCGGAGTTTCGCGAGAACTGGGCGAGCTGAGGGTGATCTGGCAAAACCGGCCGTCGCGGACTACATCTGCGTCATGGCAAGCTCCCTCCTCCAGGACTTCGTCGACCGGCACGAAAAGCTGTTCGTGCTGACCGGCGCCGGCTGCAGCACCAACTCCGGCATTCCCGATTATCGCGACAGTCAAGGCAACTGGAAGCGGACCCAGCCGGTCAACTTCCAGGCCTTCATATCGGACGAGCCCACGCGCCAGCGCTATTGGGCGCGCAGCCTGATCGGCTGGCGGCGGTTCGGCCAGGCCCGCCCGAACGATGCGCATCATGCGCTCGCACGTCTGGAGGCGAACGGGCGCTGCGGGATGCTGCTGACCCAGAACGTCGACCGGCTGCATCAGAGCGCCGGCCACCGCGAGGTGATCGACCTGCACGGCCGGCTCGATCTCGTCCGCTGCATGGGCTGCGAAGCGAAGACGCCGCGCGAAGAATTTCAGCACGCGCTCGGCCACGCCAACGCGAAATGGCTGACGCTCGATGCCGCTGATGCACCCGACGGCGACGCCGATCTGGAGCACGAGGATTTTTCGTCCTTTCAGGTGCCGGCTTGCGAGGCCTGCGGCGGCATTCTCAAGCCTGACGTGGTGTTCTTCGGCGAGAACGTGCCGCGCGAGATCGTCGCCACGGCGCGGGATCATCTGGCGCAGGCCGACGCCATGCTGGTCGTCGGCTCGTCGCTGATGGTCTATTCCGGATTTCGCTTCGTGCAGGCTGCAGCGCAGCGCAATATTCCGATTGCCGCGGTCAATCTCGGCCGCACCCGCGCCGACGATCTCCTGGCGCTGAAGGTCGAGGAGCGCTGCGAAGCGGCGCTTGCATTCCTGCTCTGATCGCGCAGGCCGCGAACACGCCTTGCCTATTGCATAGGTGCCAAGCAGAATGGCCGGGCGCGGCGTCGTCCTTGCCGTCCATGGCATGGAAATTGCTGCGCTTTCGACCTCAGTCTTGACGATCAGCGCGGAGAATTTGGAATGCTTGAGGGAGCCGAGGTGCGGCTTGCCGTTGATATCGGTGGCACGTTCACCGACATCGTGCTGGACGTGGGGCAGGATCGCAAGACGCGCAAGGTGCTGACCACGCCGCAGCGTCCCGAACAGGCCGTGCTGGACGGCATGCGCCTCATCCTCACTGACGCGCGTGCTCATATCAGCGACATCGACGTCTTCATTCACGGCACCACGCTCGCGACCAACGCGATCATCGAGCGCCGCGGCGCCAAGACGGCCCTGATCGCCACCGAAGGCTTTCGCGACGTGCTCGATATCGGCACCGAGAGCCGCTACGACCAGTATGATCTCGGCATCGACAAGCCGAGGCCGCTGGCGCCGCGCTCCCTGCGTTTCACCGTGCCCGAGCGCATCGACGCGCACGGCGCCGTCCGCCTCGCGCTCGATGAAGCCTCCGTGCGCGCACTCGCGCCAAAATTGCGCGAGCTGGGCGTCGAGAGCGTCGCCATCGCCTTCCTGCACTCCTACGCCAATCCCGAGCACGAGCGGCGCGCGGCCGCGATCCTGGCCGAGGAGATGCCCGGCATCTCCGTGACGGTGTCCTCTGCCGTCTGTCCCGAAATTCGCGAGTATGAACGCACATCGACTGCGGTCGCGAACGCCTATGTGCAACCCCTGATCGACGGTTATCTCGCCCGCATGGCCGATGCCTTGCAGGTCGAGCAGTTCCGCGGCGCCATCTATCTCGTCACCTCGGGCGGCGGCGTCACCTCGATCGAGACGGCGCGGCGCTTTCCGGTGCGCCTCGTCGAATCCGGCCCTGCCGGCGGCGCCATCTTCGCGGCGCAGATCGCGGCAAGGCTCGGTGAAAGCAAGGTGCTGTCCTTCGACATGGGCGGCACCACCGCAAAGATCTGCCTGATCGAGAAGTACCAGCCCGAGACCTCGCGCGTGTTCGAGGTCGATCGCGCCGCGCGCTTCCTCAAGGGCTCGGGCCTGCCGGTGCGCATCCCCGTGATCGAGATGGTCGAGATCGGCGCCGGCGGCGGCTCGATCGCCCATGTCGACGCGATGAAGCGCGTTACGGTGGGCCCGGAGAGCGCTTCGTCTGAGCCGGGGCCGGCCTGTTACGGCCGTGGCGGCCAGCGCCCCGCGGTGACCGATGCCGACGTCGCGCTCGGCATGATCGATCCCGACGCGTTTGCCGGCGGCACGATCAAGCTCGATCCGGAGTTGTCGAAGCAGGCGCTGCTGAGCAGCGTCGGCGAACCGCTCGGCCTGTCGGCGGAAACCGCGGCCTATGCCGTTCACGAGGTCGTCTGCGAGAACATGGCGAGCGCGGCGCGCGTCCACGCGGTCGAGCGCGGCGCGGTGGTCGGCCAGCACACGCTGATCGCGTTCGGCGGCGCGGCGCCGCTGCACGCGGCGCGCGTTGCCGAGAAGATCGGCGTCTCCCGCGTGATCGTGCCGTCCAATGCCGGCGTCGGCTCGGCGGTCGGCTTCCTGGCCGCGCCCATCGCCTATGAGCTGGTGCGTAGCCGTCACGTCCGGCTCGACGATTTCGACACCACCGCCGTCTCTGATCTCCTGCAGGAGATGGTGATCGAGGCGCGTGCGCTGGTCGAGCCCGGCGCCGCCGGCGCGCCGGTGCGCGAGCGCCGCGCCGCCTTCATGCGCTATGTCGGCCAGGGCCACGAGATCAGCGTCGAGCTGCCGAACCGGCCGCTCACGTCAGCCGATCTCGCCGGGCTGCGCCAGAAGTTCGAGGCGGACTATGCGGCAATGTTCGAGCGCCCGATTCCGGGCGCCGCAATCGAGGTGCTGAGTTGGTCGGTGCTTGCGACGACGGAGGCGCGTCATCCGTCTGCTGTCGCCGCGGTTGCGCGCAAGCCCGCGGCCAAGGCGGTCGGCAGCCGCAAATTCTTCGACGGAAGGGCGGGCGAGGTGATCGAGATCCCGCTCTATCGTCGCGAGGACATGGCGCCGGGCGCGACCATCGCCGGGCCCGCCGTGATCGCGGAGGACGAGACCTCGACCTTCGTCTCCACCAGTTTCGACGCGCATATCGACGGTGCCGGCAGCATCGTCATGGAACGGAAGGCAGCCTGATCATGAGCAAGACGAATGGCGCGAGCCTGATCGACCTGCAGATCATGTGGCACCGGCTGATCGCCGTGGTCGAGGAGCAGGCGCAGGTGCTGCTCCGCACCGCCTTCAGCCCGATCGTGCGCGAATGCGGCGACCTCTCGGCCGGCGTGTTCGACCTCAAGGGGCGGATGCTGGCGCAGGCGGTGACGGGCACGCCCGGTCACGTCAATTCGATGGCGGAATCGGTCAAGCATTTCATCGACCATTTCCCGATCGAGACGATGAAGGAGGGCGATGCCTACATCACCAACGATCCCTGGATGGGCACCGGCCATCTCAACGACTTCGTTGTCACCACGCCCTGCTTCAAGGACGGCAAGGCCGTCGCGCTGTTCTCCTGCACCAGCCACCTCATGGACATCGGCGGCATCGGCTTCGGGCCCGATGCCACCGACGTGTTCATGGAGGGGCTCTACATCCCCATGCTGAAGCTGATTGACCAGGGCGTCGTCAACGAGACGCTGATGGCGATGATCCGCACCAACACGCGGCTGCCGATCGACACCGAGGGCGACACCTATTCGCTCGCCGGCTGCAACGACGTCGGCTGCGAGCGCCTGGTCGAGATGATGACCGAGTTCGGCATCGACACGCTCGACGAGCTCGGCGACTACATCTGCGACCGCTCGCGCGAGGCGGTGCTGGCCGAGATCGCCAAGCTGCCGAAGGGCAGCTGGCGCAACACCATGGTGGTCGACGGCTATGATGCGCCGGTGACGCTCGCGGCAACGCTGACGATCTCAGACGAAGGCATCCACGTCGATTTCGACGGCACCTCGGCCGCCTCGAAGTTCGGCATCAACGTGCCCTTGTCCTATACCACCGCCTACACCGTGTTCGGCCTCGGCTGCGTCGTCGCCTCGCAGATCCCCAACAATGCCGGCTCGCTGTCGCCTCTCACGGTATCGGCACCTGCAGGCGCGATCCTCAATGCGCCCAAGCCTGCGCCGGTCGCCTCGCGCCACATCATCGGCCAGATGCTGCCCGACGTCGTGTTCGGCTGCCTGCGCCAGATCATTCCCGAGCGTGTCCCGGCCGAAGGCACCTCGTGCCTGTGGAATCTCAACGTGCGCGGCCAGACCCGCTCCGGCGTCGGCGGCAATTACGGGTTCTCGATGGCGGTGACCTCCAATGGCGGCACCGGCGCGCGCTTCGGCAAGGACGGCCTGTCGGCCACCGCTTACCCGAGCGGCGTGCGCGGCACGCCGGTCGAGATCGCGGAGACGCAGACGCCCCTGATCTTCTGGCGCAAGGAGCTGCGTCCGGATTCCGGCGGAGCAGGACGCACCCGCGGCGGGCTCGGCCAGATCATCGAGGTCGGCAGCGGCGTCGATGCGCCGTTCGATATCCTCGCCGCGTTCGATCGCATCGATCATCCGCCGCGCGGCCGCGACGGCGGCAGGAATGGCGAGGCCGGCTATGTCGGCCTGAAGTCCGGCAAGAAGCTGCGCGGCAAGGGCTTTCAGCAGGTGCCGCCCGATGATCGGCTGGTGGTGCTGACGCCGGGCGGCGCCGGCATCGGCGCGCCCTCGACGCGTGATCGCGCGGCGGTCAAGGAAGACATCGAAAGCGGGCTCGTGTCCGCTGACAACGCAGTTGCAGTTTACGGCTACGCGCGCTGATGCGTCGGCGCGCGTGATAACAAACGGAGGGGCTCGATGATCACACGTAGGAACTTCACCGCGGGTGCGGCAACGCTGCTCGCTGCCGGCCACATCTCCACCCGCGCACGGGCGGCGACGACGAGCTGGGACATGTCGACGGTGTGGCCCGACGGCAATTTCCACACCCAGAACGCGATGGCCTTCGCCGAGGAAGTGAAGAAGCAGACGGGTGGCGCGGTCGCGATCACCGTGAAGGCGGGCGGCCAGCTCGGCTTCAAGGGCCCCGAGCATCTGCGCGCCGTGCGCGACGGCCTGGTGCCGCTCGCCGACGTCCTCAACATCCAGCAGGTCGGCGACGAGCCCTTCATGGGCGTCGAGAGCATCCCGTTCCTGTGCGGATCCGTGGACGAGCTCAAGGTGCTGCACAAATATGTGCGGCCCGAATACGAGAAGATCGCCGCGCGCAACAACCAGAAGATCCTCTACATCGTGCCGTGGCCGACGCAATATCTGCACCTCAAGGCGAAGGTCGCCGACGTCGAGGGTCTGAAGAACATCAAGATCCGCGTGCCCGACAAGAATGCGGTCGACATGCTGAATGCGATCGGCATGGCGGCGGTGATGATCCCCTGGGGCGAGACGATCCCCGCGCTCGCCTCGGGCGCGGTCGCCGGCGTCTCGACGTCGTCGGTGTCGGGTGTCGACGGCAAGTTCTGGGAATTCCTGAAATACGTCTACCCGACCAATCACGTCTGGTCGTCGCAGATGCTCACCGTCAATCTCGATTCCTGGAAGGCGCTCTCCGCCGATCAGCAGAAGCTCGTTGCGGATATCGCGGCGAAGATGGAGCCCGGCTTCTGGGCCAACTCGCTCAAGGCGGACGTCGACAGCCTGAACCGCCTCAAGGAGGGCGGCATGGAGGTGGTGCCGGTCTCGGACGCGATGATGACGGAAATCCGCGCCAAGACCGCGCCGCAGCTCGATGCCTTCCTCAAGCGCGTGCCGGCCGCGGACAAGCCGGTGCGGTCCTATCTCGCCGAAATGAAGCGCGGCTGAGGGCGGGATAGTGGCGAGCGTTTCGTCCGACGCACCGCAGAGCCTCAATGCAGCGGCGCCCGCGCCGCTGCGCATCCTGCTTGACGGCATCGACCGGCTCGGCCGGCTCGACGGCTGGATCGGCGGCGGCTGTCTGCTCACGCTGACGCTGCTGATGCTGTGCGAGGTCGCCACCCGCTTCCTCTCGAACTTCCTGCCGTTCTTCCCGCCGACCATCTCGATCGCGTGGGAATACTCTTCTTATTTGATGGCGGCGTCCTTCACCTTCGGCGCCGCCATGACCTTGCGCGTCGGCGGGCACATCCGCGTCGTGCTGCTCCTGAAGAACGCACCAGTGCCGGTGCAGCGCGCGCTCGAGATTCTCTCGGCGGCGGCCGGCTTCGCCTTCATGGCGTTCCTGACCTCAGCCATGGCGAAGTTTGCCTTTGCCGCCTACACGCGCGGCCAGGTCTCGACCTCCAGCGACACGCCGCTGTGGTTTCCGGAAGCCGTCGTCACCTTCGGCATGCTGCTGCTGACGCTGCAGTTCCTGGCGCGCGCGATCCAGGCCGTGCTCGGCCTGGCGCTGGAGGATCACCGCATGAAGGCGTCGCCCGTCGAATGACCGTCCTGCCCGCACCTGGATCTAGGATCGCATGACCATCGAAGTCGTTGCCCTGTTCGCGATCCTGTTTGCGCTGCTGGCCTGCGGCGTGTGGATCGGCCTCACGCTTGCGCTCACCGCGACGCTGCTGCTTGCAATGTTTCGTTCCATCCCGCTGGACAAGCTGCTGCCGCAATACGCCTGGAACATCCTGACCACGCAGGAGCTGCTGGCGTTGCCGCTGTTCATCCTGATGGGCGAGCTGCTGTTTCGCACCCGCCTGTCGCGCTCGCTGTTCCAGGGCTTGGCGCCCTGGGCGGGGTTGCTGCCGGGCCGGCTCCTGCATGTGAACGTGATCGGCTGCACCATCTTCGCGGCGATCTCGGGCTCCTCGGCGGCGACCACGCAGGTGATCGGCCGCATGTCGCTCACCGAGCTCACGCGCCGCGGCTATTCGCGCGACATCGCGATCGGCTCGCTCGCCGGCGCCGGCACGCTCGGCTTCCTGATCCCGCCGTCCAACATCATGATCATCTACGGCGTGCTCGGCGACGTCTCCATCCTCAAGCTCTTCACCGCCGGCGTGCTGCCGGGATTCCTGCTTGCCGCCACCTTCATGGCCTGGGTGATGCTGCATACGAGCCTCAAGCCCGCGATGGTGCCGGAGACGGAAGCGAAACTCTCCGAGGTGCCGTGGAGTGAACGCTTCGCGGCGCTGAAGGATCTGGCGCCGGCGCTGTTCCTGATCGCCTGCGTGCTCGGCTCGATGTATGGCGGGCTGGCGACGCCGTCGGAGGCCGCCGCCGTCGGCGTGCTCGGCGCTGCCTTGGTTGCCTGGGCGCAAGGCGCGATGTCGCAGCAGGTGGTCCGCGACGTCCTGATCGGCTCGGTCGTGACATGCTCGATGATCGCGTTGATCGTGTTAGGGGCCTCGATCCTCGGCAATGCCGCCGCCTTCCTCGGCATCCCCCAGGCCGTCGCGGCCTTCGTCAAGGGGCTCGGCCTGTCGCCCTTCATGCTGATCGTGGTGCTGGTCGTCTTCTATCTCGTGCTCGGCTGCTTCCTCGACGGCTTCTCGATGATCGTGATGACGCTGCCGATCGTGCTGCCGATCGTGAAGGGCGCCGGCTTCGACGAGGTCTGGTTCGGCGTCTTCCTGGTGCTCGCCGTCGAGATGGCGCAGATCACCCCGCCGGTCGGCTTCAACCTGTTCGTGATCCAGGGCCTGACGGACGACGGCCTCGGCTACATCGCGCGCGTCACGATGCCCTACCTGATGATCATGGTCGGCTTCGTGCTGCTGCTGACGCTGTGGCCAGGCATCGTCACGATCCTGCCGCGGGTGCTGTACGGGTAGATTGCCGAGCCATCGCATTTGAGGGAGAGCGTGGCGCAGATTCTCGTCTGCGGCCATCCTTCGAGACGCCCGCCTGCGGCGGGCCCTCAGGATGAGGGCGGAATCCACAACTGCAATTTTACCGTATGAGTGCTGCTTAGCCTCACCCTGAGAGCTTGTGAAGCTTTCGGGTTTCGCGGACGTTTTCATCTGCAGGC